>JAVMKC010000020.1:0-7631 GCA_031732795.1 Accumulibacter sp. | reverse complement strand
GGCGTTATCAATGTGAGACGATGATGTCATCAATGTAAAGTTAGCGCTTATGCCCGTCCGGGGTGACCGTCCCGATTGATCATCAAACGTCTGGACGCTTCGGCAGCCCACCCCTTCTTCCCTGCGATCGAAAAAAACGCCCGGCAAGCCGGGCGTTTTCACAGAACGGTGAGTCTTCGACTCTGCTGGCGGGTTAGCGATTTCGTTTTCCTGGGTTCAGCTTGATCCTCGCAACCCGCTAAAACCTCGACAGCTCCTTACTCGACGGTCACCGATTTGGCCAGATTGCGCGGTTTATCGACATCGGTGCCGCGGACCATCGCCACGTGGTAGGCCAGCAGTTGCAGCGGCACGACGTGCAGCAGCGCCGACAGTGCGCCGTAGTGTTCCGGCAGGTGCAGCACCTGGATGCCGTCGGATTCCTTCATTTCGCTGTCGGCGTCGGCGAAGACGTACAACTCGCCGCCGCGGGCGCGGACTTCCTGCAGATTGGATTTGAGTTTTTCGATCAGCGCGTCGTTGGGGGCGACGGCGATCACCGGCATGTCGCGGTCGACCAGCGCCAGCGGGCCGTGCTTCAGTTCGCCGGCCGGGTACGCTTCGGCGTGGATGTAGGAGATTTCCTTGAGTTTGAGCGCGCCTTCCATGGCAATCGGGTAGTGGCGGCCACGGCCGAGGAACAATGTATGCTGTTTCATCGAAAAACGCTCGGACCAGCGCTTGATTTCCGGCTCGAGTTCGAGGATTTTGCCGACGGCGACCGGCAGGTGACGGACGGCGTGCAGTTCGGCTGCTTCGGCCGCTTCATCGAGGCGACCGCGTAATTTGGCCATCACCAGCGTCAGCAGATAGAGCGCGGCCAACTGGGTGGTGAAGGCTTTGGTCGAGGCGACGCCGATTTCCGGACCGGCGCGGGTGATGAAACGCAGGGAATTTTCGCGGACCAGCGAGGATTCGGGAACGTTGCAGATGCACAGCGTGCGGTGCATGCCCAGCGCTTTGGCGTGGTGCAGCGCCGCCAGCGTGTCGGCGGTTTCCCCGGACTGTGAGATGGTGACCACCAGCGTGTCGGGGTCGGGAACCGATTCGCGGTAACGGTATTCGCTGGCCACTTCCACCGTGCAGGGGACGGCGGCGATCGATTCGAGCCAGTAGCGGGCGACCAGACCGGCATGGTAGCTGGTGCCGCAGGCGATGATCAGCACCTGGCGGACGTCCTTGAGCACCGTTTCGCTGACCGCACCGAACAAGCCGGGCTGGATACTGCGCGCCATGCCGAGCATTTCGAGGGTGTTGGCCAGCGCGGTCGGCTGCTCGAAGATTTCCTTCTGCATGTAATGGCGGTATTGCCCGAGTTCGACGGCGTCGGCCGAGAGATGCGATTCGGTTTCGGGACGTTCGACCGGGGTGCCATCGACCCGGACGATGCGATAGCCGGTGTTCTGCAGTTCGGCGAAATCGCCGTTTTCCAGGTACACCATCCGGCGGGTGACCTGGATCAGCGCCGAGGCGTCGGAAGCGGCGTAGCAGCCGTCTTCGCACAGGCCGAGCAACAGCGGCGATCCTTCGCGGGCGACGACGACGCGACTCGGGTCGCTTTCGCGCAGCACGGCGATGGCGTAGGCGCCTTGCAACTGGGCGACGGACAGCCGGACGGCGGTCAGGAAATCATCTTCGGTTTTCAGATGGTAAGCGATCAGATGGGCGATGACTTCGGTGTCGGTATCCGAGGTGAACTGATAACCGGCGGCTTTGAGCCAGGCGCGCAGCGGCTCATGGTTTTCGATGATCCCGTTGTGCACCACCGCCAGACCGTCGGAGATGTGCGGATGGGCGTTGCGTTCGCAGGGCACGCCATGCGTCGCCCAGCGGGTGTGGGCGATGCCGGTGTGGCCGGCGGCCTGCGAGGAGCCATCGACCTGGGCGGCCAGTTCGGCGACACGGCCGACGGCGCGCAGCCGATGCAGCCCGTTGCCGTTGATCAACGCCAGACCAGCGGAATCGTATCCGCGGTATTCCAGTTTGCGCAGTCCTTCGAGGAGAACCGAGACGATATTGCGGTCAGCGACCGCGGCAACGATGCCACACATAGTCTGTCACTTTTTCGGTTTTTGCGGCCGTTTCCAGCCGGGGATGGTCACTTGCTTGGCGCGCGAGAGGGTCAAGGCGTCAGGCGGAGCGTCTTTGGTCAGCGTCGTTCCGGCGCCCAGTGTCGCCCCACGGCCGACGGTCACCGGCGCGACGAGTTGGGTATCGGAGCCGATGAAGGCGTCGTCTTCGATCACCGTCTTGAATTTATTGGCGCCGTCGTAATTGCAGGTGATCGTTCCGGCGCCGATATTGACCCGGCTGCCGACGATGGCGTCACCGACATACGCCAGGTGATTGGCTTTGGAATTGGCGGCGAAACGGCTGTTCTTGAGCTCTACGAAGTTGCCGATATGGACGCCGGCCGCCAGTTCGGTGCCCGGGCGCAGACGGGCGAACGGGCCGATCACGCCATCGGGCCCGACCACCGCGTCTTCGATGTGGCTGAACGCCGCGACGCGGGTGCCAGCGCCGATGCGGGCGTTCTTGATCACGCAGGTCGAAGCGATTTCGACGGCTTCTTCAAGCACCACCTCGCCTTCGAAGACGCAATTGACGTCGATGAACACGTCGCGTCCGCAACGCAGTTCGCCGCGGACGTCGAGACGGTTCGGGTCGGCCAGACGAACGCCCTGTTCGAGCAGATGGTCGGCGATGCGGCGTTGCGCGACGCGTTCGAGTTCAGCGAGTTGCACTTTGCTGTTCACGCCGAGGACTTCCCAGGCATGGTCCGGCTGCGCGGTGCGGATGGTCACCCCCGCGGCGACGGCCATGCCGACGATGTCGGTCAGATAATATTCGCCTTGCGCGTTGTCGTTCGACAACCGGCCCAACCAATCGGCCAGCCGCGCCGTCGGCAGCGCGATGATGCCGGTATTGATTTCATGGATCGCCCGTTCTTCGGCGCTGGCATCGCGTTGCTCGACGATGCGCAGCACCTCGCCGGCGGCATCGCGGACGATGCGCCCATAACCCGATGGATCGGCGAGTTCGACGGTCAGGATGGCCAGGGCATCGCGGGCCGCGTGCAGCAGACGTTCGAGCGTCGCCGCCTGGATCAGCGGCACGTCGCCGTAGAGGATCAAGGTCGTCGGCGCATCGCTCAAATGCGGCAAGGCTTGCATCACCGCGTGGCCGGTACCGTGTTGCGGGTCTTGCAAGGCCCAGCGCAGATCCGGCGCGACGATCGTTTGTTGCAGGGCTTCACCGCCGTGACCATAAACCAGGCACAGGGTTTGCGGTTTGAGATGGCGGGCGGTATCGATGACGTGCGCCACCAGGGCTTTGCCGGCAAGCGGATGGAGCACTTTCGGCAGATTGGAATGCATGCGTTTGCCTTGCCCGGCGGCAAGGATGACGATATTCATCAACTCAGACTCCGTTTGACAGACAGTTTGGCAGACAAATTGACGGACAAGTGCTTGGAGGCCCGCTTGACCTGCAAGCGGGAGCGATGCTCCGACAGGCCGACGGGCACCTGCCTGGCCGTCGCGTTCGACGACATTCTTTCAGATATAGCAGCAAAAAATTGCAAAAATGTCACAAAGACAGCATGGTTTGGCAAACCGGCAGGCCGATGGATACCGCCTGAACAGAAAAACGGCAAGGCCTTTCTGGGCCTTGCCGTCCTCCATCGTTTGAATTAACTTGCGCCGTCCAGAGGCCTGCTTGCGGCAGCGAGAAGGCGCTTACCCGGCGTCCGGTTGAATGATTTCTTAGTAGGCATGGGACTTATTTGGAACTATTGGACTGTAATATTTTCAATGGCCTCTCTTGCTTCCCTCAACCCTGCGCCCGTTTGTTCTCTGTAAACCTTTATTGCAGCGATCATATTGCCGGCACGCGCTAAAGCCAAAACCTCAGAAGACGGTTCTGGTCGGCCTCTATTCTCTTGATGTGGCGCATGGTTGCGCAGGACATCCCATAGCGATGCTAACCCAGTGACCAGGAAGAGCAGCCCACCAACTACTGAAAATATTGTGCCTGTGTCTGAAAACCCACCAACGACACCAAGCCAACCGAGACCTACATATATTTGACAAGCAATCCCGATGAATTGAAAAAATTTGTTTCCAAACAAATTTTTCATATGGCAAATGTAGTCGGAATGGACGATTTCAGAGGCGAGGCCTAGGCGCCTGTCGGGCTTGAGCGATCGTCACGAGCCAAGTGGGAAAGCGTGGACAGTTCTTCCCGATGTCGAGGTGCATAGTGGGCCTATGCAACGAGAAATCGGGGAAAAATGGACCGCTATTCCCACTGGCGCAGTCGATCAGCCAAAGTCCGACAGGCTCCTAGCAATCAACTATCGGCGAATGTCGTTGCTTCAGCGCGGCAAATCGCTGCGGCCCATCAAAAAGCCATCGACTTCGCGTGCGCACTGCCGCCCTTCGCGAATCGCCCAGACGACCAGCGACTGACCGCGCCGCATGTCGCCGGCGGCGAAGACCTTCGGCACGCTGGTCGCGTAGCAGCCCGGACCATCGGTGCTCGCCTTGACGTTGCCGCGTTCGTCGAGCGTCACCGCCAGTTGCTCGAGCAGACCCGATTTGACCGGCGAAACGAAACCCATCGCCAGCAGCACCAGATCGGCCGGCAACTCGAATTCGCTGCCGGGAATCTCGCTCATCCGACCGTTCTGCCACTCGACGCGGACGACTTTCAAGGCGCGCACCCGGCCGTTTTCGCCGATGAATGCCTTGGTGGACACCGCGAAATCGCGCGCGCACCCTTCTTCGTGCGAGGACGAGGTGCGCAACTTCAACGGCCAATAAGGCCAGGTCATGCTCTTGTTTTCCTGCACTGGCGGTTCGGGCATCACTTCGAATTGCGTCACCGAACGCGCGCCATGGCGATTGCTGGTGCCGACGCAGTCCGAACCGGTGTCGCCGCCGCCGATGACCACCACCTGTTTGTCGGTGGCGAGAATCTGCTCGCTCAGCGTGTCGCCGGCGTTGATCTTGTTTTGCTGCGGCAGAAACTCCATGGCGAAATGCACGCCGGCAAGTTCCCGGCCGGGAACCGGCAAGTCGCGCGGCGTTTCGGCACCACCAGCGAGAATGATGGCGTCGAATTCAGCCAGCAGCCGGTCCACGGGAATGGCGTCGGGATGATCTCCGCCCACGCATTGATTGACCCGGAATTCGACACCTTCGGCGGTCATTTGCGCGATCCGCCGGTCGAGATGCGACTTTTCGAATTTGAAATCGGGAATGCCGTAGCGCAACAGACCGCCAATCCGGTCATTTTTTTCGAAGACGACGACACGATGGCCGACGCGGGCCAGTTGCTGGGCGGCGGCCATGCCGGCCGGACCGGAACCGACGACCGCCACCTGTTTGCCGGTTTTCGCCTGCGGCGGTTGCGGAACGATCCACCCTTCTTCCCAGCCTTTGTCGACGATCGCGTGCTCGATCGATTTGATGCCGACCGGCTCGGTATTGATGTTCAACGTACAGGCGGCTTCGCACGGCGCCGGGCAGATCCGGCCGGTGAAATCGGGAAAATTGTTCGTCGAATGCAATACGGCCAAAGCCTGTTTCCACTGGCCGCGATACACGAGATCGTTCCAGTCCGGAATGATGTTGTTGACCGGGCAGCCGTTGTTGCAAAAGGGAATTCCGCAGTCCATGCAACGAGCGCCCTGTACCTTGGCCTGCTCGTCGGTGAGCGTGTTCACGAACTCGCGGTAGTGATGCAAGCGCGATTCGACCGGCTCGGCGACTTCGGCCAGACGCTGGTATTCGAGAAATCCAGTCGGCTTACCCATGGTTATGCTGCCTCCAGTTGCTTTTGCGCCGCCAGTTCCTTGAGTGCCCGGCGGTATTCATGCGGCATGATCTTGACGAAACGCGCACGTGCGTTGTGCCAGTCGTCGAGCAGGCGGCGCGCCTGCCGGCTGTCGGTGTAGCGGTAGTGCTTCTCGATCAGGCCCTTGAGCAGGACTTCGTCGATCACCCCGAGATGGCGGACGTCGACTTTGCCATGCCCTTCCAGATCGTCGCCGGCGTCGCTGCCTTGGCGGGCGGCGAATTCTTCCTCGACCGGCTCCAGTGATACCTGCGTCATGTTGCAGCGCGCTTCGAAAGTGCCGTCCTCGTCGAGAACGTACGCCACGCCGCCGGACATCCCGGCCGCGAAGTTCCGACCCGTGTGGCCAAGGACGACGACCGTACCGCCGGTCATGTATTCGCAACCGTGATCGCCGACGCCTTCGACGACCGCCGTGGCGCCGGAGTTGCGCACGGCGAAACGCTCACCGGCGACGCCGGCGAAGAAGACTTCACCTTCAGTGGCGCCGTAAAGCACGGTGTTGCCGACGATGATATTGCCGGGCGATTCCCCGCGGAAATCTGGATTCTGCCGGACGATGATCCGGCCGCCCGACAGGCCCTTGCCGACATAATCGTTGCATTCGCCGACCAGATCGAGTGTCACGCCACGCGCCAGGAAGGCGCCGAAGGCTTGTCCGGCAGTGCCCTGCAAATGGATATGCACCGTGTCTTCCGGCAGCCCAGCGTGTCCGTGGCGCTCGGCGATGCGTCCAGAGAGCATCGCACCGACGGTGCGGTGGACGTTGCGCACCGGCAGGTCGATGTTCACTTTTTCGCGGCGCTCGATGGCCGGCGCGGCGAGTTCGATCAGGCGATTGTCGAACGATTTGGCCAACCCGTGATCCTGTTCCTCGCAATGGTAGACGGCGCTGCCGCTGGCATTGACCGGCCGATGGAAAATCCGGCTGTAGTCGAGACCCTTGGCTTTCCAATGGCTGATGCCGTCTTGCATGTCGAGCAGATCGCAGCGGCCGATCAAGTCGTCGAAACGGCGGATCCCCAGGCCGGCCATCAATTCACGCACTTCCTCGGCGACGAAGAAGAAGTAATTGACCACGTGTTCCGGCTGACCGGTAAACCGGCGGCGCAGCACCGGGTCCTGCGTGGCGACGCCGACCGGGCAGGTATTGAGGTGACATTTGCGCATCATGATGCAGCCTTCGACGACCAGCGGCGCGGTGGCGAAACCGAATTCGTCGGCACCGAGCAGCGCACCGATCAGCACATCACGACCGGTCTTCATCTGGCCGTCGACCTGGACGCGGACGCGGCCGCGCAGGCGGTTGAGGACCAGTGTCTGCTGCGTTTCGGCCAGACCGAGTTCCCATGGCGAGCCGGCGTGCTTGATCGACGATTGCGGACTGGCGCCGGTGCCGCCGTCATGGCCGGCAATCACCAGGTGATCGGCCTTGGCCTTGGTGACCCCGGCGGCAACCGTGCCGACGCCGACTTCGGAAACCAGTTTGACACTGATCGACGCCTTGGGGTTGGTGCTCTTCAGGTCATGGATCAGTTGCGCGAGATCTTCGATCGAGTAGATGTCATGGTGCGGCGGCGGCGAAATCAGGCCGACTCCGGGCACCGAATGCCGCAGAAAGCCGATGTATTCCGAGACCTTGTGCCCGGGAAGCTGACCGCCTTCGCCGGGCTTGGCCCCCTGCGCCATCTTGATCTGGATCTGGTCGGCGTTGACCAGATATTCGGTGGTGA
>JAVMKC010000019.1:0-7649 GCA_031732795.1 Accumulibacter sp. | reverse complement strand
GGGAATCGAACCCTCGTTGTCTGGTTGGGAACCAGGAATTCTGCCATTGAATTACACCCGCTCTAGACCTCTGGAGGAGGACGCAATCTCCCCCAAGCTGGGATTGTAGCATCAACGCCCTTCGGGTTTGCGATTACACGGACTCTTCTCAGGGCCATCGCATACGCAGACGTCGTAAACCCTGACGAAAAGGCGTTCACAGACAACGAGTTATGACGCGGGCTCGTAAACCCTGCTGAAAGGGCGTTTACTCTCGACTTTTGTCGAGGCTGGAAATGAGGCTGACTGAGGCATTTGCTGGGCTGCAAGACCCTCGCACGGGGCCGGCACAACGGCATGATTTGCGCGAGATGATTCTGATGGCGCTGTGCGCTGTGCGCTGTGCGCTGTGCGCTGTGCGCCGTGCTGTGCGGGGCGGACACGTGGGCGGACGTGGCAGACTGGGCCGAGGATAACGAAGCCTGGCTGCGCCAGTATTTGGTGCTGGCGCGTGACACGCCCTCGCATGACACCTTTGGCCGGGTCTTCCGGATACTTGATGCCACGGTCTTTGAACAATGCTTTCGAAGCTGGATAGCCGGTCTGGTCGGCGTGGTTGGCGGCGTCGTGGCACTGGACGGCAAGACGGTCTGTGGCTCTCGCGGTTAGTGCAACATCTCTTCTGTAAATTTGTAGCCAGCTGGCTTTGCGGTGCATTGCCGGCCGCAGCGATGAGGGCGCGTAGCGCCCGAAGAGCGGAGGACGGCAATGCACCGCGCCGCGAATCCGTTTGGGGCTACCCGCGGGCGGTTTCTTCGAGGCATTCTTACCCGCCTGCGCACCACCAACGGCCTCGAACGTATCAACCGCGAGATCAAGCGCCGCACACGCGTCGCCTCGATTTTCCCCAATCCCGCATCCTGTCTGCGTCTCGTCTCTGCCTTGCTTGCCGAGTGCGACGAGGAGTGGATGACCGGCAAGGTCTATCTCAACTTGAAGGATTGATCTACCTATCTCGATGGAATCGCCACGGATTATTTACAGAAAAAGTGTTGCATTGCCCTCTCGCGATGGGAGAGCACGGCTCTGCACATGATCAGCGCATTTGCCACCGGCAGCGGGCTGTGTCTGGGTCAGGAGGGAACCCGGGGCAAGGGACATGAGCTTGCCGGCATCAAGGCATTGCTGGACACGTTGAACCTCAAGGGTTGCATCGTCACCATCGATGCCATCGGTTGCCAGACCGGAATCGCCCAGAAGATCGTCGATCATGGCGGCGACTCTCTTCTGGCGGTCAAGGACAATCAGGAGACCTTGGCTCAGGCGTTGCGGGAATTCTTTGCCGATGGCGACACGGGCGGGTTTGGCACCTTGCCGGTCAGTCGCTATTCGGCGATCGGAAAAGATCATGGCCGGATTGAAACCAGAAACCACCTGTGGGTCACTGATCTGACGTGGCTGGATCGACCGATCCGCCAGCACTGGCCAAAGCTGGCGGGCGTCGGCAGGGTGGAACGGGTACGCGAGATCAAGTTAGTGCAACAAGTGCACAAGTGCATGCGCATGCTGCTGGGGCCAAGGGCGGGAATCAGGGCATAGGGCTGACAAAAGGGGGCGCAACACCAAGAGACATCTGGCCGTGGCTGCTGGTATGCCGGTGCGAATCAGTGTTACAGCGGGTACCGCAGCAGATTGTTCGCAAGCTACAACTCTCATTGCAGGGTTGAGTGCCGAGCACCTCATTGCGGACAAAGGCTATGACAGCGATGCGATTGAGGCTCAAGCCAAAAGCCAGGGTATGCAAGTGCAAATTCCGTCACGCAAAAATCGTAAAGCCCCCCGCTGCTACGATGAGCATCTCTACAAACAGCGACACCTTGTGGAAAACGCTTTTATGCATCTCAAGCAATGGCGAGGTGTTGCTACGCGCTACGCCAAAAACCTATCATCATTCGTCGCAGCCGTGCAAATTGGCTGCATGACCCTTTGGCTCAAAAATTTCGTGACGACACGCTCTAGCATCTTGGCCTGCTCGTGACAATTTCTTCACAACCTCTCATTCGGTGGACCAGAGCGCCGGGGTTTCTCCGATTGCCGGTCCTGTTGCCCCGTCGAAATCCAACGTGCCGAGGACGCGCAGCTCTGAGCTGTTGGCCACGCCTTCGGCGATCACCTGCAAGCCGATACTGTGCGCAATAGCGGTTACTCCTTTGAGGAAGGCAATGTTGCCCTGATGATGGTCCAGGTCGCGGACAAAACTGGCGTCGATTTTCAGATAATCCAGACCCAGGTCGTGCAGCACGCCAATCTGGCTGAACTGGTGGCCAAAATGCTCGAGGCCGATGCGACAACCGGTAGCTTTGAGTCGCCGGGAAAACTCGTTGAATTCGGCCAAGTGACGCAACGCGCCGTTTTCAGAAACCTCCAACCAAAACCGGCGGCATTCTTCCGGGTGCCGGGTCAGCAGATGCAGCAGGCGTTCTCGGAAATCGCCGTCGACGATCGAACTGGCCGAAAGATTGATCGCCAAACCAGGCAAGGACAGATCCGTCCGCAACTCCAGGATGCCGAGTTCCGCCGCCGCGAAATCGAGCGCCGGGGTCAGTTTCAGTCGTTCGGCCAACGGCAAAAACCGTCCGGCCGGCAACCAGCGACCATTTTCTTCGCTGAGCAACCGCAAGGGGCATTCCCGATGCAATAGTCTTCCTGAAGGATCGACCACCGGGAAGGAGCCCAGACGCAACCATCGCTGTTGCAAGGCGCGGCTGATCATCTGCGACCATTGGGCATTGTTGCGGGGCATCCGATCGCCAGGTTCCGGCGTTGCTTCGCCAATGATATTCGGCCCCTGCATTTCCGCCGTGGCCAGTGCTTCGTCAACCCGGGCTAGCAAACTGCCAATTTCGGTTTGCAGACTGAAGCTCCCGTAGGCGATCCAGGCCACGGTTTCTCGTTCGGTGAAGGGTTTGGCCGCTTCGATCAATTTGGCCATCATGATGGCGGCTGTCGTTTTCGCGTCACGCTCGCCAGGAAGCAACACCGCAAAGTCGGCGCCATTGAGCCGCGCCGACAAGCCTTGATTCTCCGAACCGGCACTTTTGGCGATCGCGTCAGCCATCTGCTGCAGGAAATCGTCGGTTGCCTCGCGTCCGAGGCGCCGGTTGATCTCCGCCAAGTCAGCCAAACGTACCAATAACAACTTGCCTTCCGCCGTATCCTCGGATTCCATGGCTTGATGCAGACGTGCCAGGAAATAGGTGCGGTTGGCGAGACCGGTCAACGGGTCGATATTCGCTTCGCGGCGCAACTGTTCCAGGCGTGCCGCCTCTTCTTCAAAAATGTTCCGCAGACGACCGACGGTATCGTTCATCGCTGAAGCCAACTGCCTGAGTTCCGGAACATCGGGTTCAGGAATACTGATGAAGCGGCGGGCGGTGATTGCCTTGGCCTGATCGATCACCGCCTGCAAAGGTTGCTTCAAACGACCAAGAATGATCGAACCGAGCAAGCCACCGACAACGCTGGCCAAGGCCAAGGCGGCGATCATCTGCCAGACGCTGCGCCATAGCGCCGCATAAGCGAAACGGCTGTGGCTGACCAGCGTCACCCGGCCGATCTGCTGCCAGCCGTCGCTGATTTCCGCCTGGCCGGGGGTGGCGCGCATCGGCAGCACCTGGACGAACCAGGCCGGCGCAGATAACTCGTTGGTGCTCGCCGTTTTTTCAATGATCGTCTTGCCTTCGGGGTCGACCACCCGGATCGATTCGTAATGACCACCATCGAACAGTGCCGTCACTGCCAGTTCGATACTTACCGTATCTGGATTGCTCTGGCTGAGCGAAAGCGCCAGCGCCGCCGCGTTATCCGCGTTCTTGATCGACAGTTGCGATTCCAGATAAGCGCGCGCGCTGAGCATCGATGCCAGCAGACTGCCGGTGAAGACGATCAGCATACTGACCAGGATGGCAAGCCAGAACTGGCGATACATCGACATGGGTGTCATCCTCTCAATCTTGATGGTCCATCATAGGTCGTCGAAACCCTCGGCACGCGCGCGGCGCAACAAGTCTTCCCATCGCGACAGACGCCCCGGCCCCCCGGCGCTGACCTTTTCGGTACCAGCGACCCCGGCGAACACGCCTTCGCTGTTGAAGCTGAAGACCGGTCGTAAATCGTGGCGCTTCGACGCTGGCTGAATGCTGCTCTGCAAATTGTCGAGAACCAACGGTTCGGCGCCCGGTCTGGCGTAGTAGGCCAAAACCATATGCGCTTGCTGATTCTCGCCAACCGGTGTCGTCAGCTTGGCCTTGACGTAGATCAAGCGCATCTTGTTCAGGGGCACGCCGGCCATCCGCAAGGTGAAATATTTGGCAATGGCAAAGTCCTCACAATCGCCGCGCCCCTGTCCCATCGTCTCCAAAGGCGTCGCCCAATAATCCGACTGCTGCCAAATCGATATATCGTCATCGAAACTGATATTTTTATTAAAAAAATCATTGACTCTTTGCAGTTTATAATCTTCAGACCAACCTTTCGAAGTCATTACCAGCTGATACCAGTCGTTGAGCAAGGTCACCCGAGCCGGACCAAAACGCGCAATCAGCAGGGCTTGCCAATCTTTCAGGCCGAGACCTGCCTCGACGTTGAAGCAGACGAATACCGCCAGCAACCCCTTGCACAAGCAACGAACCAGCCCCCCAGCACGAGCATTGACGAGCCGGTACAAATGATTTATCAACAATAATAACCTTTGACGAACAGAGGTTAACGACATGGCGGATGGCTTTTTACTGAGTATAATGAAACGACAACTTCCCGACGCCGAAAAGCGAGACTTCGTTTCCAGGCTGTCCAAAACGAATCGCAACTCACGGAAAAATTTCCAATTACTTAATAAAAATGGAATTTACCGAATGTGCAAGCATCGATTCCTCCCCGTAGCCTTATTGACCCCTCTTTTGTTTGTCAATCCGCTTCTTGCCACCGAGCAAGCCACCGAATCCATGTCTCTCAAGCAGGCTGCTCAGGCGGCGGTGCTGAAAAATCCAGAAGTTCTGGCGCGCTGGCATGCGTTCAAGGAGGCCGACGAGGAAATCGGCGTCGCCCGCGGCGGTTTTTTTCCGAAGATCGACCTTTCGGCGGGAAGTGGGCGAACCCGCGTACACCCGGCCAGCGCCGCCAGTGCGCCGAACGGCTACAGCAGCCACGACCGGACGATCAGTCTCAGACAAATGCTCTTCGATGGCCTGGCCACCGTCAATGAGGTTCGGCGATTGGGCAAAGCCAAATTGGTGCGTTATTTCGAATTGCTCGATGCTTCCGAAAACACGGCCCTGGAAGCTGGGCGGGCCTATCTCGACGTCATCCGACAACGTCGCCAAGTCTATCTTGCCGAAGAAAATTACATTCAGCATCAAGCGGCGCTCGAGCAGCTCAAGCGTCGCGCCGATTCCGGTGTCGGCAAGCGGGTGGACGTCGATCAGGCGGCCAGCCGTCTGGCTTTGGCTGACGTCAATCTGGTAACGACGATGGCCAACCTGCACGATGTCACCGCCCGCTATCAGCGCCTGATCGGTGAGGCGCCTCCGGAGGTGATGCCCCCGCCGACCCAACTCGCCAACGCCTTGCCGAACAAGGTCGACGAGGCCTTGCGCGTTGCGTTCAAAGACAATCCGGCTTTGCGTGCGACGATCGAAAACGTCGAAGCTTCGCAATTCGATCTCCAGGCCCGTCGCAGCGCCTTCATGCCGCGCATCGACTTCAATGCCCGACGGGAAGACGTTCATAATTATCTGGGCTACCAGGATTCCTACGACAACACCTTGCTGGAAGTCAGGCTGAGCTACAACCTGTTCAATGGCGGCTCGGATCTTTCCCGGCACCGGCAATACCGCGAGCGGAAAAACATCGCCCTCGACCAGCGCGAAAAAAGTTGTCGCGATACGCGCCAGACGCTGGTCATCGCCTATAACGACACTTTGCGCCTGACCGAGCAATCGACCTATGTCGCTCAACAAGTCGAACTGGTTGAAAAAACCCGCAACGCCTATCGCGACCAGTTCAACATCGGCCAACGAACCCTGCTCGACCTGCTCAACACGCAAAACGAATACTTCGACGCCCGTCGCGCGCAGGTCAATACCGATATCGATCTTTCCCTGGCCTATCTGCGCAGTTACGCTGGCATGGGGCACTTGCTGGAAAAACTCGGACTGAAACGCCTGGACAGCGAAAATGATCCACCCGAAAGCGAACTGACCGTCATCGATCCCGGCCAGTTATGCCCGGTGCTGACGCCCGGTGCTGAACCCATCGACCGTGAAGCACTGGGGCGCAAAGCCAAAGCACTGACCGAGAATTCGCCGACCGGTTTTGTCGACACCAAGGTGCCGACGACTGCTCCGGCCACGGACAATGGGGTCGGAAAAGTGATGAACAACCCACCGGCTGCGGCTTCTTCGGTGCGCACGCCTGTTCCGGCACCGGCTTCCACCGTGCGTCCCCCGCTCAACAAGCCATGATTTTCGGCCCGATCGGTACAGGAAATGCGGCTTCGCTGCGTGCAACCGCAGCATGGCCGATGTGCACGATGTGCAACCAGTAGCCAGGTGGCGATTTGACAAAGGCACGCCCAGCGAACAAATCGATGTCTTTCTCCGTCTGCCGCGCATTGATCGTGTTCGGGAGTCTTCTGCTGTCCAGTGAGCTCGCCGCCCAGGGACCGACACTCGGCACACTGGACGTCATTCGCCATCGCGGCAGTATCCTCCTCGGATACAGCGAAGACGCCATGCCCTTTTCCCATCTCGACGGCAGCGACCAGCCGGTCGGTTTTTCGATCGATCTGTGTCGACAGGTTACCGAAGCGATCAAAACGAGACTGGCGCGTCCGGACCTCAAGGTATTCCATCTGACAACCAACGACGCTTCACGCCAAGTGATGCTCGAGTCAGGGGGCATCGACCTTCATTGCGGAAATTCGGTCAATACCGTTCAAAAACAACGCTCGGTCGCTTTCAGCGTCACCACTTATGTTGCGACGGTGCAGGCGCTGACCCGCAAAGACCTCGGGATTGCTTCACTGAGCGACATGAACGGCAAAACCATCGCCACCCGTGCCGGCAGCACTGCGACAGTCATGGTCAAAGCCGCCGCCGACCGCCGGGGGGTAGCGGCGAATTTCCGCGTCGATCGGGATGACGCCGAGACGCTGCGAACGCTGCTCAACGGCCGCGCCGAAATCGTGGCGCTCAGTGATGTCAGCCTTCGACGACTGTTGCTTGCTGCACCGGCAACGGCCGGCGACACCCTGACTTTATTGACAGAAAATTATGGTTTCGAACCGCACGGCCTCGAATTTCGTCGTCAAGATCCGTCGTTCAAACGCCTGATCGACGAAACGTTGGTCAGTCTGATGAAAAGCGGGGAATTCGCCCGTCTTTACCATCGCTGGTTTGCCTCGCCGATCCCTCCCACAGGGGTCAATTTCGATTTGCCGATGGGCGAAACCCTGAAACAATTGTCGATGACACCGAATGA
Source organism: Accumulibacter sp. (assembly GCA_031732795.1). Lineage (GTDB taxonomy): Bacteria > Pseudomonadota > Gammaproteobacteria > Burkholderiales > Rhodocyclaceae > Accumulibacter. The sequence continues at coordinate 131 of JAVMKC010000019.1, read as the reverse complement.
TCGTGGCATTTGATTGCTGTCACCCAGTATAGCTGAGTCGGCTATCAGCAAAATAAAAACGGTTAAACGGGCCTTTCGGGTAACCGTTCACACCCTCTTAAGAAACGCCGCCAGCGTGAGGATTTGTATGG
>JAVMKC010000018.1:0-41710 GCA_031732795.1 Accumulibacter sp. | reverse complement strand
CCGCGACCCCCGGCGTGACAGGCCGGTATTCTAACCAACTGAACTACCACTCCAATTTGCACGACCGAACACTGAAACCCGGAACGTTGTGAGGCACATCCGACGGACCATCCCGGATCAGGTGCTGTAAAAGCATACAGCTCGGTTGCTTCGAGAATGGCGGATTATACCGGTTTTCGATGTCTGATCAAGCGCGAATTTTCCGTTCTCACTCCGGCGAGCGTTCTTTCCAGTCAGTGCCAGGAAGCTGGCAAGAAGGGAGTTGGCGGCTGGAATTCGAAGATCGGCAGGCTGGTCGGATGTCACGATCGATCGTCGCCAGACCAGCAATCTTCCATCGGTTGGGGCGCTGAATCAGCGATCGACGGAAACTCGTCGGGGCGGTGTCAGTCTGGCGTCGGGTCGGGAGTATTGGCGATATCGTCTACCGACGCTAGTAAACGTTGCCGGCTGTCGGCCGGCGCACCTTGGATTTGCAGCCGTTTATGGCGCGATGATTGGCCTTTACTCAAAGTGACGGCGGAACGCGGCAAGGCCAGCCTGTCGGCGATGAAAGCGATCAGCGCGGCATTGGCCTGACCGTCCACCGCCCGCGCCGCCAGACGAATCTTCAAGGCATCACCGTGCAGACCGACTACTTCACTGCGCTTGGCACCCGGTTGGGCGTGGATGGTCAGCACGATTCCGTCTGTGTTGGTGTGCAGCCAATCGACCACCGGGTCAGAGAAACATCAACAGTAATTGCGCCAGGACGATGGCGATCAGCGGTGACAGGTCGATCGACCCGATCGGCGGCAACAGACGTTGGATCGGGCGGAGAAACGGACCCGTCAATTGTCCGAGCGGCTGGCTCACTGGATTGTAGGGATTGATCCAGGACAGTACGGCCTGGACGATCAACGCGCCGATCAACAGATAGAGGCTCATTCGCACAGTCGCCATCAGCGCTCGCCAGATCAGCAGCAGGCCACTGGCACCCTGCGCCCAGACATCCAGTCCAGCGTGCACGGAGAGCGAAGCAAAGATCAGCACCGCTTGCAGGACGATTACCGGCAGCAGACTGGCCAGATCGAGCCCCCACAACCCCGGCATGACCCGTCGCAACGGTTTGACCAGCCAGTTGGTCAGTTCGACGACGAACACCCCGAGCTGGTTGTTGAACGAGACGCGGAAAAGCTGCATGTGAAAGCGCAGCAGCAGAACGACACTCAGGAAACTGACGATCGTTTCGAGGAGAAACAGCAGGGCTTGTGCCAGCATCAGTCGTCCTTGCCCAGTTGTTCGCCCAGTTGCCGTCCGCGGGCATTGGCGGCGATGATCCCGGCGATGAATCCTTCTTTCACCCCGCGCTCAGCCATGGTCCGCAGCGCCGCCTCGGTGGTGCCCCCCTTCGAGGTCACTCGTTCGCGCAACACGGCGGCGGCTTCGTCGGATTGCGCCGCCAGCCGCGCTGCGCCGAGGACGGTGTCGATCGACAATTGCCGCGCTTGCACCGGCGACAGCCCCAGTTCCCGGGCCCCTTGCTGCAAGGCTTCGATGAACAGGAAGACGTAAGCCGGGCCGCTGCCGGAAACCGCGGTTACGGCATCCATCTGGTCTTCCTCGGCAATCCACAGGGTGCTGCCGACCGCTTGGAGGATGCGTTCGGCGCCGAGACGTTCGGCCATCGACACCGCGGGCATCGCGCACAGCCCGGTGATGCCGGCACCGATCAGCGCCGGGGTGTTGGGCATGGCGCGGACGATCTTGGTGTAATCGCCCAGCCAGCGCGACAGATCAGCAAGCCGCAGGCCGGCGGCAATGCTGATCACCAATTGTTGGCGGAGCAGTTCAGGCAAGGTCGCGCAGGCTTCGCGCATCTGTTGCGGTTTCACCGACAAGAGTAGCGCGTCACAATCGAGCGCGGCGGCGGTCGGTGTTTCGTAACAACGCACGCCGTACACCAGACGCAGTTTGGCCCGTCCCTGCGCCCCCAGTTCGATCACCGCGATATCCGAGGCCGCGAAACCGGTTTTGAGCAAACCGCCGATCAGTGCATTGGCCATGTTGCCGCCACCCAGGAAGGTGATTCTCATGTTTGACTATCTTTCACCAAAAATTGCGGTACCGACACGAACCAGGGTCGCGCCTTCGGCGATCGCCGCTTCGAGATCCTGTGACATGCCCATCGACAAGGTATCGACTGACAAGCCGTCGGTTTGCAGCTGTTGCAAAAGTTCGCGCAGGCAACGAAAAGGTCGTCGCTGCGTTTCAAAATCACTGCTCGGTGCGGGCAGGGTCATCAATCCGCGCAACCGCAATCCGGGCAAGACGGCCACCGCCCGTGCCAAGCTCGGCGCTTCGGATACGGAGACGCCACCTTTGCTGGCTTCGCCGCTGAGATTGACCTGCAGACAAACAGATAGCGGTGGACGGAAGGAGGGGCGTTGTTCCGACAGACGCTCGGCGATCGTCAGCCGATCGAGCGAGTGTACCCAATCAAAATGAGCGGCCACTTGTCGAGTCTTGTTACTCTGCAATGCACCGATGAAATGCCACTCGATGGGAAGATCGGACAAAACGGCCATTTTATCGAGACTTTCCTGGAGGTAGCTTTCGCCAAAAGCTCGTTGGCCGGCGTTGGCCAGTGCGCGGATGTCGGCCGCCGGCCAGGTTTTGCTGATCGCCAACAGCGAAATAACCGCTGGATTGCGTCCGAACTGTCGCGCCGCCTGGTCGATACGGGTCAAAACGGCTTGCAACTTGCCAGTGCTTGTAAGTGTGACCATAATCAAGTGATGCGCAGAGGAGAAGAAGTATATCACCGCGCTCCGCCCACCCCAGGACCCGATCTGATGGACATTACCGAATTACTGGCTTTCAGCGTCAAGAACAAGGCTTCCGACCTGCATCTGTCTTCCGGCCTGCCACCGATGATCCGCGTCAATGGCGACGTACGACGTATCAATCTGCCGGCGATGGAGCACAAGGACGTGCATTCGATGGTTTATGACATCATGAATGACAGCCAGCGGAAAACGTATGAAGACGTTCTCGAATGCGATTTTTCGTTCGAAATACCGAATCTGGCGCGTTTCCGGGTCAATGCCTTCGTCCAGAATCGCGGCGCCGGTGCGGTGTTCCGGACGATTCCGTCGAAGGTGCTGACTCTCGAAGAATTGAATTGCCCACGAATCTTCAAGACCATCGCCGAATATCCGCGAGGAATCGTGCTGGTCACCGGGCCGACCGGTTCTGGAAAGTCCACCACTCTGGCGGCGATGATCAATCACGTCAACGAAAACGAATACGCGCATATCCTGACCGTCGAAGATCCGATCGAATTCGTCCATCAGTCGAAGAAATCGCTGATTAATCAGCGGGAAGTCGGTCCGCACACCTTGTCGTTCCAGAACGCGCTGCGTTCGGCACTGCGCGAGGACCCGGACGTGATCCTGGTCGGCGAGATGCGCGACCTGGAGACCATCCGTCTGGCCCTGTCCGGCGCCGAGACCGGTCACCTGGTCTTCGCCACCTTGCACACCTCCAGCGCCGCGAAGACCATCGACCGTATCGTCGATGTCTTTCCGGCTGCCGAAAAGGAGATGGTCCGTTCGATGCTCTCCGAATCGTTGCGGGCGGTCATTTCACAGACCCTGCTGAAAACCAAGGATGGCACCGGCCGCGTGGCTGCGCACGAAATCATGATCGGCACACCGGCGATTCGTAACCTGATCCGTGAAAACAAGATCGCACAAATGTATTCTTCGATTCAGACCGGGCAGCAGTTCGGCATGCAGACCCTCGACCAGAACCTGATGGACTTGGTCCGGCGCAATGTCGTCGCCTTGAGCGAAGCCAAGACCAAAGCGGCCAACAAGGACAGCTTCGGCGGCTGAGCCTGAACAGGCCACGGGAGAGAGCGGATGGAGCACGATCAGGCACTGAAATTCATGCATGAACTGCTGCGGCTGATGTCGCAGAAAAGCGGTTCCGACTTGTTCATCACCGCCAATTACCCGCCGGCGATCAAGATCGACGGCAAGGTGGTGCCGGTATCCAACCAGCCGTTGCTGCCGCAGCACTCGGCCGAACTGGCTCGCGCGATCATGAACGACCGGCAGGCGGCCGAGTTCGAGGCAACCAAGGAATGCAATTTCGCGATCTCGCCCGCCGGCATCGGCCGTTTCCGGGTCAGCGCCCTGGTCCAGCAAGGACGGGTGGCTTTCGTTTGCCGGACGATCAACATGGTCGTCCCGACTCTCGACGAACTTGAACTGCCGCCGGTGCTCAAGGATATCGCCTTGACCACGCGCGGACTGGTGATCTTCGTCGGCGGTACCGGTACCGGCAAGACCACTTCACTGGCCGCACTGCTCGATCACCGCAATCGCAGCAGTCAAGGACACATCATCACTCTCGAGGACCCGATCGAATTCGTTCATGAGCACAAGAAATGCATCGTCACCCAGCGCGAGATCGGCGTCGACACCGACTCCTGGGACGCGGCGCTACGCAACACCCTGCGTCAGGCGCCGGACGTGATCATGATGGGCGAGATTCGCGACCGGGAAACGATGAACTACGCCGTCGCCTTTGCCGAAACCGGTCACCTCTGTCTGGCCACCCTGCACGCCAACAGTACCAACCAGGCGCTTGACCGGATCATCAACTTTTTCCCTGAAGACCGTCGCCACCAGTTGCTGATGGATCTTTCGCTGAACATCCGCGCCTTCGTCTCTCAGCGCCTGCTGCCGAAACGTGACGGCAAAGGGCGGGTCGCGGCTATCGAAGTCATGCTCAATTCGCCACTGATCTCGGACCTGATCTTCAAAGGCCAAGTCCAGGACATCAAAGAAGTGATGAAACGCTCACGTGAAATCGGCATGCAAACTTTCGATCAGGCGCTTTTCGATCTCTATGAAGCCGGACAGATCACCTATCAAGACGCGCTGCGCAACGCCGATTCATTGAACGATCTGCGGCTGCAAATCAAACTGCACGGGCGAGACGCCAAAGATCGGGATCTGGCAGCCGGTATTGGTCACCTGGATATCGTCTAAGTGCGTCCTCACTGGGCACCCGCCCGGACCGGTCGGATGCGCGTGCCGAAAATTGCCTGACCGGCAAAAATCAGTTGCTATAAAATGGTTTTTACCAGCCCGTCAGACGTTGACTCCGCGTCTCGTGGTGAGCGGCCAGCACCGTTGGTCGATGGAATGTGGTCGTTAAATCATGGCAAACGGCTGGTTGTCCCGGCGCCATACCGAATCCATCGATCGACGGCCGGCTCGAGGCCACGTCACTGACGAAAATGCGCGTAACGCGCTTGCTTTGATTGGCTGACCGGGCAATGGCCCATTACGACTGGCGCAGGTGGCCACAAGTGGCGAACGCGGCAATGGACTCCTCGATTTCAAAACCCGACCTCGCTCTGCAACCAGAGCCGGTTGTCGAACACCGTCGTCAATGGCTGCGCGTCCTGGCAGCCGTTCGACGAAGCTGCTGGCGTGCGCTGTGCTTGTGGATGGCTCTGCTGTCATTCGCCTGGGCCGATCCTCCCTTGAAATTGGCGATTCTGGCGGTACGTCCGCCAGAACAGGCTTTGCGGCAGTGGCAGCCACTGGCGACTTATCTGGAAAATGTCTTAGAACGCCGCGTGTTGCTGAGCGTTCATGACTACGCCGACCTCGAAAGCGCCGTTCGTCAGAATAGCGTCGATGTGCTGCTGACCAACCCAGGACATTTCATCGTCCTCAAGAACCGCTACCGCTTGTCCTCGCCCCTGGTGACCCAGATCACCCAGGAAGGCAGCTATTCATTGGCAGTCTTCAGCGGGGTGATTTTCACCCGTGCTGAAAATGCAACGGTGAATAATCTGGCAGACCTCGCTGGACAACGTATCGCCACCAACGGTACCGCTTCGCTGGGCGGGTACGTGATGGCGGCGTACGAGCTGCTCGACGCCGGCGTGCCGTTGCCAGACGAAAAGCGCTTGTTGATCACCGGCATGCCGCACGACCGTGCAGTCGATGCCGTGCTGACTGGCCAGGCGGACGTCGGTTTTGTCCGCAGCGGAGTAATCGAAGCGTTGATCGAGGAAGGCAAACTCGATCCCAAGCGTCTGAAGATCATCCATCGCCAGACTCATCCCCCGTTTCCCTATCTCAGTTCGACGCGGCTGTATCCCGAATGGCCAGTGGTAACCCTGTCGCACGTCGAATCCGCGCTGGCACGTCGTTTGGCGGTGGCTTTGCTTTCCTTACCGGCGGGAAGCGACGCCGCCCGTGCGGCAGGAATCGGCGGGTTCACCATCCCGGCGGACTACGCCGACGTCGACCACGTTCTGCGCCGCTTACGACTCCCGCCATACGAGCAGCCGGTCGACTTCACTTTGTTCGACCTGTGGAACCGACACGCCGGCTGGATCAGCGCCCTGGCGGCTCTGCTGGGCTTGTTGACCGTCAGCGGTCTGCGACTGCTGACGCAAAACCGCCGTATCCGCCAAGGCCAGCAACGTTTCGCCACGCTTTTCGAATCCTCTCCGGTGCCGATGTGGCTGTTTGCTGACGGTCAGCCATTCGATTGCAACCGGGCGACTGTTCAAGCTTTCGGTTTTCCAGACAAACAGTGCTTGCTGGAACAAGGATTGGACGATCTCTCGCCCGCCTATCAACCGGATGGCGAGGAATCCGGCAAGAAAGGGGCCCGCTTGCTGGCGCAGACGATGGCCGGCGCCGAATTGCACTTCGAATGGGATCACCGCCGGCGCGACGGGCAGATGTTCCATGCCGATGTCAACTTGAGACGTATCGAACTCGACGGCCGCCAGGTGGTTCTGGCCGTGACCCACGACATCACCGAGCGCAAGCGCGCCGAAGAACAGTTGCGCAAACTGTCGCTGGCCGTTGAACAAAGTCCGGAAAGCATCGTCATCACCGATCTGGCGGCGCGAATCGAATACGTCAACGACGCTTTCGTTCTGGCGACCGGTTTTCAACGTTCGGAGGTGCTCGGCAAAAATTCGCGGGTTCTGCAGTCGGGAAAAACGCCGGCCGAGACTTATCGGGCGATGTGGGAGACGCTGACGCGCGGCGAGACCTGGCGCGGCGAGTTCATCAACCGCCGCAAGGATGACGGGGAATATGTCGAATCGGCGATCATCAGTCCTTTACGCCAGCCGGACGGATCGATCAGCCATTATGTGGCGGTAATAGCCGACATCACCGAAAAGAAACGGTTGCGCGCCGAGCTCAACCGTCATCGCGACCACCTGGAAGAACTGGTCAGCCTGCGCACCCGCCAACTGGATGTCGCTCGACAGCAGGCTGAAGCCGCCAACCGGGCCAAAAGCGCTTTTCTGGCCAACATGAGTCACGAAATCCGCACGCCGATGAACGCGATCATCGGCCTGACCTACCTGTTGCGACGCGAACTGATCACACCCGCGCAGGCGGAGCATCTCGAACGGATAGACCGGGCCAGCTATCATCTGCTGGCTTTGATCAACGACGTGCTCGACCTGTCGAAGATCGATGCCGGTCATCTCGGGCTGGAAAACACCGATTTCCATCTTTCGGCGATCTTCGACAACGTCCAGTCGGTGATCGCGCACGCGGCGCAGGATAAAGGGCTCCCGGTGCGGATCGAGCTGGACGACGCTCCGTCCTGGTTGCGCGGCGACCCGACCCGGCTCAGCCAGGCCCTGCTCAATTACGCGGTCAACGCGGTCAAGTTCACCAGCGCCGGCTCGATCGTCATGCGCGCTCGGGTGCTCGAGGATGACGGTCAGACCTTGTTGCTGCGTTTCGAAGTCGTCGATACCGGCATCGGCATCGCTCCAGCCGATCTTCCTCGCCTGTTCCAGGTATTCGAACAGATCGACCCCTCGACGACCCGGGAATACGGCGGCACCGGCTTGGGGCTGGCGATCACCCGTCGTTCGGCACGATTGATGGGTGGCGACACCGGCGTGGACAGCCAACCCGGGCAAGGCAGCACCTTCTGGTTCACCGCCCGCCTGCAACACAGTCAGCGGCAAGCTGCGCGTTCAGCAACGGCGGACATCGATGCCGACAACGAGGAACAACTGCGCCGACGTTGTGCCGGTGCCCGGATTTTGCTGGTCGAAGACAATCCGAGCAATCGGGACGTGGCGCAGGATCTGCTGTTGACCGCCGGTCTGCGGGTCGATCTGGCCAACGACGGTCTCGAAGCGGTCGCCAAAGTGCAGACGACGATCTACGATGCGATCCTGATGGACGTGCAAATGCCGAATCTGGGCGGACGGGAAGCGACACAACGGATTCGTCAGCTACCCGGTTGCGCAACGCTGCCGATTCTGGCGTTGACCGCCAATGCTTTCGACGTCGACCGGCGGAATTGTCTGGCCGCCGGGATGAGTGACTTCATCGGCAAACCGGTTCAGCCGGCCGATCTGTACGCCACGCTGCTGCGCTGGTTGCCGCCACGTTCGGAGAAAGAGGAGCACTGATCGCCCCAAGCTCCGGCATCACCACGCCAGTGCGAGGGGTCATCAGCGGGCCGTCAGCGCATTCCCGGCATCATGCCTTTGACGCTGCGCAGCAGTTGCGAGATGCCACCGCGCGAGAACTGCTTCATCACTTTCTGCGTCTGCTCGAACTGTTTCAGCAACCGGTTGATTTCCTGCACCTGGACGCCGGCGCCAGCGGCGATGCGGCGTTTGCGCGCCGCCTTGATCAGTTCCGGTGTCGCCCGTTCGGCAGGGGTCATCGAATTGATGATTCCTTCGATGCGGCCGATGGTCTTTTCCTCGGCGCCGGCCGGCAAGGCGCCAGCCGCTTGTGAAAATTGCGCTGGCAGCTTGTCGAGCATCGAAGACAGACCGCCCATCTTGCGCATCTGACCGATCTGCTCCTTGAAGTCGTTGAGGTCGAAGCCTTTGCCACTCTTCAGTTTTTTGGCGAATTCGAGCGCCTTCTGCTCGTCGATGCCTTTGCGGGCGTCTTCGATCAGCGACAGCACGTCGCCCATGCCGAGAATCCGCGACGCCATCCGTTCCGGGTGAAAAGGCTCGATTCCGGTCAGTTTTTCGCCGACACCGGCGTACTTGATCGGCCGACCGGTGACATGGCGCACGGAAAGTGCTGCGCCGCCACGCGCGTCGCCGTCGAGCTTGGTCAGCACGACGCCGGTCAACGGCAAGGCGTCGTTGAAGGCGCGGGCGGTGTTGATCGCGTCCTGACCCTGCATAGCGTCGACGACGAACAGCGTTTCGATCGGCTGGATCGCGGCGTGCAATTCGGCGATTTCCTTCATCATCGCCTCGTCGATCGACAAGCGGCCGGCCGTGTCGACCAGCAGCACGTCGTGATAGTGGCGCCTCGCCCAATCAACGGCGTTGCGAGCGATGGTCACCGGCTTTTCGTCGGTACTCGACGGAAAAAAATCGACGCCGGCCTGACCAGCGACGGTTTTCAATTGCTCGATCGCCGCCGGGCGATAGACATCGCAGGAAACCACCAGCACCTTCTTCTTCTGCGATTCGCGCAACAGCTTGGCCAGTTTGCCGACCGTCGTCGTCTTGCCGGAGCCTTGCAAGCCAGCCATCAGCACCACCGCCGGCGGCTGCGTGGCCAGATTGAGGCCGTTGTGAGCCTCGCCCATCAACCGGGTCAGTTCGCGATGGACGACGCCGACCAACGCCTGACCGGGGCTCAAGGAGCCGATCACCTCCTCGCCGATGGCCTGGGTCTTTACCGAAGCAATCAATTCCTTCACCGCCGGCAAGGCGACGTCGGCTTCGAGCAAGGCAAGGCGGACTTCGCGCAGAGCGTCGCCGATATTGGCTTCGGTCAGTCGCGCTTCGCCACGTAGCGTCTTCATGACGCGGGCAAGACGTTGGGTCAGGTTGTCGAGCATGGCTATTCCGGCTTGGTGTAAACTCGAAAAATGCCGGACATTCTACTGCACCTTCTGCCGCACGTCGTTTCGGCGCTGCTCTACGCCGGTCTGGGAGTCTACTTCTGGCAGTCCCGCTGGCGGGAGATCGACCAGCCCAACGTCACCCTGCCGATGCAGCACTGGGAACGCGGTGCGCTGCTGCTGGCGATGCTGATCCAGGGCTACGGCTTGTATCGCGACCTGTTCGGCGCCGGCGGCATGCGTTTCTCGTTCAGTTGCGCATTGTCGTTGATGTTGTGGCTGGCGGTGTTGATCTACTGGTTGGAAAGCTTCCGCTCGCGAATGGACGGTCTGCAACCGATGGTCCTGCCGCTGGCAGCGCTGAGCGCCGCCGCACCGGCGGTATTCCCGCAACTGCGCGTCATCGCCCACGCCGGTGCCTGGGGATTCCAACTGCACTTCCTGACGGCGATGCTCGCCTACAGCCTATTCACCCTCTCGGCGCTGCACGCGGTGTTCATGGGCTTCGCCGAACGCAAACTCCATCAGCGCGCCGTCACCCGCAGCCTGTCGAGCCTGCCACCTCTGCTGACCATGGAAGCGCTGCTGTTCCGGATGATCGCCGTCGCTTTCGCGCTGCTGACCGTCACCTTGCTCAGCGGCGTGCTGTTCTCCGAAGCAATTTTCGGCAAAGCCTTGTCGCTGGACCACAAAACCTTGTTCGCTTTCGCCTCATGGGGTATTTTCGCTGCGTTGCTGACCGGTCGGCGAATATACGGCTGGCGTGGGCGCATCGCCCTGCGCTGGACCTTGACCGGTTTCATGATCTTGATGTTGGCGTACATTGGCAGCCGTTTCGTCGCCGAAGTCCTGCTGGGGCGTTTGTGAGGCACAAACGCAGGGAACGGCGCGCCGCCGGGTCAAGGTCCCGCCACTATCCGTCAATATCCGCCACGCAAGGAATGAACGCATGGATACCCTTACCAATAATCCGGTGGCCTGGTTCGAAATCTACGTTTCCGACATGGACCGCGCCCGCACCTTCTATACCACCGTCTTCCGCCGGCCACTGACCGCGCTGAGCGGCCAGGCCGCTGGTCACGAAATCTACCTTTTCGAAAGCCACGACGGCGCCACGGGCATCGGCGGCGCCCTGGTCAAACACCCGATGACCTGTCCCGGGAAAGGCGGCGCGCTGGTGTACTTCAGTTGCCAGGACGTCGCCGTCGAGGCGCAACGCGCCCTCGAAGCCGGCGGACTGATCGCCCGCAGGAAAACACCGATCGGCGAATACGGTTTCGTCGCCCTGGTCGAAGACACCGAAGGCAACCTGATCGGTCTGCATTCAAAGCATTGACCGTTCATCATCCCGACGAATCAACGGCGCTACCGCTCGCCAGCGCTGCGGGTCAACATTCGTCGCGATGAACACCGTTGCGCCTGAAACGCAAGTCTTCGTCTCCGACGACGACTCGCCCGCTTTGCCAGACAGCGCGGCCGACGATTTTCGGCGCACGGTCAGCGGCCGCTACGGCGCCATCCTCGCCGACCCGCCGTGGCAGTTCGCCAACCGCACCGGCAAAATGGCCCCCGAGCACAAACGGCTGCGACGTTACCCGACGCTGACCCTGGCGCAGATCCAGGCCATCCCGGTGAGCGCGGCGGCTGCCGAACGCTCACACCTCTACCTGTGGGTGCCGAATGCCCTGCTTGCCGAAGGGCTGGCGGTGGTGCACGCCTGGGGATTCACCTACAAGGGCCTGCTCGTCTGGCACAAAATCCGCAAAGACGGTGGTTCGGACGGCCGCGGCGTCGGCTTCTACTTCCGCAACGTCACCGAACTGGTGCTCTTCGGCGTCCGTGGCCAGCTACGTACCTTGCCTCCCGGACGGCGGCAGGTCAATTACCTGTGCTCACAGAAGCGCGAGCATTCGCGCAAACCCGACGAACTGTACTCGATCGTCGAAGCCTGCAGCCCCGGCCCGTATCTCGAACTGTTCGCCCGCAACCGCCGGCCGAACTGGCAGCACTGGGGGAACGAGGTGCCTGCGGAGGATTGAGTGGCCGATGCCGGTTCCTTCTCGCGTTGCCGGCGATTAACGCGGGGAATCTCAATCCTACTTCCCTTGGCGAAGGCGATCGAGTTGCTGTAGCAGCCAGATCCTGCTCGCCACCGCAGGGCCAGAACCACATCGAACCAAGTACGCCTTCCCGGAGGAACTACTCTCGGATGCCCCGAGCGTGATGAAGTCCTCTGCGGACTTGATGAGTCCCTTGCCTTCAAGATATTCGCGCTTCCGTTGCAGATGGGCCTTGGCTTCTGACGGGGAGTGCCAAGTCCCGTTGCGGTTGAATTCACAGCCAGAGGACTGAAGATTGCCGAGTAGCCCATCGATCTCGGACTGAACCTTCGCACTTGCAGCAACCGCGAGGCAGGAGGCTGAGGCCAAGGCGCCGAGGAGCAGAACTGAGAGCGGACGAGTCAGAAACATGTCATGCGCTGCCTGCGTTCGAGTTCAGGAGCCTCGGAGGGAGAAGCCCGAAGCGAGCCGGCAAGCGCAGCGTGCCGGAGGTTCCATGAAACAAAGGGTTGGGCGTCTGCATGTTCATTCCCATTCCTAGTGGTGCCTTGGTGGATAGACTGTCCATGTTGAAAGAAAGTCTGGATCGATAACGACTTCGCCAGAGGCTTTGAGCCTGTAATTGCCGGGTGGTGCCGGTTCCAAGCGTGAGAGATCGGGGGGCACCCACCGTTCTTCAGTGCTCCCGTCAAGACGAATGATGATGCCCTCTTCTCGACTGACGCGGACAATTTCGCCGTGAAACTGCTCTAGGTTGATGACTTCCTCTTGGTGATTCAAGTGAGTGACACCAACAAGGAGATGTTTGCCGATGATGTCCTGGGCCTCTTCATCGTCGAAGTACGGTTCCCAGTGCTCAGAAGTGTGCTCGGTCATGACGCCCAATCGGTATAGGAAGCAGCTTGGCGGTCCCTCCCTCCCACAGCACCGGACGAACGAGTCACGTATCCGGCGGTTCGTGAATTGAATTTCTACCGTAGCGCAAGGCTGGGTAGTCCACGTTTGTGAAGAAGCGCAATGGTAGCGCGAATGCCAATGCCGGTGTCGTCGACGACCACCATGGACATGCACCGACGTGCGAATGTTCCACGCTTCGCGCACCGATACCCCGCGCTTGCGCCGTTCCCGATAGCCGGCTGGCCCCCATGGTCTTCGGAGAGCGCAACGCAACTTGCGTCGTCCCCACTTGTCGATCTCGCGCAGAGGACTCCACACCTTGGCAATGCTGAAATACGCTTTCCAAGCCAACGGGGTTTCTATTGACTCGGCAACGCGGCAACGATTTTGTCAATCGGGTTGCCCCGGGTCCGACGGTTCAGTTCCCGCACTCGGTCCCTGAACTGGTCGATAGCCTTGCCGGTTACCTTCAGCTTCACTCTGATGCGGCTGACGGCGAAGCCCAGGAACTTGCGGTTCATGGGCTGATCCACCGAGCTTTTCAACGGATTCACCGTGAATTTCATCGTGTCGCCGACATGGCGTGTCACGGTGTCTAGCGCCCGGTCTCTGGCGCGCTTGCTTTTGACCAGACTGTTGCGGTCATCGGCATGATAGGCGAAGCGGTGGCCGCGCTGCGCCCAGGGTTTCCGCACTCGGAATGAATAACTGATTTTGCATATAACACTGCGCAGCAGACGCGCGGAGCGGTAATGCGCGTAGAGTATCAGCGCCCCGCGTCGCCGATGCGCAGTGCCAGATTGGCGCGATTCTTTTTGATTTCGATGCCGAGAGTTGAAGCGGTTGTTGGCCGAGAGGATCGTCGAGTCGTGACGCGGAATGAAGAAGCACCAATATCGCTCAATGGGCTGATCGTGTGCCGATGAAGCCGTTGTCGTTTATCGGTCAATTCTTGTGCCTCCGAGCGAGGCTTGCGATGACGCGCGGAGAGGTGACCCAGGGAGAAACAACTGGCTTGGTTCATCCGGCTGAACCATGGCCAGTTTCATTGCGTTGTCACAGGCATCGAAACACGCGCCCGCTCAACGCCTGCTCCCAGACCTTCCCTTTATAATGCGCTATTCCGACACCCTTCAGTCCCAGCCTTGAATCCTCAACTCAGCAAACTGCAACCGTATCCTTTCGAAAAACTGCGCCAGTTGTTCGCAGGGGTCGTCGCCAATCCCGATTTGCGCGAAATCCGTTTGTCGATCGGCGAACCGCAGCACGCGACGCCGGCCTTGATCAAGGAAGCATTGATCGCCGGGCTCGATGGGCTGGCGAATTATCCGACGACGCTGGGCAGCGTCGAATTGCGGCGGACGATCGCCGCCTGGCTGCAACGACGTTATGCCTTGCCAATGGTCGATAGCGAAACCGAGGTCCTGCCGGTCAATGGCTCGCGTGAAGCGCTGTTCGCCTTCGCCCAGGCGCTGATCGACACCCGTCGTGGCGAAACACCGTTGGTGGTCTGCCCGAATCCGTTCTACCAGATCTACGAGGGTGCGGCGTATCTCGCCGGCGCCGAGCCGCGTTTTCTCAACACGTTGCCGGAGAACGGTTACGCCTTCGATCTGACGGCCATCGACGACGCCGACTGGCGCCGGGTGCAGTTGCTGTACGTCTGTTCGCCCGGCAACCCGACCGGCAAGGTGCTCGATCTCGACGACTGGCGGCGCCTGTTCGCACTCGCCGATCGTTACGGTTTTGTCATTGCCTCCGATGAGTGTTATTCGGAGATTTACTTCGACGAGACGCAGCCGCCGCTCGGCTGCCTGGAAGCCGCGCACCGTCTCGGCCGCGGTTTCGAACGGCTGGTGATGTTCTCCAGTCTGTCCAAGCGCTCCAATGTGCCGGGGATGCGTTCGGGTTTCGTCGCCGGCGATGCGTCGCTGCTCAAGTCCTTCCTGCTCTACCGCACTTATCATGGCAACGCGATGAGTCCGACGGTGCAAGCGGCGAGTGTCGCCGCCTGGAACGACGAGACGCACGTCATTACCAACCGGCGCTTGTACCGGGAGAAATTCGCCGCTGTCATGCCGCTCCTTGCCGGCGTGCTGGATACCACACGGCCCGATGCCGGTTTTTATCTATGGGCGCGGACGCCGATCGCCGACGACGAGTTCGCCCGCCGTCTGCTCGCCGATTATAATGTCGTTGTTTTACCGGGCAGTTATCTGGCGCGTCGGGTGCTGGACGTCAATCCCGGCGCCGGTTTCGTGCGCATCGCTCTGGTGGCTCCGTTGGATGATTGCCTCGAAGCCGCCGAACGCCTCCGTTCATTTGCCTCGACTCTTTAGGACTAATAGCATGCAGGATCTGCAACAGATCATTGACGAAGCGTGGGAAAACCGTCTCGCGCTGCAACCCGGCAAGGCGCCGTCCTCGGTAATGGGTGCCGTGTCCGACGTTCTCGCCAAACTCGATGAAGGCGTTTTGCGTGTCGCCGAAAAGGTGGACGGCGAGTGGCTGACCCATCAATGGATCAAAAAAGCAGTGCTGCTGTCGTTCCGTCTGCAGGACAACGTGTTGATCGACGGTGGTCCGCTGCGTTATTTCGACAAGGTGCCGAGCAAATTTGCCGATTACGACAGCGCGCGTTTCGCGCGCGGCGGTTTCCGTGTCGTGCCGCCGGCGACCGCCCGGCACGGCGCGTTCATCGCCAAGAACGTGGTGCTGATGCCGTCTTACGTCAACATCGGCGCCTATGTCGACGAAGGAACGATGGTCGATACCTGGGCGACGGTCGGTTCCTGTGCGCAAATCGGCAAGAACGTGCATCTCTCCGGCGGCGTCGGCATCGGCGGCGTTCTCGAGCCCTTGCAGGCCAACCCGACGATCATCGAGGACGATTGTTTCATCGGTGCCCGCTCGGAGGTCGTCGAGGGGGTGATCGTCGGCGCGGGGTCGGTAATTTCGATGGGCGTCTATATCGGTCAATCGACGAAGATTTTCGATCGCGAAACTGGTGAAGTCAGTTACGGACGCATCCCGCCGGGTTCGGTGGTCGTCTCCGGCAACCTGCCGGCTGGCGATGGCTCGTACAGCCTGTACTGCGCGGTGATCGTCAAGAAGGTGGATGCCAGGACGCGGGCCAAGACCAGTATCAACGAACTGCTGCGCGGCGATTGAACGCCCCTGCCACCATGCCTGACCCCGACCGATGATCCTCGACAAACTCTTCCAGGTGATGGCCGACCGCCAAGCGTCGGACATCTTCATCTCCGCGGGAACGGCGATCCACATCAAAATCCATGGCGTGACCGTGCCGGTCAATCAGCAGATGATGGAGCCGGCGATGATCGAGAAAATCGCCAGCGAACTGATGAACCCGGAACAGGCGGAGATTTTCGCGACCACCCGCGAGATGAACCTTTCCTTCGGCGTGCCCAAGCTCGGCAATTTCCGGATCAATCTCTTTCGCCAACGCGGCTCGATCTCGATCGTCATCCGCTACATTCTCGGCAACATCCCGTCGCTCGAATCCCTGCTGCTGCCACCGGTGCTGGCCGATCTGGTGATGGAGAAGCGTGGATTGATCCTGATCGTCGGCTCGACCGGTTCGGGAAAATCGACCACCCTGGCTTCGATGCTCGACTACCGCAACAGCAATGCCGCCGGCCACATCCTGACCATCGAGGACCCGATCGAATATCTGTTCAGGCATAAGAAGTCGATCGTCAATCAGCGCGAAATCGGCATGGACACTCTCGGCTGGAATCAAGCCCTGAAAAATGCCATGCGCCAGGCTCCAGACTGCATCCTGATCGGCGAGATCCGCGACAAGGAAACCATGCAGGCGGCAATCGCCTACGCGCAAACCGGTCACCTCTGCCTGGGAACGCTGCATGCCAACAACAGTTATCACGCCCTGAACCGGATGATCAACTTCTTCCCGCTCGAAAACCGTGATTCGCTGTACATGGATCTGTCGGTCAGTTTGCGGGCAATCGTTTCACAACGGCTGGTGAAAAGAAAAGACGGAAAACTGATGGCTGCCGTCGAAGTGCTGCTGAACAGTTTCCACGTTCAGGATCTGATCGAACGAGGCGATATTCCGGCGCTCAAGGAGGCGATGGAGCAAAGCATGGCTCCCGGCTCGCAGACCTTCGAGCAGGATTTGTTCAGGCTCTACCGTTCGGAAACCATTTCACTCGAAGAAGCCTTGCGCAACGCCGATTCACCGACCAACCTGTCGTGGCTGATCAACAACGAAGCACCTTCCCTCGTGGTCCAGGAAGAAAAGCAGCCGGAAGATTTTGCTTTCAACCCGTCGATCAGCAACCCCGGCGGCCCGTCGTACAAGGAGTTCACGCTCAGTCTCTACGACGGCGACGAGTCGTGAGCGGTCGGGAGTATGCCGCCGCTTCAGTCTCGGCGCCAACCGATGCCACCGTCGCCCTGACCGGGCAGCTGATCGCCTGCCGCTCGGTAACCCCCGACGATGCCGGCTGCCTGCCAATCATCATCGAACGGCTGCAGGCGATCGGTTTCGTCTGCGAGGCTGTCGATCGCGGCGCGGTTCGCAACCTGTGGGCTCGCCGCGGCGATTCCCGGCCACTGCTGTGTCTGGCCGGCCATACCGACGTCGTGCCGAGCGGCCCGGCCGAACGCTGGCAGAGCGACCCGTTCCAGCCGACCGAACGCGACGGTTTTCTGTATGGACGGGGAGCTGCCGACATGAAAGGCTCGTTGGCGGCATTCGTCACCGCCGTCGAGGCCTTTGTCGCCGAGCAGCCGGCGCATCGCGGTTCGCTGGCCTTGCTGCTCACTTCGGATGAGGAGGGCGACGCTGTCGACGGCACCGTCGCCGTGGTCGAAGCCCTGAAAAGTCGCGGTGAAAGCATCGATTATTGTCTGGTCGGCGAACCGTCGTCGGTCGAGCGTCTCGGCGACACCGCCAAGAACGGCCGTCGTGGCTCCTTGTCGGCACGGCTTACCGTCCATGGCGTGCAAGGACACATCGCTTATCCGCAACTCGCCCGCAACCCGATTCATCTGGTGGCTCCGGCCATCAGCGAGCTGGCGGCAACGGTCTGGGATGACGGCAACGCCTTTTTTCCGCCGACCAGTTGGCAAATCTCGAACATTCACGCCGGCACCGGCGCTGGCAATGTCATCCCCGGCACGGTAAGCATCGACTGCAATTTCCGTTTTTCCACCGCCAGCACGCCCGAGCAGTTGCAGGACCGTTTCCGCGCGATCCTCGACCGGCATCAACTGAGTTACGATCTGGCATGGACTCTGGGCGCCAAACCGTTCCTGACCGGCAACGGCGCGCTGGTCGACGCCGCTCGGGCGGCGATCGCCGCCGAAACCGGGCTGTCGGTCGAATTGTCCACCTCCGGCGGCACCTCCGACGGCCGCTTCATCAGCGAGATCTGCCCCGAGATCATCGAAATCGGCCCGGTCAACGCCACCATTCATCAAATCGACGAATGCGTCGCGCTGGCCGACCTGCCGAAACTCGCCGCGATCTACCGGCGGATCATCACGCGTTTGTTGACCGACGATGTTTGAAGCAGCGATAGATGAGCTGTTGACTCTGCGCGACGTGCTGCGTTTTGCCGTCAGCCGCTTCAATGAAGCCGAATTGTTTTTCGGGCACGGTTCCGACAACGCCTGGGACGAAGCGGCGTACCTGTTGCTGCATGCGCTGCATCTGCCACTCGACCGTCTCGAGCCGTTTCTCGATTGCCGGCTGACGACGGACGAACGCGCGCGACTGCTGCAACTGATCGGCCGCCGGGTTGACGAACGTCTGCCGGCGGCGTATCTGACCGGTGAAGCGTGGCTCGGCGACTTCCGCTTTCACGTAGACCAGCGGGTGATCGTGCCACGTTCGTTCATCGCCGAACTGCTGCGCGAACAACTGACCCCGTGGATCGACGATCCGCAGCAAGTCGGCGCGGTGCTCGACCTGTGCACCGGTTCCGGCTGCCTGGCGATCATTGCCGCGCATTTTTTCCCGGCGGCGCGGGTCGATGGCGTCGATATCTCGCCGGACGCGCTGGCCGTCGCCGCGCGCAACGTCAGTGAATACCCGCTCGACGGCCGGGTCCGTCTGCTGGAAAGCAACCTGTTCGCCGCACTGAAGGGTTGCCGTTACGACCTGATCATCGCCAACCCACCGTACGTCGATGCGGCGGCGATGGCCGGCCTGCCAGCCGAATATCGCCATGAACCGGCGTTGGCGCTCGCCAGCGGCACCGACGGGCTGGACCTGACGCGAGCGATTCTCGCCGATGCCCGCCGCCACCTCAAACCACACGGAGTGCTGGTGGTCGAAATCGGCCACAACCGCGCCGCGCTGGAGGCCGCTTTTCCGGCGATGCCTTTCACCTGGCTGGATACCAGCGCCGGCGACGAATACGTTTTTCTGTTGCGGCGCGAGGAATTGCCGCGATGAACGCGCTTTTTCTCTCCGTCCCCCCGTGGCCGTTGTTGTCCGCGTTCCTCATCGCTAGTCTGGTGCTGGCCGTCACGCCCGGGCCCGGGGTACTCTACATCGTCACCCGCAGCCTGGTTCAAGGACGCCGCGCCGGCTTGCTGTCGGTAGCCGGTGTCGCTCTCGGCAATCTCGGCAATGCTTTCGCCGCGTCTGTCGGTCTCGCGGCGCTGTTTGCCGTTTCCTCGCTGGCTTACGCCGTGGTCAAGTACGCCGGCGCGCTCTATCTGGTGTATCTCGGGGTGCAACTATTGCGTTCTCCGGCCGTCGAACCATCGCCCGCCATCCAGACCCGGACCTCGCCGGCTCGCCTCTTCAGAGAGGGCATTCTCGTCGCCCTGCTCAACCCCAAGACGACGTTGTTCTTCGCGGCGTTTCTGCCGCAGTTCCTGAGTCCCGATGCCCCCCCGATGTTGCAGGGCATGACCCTGGGTACGCTCTTCGTGGCCATCGCCGCGATAACCGACAGCGCCTACGCCCTGGCCGCCGGCGTCGTCGCGCCGTGGCTGCGCGGTTCCGGCGCCCGCAGAATCGGCCGACGGCTTGGTGGCGGCGTGTTCATCGGCCTTGGCGTGTTCACTGCGCTCACTGGTTCACGCAGTGGCCAATAGTCCCGAGTCTTCCGGGGTCGACGAAAATCAGGACTCACCTTCCGAAACCGCGCCATTTGCTGGCGAGCGATTCCCGGCCTTTGGCACCACGAACGGCACGCTCTCCGTGCGACGAGCAGTCTGCGTTGGCACGGCGGTAGTCAACGGACCCGTCCTGCTGTTGCTCTGCGTGCCGCTTTGGCTGTTCGGCATGCTCATTTCGCAGCGGATGATCAGTCGTGACTACAACTGGCTGGGGCTGCCGGTATTGCTCGTCAGCTTCGCGCTGGCCTGGCTTTGGTGGGCCGTTTCCCTCCCGAGATGGCGGCTTTGGGCATATCAGCGGGTTGGCGACATCGCCGCCCTCAAGCGCGTCGCCATCGCCGTTGGGCTCACCTGGCCGGATGATCACCTCTTTGGCAAAACCGAAATCAAGTCGGCCGCCCATGCGCGCCGTGAACAGGCGTTTGAACAACACTTGGAATAAACCGTGCGTCTGTCAATTGTTCTTTAGCTGATCCGGCGTCAGCCCTCCGACGCCACCGATCCTGCCCAAATGACCCGGCTTCACCAACAAATCCGAAGGCTCGAACCATGAACCCAGCGCCCTCGAACACTTCTCGCCAGCTCATCAGTTCCGGCTCGCCGTTCGAGCGGGAGATCGGTTATTCGCGCGCCGTCGTCCAGGGACCGTTAATCTTCGTCTCCGGAACGACCGGATTCGACTATCGCTCCATGACCATCGAAACCCGCGTCGCGGCACAGGCGGAACAGTGTCTGAAGAACATTGATCAGGCCTTGCGGCAGGCCGGTTCAAGCCTCGAGGATGTGGTGCGCGTCACCTATGTTCTGCCAAAGAGAAAAGATTTCAAAAAATGCTGGCCGGTGTTGCAACGCTACTTCGGTGACGTGCGTCCCGCCGCGATGATGATTTCCGCCAAGCTGCTGGACCCGCGCATGAAAATCGAGATCGAAGTGACCGCCATCAGGCAAGAACTCGGCACCTGATTCGCAACAGGGAGCTCGCCTACGCGAGCGCCGCTCCAGCAGCATCCTGTGCGTTCCGTTCCTTATCACGCTACGTTCTCGATCGTCCGTGAGCAAGCTTCGCTATCCCGATAGCCAAGATAGCCCAGATAGCCCAGCGGTTATCGCACCTCCTGTCGCAGGAAGAAGTCGCGTCGCCTGAAACACCGGCCATTCGTTGCTCGGCAGCGTCGGCGAATTGTCGTTCGTGCGATGCTCGCCGACTTCTTCCGTATTTCTTGGCGGTCGGTCGGCGAGCACGGGCTGTCTGGCCGGCTCGTTATGCCGCGCCAGCCAAGAGGTTTGACGGAACGATCGGTGGCGTTCAGGCCGGGGCGACTCGGAAACTGGCGATCGATTCGGCCAATCCGGCGGCGGCCTCGCGCAAGTTGTTCGCCGCGTGGTTCACCCGGCTGGCGACACGGTTGGTTTCTTGGACCGAATCGGACATCCGCTCGATGGTCTGGGCGATATCTGAGCTCGCCGAACGTTGCTCCTTGACCGATACGGCAATCTCGCCGATGCCGAAACCGGCATTTTCCACGGCTTGACCGGCTTCACCGAGGGTGCGATCGAGTTGGCCGGCGAGATCGGAGCAGGTATCGACCGAACGCCGGCCGGCGCTGATGGTCTTCCGCACGTCATCGGTTTGCTGGATGATCTTGTTGGCCACCTCGTCGATTCCAGAGGCCGACTTGGCGGAGTTCTCGGCCAATTTGCGCACTTCGTCGGCGACGACAGCGAATCCGCGGCCTTGTTCGCCGGCGCGTGCGGCTTCGATCGCCGCGTTCAGCGCCAGGAGGTTGGTCTGATCGGCAATTTCCCGTACCTGCCGGGTCATCTGCGTGATCGTGCTGGTACTGTCGACGAAGCTTTCAACGACTTCGGCGATGCCGCCGACCGCTGTTTCGATGCCGGCAATTTCAGTCAGCAGACCGGACAATTGCCGGGTGGCGTCCCGGGTCATGTCGACGCCGGCCTGTGATCGATCGCGCACTTGCTCCGCCGCGTCGGTGACGGTGCTGATCGAGGTGCTCAATTGTTCGACCGAAGCGGCGTTGTCGGCTACCGAACGCGATTGTTGGCCGGATTCGTTTTGCAGATTGTCGGCCAAGCCGGCCATTTCGTTGGCGGAGACGGTCAGCGTGCGCGCGGATTGCGAGACTTGTTCGATCACGGCTGACATCGAGCCGAGCATGTCGTTGAAAGATGCGGCAACCCGCGAAATTTCGTCTTTACCTTCGACTTTTACTCGGGAGGTCAAGTCATTGGTCGCCGCGATGCGGCTCATGCTTTCTTCGATCTGGCGGACCGGGCGGGTGATTGAAACGATGATCCGCCAGGACAGGACGGCAAGAATGACGATCATCGCTATCAGGAAAACCGTCAGACCAATTTGTGCGGCGCGATAACCTTCTACGGCTCTGGCTTGTTCGGTGCTGGCCATTTCCTTGGACAGTGCTCGCAATTGATGGACCATTTCCTCCATATGCTTGATCGCATCACGGTCGATTCCTTTCACTGCTTGATCGACCGCCGTTGCCGGATCGGCCTGAGTACGGTCGTAGCTCTTCAGGTTGTCGAGATATTTTTTCTCGAGCACCTGGATGGTGGTAAGCAGCGTATCGATCTTTATGCGATCGCCGGCGCCCAACTCGCCGATACGTTGGCCGACCTTTTGCAGCGAAGCGGCAGTTTCTTTGCCTTGTTCTCCGAAAGCCTGTCGATGTTTTTCGAAGGCGGCCGGGTCCTTGCCCCGCAGCAGGATGTTTTTCCACTCCTGGACTTGGGTTTTGAATGCCACTTCGGCGCTCATGCCTTCGTCTACGGCGTCAAGCAACAACTGCTGTCGCGTGTCGGATTGGTTGAAACGCTGATTGATCTGGCTGATTTGATACAAGCCGAAACCGCCGACCGACAACAAGGCTACGACAGCCAGCGATACCAATATAATAATTTTATTGCCAATGGTCCATTTGCCCATGATTTGCCTCATCTCGAGAAGACTACGCGCCGGCCAGACGCCATGACGCGCAGTAACCATGATCGCCCGCGCGTGAAATTCATCATAGACCCTGGGTCGATCGATTTCGCCGCCAAACCGCGCCAGACCGCCAATATCCCGTGCCAGGCGGGCACGGGCTGCTGCTTCCTCTTCTTCTTGCGTCTGTCAGACAAATGTTTACCATCGCGTCAAATGACATTTCCGCCAGACCGCCGGAATGGCCGAGTGATCGGCCCCTGCTCTGGAACGATAGCGTTCCGATCATCGCCCGGTAGTCGGTAGCCGCCGCGTTTTTGCTTTGCCGGCCTTCCGTCTCGTGCGGAGGTTGGCAGCCTTCCCGCTTATTGGAGAAAATCAATCATGGCCGTAGCGCCCGAAACCGCCATCATGGCGCTGTATTGCGACTTCGAAAACGTCGCCCTCGGTGTCCGTGACGCGAAATACGACAAGTTCGACATCAAACCGGTCCTCGAACGGCTGTTGCTCAAGGGCAGCATCGTCGTCAAGAAAGCGTATTGCGACTGGGAGCGTTACAAAGGCTTCAAATCGACGATGCACGAAGCCAGCTTCGAGTTGATCGAGATCCCGCATGTCCGCCAGTCGGGCAAAAACTCGGCGGACATCCGGCTGGTGGTCGATGCCCTCGACCTTTGTTACACCAAATCGCACGTCGACACCTTCGTCATCATCAGCGGCGATTCCGATTTTTCGCCACTGGTCGCCAAACTGCGCGAGAACGCCAAGTACGTCGTCGGCGTCGGCGTCAAGCAATCGACTTCGGATCTGCTGATTGCCAATTGTGATGAGTTCATTTTCTACGATGACTTGGTACGCGAAGTGCAGCGAGCAGCACGCCGGGATGCGCGCGGCAATCAGCCGGTGGTCCGCCGGACGCCGGAAGAGGAAGCGCAGCGACGCGCCGAACTCGAGGATCGGCGCAGCAAGGCCATCGAACTGGCGGTCGCCACTTTCGACGCCTTGATTGCCGAACGCGGCGACAGCGGCAAAATATGGGCTTCGATGCTCAAGGAAGCGGTCAAACGCCGCAAACCGGATTTCGCCGAGTCGTACTATGGTTTCCGCGCTTTCGGCAATCTGCTCGAAGAAGCACAAGCCCGCGGCCTGCTCGAACTCGGCCGTGACGAAAAATCGGGAACCTACGTCATGCGCTGCAACGGTATTCCGGGACGCGGCGAGCCGACGCCGGTTGAAGTCGTCGACGAGACCGTCGAGGAAGCCGGACCCTCGACGTCGCCTCTACCCGAGAGCGAATCCGGGAATGAGCGGGCGTCTGGCGTGGAAACCGATGAAGCCATCCTGCGCAGCAAAGGGCGCAGTCGGCGCAAGGTCGGCGAAAAAAGCGGCAAACCGCCGCGCGAAGGCAAAGGCGAGCGGCGCAATCGGCTGCCGGCGGACCAGATTCCGGCAACACCGGATCTCGTGGAATCCACGAGCGAGCCAGCCACGGAGATTCCCCCGGCCGAAATCAGGCCCACGGAAACCGCCTCGTCGCCCTTGGTTGCTGACCCTGACCGCACGGCGGAGGAATCCCCCGTTCCCTCTGCCCCCCCTGTCTCCTCGCCGACTGTCGATAACCCGGAGCCAGACGCCACGGCGGCCAGACCGACCGAGTCCTTGCCACTTGCCGAAGAGGACGCACCGGCTGACAAAGCGCTGCGAAAGGCGCCGACGCGCAGCCGCCGACCACGGAAGCCGAAACCTGAACCTGAAGCGGCGGGCTGATGCGGGTTGCAGGACGGGCTCGGCGCGCGTGTGTTTGCGACTCCGGTAAACTGAAAAGCCGCGACCAGGTCGCGGCTTTAATGAAACTGCTTGAAGCCCGGGACGTCGCTGTCAGGCAGCGGCCTGGGTCGGAATTTGGCCAGACACGCGCACGATGCGGTTCTGGGTATCGACATAAATCAATTGCGGAGCGTATTTGGCCAGCTCCAATTCGGTGTAGGACGCAAAACTGGCGATGATCAGCAGATCGCCAGGGGCGGCGCGGCGGGCAGCCGAGCCATTGACCGAGATGACACCGGAGCCGCGCTCGGCGCGCAGGGCGTAGGTCGTGAAGCGTTCGCCGTTATTGATGTTCCAGATATGGATTTGCTCATATTCGTGAATGTTCGCCGCTTCGAGCAAATCTTCGTCGATCGCACAAGACCCTTCATAGTGAAGCTCAGCATGCGTGGCGCAAACGCGGTGCAGCTTGGACTTCAACATAGTTCTCTGCATGGATTTCACCCGTTTAGAGTTGAGGAGGGATGCGCATTGTAGCGGCTGTCCACCCTCTGTCAACGACTGTTTTTTGGCTAAATTTCAAGGTTGTCGATGAGCCGTGTACTGCCCAGACGGCTGGCCGCCAGCACCACCAGCGGCCGCTTTTCCAGGGGGTTCGGCAATTGCAGATCCGCTTGTCGGCGAATCGCCACGTAATCGGTCCGCCAGCCGTGCCGGTCGAGTTCGGCGACGGCATCGCTCTCCAACCGGAGGTAATCGTTCTCGCCGGCACGCACCGCTTCGGCGATGTTCGACAGCGTCCGATACAGCCGCGGTGCTTCGATGCGCTCGGTAGCCGACAGGTAGCCGTTGCGCGACGACAACGCCAGACCATCGTCGGCGCGAACCGTTTCGCCACCGACGATTTCGATCGGCAAAGCCAGTTGCCGGGTCATGTTGCGCAACACCATCAACTGCTGGTAATCCTTCTTGCCGAACAGCGCCACGTGCGGCTGAACGATATTGAACAGCTTGAGGACGACGGTTGCCACGCCGCGAAAGTGGCCAGGACGGAATTCGCCGTCGAGCTGATGCTGGATTGCCGGTGGTTCGACATGGTATTCCTGCGCTTCCGGGTACAACTCGTTTTCATCGGGAGCGAACAGCACGTCGACCCCGGCATCGATCAGGTGTTCACAATCGGCCTGGAAGGTCCGCGGATAGCGGTCGAAATCGTCGTTGGGGCCGAACTGCAGACGATTGACGAAAATGCTAGCCACCACCGTGTCGCCGTGCTGTCGCGCCGCGCGCATCAGCGCCAGATGCCCGGCGTGTAGGTTGCCCATCGTCGGCACGAAAGCCAGACGGCGCCGGTTTTTCAACGCACGGCGCAACTCGGAAATGGCGGTATGGATGTGCATGGCAACGGACTCTGGTCAGCAAGCGCAACGTGGTCAGGCAGAGGGAAGAGGCGAGCGGGAACGGTTCAGAAGAAAGGGCGACGCCGCTCGGTCAGTAACAATGTTCTTGCGCCGGGAAGCTGCCGTCCTTGACAGCGGCGACGTAGGCGGCGATCGCCGCGGCAATCGACGGTTGCCCGGCCATGAAATTACGCACGAAACGCGCTTTGCGGCCGGTCGAGATGTCGAGCATGTCATGCAGCACCAGGACTTGTCCGGAGCAGTCGACGCTGGCGCCGATACCGATCGTCGGAATCGACAGTTGCGCGCTGACCTGCCCGGCGAGTGCTTGCGGGATGGCTTCGAGAACCATCAATGTCGCGCCAGCGTCCTGTTGCGCCTGTGCGTCCTGATGCAGCCGGCTGGCGCCGGAGTCATCACGCCCCTGCACCCGATAGCCGCCGAGCTGGTGCACCGATTGTGGCGTCAGGCCGACGTGCGCACAGACCGGAATGCCGCGGCTGGTCAAAAAATGGGTTGTTTCGGCCATGTCGACGCCGCCTTCGAGTTTGACCATCTGCGCACCGGCGGCCATCAGTTCGGCGGCGTGGCGAAACGCCTGCTGAGGACTTTCCTGAAAACTGCCGAAAGGCATGTCGGCGATTACCAGCGGCCGGCGAGAGCCACGAGCGACGCAAGCGGTGTGATAAGCGGTGTCGGCGAGTTTCACCGGCAGCGTCGAGTCGTGGCCTTGCAGGACCATGCCCAGGGAATCGCCGATCAGCAGCGCATCGACGCCAGCAGTGTCGCAGAGCTGGGCGAAACTGGCGTCGTAGCAGGTCAACATGGCGATTTTTTCGCCATTGGCGCGCATCTTCAGCAAATCGAGGTGCGTCAGACGGCGCGTTATCACGTGCGTGGACATGGAGTCATTCTCCCCGGTTGAAATATTCGCGGTGTCCGCGCATCGCTTCGATACGCTTGACGAGCATCTGAAAATCGGCGTCGCTGTCGACGAAATTGATGTTTTCCGAATTGACCACCATCACCGGCGCCCGATCATAGTCATGAAAGAAGTTCATGTAGCTTTCGGCTACCACAGTCAGATAGTCATCGCTGATGCGACGTTCCATTTCCACGCCACGTTTTCGTACCCGGGTAATCAAGGTGTCTGGATTGGCTTGCAGATAAATCACCAGGTCGGGAGCGGGGTCGTCGGGTGCCAGTTCGTCGTAAAGCCGGCGGTAGAGCGCGTATTCATCCTCGCGCAAGGTCAGCAGGGCAAACAGCGGGTCCTTGGCGAAGAGAAAGTCGGTCACCGTTGGCCGATCGGGAAAATCCGGCGCCGCCATGGCCCGCAGTTTGTCGATCCGCTGCAACAGGAAAAACAACTGCGTCGATAAACCGTAATGCGTCTGATCGCGATAAAACCGCGCCAGGAAAGGATTCAGTTCCGGTTCTTCGAGAACCAGTTGCGCGTTCAGATAATCGGCCAGTCGCCGGGCTAGACTGGTTTTGCCGACACCGATCGGACCCTCGACCACCACACGGCGGGTGGCGGTCAGAGTGTTGTGCGTAGGCATGTTGCAATGATCAAAACCGGCTCGGAAGGCATGGTAATCGTACGTTGGATGATCGGATGGTCAGACCGCAGGGTGAAGGTGTCACGCTTGCGGCTGCGGATTGTCGGCTGACTCATCGAAAAGATCAACTGTTGAAAAAGTGTTTTTGTCGACTGCCGGACATGGTCAATGGACCGGCGGATTAGTCTTGGTCATGATCAGCGGAGGATCGGTAAATAAATCAATATTCGCAATCTCCAGGGACGATTGCGCGTCGCAAAGCGTCGTCGTTCGTCTGCCATGATGGCGGCGGGGCGCTGCTCGAAGAGACTTGCTGACGCGCCTTCATCCGGCAGGACGTCTTGATCACACTGGTAGTTCCAGACAACAAAAAATACATTCTGTTACATGCGCGTGCCGACCTTTTCAGACATGGTGCGTTATCGAGGAACAACCCTCTGGAGACGCCGATGAAAACCGCCTTCCTTGCTGTGCTTGCCGCCGCCACCCTGGCCGGTTGCGTGGTCGTTCCACCCGAGCCGCCGGTGCCTTATGCCGCACCACGCGCCTATATCGGCACGCCGGGGGTGGTCGTCGTTCCCGGTGGTTACTATGGCGGCCATGGATATCGTCATCATGGCTATTACGGGCGCGGATACTGGCGCTGACCCCTGCGGTCCTGCGCTCGTTGCCGCGCAGTGAATTTCCAGGCCCGTCAGCGGCTGAGCCGTTGAATGG
Source organism: Accumulibacter sp. (assembly GCA_031732795.1). Lineage (GTDB taxonomy): Bacteria > Pseudomonadota > Gammaproteobacteria > Burkholderiales > Rhodocyclaceae > Accumulibacter. Next base: position 13,338 of record JAVMKC010000018.1, on the reverse strand, counting down.
CCTGTCCGCTGACCGCCGGCAACCAGGCAGCAGCGGGCCCGCGACCGGGAATCAGGCATCCGGGAGCGATCTCCAACAACGGCACCAGTACGAAAGCGCGCAGATGCATCCGTGGGTGAGGCACGCAAAGCCGCGGGCTGTCGATGCATTGTCGATCGTAGAGCAGCAGATCGAGATCGAGCGTTCGCGGCGCATGGTGAAACTCGCGACGACGGCCGAACTGGCGCTCGACGGCGAACAACGCTTCAAGCAAGGACTCCGGCGGCAAACGGCTATGCAGGGCAGCGACGGCGTTGATGAAGTCGGGCTGAGCGCGGACGCCGACCGGCGCAGTGCGGTACAACGAGGACAGTCGCTGCAGCCGGCTGTCGCTCAATTCACCAAGTGCATCGCTCGCGGCGCGCACTTGCTGCTGCGGATCGTCGAGATTGGCGCCTAGCGCGACAAAAGCCAGATGCCAGCCTGCCGGTGGGGTCAGGTCATCGCCGGCGACATCGGTCAAACAAGTCGGTGTTAGCTGAGGATTGTCGGCCCGCTCGCTCATTCGGCGGCGGCTGGCGGGCGTCGCCGACGCCGACGGCGTTTCTTGACTTCACCGGCCGGCACCGGCAGCAGCATTGCCGCCCGGGCTTCCTCATCGGAAGCGAGGAATTCCGACCACCAATCGGCGATTTCCTCGGCCACCTCGCCGGATTCGGCGCGTAGCCGCAGAAAATCATAGCCGGCACGAAAGCGCGGTTGCTGCAGCACGGCGTATGGCCGTCGCCCCGAACGCTGTTCGAAGCGCGGTTGCAACGCCCAGATGTCCTTGATGTCTCCGGCGATGCGTCGGGTGATGGCCAATTTTTCCGACTGTACGTCGAGCACGTCGTCCATGGCCAGGAACAAGGCCGGGATCGGCGCTTCGCCCCGGTCTTTCAGCGCCTCCCATTTGCCGAGCAACTCGTGCCACAGCAGCGTGGCGAACAGAAAGCCGGGGGAAATCGGCTTGCCCTCACGAACCCGGGAATCGGTCGACTCGAGCGCCAGCATCACGAAGCGTGCGCCGAGCGGTTGTTCGAGGATCACGTCGAGCAGTGGCAGCAGACCGTGATGCAGCCCTTCCTCGCGCAATTGCGTGACGCAACGCACGGCGTAACCGGAGGTCAGCAGTTTGAGCATTTCGTCGAACAGCCGCGAAGGTGGCACGTTCTCGATCAGTTCGGCCATTTCGCGGATCGGCCGGCGCGCTTCCGGGTCGATGGCCAGCCCGAGCTTGGCCGCCAGACGCACCGCGCGCAGCATGCGTACCGGATCCTCACGATAACGCATCGTCGGATTGCCGATTATGCGCAGCGTCTTCTGTCGCAGATCGGCGACACCGTGGTGGTAATCGATGATCGTTTCCGAATGCGGATCGTAATACAGCGCGTTGACCGTGAAATCGCGCCGCGCGGCGTCTTCGGACTGGCTGCCGAAAACGTTGTCGCGGAGAACCCGTCCCTGCGCGTCGGTATGCGCCTTGCTGCCGTCGTGTTCGCCGTGATGGCCGCGGAAAGTGGTCACTTCGATCGTTTCGGCACCGACTGGCACATGAACGATCTGGAAGCGACGGCCGATGATCCGCGCACGCTTGAAGCAGTGACGGACCTGTTCAGGAGTGGCGTTGGTGGCGACGTCAAAATCCTTCGGCACCAGTCCGGCCAACAGATCGCGGACCGCGCCGCCGACGACGAAAGCCTGATAGCCATGTTCCTGCAACGTTTCAATGGTCCGGCGGCAGCCGCGGCTGATCGCTTCGCGACGCAGGCCGTGTTGGGCAACGGCCAGGACCGCCGGCTTGTTCTGTTGGGCCGCGTCGCGTCCGAAAACGCGCAGCATGAACTTACGAAGCATCGGAACTCGTCCGGTTGAGGGCTGAACGCAATTCGGACGGATCGTCATTCACCCGCCGGCTTGCCGGCCGGCACAACCCGCGGCTCACGGACGCAGGCTGACGATCGGCCAGCCAGCGGTTTCGGCGTGCGCGCGCAACGACGGATCGGGGTCAACGGCCACCGGGTGGCTGACCTTCGACAGCAGTGGCAAATCATTCAAGGAATCGCTGTAAAACCAGGTCCGTTCGAAACTTTCCCACCACCAGCCACCGGCCTCCAGCCACGCTTCGACACGAACGATCTTCCCTTCGCGGAACGACGGCAAACCGCGCGCCGTGCCGGTGAATTGACCGCACTGCGCGCTTTGCTGCGCCGGAATGGTGGCAATCAAATGGGCGATGCCGAACTCGCGGGCGATCGGTCCGGTAACGAAGCTGTTGGTCGCGGTGACGATCGCGCACAAGGCGCCGCGATCGAGGTGCTCGCCGACCAGCGCCCGCGCCTTGGCATTGATCAGCGGTCGCAGAGCCTGGTCAAGAAATTCATCACGCCAGCTGTCGAGTTGCCGACGCGGATGCTGCGCCAGCGGCCGCAACTGAAAATCGAGGAAAACATCGATGTCCAGCGTACCGGCCTTGTACTGCTCGTAAAACTCCAGGTTGCGGGATTCGTAAGTCTCGCGGTCGAGAATTCCTTTGCCGATCAGGAACTGCCCCCATTCAAAATCGCTGTCACCGGCAATCAGCGTGTTGTCGAGGTCGAAAAGAGCCAGATCCATGATGGGCAACGCTTTCTGTTGGTTCACTCAAGGGTGGGGTTCGGTTTGCAACACTTCGCGCAGCAAAGGCAAGGTGACCGGCCGCTTGCGCTCCAGCGAATAACGGTCCACTGCCGCCAGCAAGGCGCTGAGCGTGCGCATATCGCGCGGTGCGCGGCGGATCAGATACGTCAGGGCCTCGTCCGGCAAGGTCAGACCGCGCTTATCCGCCTGCTCTTCGAGGGCGGCGAGTTTCTCGGCATCGCTGAGCGCATGCAGTCGATAAACCAGTCCGCTGGCCAGTCGGCTGCGCAGATCGTCGCGTAAAGGCAGTTGCCGCGGCGGCGTCTTGCTGGCGGTCAGCAGACGGCCGCCGCTGGTGCGCAGCCGGTTGACGGCATTGAACAGACGGATTTGTCCTTGATCATCAAGACCTTCGAGATGATCGATGGCGAAAAAATCGCCATCAGTCGGCAAACCAGTCAGCGTGACGTCGTCCTGCGCGTCGTGGTAACTCGCCCCGCTGGCGCGCAACAGGTGTGATTTTCCGGCACCGCTTTCGCCCCACAAGCCGAACAAAGGCTCGCGATTGTCCGGCGACAACCACGCCATCAGTCCGGTCAAGGCCTCGACGTTGCGGCCAGGAACGAAATTTTCGAAAGCGGGTAACGATTCCGGCAAGAGATCGAGAATCAACTGACGCATCAAAGGGCACTCTGGCAGTGCGTGAAATCAAGCCGGGTGGCCGAGGGTGACGAGCAAACGGTACGCGGCGACGGCATTTCGGATAGAATCCGCCCGTTCGGGCGATCGCAACCGGTGATTCTACCACCGCGCCGCCCGAGCCGGCCGCATTCGCGGGAGAAAACAGGAAGATCGGCAATGAGCAAGGAATCACTCTCGTACCGCGACGCCGGGGTCGACATCGACGCCGGTGACGAACTGGTCGAACGGATCAAACCACTGGCCCGCAAGACGATGCGCGAAGGCGTGTTGCGCGGCATCGGCGGTTTCGGCGCGCTGTTCGAAGTGCCGCGGCGTTACCGCGACCCGGTGCTGGTCACCGGCACCGACGGCGTCGGCACCAAGCTCAAGCTGGCTTTCGAATTGCAGCAGCACGACACCATCGGCATCGACCTAGTGGCGATGAGCGTCAACGACATTCTGGTGCAAGGGGCTGAACCGCTGTTTTTCCTCGATTATTTCGCCTGCGGCAAACTCGATATCGACACCGCTACGGCAGTGGTCAGCGGTGTCGCCAAGGGTTGCGAAATGGCCGGCTGCGCGTTGATCGGCGGCGAAACCGCCGAAATGCCCGACATGTATCCGCCGGGCGAATACGACCTCGCCGGCTTCGCCGTCGGAGTCGTCGAAAAATCGTCGATCATCGACGGCACGCGTATTGTTCCTGGAGATGTCCTGCTTGGCCTGCCCTCGTCAGGTGCGCACTCGAACGGCTATTCGCTGATCCGCAAGATCATTGCCCGCAGCAACGTCGAATTGTCGATGAAACTCCACGGCGGCCTCAGCCTGGCCGACGCATTGCTCGCTCCGACACGCATCTATGTCAAACCGATGCTCGCCGTGCTGCGTGAACTGCCAGTCAAAGGCATGGCACACATCACCGGCGGCGGACTGACCGGCAATGTGCCGCGCATCCTGCCGGACACCGTTCGTGCGGAGATCGCCCAGTCCGCTTGGCGGTTGCCCGAACTGTTCCAGTGGCTGCAAAAGGAAGGCGCGATTACCGACAGCGAAATGCACCGGGTATTCAATTGTGGCATTGGTCTGGTGGTGGTGGTCGCTCGCGAAGACACCAACCGCGCACTGCGGATTCTGCGTGACGCCGGCGAACCGGCGGTGGTGATCGGCGCGGTCAAACCTCGCGCCGATGGCCAAGCAGCAACGCTGATCGTCTGAGAGCTTGTGAAAAATGATCACGGGCAGGCCAAGAGGCTAGGAGCCTGTCGGACTTGAGCGATCGTTGCGAGCCGAGCGGGAAAGCGAGGACAGTTTTTCCCGATTTCGAGGCGCATAGTGGATCCATGCAACGATAAATCGGGGAAAAATGGACCGCTTTCCTACCGGCGCAGTCGATCAGCCTCAAGTCCGACAGGCGCCTAGGCGCGAGCGAGCGGACGACGAGACATATCGGGTGGATAGGCGAGGCGTGAACGAGTGAGCAACGCCGCAGATTGGCCAGTAGATTCATTCGCAATCGCTGACCGCAGCGGTGGGGTTGCGCGGGCAATCCGCGGCGGACCATTCATCTTCTTGACGGCCTGAAACGCCACTTGCGGCCAGTCCGGCAGGCTTCCAGGCCGCCGCTGTCAAACCTTGATGTTGATACCGACGTCACCTGACGCTTGTCGCCGGCCCCGGCTGACCCGGGTGTCGAGCAGTACCGGACGATTTTGCTGACGACGGTCGCCTTGGCGGCGTTCGTACGGCACCGGCGCACCGGTGGGCATGGCCGGCGATGCGCCGCTTGGCGGCTCCGTGGCCAATGGTGCCGCGGCTTGCTCTTCTGCGACCGTCTGACCTTTACTACGCGCCACCGCTTGGTACGACTTTGGAGAGTTGGCGGTCCTCGCTCTGGATAGCGCGTCACCGTTGGCGGTAGCGGCATCGACCTGACCTACCGCAACTGGTTCATCAGCATTCTTGCCGACAGTGGTTGGCGGCAGAGGCGGAATCAATTCCGGAGGAATGCGCAACATGCTTGACCCTCGCTAAAACGGCGTCGCCGCCTCTGTCGGACGACGTTGCCTCAAATGGCTCCCATGATCTCAGTAGTCCAACAACCTGATTTTTTCGTCCCTGAGTCAATCTGCGACGGACGTGCCGAAAACTTTAGCATCATCCCGCACGGCTGGGCAGCCAACTACTCGTTGATCGAATCGCTCGTGCTGAAACAACCACCATCTCGGAAGAGTCGAACGACAGCTTCCGGAATCCGCTTGGGGTCTCGGGAAAGAGTAAGTCCAACACGGTTCGCCTTGGTGTCTGCCCACGTATCCGGCTCGGCACACCTCGTTACCCATCCACTTTATCTGGAAATTCCGAGCTCTTTCCAGTTTGCGTCATCGCAAAGATGATTTGCGTATTGGGTACTTTGCGGCGATTTCAAGTCCATAGAGTAACGAGCTGATGGTGATGCGGAAAGAAGTCGACAGGCTCTGGGATAAACCGTTCGGCAGGGCGCTTCCAACCGAGGCTCTGGCGTGGGCGAGCATTGAGTTCCCGAACGATTCTGTCGAGTTCATCCGCCGTCGTATGCCCGTGAACTGTTCTGGCGAATGATGGCTCAACAGGCGGTTGCCGGAGGCTCTCCTACGTCAGACGCGCAGGAACGCCGAATCCTTTCGCGAGACGGTTTGTACGTGCTGCACGAGTGGTGGGCGATGACCGTCGGCCACAGGCGGCCGCTCACGCATTCTCGGTTCGCCGCAGGATCACTCCAGCGATTGCGTCTCAATTCGTGACTCACAGTGCGTTCTGTTCTTTACTGCGCGAGCCTTTGGAGGTCGTTTCCATCGCGGCACATTACCAATTGACACGTGTTGCACTTCATTATTGATGCTGGCAGTTGCCCGCTGATGAAGATGTCGTCGCAGACTTTGGCGTGGCATGTTCAGCTCGAAAACGACCACCGCCTTGGACGATACGGGAGGTGCTAGAATCCCGTCATCGACCGCAGACCGCTTGCTTAAGGGTTGGCTGGAATCAATGTATTGTCAATTCGACGCGACGGCTCGGCAATCCTGGCGGAATTTTGCCGGTAGTGGCCAGACTGGCCGGTGAGGCGACCCGTCCGGTTTACCGCGAGGTTGTCCATTGCCGCACGCTATCAGCGTCACCATTCTGACCAAAAACTCCGAGAAATATCTTGTCCGTTGCTTGGACGCGCTGGCCGCTTTCGACGAAGTGATCGTAGTCGACAATGGCTCGACCGATTCGACGATGGCTCTTGCTGTCACCTACCCGAATGTCCGATTGATCGAACATCCCTTTATCGGCTTCGGGCCGCTGAAAAATTTCGCCGTCGCCGCTGCCCGAAACAACTGGATTTTATCGGTGGACAGCGATGAGATCGTCACCAGCGCCTTGCTTGACGAGCTTGTTGCCCTCGATCTGTCCGATGAACGGACGGTGTATTCAATCGCCCGCGACAACCATTACAACGGCAAACTGGTGCGTTGCTGCGGCTGGCGACCGGATCGGGTTCTGCGAGTGTTTTGCCGGACGCATACCCGTTTCAACGACGCGCAGGTCCATGAAAGCCTGATCTTGAAATCGGAAACCCGAATCCATCCATTGCGCGGTACCTTGCAGCACTTCCCTTACGCCAACGCCGCCGAGTTGATTGAGAAGATGCAGAAATACTCCACGCTTTACGCCGAACAGAGCGCCAAACGCTCGTCGCCGGCGAAAGCATTCTTTCGGGCCTCGTTCGCTTTCATCAGAAACTATGTTTTTCAGAAAGGTTTTTTATGCGGCTACGAAGGCTTGTTGATCAGCGTCTCGAACGCCATTGGCGTTTTTTACAAGTACATCAAACTTTACGAAAAGAATCGACGTTGAACGGTGTTGGCAGGGCAATCGTGCAAATGCCATTGTCGTGAACCCTCAAAATAATCATTTGCGCGCAGTGAGTGACCAAAGGGATGTTCGCAGGTTGTTGATTTTTTTGGCACTGGTGGTTGATTTCGTCCTCCTCGGCCCAGTTTTGTCGACCGCAAGTCGCCCGGGAACGACAGGCATCGGGTGCTGGCAAAGATTTGCTGAAATGATGGCCCGATACCGGTCTATGCGCTGGGCGGCATGCGGACGACAAATGTCGAAACGGCATCGTGTCATGGCGCGCGCGGTCTGGCGATGGCGCGGGATTGGTAATCGGTCTGATGCCGAAGACAGACCGGAAAGTGAACCACCGAAAATCCTGGCAGGCTCGCGCGTCCGACGGTGTGAGGAAACGACGTTCTGCTCTCTGATCGGATTGCCGTTACCGAATGGTTACGGTTGCACCGGTTCGCTGCGCACCGAATCGGACCGGGCGGGTGGAATCCGGATGTCCAGTTCCTTGATCGCCTGATCCGGCAGAATTTCCAGCAGTGAAACGACCTTGCGCACCCCGCTGGTCGTCCGGGTGACCTGAATGGCGATATCAGCTTCGCGTTGGCTGACGATGCCCATCAGATAAACGATTGACGCCTCGGTGACTACTTTGACATGCACGGCGTTCATGTTCTTGTTGTCCACCAGCCGGCCCTTGACTTTGGTGGTAATGAACGCGTCATTGCTGCGCGCGGCGAACGAACTGAACGGTGCCACGGCCAGTTCATTGTGGACTTCCTGCACTTGCGGTACGCCACTGACCAGACGACCGGCGTCGGCCCTGATCTCGTCATTCAATGCCTCGCCCGAGATCAACACCTTGCGGTTGAAGCTGGTGTAGTTGCCGTGCACCTCATCCCCGTAGCGCTGATTGATCCGCGAACGCGCTTTCCATTCGATCGCTTCGTCCTCGGTCTGCGTGCCCAGGGTGCGACGGTCTACGGTCGCCAGTACGCCGCCAGTGGCGCCAGCGGCGACCAACGGAAAACAACCCTGCAACTGCGGCAGGAGGACGATGGCCGATAACAGTGCAAAGCCGAAGTTCTTGTTCATTCCTCAACTCCCATCAGTTGACAATCGATGCCATCGCACAGGCAATGAATGATCAGCAGGTGTGTCTCCTGGATCCGCGCGGTGCGGCCGGTCGGCACACAGAGATGGATGTCGCCGTCGAGCAGACGCTCGCCGATCGCCCCGCCGCCTTTGCCGGTGAGGGCGATGACCCGCAGATCGTTTTCATGGGCGGCGTCGATCGCTTCGAGAACGTTGGCCGAATTGCCGGACGTGGAAATGGCCAGCAGCACGTCTCCCGGTTGCCCGAGCGCGCGCACCTGTTTGGCATAGACGAGATTGAAACCATAATCGTTGGCGATCGCCGTGAGGATCGAGCTGTCGGTGGTCAAGGCGATCGCCGCCAGTTCGTGCCGTTCGTTTTCGAAGCGGCCGACCAGTTCGGCAGCGAAGTGTTGCGCGTCCGCCGCTGACCCGCCATTGCCGCAAGCGAGTATTTTGCCGTTGTTCACCAGGCACGCAGTCAGCGCATCGATTGCTTCGGCGATCGTTCCGGACAGGGTTTCCAGCGTGGCGAGTTTGACTTGGACACTTTCTTCGAAGTGCTGGCGAATGCGCGGGTGCAGATTCATGACAGTCCAGGCGGAGTGGATGGCCAAGGATTCTACCATCAGAGATTGATGAAAATTTCGAACTCGACACGCCGCCAGGGGTCGGCCTCGTCGCGCAAGCGCGAGACCCGTGCTTCCAAGGTTTCACCCTCGTCGAGCGCCCGCGCGACGGCTTGATTTTCGGCGCGCGGCACATAGCCCAACTGACGGCCCTGCCACTCGACCCGTACGGCGCGGCGATCGTGCCGGTTGTGCGGTTCCCGAACCAGCGTCAGCCGGTCGCCGACCTTGATCTGTGACCAGACCTCACTGACGGCGTAATACTGACTGCCAGCCAACGGTGAACTTTGCACCAGCATCCGGACTGATTCGCCATGCGCCGCCGGCAGGATTTGCCAAGCCAACGCGCAAAGCAGACTAAGCGGCGTCAAACGCATTGCGTAACCATTCGATGGCGTTTTCCGACAGTTCGTCGAGCAACAGGCAATCGAACCGGCAATCGGTGCCGGTGACGGCGTGACTGACCAGATAGTGCCGCGCGGCGAGAATCAGCCGGCGGCGCTTGCCCGAGGTGATGCTGTCGCCGGCGCCCCCATGGCTGGCGCGCCGGCGGAAACGGACCTCGACGAAGACGAGCGTATGTCCGTCACGACAGACCAGATCGATTTCGCCGCCCCGACAGTGATAATTGCGAACGACGACCTGTAGCCCGTGGCGTGTCAAAAAACCGGCCGCCAGTTCCTCGGCCAGACGGCCACTGCGACCCTCCTCGGCCGGTACGGGGGAGCGGCTCGTGTTATCTTTGGTGATCCCCTGGATAATCCCTTTGGCAATCCTTGTCGTAATCCATTTCACGCCAAGCACCATGACGAACGAATCGCCCGCATTATATGTCGTTCCGACACCGATCGGTCATCTCGGCGATATCACCCGGCGCGCGATCGATCTGCTGCGGGACGTGCCGTGGGTGGCCGCCGAGGATACCCGCCACAGCGGTCCGATGCTCCGGGAAATCGGCTGCCGGGCGCGTCTGCTGGCGGCAAATCAACACAATGTCGATGGCGCGGCACGGCAGATCATCGGTAAATTGCGTGACGGCGAAGCCGTGGCACTGGTGGTCGACGCGGGTACGCCGGGAATTTCCGACCCCGGCGCCCGATTGGTGGCCCAGGTCCGTGCCGCCGGTTTTCGCGTCGTGCCGCTTCCTGGCGCCTGCGCGGCGATCGCCGCCTTGTCGGCAGCGGGTATCGGAGACGCCCATTTTCTGTTTTACGGCTTTCTGCCGGCCAAGGCCGGACCACGCGATGCGGTGCTGCGCGAACTGGCAACGTTGCCGTACGCTTTGATTTTTTACGAAGCTCCGCATCGGATTGTCGATACCGTCGCCGCCTTGCTGAAGGTCTGCGACGCCGCGCGCACCGTCGTTCTGGCACGCGAGTTGACCAAACTGTTCGAAACCATCCACAGTTGTCCGCTGGGCGAGATGCCGGGCTGGCTGGCGGCCGACGTCAATCGGCAACGTGGTGAATTTGTACTTATCGTTGCCGGGGCCAGTGCCGACGCTGACGAGCAGGAAGGACGCCGGGTGCTGAAACTGCTGCTCGACGATGGTCTGCCGCCCAGCCAGGCGTGCCGTCTGGCGCAGGCGATCACCGGGGTTGGCAAGAATGCTTTGTACCGGCAGGCGCTCGACTGGCAGTCGGCATCATGACAGTGCAATAATTTACCCGCGGATGACCGGCAAATCGACTAGAATTGATTTACCTTTATCCTGAAATTCTGGATTGCCATGCACCTCACCTTGACCCGACCGGACGACTGGCATCTGCACCTGCGCGACGGTGCAGCGCTGGCGGCGGTTCTGCCGCACAGCGCGCGACAGTTTGCCCGGGCGATCGTCATGCCCAATCTGCGACCGCCGATCACCACCGTCGCCGCGGCAATCGATTATCGTCAGCGCATTCTTGCCGCGCTGCCGCCGGGAATGTCGTTCGAACCGTTGATGACCTTGTATCTGACCGACAATACGCCGGTGGCAGAAATCCGGCGTGCTGTCGACAGCGGCATCGTTTTGGCGGTCAAACTGTATCCGGCCGGAGCGACGACCAACGCTGACGCCGGCGTCACCCATCTGGATCGTTGCGCCACGGCCATTGCCACTATGGAAGAGCTGGGCCTGCCGCTGTTGGTGCATGGCGAAGTCACCGACCCGGCGGTTGATCAGTTCGATCGCGAACAGGTTTTCATCGAGCGGGTGCTGCAACCCCTGCTGCAGCGTCATCCGGCGTTGAAAGTGGTTTTCGAGCACATCACCACGCGTCAAGCGGTCGAATTCGTCAACGACTGCGGCGCCAATGTGGCGGCAACGATCACCGCTCATCATCTGCTCTACAACCGCAATGCCTTGTTTACTGGCGGCATCCGGCCGCATTTCTACTGTTTGCCTGTGCTCAAACGCGAGACCCACCGGCAGGCGCTGTTGCAGGCGGCAACTTCCGGAAATCGCCGATTCTTTCTCGGTACCGATTCGGCGCCACATGCGCGCTCGACGAAGGAAGCCGCGTGCGGCTGCGCGGGCTGCTACACCGCTCATGCCGCTCTCGAACTCTACGCCGAAGCCTTCGATTCGGTGGGTGCCATCGATCGCCTGGAGGCTTTCGCCAGCTTTCACGGCGCCGATTTCTATGGTTTGCCGCGCAACACGGATCAGGTGACCCTGGACAAAGTCGATTGGCCGACGCCGGCCTTTTTCCCTTTCCCGGAGGACGACAGGCTGCTGCCTTTGCGGGCTGGTGAAATGCTGCATTGGCGGCTGAAAGAGTGAGCGAGTGAGCAACGACGCAGATGGGCCGCGCAGTAGATTTATTCAAAACCGCTGAGGACTTGATTCTGATCGGCGATTCAAGCCATCCGGCTGAGGAATAGCGAAGGAGAAGCGTGGTGAAGATCGGAACTCCCTGGCTGCTGTTGATGTTCGCGTTGTTGGCCGGCTGCTCCGATCAACGGGCCGCTTTTGAAATCGCTACCAGCAAACACTCGCTGACCCTGATTCGTACCCAAGGTTTTTTCTGGGAAAAAAACGCCAAATACGCCATCGTTGCCACTCGCATGCCGGACTGCATGCGCCGACATGCCATCGGGCCAGGTAACGCCAATACCAAAGTGGAAATCTACGCACCGGGGAACGATGCCTGGATTCTCAAGCAGGGTAAGCGGATGTACGTCGTCGAAACGCGGAGCTGTGAAGGTTTCGCCAAACTCGAGGCCGAGCCCGAAGGAGGGCTGGGGCCGTTGCAGGGAATTTTTCAACTGCGCAACGGCGAACTGATTTTTGTCGCCGCCCAAAACATCGCTCAGCAAACGCCGGTGGCGGGTGGCACGCGCAGTGCCGACGAGACATCGGCCGAACCGGCGAAAGCCCAGCGGGCCCAGAAAACCCAGCAAACCCAGCGAACAGAAGACGCGCCTGGAGCTTCGCCACCGGAAAAGTGACCGAGCTTCCTCCTTTCTCTGGCCCGCTGTTTGCCCCCTTGGCGCCACTGCTGCCGAATTTGTCTCTCGCTCCCGCTCTGACATCGATACAGTACCTGATTGCCGACCGACGACCGTATACCCGTAGCGGTCAGCCCGTCAGCTTCATTCTGCCGCCCGACGATGGCTTGGCTTACGAGTTGCGGATTTGGCAAAACGGTCAGGTCGCTACCCGCGCGGAAAATTGGCACGACTTTTTCAATGCCTTGGTCTGGCTGACCTTTCCGCAGATCAAAGGGGCGATCAACGCCCGCCATGCGCGATTTGCGGTGACGGAAACCAACGGGCGCGGTCATGCGCGTGATGCGCTGACCCATTTTGACGAATGCGGCGCCGTACTGGTGGCCAGCGATGATTCGCTGCTCGATCTGGTGCGAGAGTTTCGTTGGAAAACACTGTTCTGGGATCGGCGCGATGAGCTGCGGACCGCTTTACGCTGTTTCATCGTTGGCCATGGCACCTATGAACAGCTCCGGCAGCCGTATCACGGTCTGACCGCCAAAGCGGTGCTCTATGACGTTGCCCCGGCCTGGATGCGTCTGCCGCTCACCCGGCAATTGGCGGAGCTTGATCGACGGGTGGCCGATGACTGGCTGAACGATCGCTACGACCAGCCGCGCACATTGCAGCCGCTGCCGTTGATGGGATTTCCCGGCATGACTCCTGATAACGAGTCTGCCGCGTATTACGACGATCTTCGACAATTCCGGCCGGGGCGAACGCCCCGCCGGGTATAATCGTCCCGGGAAGTCGGTCAGGCAGCCGCTGGGTGCAAGATGCGAATCTTGTTCCGAGAGGAAAGTCCGGGCTCCGCAGAGCAGGATGCCGGTTAACCGCCGGGCACCGCGAGGTGACGGAAAGTGCCACAGAAAACAAACCGCCCATGTCCTCGATCGAGGGCAGGCAAGGGTGAAACGGCGAGGTAAGAGCTCACCGCGGCCGTGGTAACACGGAC
>JAVMKC010000017.1:3413-41893 GCA_031732795.1 Accumulibacter sp. | reverse complement strand
CAACGGGCATCTTCTTTCATCATCCGGGGTGGCCGCAACTGCAATGACCGTTAGCTCAGGTGTTGCGGGAATTCTTTGCCGATGGCGACACGGGCGGGTTTGGCACCTTGCCGGTCAGTCGCTATTCGGCGATCGGAAAAGATCATGGCCGGATTGAAACCAGAAACCACCTGTGGGTCACTGATCTGACGTGGCTGGATCGACCGATCCGCCAGCACTGGCCAAAGCTGGCGGGCGTCGGCAGGGTGGAACGGGTACGCGAGATCAAGGGCAAGACCTCCACCGAGCGTGCGTTCTACATCGGATCGAAGGGGATCGCCCATGCCAAAACCTTTGCCCATGCGGCGCGCAGTCATTGGGGGATCGAAAACAGTTTGCATTGGGTACTCGATGTCACGTTTCGTGAAGACGACTGCCGGGTTCGCAAAGGTCATGCTCCGCAGAACCTGTCGGCCCTGCGCAAGTGCGCCCTGACTTTGTTACGACAGGACCAACACTATCCAACGCGCAGTCTGCGAGGCCGCCGCAAAACGGCTGACCGAATTCTAGCCTATCGGGCTTCGTTGCTTCGATTGGCTCCGCTGGGGTAAATGCGATGGCCCTGATGAAATCCAGGCGATTCTCCAGTCCTGAACCGTTTCTTGCTATAATTCGACGCTTTTGCATTTGGAAGAGACGAAATCATGGTCGTTATTCGCTTGGCTCGTGGAGGCGCAAAAAAGCGTCCCTTCTACAATATGGTGGTTGCCGATTCACGGGCGCGTCGTGATGGGCGCTTCATCGAACGGATCGGCTATTATAATCCGTTGGCCTCCGGTAATGAAAAAGGCCTGCACATCGCCACCGATCGACTGAACTACTGGCAACAGCAAGGCGCTCAGACGTCGTCCACTGTTGATCGACTGATCAAGCAGGCGGCAAAAGCGGTCGCTTGACTTGCCCGGAGTTGACGACTCTGCGCTAGAAGCATCCACCCCGGCCGAGATCATCGTTCTGGGAAAGATTGTCGGCGCCCACGGCATTCAAGGAGCGCTGCGGGTTTACCCTTACGCGGATGATCCATCGACATGGGGAGCCCTGCCCTACTGGTGGCTGGGACATGAAGGTGATGCGCCGGCCGCTTGGCAGCGGACAGCGGTACGCCGCTGTACCGTGCGCGATGAGTTACTGATCGCACAATTGGCGTGTTTCACCGATCGCACGGCTGCCGAAGCGGGTCGCGGCTTGCTGGTCGGCGCGCCGCGTGAGGCTTTGCCGAGCACGGCGGACGATGAATATTATTGGGGCGATCTGATCGGCCTGGAAGTGGTCAATGTCGCGCAGCAGTCACTAGGCCAAGTGCTCGGTCTGCTTGAGACGCCGGCCAATGCGGTTTTGCGGATCGGTGACGGCGAAGGCGGCGAACGCTTGTTGCCTTTCGTTGACAGTGTGGTGTTGAAAGTGGATTTGCCAGCGCAACGCATCGAGGTCGATTGGGGACTCGACTGGTGAGTGTCGGTGTGCCGGAGTCAGCGCTGACCGTCGATGTGGTGACGCTGTTTCCCGAAATGTTTGCCGCGTTGAGCGAGTCGGGAGTCTGCGCACGGGCGTTGACCGCGGCACGTTGGCAGTTGCGGCTGTGGAATCCACGCGACTTCACCACCGACCGGCACCGTACGGTCGATGACCGGCCTTATGGCGGCGGTCCGGGAATGGTGATGATGCCGGGACCGCTGGCGGCGGCGATTGCGGCGGCAAAAGCACGGCAGCAGGCGCTGGGCGTAGACCGCAGCCGGGTGATCTGTCTCACGCCGCAAGGCGCTTTGCTGACTCACCGCCGGGTCGTGGCCTTGGCGCAAGCCGATGAAGGTTTGATTCTGGTTTGTGGGCGTTATGAAGGAATCGACGAGCGGTTGATCGAATGCTGTGTCGATGAAGAAATTTCGATCGGGGATTTCGTGCTGTCAGGCGGCGAAATCCCGGCGATGGTTTTGCTGGACGCCGTCGTCAGACAGTTGCCTGGCGTGTTGAATGACGCCGATTCGGCGCAACAGGATTCGTTCGTCGCTGGTTTGCTGGATTGTCCGCATTACACGCGCCCTGAGGATTTTCAGGGATCACGCGTTCCGGCGGTTCTGCTCTCTGGCGATCACGAAGCAATACGACGCTGGCGTCTGCAACAGGCGCTGGGTCGAACTTGGCAACGCCGTCCCGAGCTGTTGATGGGCCGGTGTTTGTCACCATTGGAAACGCAACTCCTAGGGCAGTTTCAGGAGCAATGCGGTCAGGAAAATAAAGTGCGTAGCGCATGTATGGAGTTAGAAAATGAATCTGATCGAGCAGCTTGAGCAAGAAGAAATCGCCCGTCTGGGCAAAACCATTCCCGATTTCGCCCCCGGTGACACCGTCGTCGTGCAGGTCAAGGTCAAGGAAGGTACGCGTGAGCGTCTGCAGGCTTACGAAGGCGTGGTGATCGCCAAACGCAACCGCGGCTTGAATTCGAGTTTCATCGTCCGCAAGGTGTCATCGGGCGAAGGTGTCGAACGGACTTTCCAGACCTACTCACCGCTGGTGTCTTCGATTGAAATCAAGCGCCGCGGTGATGTCCGCCGGGCCAAGCTGTACTATCTGCGCCAACGCTCCGGCAAGTCGGCGCGGATCAAGGAGAAGCTGGTCCGCAAGCAGCGCTGAGCCGCTGTCGCCGGGTTCCCCGTTCGCGGGGAAAAGCATTGAAGGACGGGCGGGTGCCAGCAGCATCCGCCCGTTTTTCATCGTTCGCCGTCATCCAGACAAACGCTGGCTTTGCGTTTGTCATTTTCGATCAATGCGTACGCCGAGTGATTGTGGATCGATTCATAGTTTTCCGACTCCACGACATAGGCGTCGATGCGCGGCTCGACGTTCAGGCGGGCCGCCACATCGCGCACCATATCCTCGACGAATTTCGGATTATCGTAAGCACGTTCGGTGACATATTTTTCGTCCGGACGCTTCAGCAACCCGTACAGTTCGCAGGACGCCTGTTCTTCGACGAACTGCACCAGCTCCTCGATCCATAAATGCTCGTTGATGCGCACGGTGACCGTCACCTGCGAACGCTGGTTGTGCGCTCCGCGTTCCGAAATCTGTTTCGAACACGGGCACAGACTGGTCACCGGCACGGCGACCTTGATCGTCGACGCGATTTCGCCATGGCAAATCTCGCCGATCAACGTAACATCGTAATCCATCAGACTCTGCACACCGGAGACCGGCGCGGCCTTGTTGATGAAATACGGAAAGCTCATCGCGATGTGCCCACTTTTCGCTTCCAGCCGCTCGACCATCTCGCGCAGCATCACCGGGAAATTCTCGACGGAAATCTCGCGCTCGTGACTATTGAGTATTTCGACGAATCGCGACATGTGCGTGCCCTTGAAATTGTGCGGCAAGCTGACGTACATGTTGAAAATGGCGATCGTGTGCTGGACACCGCCAGATTTGTCGAGCACCTTGACGGGATGCCGGATCGCTTTGATACCCACCTGGTTGATGGCGATCCGGCGAGTATCCGCGGATCCTTGAACATCGATCATCGGGGCGGCGGACGATTGGCTTTCGGGTGCGTTCATTGCGGCTCCTGGGGGAAAACGGTTGATCTTATGGCTGCGGTTCTTGGCGAGATGGCAATGCGGCAAGCTGCTCCCGGACCGAGTTGACGATTCCATCACGATCGAGACCGATTTCGGCCAGCAGCGATGCTTGATCGCCATGTTCGATGAAGTGGTCCGGCAGCCCCAGCCGAAGACAGCGAACGGTCAGACCATGCTGCTGGACAATCCGTTCAACTTCCGAACCCGCGCCGCCAATCAACGCATTCTCTTCGACGCTGACCAACAGGGAATGTTCCCTGGCCAGAGAAACAATCAACTGCTCATCGATCGGCTTGACGAAGCGCATGTTGGCCACCGTCGCGTCCAGTTCGTCGCCGGCGGCGAGCGCCGGGGTCAGCATGCTGCCAAAAGCAAGCAGAGCCACGGTCTGGCCATGCCGACGGATTTCCCCCTTGCCGACCGGCAGACCGACCAGCGCTTTGTCGATCGTCACGCCGGAACCCGTGCCGCGCGGATAACGGACCGCACTCGGAACATCGAGACGATAGGCGGTGGTCAGCATTTTTCGGCACTCATCTTCGTCCGCAGGAGTCATCACGACCATGTTCGGAATGCAGATCAGGTAAGAAATGTCGAAAGCGCCATGATGGGTCGGACCGTCGGCACCAACCAGACCACCGCGGTCGAGTGCGAAAACCACCGGCAGTTTCTGTAGCGCCACATCGTGCACCAACTGATCGTAACCCCGCTGCAGAAAGGTCGAGTAGATGGCCAAAACCGGACGCAGCCCTTCGCAGGCCAAGCCGGCGGCAAAAGTGACCGCATGTTGTTCGGCGATACCGACATCGAAATAGCGCCGAGGAAAACGTTCGCTGAACGCCAGCAGTCCGGAGCCCTCGCGCATCGCCGGAGTGATACCGACCAATCGGGAATCGGCTTCGGCCATGTCGCACAACCAGTCGCCAAAAACCTGCGTATAGGTCGGTTTGGCGCCAGCGGCTCCGCCGGGAATGCCGATTTCCGGACGGAATTTCGACACGCCATGGTAAAGAACCGGATCGGCCTCAGCCAGTTTGTAACCCTGGCCTTTCTTGGTGATCACATGCAAAAATTGCGGTCCTTTGAGGTTTTTCAAATTGAGCAGCGTCGGCACCAGTGAGTCGAGATCATGGCCGTCGATCGGACCGATATAGTTGAAACCGAGTTCCTCGAACATCGTTCCCGGCGTCAGCATTCCTTTGACATGCTCCTCAGCACGCTTGGCGAATTCGAGCAGCGAAGGCGAAAAATCGAGGATTTTTTCACCGGCCTTGCGCGCCGCGTTGAAAGTGTTGCCGGAAAACAGTCGGGCCAGATACCGGTTCAACGCGCCGACGGGCGGTGAAATCGACATGTCGTTATCGTTGAGCACCACCAGCATGTCGGCATCGGCCACGCCACCGTTGTTGAGCGCCTCGAAAGCCTGTCCGGCGGACATCGCCCCGTCGCCGATGATCGCCACCACCTTGCGTCGCTCGCTTTGCAACTGACTGGCCAGGGCCATGCCCAACGCCGCCGAGATCGAGGTGGACGAATGGCCGACACCGAAAGTGTCGTACGCGCTCTCACTGCGTTTCGGAAAGCCGGAAACACCGCCTTGCATGCGCAGCTTGGCCATCCCGGCACGGCGTCCGGTAAGCACTTTGTGAGCGTACGTCTGATGCCCGACATCCCAGACCAAACGGTCATGCGGAGTGTCATACACATAATGCAGGGCGATCGTCAGTTCGACCGTGCCCAGATTGGAAGACAAGTGGCCCCCGGTTCGGGAAACCGATTCGACCAGGAAAGCGCGCAACTCATCGGCCAGTTGCGGCAACTGCCGCCGGTCGAGCTTGCGCAACTGAGTCGGGTCGTTGATGGTATCGAGTAAAGAATAACGGGTCATTTGAGGTCGGTTGATAGCCTGCGGGGGTATGCTTGAGAAGCCCGACCGTATCAACAGCCGGTATCGACGTTAGAACTTGCGCCGGGTAATGAACTCCGTCAATTCAGCCAAGCGTCGCGCCTGCTCGCCGAAACAGGCCAGCGATTCCAGCGCTTGCCGCTGAAGATCGTCGGCAAAATCGCGTGCCTGCCGAAGGCCCAACAGGCTGACATAGGTCGGTTTGTCAGCGGCGGCGTCCTTGCCGGCGGTCTTGCCCAACGTCGCGGTGCTGGCGGTGCAGTCGAGAATGTCATCGACCACTTGAAAGAGCAGTCCGGCGCGCTTGGCAAAACGGTCGAGCGCGCTGTGTTCGGCCAGCGACAGTTCTTCGCCGCAGTACGCACCGAGCAATACCGCGGCCCGGATCAGTGCACCGGTTTTCAGGGCATGCATCAATTCGAGCTCCGGCAGGTCCAAGTGCTTGCCAACCGACTCGAGATCGATCGCCTGACCCCCCGCCATGCCGCAGGAACCGCTGGCCGAAGCCAGCAGGCGCAGCATAGCCAACTGTTGTTTGCCGAGATCTTCGCGCGCCAACAGTTCGAAAGCCAACGATTGCAAACTGTCGCCAACCAGCAACGCGGTCGCCTGGTCATATTCCACATGGCAGGTCGGTCGGCCGCGACGCAACACGTCGTCGTCCATGCACGGCAAATCGTCGTGCACCAGGGAATAACTGTGGATCATTTCGACGGCGCTGGCAGCCACTTTCAGTCGATTCAGCGGCGAAGCGGTCAACTCACCGGCAGCGAAGACCAGCAACGGCCGGATGCGTTTGCCGCCGTTTAGCGTGGCGTAGCGCATCGCCTGATGCAGACGGCTGGGAATCGCTTTCTCCGCGGGCAGGAAATGAGCGAGAGCGCTTTCGGTCCGTTCCTGAACGTGCCGCATCCAGTCCGCAAAAACGACGGGAGCGGCAAGGATCGAATCGGGTTCGCCAAGGCTCATCGACTCTCTCCGTTGTCTGCTTCGAAATCCCGCAACAGTCCGTTATCGAGAATCTGAATCTGTTGTTCGGCATTGCCGAGACATTGCTGGCAGTGTTTGAGCAGTTCGCTGCCACGGCGGTAGGCGGCCAATGATTCTTCCAGAGGCAAGCGCCCGTTCTCCATGCCCTGCACGATTCGCTCGAGTTCGTCGAGAGCGGCTTCAAAGGTCATGGCCGCGACAGACGGGTCACCACTGTTGGCGAGAGCGCTGTCGGCGGGCGGCTCGGATTTGTGTCGTGGCATCGAATGGGCTCGATTTAAACTTCCGAAAATAGCTTATCCGGGGTATCCGGTCAAATCAAATAGCGCAAATTGCCGGCCGATGAGGATTATGGTTCTCGCGGAACTTCGTCTTTCACGGCCAAAGATCCGGTGTGACGTCGCGATCGCATGCCAAGCCAATGCTAAACTTCGCTCAGCAAAAGGAGATAGCCATGATCGTGATCGAAAAGCAGCCGCAACGAATCGAGGTCACCGTATACGCCGAGTTCAGTCTTGCCGATTACCAGGAATTCGAAGGAGCGGTCAATGAACTTCTGGAATTCGGCGAACAAGTCGATCTGCTGTTTGATCTGCGAGAAATGGCCGATTTCACGCTCGATGTCGCCTGGGAAGACATCGTTTTTGCCCGCGCCCACGCCAACGACTTCAACCGCATCGCCGTGCTCACCGAAAGCCAGTGGGTAGCCTGGAGCGCGTGGCTGGCGCAGATCTTCGTCAATGCCGAAATGCGTATTTTCAATGACGAACTGGAAGCACGAAATTGGTTGGTCGAAGAAACGGCTGGCGGAACAGCTTGAAAGCTTGACCGTGCACCGCTTTTCCCCACTTGTTTCGTTGCCACACGTCATTTTCCGATAACTGTCGAACCCTGTCGGCGAAAGCGACGGCCCGAGCAGCCAGGGTGCGTAGCTGCCGTCTTATCACTCAACCCTGTCGTTGCCCACTGAGACCGAATCCGAGGATTGCCGGAAAGAAAATCGGCGAAGCGTTATTGGCAAATTGCGGTAGTCACCGTTCCCGCAAGCCCCATACCCTGCGCATCGATCCACCACCAGGCGCCAGAAAACGCCTTGAAAAGAAGATCGGCCTGACGACCTCGTCACTACCATTGGCCTGAACCTGCTCAAGCACTGTTGTATCGAGAAAAACACGCCTCATTTTCCGGACGTGCACTCGCAGTCGACAACCAGAAAAATATATATCTTTATTATATAAATATGATTTTTCTATGATATCTCTTGAAAACTCGAGCCGCGAAAGAACGGGCATGTTGCTGGCTTTGCTGGCCGCGGTCGGCTTCTCGTTCAAGGCGATTTTCGTCAAACTGGCTTATGCCGTGGCACCCATCGATGCCGTAACCTTGCTTTCGCTGCGGATGGTCTTTTCGTTGCCGGCATTTTTATGGCTCGGCATTACGGCCAGCCGTTCGGCGCCGGCATTGACGCAACGCGATTGGTTTTCGGTGACGGCGCTTGGCCTGTTGGGATACTACGGAGCCAGCATTCTCGACTTTCTTGGCCTGCAGTACATCTCGGCAGGCCTTGAACGATTGATTCTATTCACCTATCCAACGTTGACCGTGCTGATCGGCGTTCTTTTTCTTGGCCGTTCGCTGACTCGACGCGAGATCGGCGCACTGGTGCTGTCCTATGCCGGAATCGCATTGGCATTTGCCCATGACTTGCGCTTGGTCGCCGACGACCGCGGCTTTTTTCTCGGCGTTTCCCTGGTATTCGCTTCATCGTTGTCTTACGCGATCTACCTCTCTGGCAGCGCCGGGGCGATCCTGCGCATGGGAGCTACCCGCTTCACGGCCTTGGCCATGCTGGTGTCGACCGCTGCTGTACAGCTCCACTTTCTGCTTACGCATCCCTTGAGCAGTCTGCGACAACCCCTGCCGGTCTACGCCTACGCTTTTGCGATGGCAGTATTTTCGACCGTCTTGCCTGTGTTCATGCATTCGCTGGCCGTTCGCCACATCGGCCCCGCCAAGGCGGTACTGATCGGGACCCTGGGGCCGGCGCTGACGATTTTTTTTGGCTGGTGCTTTCTCGACGAACCCTTATCGCTGGCACAGATGGCCGGTATGGCATTGGTCGTGATCGGCGTCTGGCAGGTCACCAAGAAGTAAACACCGCTTGTGTACGAATTTGATTCGACGGAACGAAAAAACCGGCCGTAGCCGGTTTTTTCTTTGCTGAACAACGGCTTATTTCTGACCCAGAATCCATTTAACCAGTTTGTTCGCTTCGTCAGCGGAAACCGAAGCATTGGGCGGCATCGGGATCGCTCCCCAGTTTCCTTTACCGCCTTTGATGATCTTCTCGGCGAGCATTGCCTCGTCCTTGGCGGTGTATTTCTTGGCCACATCCTTGTACGACGGGCCGACGACTTTTTTGTCGACGGCATGACAGGCTAGACAATTTTTTGCCTTGGCCAGAGCTTCATCCGCGTGCACATTACCGATGACGAGGATACCGGCGGCAGCGAGCAGGCTCAGGGGGATCAATTTCATTTTACGACTCCATAAATCGAACAGGTAATCTGGCTGGCGAAAACGGCCAGCAAGACCGCGCCAGCACGTCCGGGACGCCGGAAATCATGCGTTCCGGCGCCCGATCAAACGCTCAGTAAACGTCGTTCTGCGTGTTGTAGACGTTGAATTTGCCGGTCGGAGTAACAATGCGCGGATCCTTGATCACCGCTTTCAGCTTGCGCGTCTTGTCATCGACGACCACGATTGCCGATTCCTCGCTACCGCTGCTCCATACCGAGAACCACACTTCGTCGCCGGCGCGGTTGTATTCGGGCTGGACGATACGTTTCGAACCGGGCTTGACGCCGGCCCATTCGCCGATCGGCAGGGTCTGGAAGCCTTTTTCGAGGTTGTTGATATCGAAAACGGCGACCGATTGCGAAATGGCGGGATCAGGATTGAGCGGGGCATCGACCCATAGATTGCTCGATTTCGGATGCGTCTTCAGGAACAACGCCCCCCCACCAGCGGCCTTCAGCGTTTGCACGACTTTCCAGGCGCTCTGGGGATTTTTCACTGGATCGGTACCGATCAGCGAAATGGTCTCATCACCCAGATGACTGGTCGCCCACACCGGACCGAATTTCGGATGCTTCAGATTGGCGCCCCGTCCCGGGTGCGGCGTCTTGCCAACCGAAACCACCGCCGCCAGTTTGCCTTCCTTGGTATCGATGACCGCGATCTTGTCGGAAGCGTTCGCCGCATCCATGAAGTACCGGCCGGTCGATTCGAAACCGCCGTCGTGCAGGAAGCGCGGCGTATTGACCATCTTGACCCGCAGATTGTTCAAATCGCTGTAATTGACGAGATGCACGACACCGGTTTCCTTGGCGTTGACCAGGAACTCGGGATGGAAATGCGAGGCGACGATCGCTGCGACGCGCGGTTCAGGATGGTACTCGTTGGTGTCCGAGGTCATGCCGCGGGTACTGACGATTTTCAGCGGTTTCAGCGTGTCACCATCCATCAACACGTATTGCGGCGGCCAATAACTGCCGGCGATGGCGTATTTGTCCTCATAACCCTTGTACTTGGAAGTTTCGATCGAACGGGCTTCGAGACCGATGCGGATTTCAGCCACCGGCGACGGCTTCTCCATCCACAGATCGATCAGCACGATCTTGGCGTCGCGACCGATCACGTACAGGTAACGGCCTGATTTCGAAAGCCGGGAAATATGCACGGCGTAGCCGGTGTTAACTATTTCGACGATCTTCTTGCTGGCCCCGTCGATCAACGCCACCTTGCCGGCATCACGCAAGGTCACCGAGAACAGGTTGCTGATGTCGAGGTCGTTCATTTTCTTGGTCGGCCGTTGAGCCACCGGTACCAGCACTTTCCAGGTCGCCTCGACTTCCTTCAGCCCGTATTCGGGCGGAGTTGGCGGCTCATGCTGGATGTACCGGGTCATGATGTCGATTTCTTTTTCGGTCAGGGTGTTCGAGGTGCCCCAGTTGGGCATCCCTTGCGGCGAACCATAATGAATGAAGGTACGCAGGTATTCCGAGCCGCGATCGATGGTGATATCGGTGGTCAACGCTTTCCCGGTGGCGCCCTTGCGCAACACACCATGACAACCGGCACAACGTTCGAAGTAAATCTTTTTGCCGGTTTCGAACTCAGCCTTGGACATCGGCGGCGATTTGGGATTCAGGGTTTGCACCATTTCCACATTGCCGACCGGCGACGTGCCACCAATCTGCATCTTGCTCTCTTCCAGTGGCTTCGTTTTATCCTGCGCGTATGCGCTGCCTATCGCCAGAGCGACAGCAGTAACCGTCGCAGCCCATGTGGTCGAACTTGCCAGTTTCATCAATGACTCCCTTCGGTAGGAAAAACAGCACTGTACGGCGGATCGGCCAAATCGCCAGACAGTAAGTTGGTGAATGCTGCAGGAAGCTGTCATAACACCTGACGGCACCATGCTTATTACGGCATTTCAGCATTTTGTCAGCCAAAAAAAATTGATTTAGGTCAGCTACGCCAATTTTCCCTCAAATGCGGATGGGAGGTCGTCCAGGAACCGTGCTTCGAACGTTCAGCACCTCCTGGATAATGCGGTCGACCCCGCCCTACTCCCGCGAGCTACCCTATACTGCGCCCTTTACACTCGGTGTGGGGCGGACAGTGGATTGGCGGACGATGAATATTTTGCCTGGCGCGCCGGTGCGATTGGCACGCGCTTGGCTGTGGCTAGGGGTTCTGGCATTGATCGGATCCGGTCTGCTGGCGGTACTGCTGGTATTGTCACGCACACCCGGAATTCAGGATTTTTTCCCGCTCAAATCACTGTTCCGCGCGGCTCTGGTCGTCCATGTCGATCTGTCGGTCGCGGTATGGTTCATGGCTTTCGCGGCTGTCATCTGGTCAGCCGCCGGGCGCCCCGGATTCGCCGGTCTGGGGTGGGCAGGATTCGCGCTGGCGGCACTGGGAACCACCGCGTTGAGTCTGTCGCCCTTTTTTCCCGGTGCCGAACCGGTGCTCAACAATTACATTCCGATTCTCAAGCAACCGCTGTTTTTTGTGGCGATCGCTTTATTCGCTGCAGGCATGCTGCTTACCGTCCTGCGCGCATTGCTGACTCTCCGCCCCGCGGGAGGGCTGGCCGATCCCTGGCGACTGGGCGCTTTTCTGGGAGCGGTGGCCGCGTTGCTGGCTTTGTTGGCTTTCGGCTGGTCCTGGTTGTCGGTACCGGTGATCGAAGAAACGGTCTATTTCGAGGTGCTGTTCTGGGGCGGCGGACATGCACTGCAGTTTCAACACGCCTTGCTGATGGTCCTCGCCTGGTTGTCGATCGTCGCCGCGCTCGGAGAGCGGGCCTTCGCCGGGTCACCGCGCGCGGTATCGGTGATGTTTCTGGTCGCCGCCGTACCCTTACTGGCCGTACCGGCGATTTATCTGCTGGTACCGGCGGGATCGCTGCCGCATATGGAACTGTTCGCCAAGCTGATGATTTGGGGACATCCTTATATGCTGCCGCTGATCGTTCTCGCCACATGGTCCGCATTGGGTTTGCGCACCGTACCGGCACACCCGGCCAAGTCGGCATTCATCGCTTCGTTGCTCCTGTTCATTCTCGGTGGCGTGCTCGGCTACCTGATCCAGGGCGTCAACGTGGTGATTCCGGCGCACTACCATGGATCAACCGTCGGCGTCACCCTGGCTTTCATGGGCATGACCTACATCCTGCTGCCTAAACTCGGTTTTGCCCGTACCGACGGCCGAATGGCCGTTCTCCAGCCGTACGTCTATGGTTTCGGCCAACTGATCCACATCCTTGGCCTGGCTTGGTCCGGCGGCTACGGCGTACAACGCAAAGTGGCGGGAGCCGAGCAGATGCTGACCTCCTTGCCGCAAAAAATTGGCATGGGCATGATGGGTCTGGGCGGGTTGATCGCTGTCATCGGCGGGTTGATGTTCGTCGTGCTGTGCTTGAAAGCAATGTCTCGACGGGAGAACCAATGAGCCGCCGCACGTTATCGATCATCGTTCTGCTGGTGCTCGCTTTGACCAGCAGCGCCTGGTTGATCCTGTATCGGTACTCTCCACATCCGCAACAACCGGCCGCGCCGTCGTCCATCACCTCGATCCCGAAGATGACCGCAGCGGAAGAGCAACAGGCTGTGGCCGAGGTCCTGGCGCTGAACTTGCCGGATTTGGCCGGCCAGCAACAGTCGTTTGCCCAATGGCGGGGGAAAATCCTGGTGGTCAATTACTGGGCAAGCTGGTGCGCACCCTGTGTCGAAGAAATGCCGGCTTTCTCGCGCCTGCAGGAACGATACGCCGCTCAGGGTGTGCAATTCGTCGGCGTCGGCATCGACGATCCGAACAATATGCTTACTTTCGTCAAGAAAACTCCGGTCAGCTACCCCTTGCTGGTGGCTGAACTTGGCTTGGGGCAACAGGCCGGTCAACAAGTGAAGGGACTCCCCTATACATTGATCATCGGCCGGGAAGGGACGCTGGTGGGAAGCCGTCTGGGTCGTTTCGACGAAGCGGCACTGGAGAAAGTTTTGCGGCAGGCGCTCAATAAATGAGACTCCGCTTCGAATCCGAAGTACAACGAGTTGATGTTGCTCCTGAAAGCAAGCGCCAGAATTCGACAGAACACTTTCAGGCGCCTGTCAAACCTGCGACGAACCTGCTGCGCCGCTGAGTATCGAGTGCCAGACAATGGCTCAGCTTGGAAGAATCCGAAGTTGTCTATTGCTCGCGGAAAGGCTACCGGAGCAAGTCGCTGGAGGTTTCCGGATGCCGCGCAACGCCAGGGTTTTGCGGGCCGGAGAAATGGCCATGGACACCACCAACACGCACTCTGGAAAAGATGATGAACGCCAACAACCTGCTTGACCAACTGCGGAACGTCGTCGGCAATGATCATCTGTTGACCGATGATCAGACTGTCAGCAGCTTGCTCAACGACTGGCGCGGCCGCTACCACGGTCAGGCGCGCTGCGTCGTCCGGCCAGCCGATACGGCCGCAGTGGCCGCCGTTGTCAAAATCTGTGCCGCGCATCACGCACCGGTCGTGCCACAAGGGGGCAACACCAGTTTGTGCGGCGCAGCAACGCCTTCCGAGACCGGCGACTCGGTACTGCTGAGCTTGACACGTTTGCGCCGCGTTCGTGGAATCGATACCGCCAACAACACCATCACCGTCGACGCCGGCTGCACTTTGCAACAGGTACGCGATACGGCTGCGCAAGCCGGCCGTCTGTTTCCGCTGTCGCTGGCCGCCGAAGGGAGCTGCCAAATCGGCGGCAATCTGTCGACCAACGCCGGCGGCGTTCAAGTGCTGCGCTATGGCAACGCCCGTGATTTGACGCTCGGCCTGGAGGTGGTCCTGGCCAACGGCGAGGTCTGGCAGGGACTGCGCGGTTTACGCAAGGACAATACCGGTTATGACCTGAAACAATTGTTCATCGGTGCCGAAGGCACCCTAGGTGTGATCACTGCTGCGGTGCTCAAACTGTTTCCGTTACCGACGGACAAGGCTACCGCCTGGCTGGCAATCGCTTCGCCAGCCGTGGCGGTGCAGTTGCTTGGCAAATTGCAGGATCGTTTTGGAGCCTCGTTGACCGCCTGTGAGTTGGTTTCCGACATCGCCTTGCGTCTGGTCTGCCAGCATCTGCCGGGGCCACACCCCAGCTTGACCGACAGTCGTTGGCACCTCTTGATCGAGTTGTCCGGCGGCGGAGATGGCGCAATCGACGACGGATTGCATCAGTCATTGACCGACTTTCTGGCACCGGCACTCGATGACGGAAGCGTCGTCGACGCGGTCCTGGCGCAAAGCGAGCAACAGGCGCGCCGCTTGTGGGCTTTGCGCGAGAACATCGGCCCAGCCGAAAAAAGTGTCGGTCCAAGCGTCAAACACGATATTTCGCTGCCGATCTCACGTATCGCCTGCTTTGTCGATCAGGCCGACCGTAGACTGCGTGAGCGTTTTCCCGGCTGTCGCATCATCACCTTCGGCCATGTCGGTGACGGTAATCTTCATTACAACGTTTATCCAAATGCGGATCGGGAAATCAATCCGGCCACGCAAGCAGGTGTCAACCAGGTGGTTTATGACTTGATCGATGAACTCGGCGGGAGTTTCAGCGCCGAACATGGTGTCGGCCAATTGAAACGTCACGAATTGCTGCGCTACAAAAGTCCCTTGGAAATCGAACTCATGCGTGGGATCAAGAGGTTTCTCGATCCGCAAGGCTTGATGAATCCGGGAAAGATTCTCTGAGAGGTTGTGAAGAAATTGTCACGAGCAGGCCAAATGCCAGGCGCGAGCAAGCGAACGACGAGACCTATCAAGTGGATAGGCGGGGAGTGAGTGAGCAACGACGCAGATGGGCCGCGCAATAGATTTATTCACCACCTCTGAGACGAAAATCCTCTTCAGCAACTGGGGAATTGGAGATCATCTTGTGCCGCTGGTTTGTCGATCTCTGGTGACTGCCAGCCAGCAAGTAGACTGGTCTGCAGATCAACGGATATTCGACTGATCGGCAGCCGGACTGGCTTGCCGGCTCAGTACTCGACAGGCACCGGGTCGAGACTACGCCAGAGATACCAAGTGGCCACCGAGCGCCAAGGCCGCCAACGTTCCCCGCATTCGAGCAATTGTTGTCGCGAGAGCCGTTCGCCATGACCGTAGTGCCGGGCAACGGCCTTTTGCAGACCGATGTCGTCCACCGGCCAGATATCTGGACGCAATTGATTGAATATCAGAAACATTTCGGCTGTCCAAACACCAATTCCGCGGACTGCCGTCAATTCAGTGACGATCTCGGCATCGCTCATCATCGACCAACGATCGACATGTATGCGCCCTTCCAGGAAGTGCCGGGCCAGATCGACGAGATATTCCACCTTGCGAGCCGACAGACCGCAGGCACGCAGTTCGGCGGTTTCAGCGGAGATGATTTCTTCGGGAGCAAGTTCGGGGAAAGCGATGCGCATTTTCCGCCAGACACTGTCCGCCGCCTTTACCGAAATTTGCTGGCCGACGATCGAACGGATCAAGGTGGTGAATGGTTCGTCGCGAGAAACCAGAGTGACACCGGCAAAGGAACGAATCAACTCGGCCATCACCGGGTCACGATGCGCCAATTCCCGCGTCGCCTGCGACCAGAATTCAGGAATCATCAAGAACCTCGATCAGAACCTTGACCGCAAGACCGGTATCGATCGGCACTACCGCGCTGGTGCGACTTGTTGCATTGGCGAAGTTCATGACTCAAAACGGCCATCCCGGCAACGTCGACCGCGAGAATGAGCCCTCGCCATCTCGCCATCGCGATGGTGCCAACGCAGGACTCAACCTTTTTTCTTTTGCTTCTGCGCCTTGGCTTTACGTCGCTTGGAGTCGAATTCGGAGGGGCGAAACACGAGCACCGGAATGCTCGAATGGGTAAGTACGCGGTAGGTTTCGCTGCCCAGCAACAGTGAAGACAAGCCACTGCGGCCGTGTTTGGACATGAAGATCAGATCGCAGCCGCGTTCTTCGGCAACATCAATGATCGCCTCCCAAGGAGTGTCATTGACCACCGCGACCAGGGTGCAATCGACCCCGGCATCCTTGCAGAGTTTTTTGATGAAGCTAAGGTATTCCTTGGCCTTGGCGTCGCTGCCGATGATCATCCGTTGGACCACGGCAGGCTCGACCAGATCCCCGTCGTTTTCCATGCGCCCGGACGGCTTGGCGTACATCGCCGTAATCTTGGCAGCGCTTGATTTGGCGAAGGCCACCGCTTGGGCGGCTGTTTCACGCGACAGTTGGCTGCCATCAGTCGGCAGAAGAAGATGTTGAAACATTTTGGCACCTCTAAATTCACGACGCCCACTGTTCTCCTGGGCGTGGACGATCAAAGCCTTGAACCGGTAGCAGCCAAGTGACGGTGATGATTTTGCACCGCCACTGGCCGCACCTTGCGGGTTGTCGAAACCCCTCGCTTTACGGAGGATAACGTTTCACAAGGCCGTTGGCGAGACGCTTCATCGAGATGACTTCCGAAATAAGCCGCATCGTTTCGACAACCGCCGAAATTACTCGTCCTGCATCGCCATCAGCTCCTTGTCGGCATAGCGCAAGCGCATCGCCAGAACCTTGGCCACCGCTTCGAGCAATTCGCAAGCCAGTCGCTTGTGTTCTTCGCGAATCCGGGAGAATTGCTCGCGATCGAGAACGAACAACTCGGTGTCCTCAAGCGCCGTGGCATCGTTCAGGCGGGTCATTTCCGACAGGAACCCCATACCGCCGAAGAAGTCGCCGCGACCGTAGGTCAGGACGTGGTGCCCCGTCGCCTCGCCACGAGCCGGCGGCAGGGTGACGCGGACCAAGCCTTTGCGGATCACGTACAGTTCGTTGCCCGGATCGCCGAAAGCATAGACCTTCTCGTCCTTGGCCACCGCGCGGCGCTCGACGCTGGCCTCGAGGTCGATGAGGGTTTCCTCCTTGTGATCCTTGAACAGGTCGATCTCGTAAAATTCCAGCGGCGGCAAATCGGTTTGCCGATTGATCGATTCACCGAGAATCTGATCCTCGATCCATTCGACAGCGTCGTCGAGTTCCCGGAAAACCTTGACGTGGTCGGTCATATGGGTCAATTCCATCTGATCGAAGAACTCGGCAAGATTCCGCCCGTTCGGCAAGGTCTGCCAAACCCCGGTGAAAATCAGCATCGCATCGCGTTCGATCAGCGAATCACGGATCTGGGTCAGCAAATGCACCGCCGTGACATCGACCGATTGCACGCGCCGCATGTCGAGGACGATATATTTTCTCTTGTTGAGTTCAGCGTCGAGCGCCGAATACAACTGATCCTTGGTGCCGAAGAACAGACTACCCTGCAATTCGAGGATGCAACTCAGGTCGCCATGCTTCTCGAGAACCTGCATGTCCTCCTGCAAACGGACGCGCTTGGAGAAACGGTTGCCGCCTTCGATCTTGCGACGAATCACCGTGCTGCTCAACTGCTCGCGGATGAACAGCAGCATCGCCAGCGCGACACCAACACCCGACGCGGCAATCAGACTGTAACCAACGGCCACGCCAACCACCACCGCGATGACGATGAAGTCGAACAAGGTCCACGGTGACTCGAGGAGGTGCAGGCTGTGCCGATCGATCATCCGCACACCGACGACGATCAGGATACCGGCCAACGCGCCAACCGGAATCCAGGCGATGAACGAGCCCAAGGCCAGGAAAGCCACCAAGGCCAATACGCCTTCGATGACCCCGGAAACCCGCGTCTGGCCGCCACTGGCCAGATTGACCAGCGTCGCCCCCATCTGACCAGCTCCCGGCATGCCGCCGGCGCACGCCGAAGCGACATTACCCAATCCTTGCGCGACCAGCTCGCGATTCGAGTCGTGGCGACTGCGCGTCAGTGCATCGAGCACCACCGCTGTTTTCAGCGTATCGATCGACAGCAGTACCGCCAGGGTGAACGCCGTTCCCAGCAGGTTGCCGATGTCGCGCAAACGAAGATCGCCGATTTCCGACCAGCGTCCAGTGATTGCATTGAGCATGCTCGACGCTGTGCCACCCAATGGACCGATGATCAGTTTGTTGCCTTCGATCACCAACAGCGACTCGTCGGTCGTCGCCAGACCGAAATAGGTCAATACACCGGCGATCAGACCGAGAATGGCGGCCGGAACCAGACGGGTCACCAGAGGAGCCAGTACCATCACCCCAGCGGTGACCGCCCCGATGGTGATGCTCTGCCAGACCCATAGTTCGGGGCGGATCAGCGCCCGCCACCACGAGATGCCACTGGGAACGCCGAGCAACTTGGGAATCTGACTGCCGATGATGATCAATCCAACGCCAGTCAGGTAACCGCTGACCACCGGAAAAGGAATGTATTTGATCAGGCTGCCGATGCCCATGAAACCCAGCATCAACTGGACGACACCCGATACCAGTCCAAGCGAGGTCAACATCAACACGATTGTCGGCGCAGCCACGCCTTGCTGTACCAGCTCGATGGCGAATGCGGAAAGAACCGCGGCGGCAGGTGCGCAAGGGGCGGTGATCAGACGGTTGGTGCCGCCTAAAGCCGGCGAAACCAGACCGAGAGCCGTCGCGCCAAGAATCCCGGCCAAGGCGCCCAGACCGGCGTAGGTTGGGCCGATTGATGCATAGATGGTCACTCCGAAAGCAATCGCCGACGGCAAAGCGACCAGCATCGCTGCCAGACCGCCCCAGAAATCACCCATGATCTTATCGTTTTTGAATTTTAGATCCATTTCCACAGGCTTAGCCCTCATCCAGTAGTGTCACAAGCGAAATGCGTCGCCGCAATCCCTCTCGACGGTCTGCTCACGTCTGAATCCAATCATCTGATTTTGCTGATACAAAGCTTGATCAAAATCAAACATGCGCGGGCCCGGAGCGATGCTACCACAATAGCAAACCCTGCCACAGCAACACATCACATGAGTTCGTCATGAATGGGCTGTTTGCCGTTCTTTCTGTTTCACTCGCGAAGGAGTTCATCGTGATACGGCCAACCGTCCGACCACACAGCGGCTGACTGGGCTGGCTGAACGGGCGTCGCAAAAAATCGTTCTGCCACGTCAAACGCAAACCCTACCCTGCAAACAGCGGCGACCAGTCAAAACCCTCATCCGCCGTCAATAAAACCATGTACATAGGCTGATCTGGGCGCGTGGAACGGGAACTGCCGAAAGCGTCGCCGCGCCGTCCGTCACCGTCGTGGGACAAGGTGTTGCTATTCGTTTCCGCGTTTGATCTGTCGATCGATGCCTTGCGCCTGATCGGCGACCCGATCGATTTCCTCGACCAATTGCGCCAACGGCAATTTGCTATCGTCAGCCAAACGTCCGTCAGCGAAGATTTTTTTGAGAAGAGCCGTCGAACAACGGTCGGCCTGATTTTCATACCAAGCGACTCGCGGTCGTTCAGTCGAAGTCTCACCGGTCCACCAGCCGGCGGACGGACGATATTTGGCAATCAGCGCATCGACCGTCGCACAAACCGTACGAGTGAGCGTCTGCATTTCAGGCAGCAGATCCAGCGGCACCCGGCGACCCGGCGTTGAAAAACCGGATTCGATGGCAAAACCGGTAATCTGCCGCTTCATTTCCTTCAGCAGCCGGCTCACTCCGGCCAAAGGAGCGTCCATATCCGAAACCAGCGTACCGATCAGCCAATGCGCGCGCGCACCGGTCTCGATTTTTTGCTGAAGATCGTCGACGGCGCGCAAATGGTCGTCGATCTGTTTGGCTTGACGCCAGCAGACCCCGTCAGGACCTGCTCGCAGATAGCTGTCGACGGCATCCCGGAAGATTGCCGTCGCTTCGGCAATGGCGTCGAGATAATTGTCGAGATCCCGGCGGATCGAGGGGTTCGCCGTCATTGACAGAGCAGCCGGAAGTTGATTCTTCTCCATCAGCCCTCCTGGCGGCTGATCAGGCGAATAAGGCATCGATGGCAAGCACGCGTCCGGAAACGACGACTGCCCTAGCAACTGCGCAACTGCAATTCATGCCGTCCAGTCGGCGCCAAAACGAAAACGGCACTGAACATCCGGCTCGAGTGGCCGTCGCCTCACGGTACGCGCGCTTGAGTTAAAACCGTGAACCGGGTAGTCATCAGATCGCGTGGAAGATCGAGCCTCCTTGCCGCAAAAAGCGTCGACCTGGATCAAGGTTTTTCAACCGCTCTTTGCAAGCAGAAAACATGCCAGAACCAAGAGTCGCTTGCTCGATGAATACTCATCAAAACCAATCGATTAATCTCTTTTTTTCCAGTCTGAAACGATGGCGGGGCTGTAACAAAACGCAGCACTACAAGAGATGAAAAACTTTGACCAGGATTTTTCCACTGTGGATAAAGTGACTTAGCGTGCCGGGTTGTCCCGCGATGACTTTGCTTTTCGTTACACCCCTGCAGGAAATTGTCGCCGCTTCCTTGGCCATCCGACGGCACTGACGACGTCGACTCACCAAATATTCTCCGACTCACAGCGTCGGTTTGTCTTTTGGCGACTGTTCGCAACGGACGCTTGCTTGCCGACAATGGGGACAAATGCGAATATTGCCGCCATTTTGCACTTCTTCGAATCGATCAACCTCGACATCGCCCATGCCCGTTCATTCGTCCGTCATCAATATCGACGCTTTGCTGGCGCGCGTTCCGCTGTTCAATGAACTGGAACCCGACGAAATCACCCGTCTGGCGCGCGGCACCCGCGAGATGACCGTCGCTCGCGGTGAAGTCCTTTTCCACAAAGGCGACATTCCAAAAGGTTTTTTTCTTCTGGTCTACGGACAGGTGAAATTGGCGTTCACTTCAGCCAACGGCAGCGAAAAAGTGGTCTACATCCTTGGCCAGGGACAAACTTTCGGCGAAGCGGTGATGTTCATGGACCGGCCGTTCATGGTCTATGCCCAGGCTTTGAACGACTCGCTGCTGCTGCATATCGCCAAAGCGGCAATCATTGAGGAAATTGACCGCGACCCGAAACTGGGCCGCAAAATGATCGCCGGCTTGTCGATGCGTCTCCACCATCTGATCAGCGATGTCGAATCGTATTCGCTCCACTCCGGTCGCCAGCGGATCGTCGGTTACCTGCTGCGCGATCAGTCCGGCGAAGTCAATGAAACCTGCGATGAATTGACGGTCACCCTGCCAACCAGCAAAGGGATCATCGCCTCACGGCTGAATCTGACCCAGGAACACTTTTCACGGATTCTGCACGAGTTTTCCGAAAAGGGTCTGATCGTCGTCGAAGGTCGCCGGATTCGGATTCCGAGTGTCGAGGCCTTGCGAACCTACGAGCGCTGAATCGCCACCACCTGCTGGAGACGCACTGTCCATGGCCTTGGAAACCGAGATCAAACTGGCGCTTTCGCCAGCTACCGCCAAACGCCTGCCGTCGCATCCGACACTCGCCAATCTCCCTCCGCAACGCTTGCAATTGACCAACACCTATTACGACACGCCTGACCGGCGCTTGCAAAAGAAACGGCTGGCGATGCGTTTCCGGAAAAAAGACGCGGATTGGTTATTGACGGTCAAACGCGACGCGGCTGCTCCGGGTGGATTGGCGCAACGCAGCGAATGGGAAGTTCCGGCACAGCCGGGCCAATTCGACTTTTCACACGTCGACAGCCCTAAAATCCGTCGCTTTTTGGAAGAGCTGCGCGGTGAACTCGTCCCCTGGTTCACCACGGATTTCACCCGTGACCGCTGGCTGCTGACGCCACGAAAAGGCGCCCGGGTGGAAGTGGCCCTCGATCGGGGAAAAATCACGGCCGGCAAACGGCAGGAGACAATCAGCGAAGTCGAGCTCGAACTCCTTGAGGGCGAACTTGGCGACCTCTTTCAGGTCGCGTTGGCTTTACAACACAACCTGACGTTGCATCCGCAAGCCGACAGCAAAGCCGAACGCGGCTACCGCCTGGCCACCGGCAGCACACTGGCGTCAGCCAAGGCGTCAGCAGCGGTCATCGAAGCCGGCGACACGGCATTGGCCACCTACCGCAAAACCGTCTTCGCCAGTCTCGCACAGCTGCAAGGCAATGAACGCGGCCTGCGCGAGACCGACGCCCCGGAGTACGTTCACCAAGCGCGGATCGCCATTCGCCGCCTGCGCACGGCGATCCGCGTCTGGCAGCCGTTATTGCCCAGCCAGTACCGCCGCGATTTCAACCCCCGCTGGCGTCAACTCGCCGCCATGCTTGGCGACACCCGCAACTGGGATGTTTTCGTTGATGAAATTCTGCCGCCATTGCTCAAGACGTTTCCGCAACACCCCGATCTGCCGCCTCTCCACCAGCGCGCCGGCGAACGACGGGCGTCAGCCCGCAAAGCCGCCGTCGCGTCGATCACCAGCCGCGAGTACTCGCATCTGTTGCTCGAGTTCACCGCCGCCACGCTGGCGCTGTCCGAACGCCGCCAGCCCACGTTATTGAAATTCGCGCCACGCAGCCTGGAGAAATGCGCCAGGCGGGCGAGCACATTGGCGCACCGGACCCGTGATGTCGACCCGACCGTACGACACGATCTGCGGGTGGCTTTGAAACGATTGCACGACGCCTTGGATTTTTTCGCTCCCCTGCTGCCCGCACCAGACTTGGCGCGCTATCTTGAACGCGTCACTCGCCTCCTCGATCTGCTCGGCAGCCTGAATGATCTCGTCGTCGCCGAACAACTGGTCGTCGCGACGGGTGATGATCCGCCAGGTGATCTGCTTCGCGGCTGGCTGGCCGGCCGGAACGATCTGCTGCTCGGCGAACTCGACGACCGGCTGGCGGATTTTCTCGGTTCTCCCGCTCCTTGGCGGAGGAATTAGGGATCATCAGGAATCAACGGCTGTGAATAAATCTACTGTGCAGCCCATCTGCGGCGTTGCTCGCCTGCTCACTCCTCGCCTATTCAATTGACAGGTCTCGTCGCTCGCTCGCGCCTGGCCTCCTGGCCTGCTCGTGACCATTTATTCACAACCTCTCAGGACATACGGTGATGTCATCAAAACGAGGCGTTCTTCTCCAAGCGCTGCGGCGGATGTGCGTGGCCATCGCCATCAGCGCGTCACAGGTCACTTCGGCTGTTGCTGAAGCGCCAGCCCCGGGAAAATTGCCGCCGACGGTGCTCAGCGCGCTGCAGGAGGCCGGAATTCCGACCTCGTCGGTGGGCATCGTCGTCCAGGCGGTCGATGGCGGAGCAGCGTTGCTCAATCATAATTCCCGGCAGGCGATGAATCCGGCGTCGGCAATGAAACTGCTCACCACCTACGCCGCTCTCGAACTCCTCGGCCCGGCGCACAGTTGGCGCACCGAGGCCCTGGTCACCGGCTCATTGAAGAACGGTCGTCTCGACGGACCGTTATATCTGCGCGGCAGTGGCGACCCGAAACTGGCGCTCGAACAATTCTGGCTGCTGCTGCGCCAGATTCGTTCCCACGGGGTCAGCGACATCAATGGCGACCTGCTCCTCGATCGCAGCGCTTTCGCGCCGGTGGCGCACGATCCCGGCGAGTTCGACCACGAACCGCTACGCCCCTACAACGCCGGTCCCGACGCGCTGCTGGTCAATCTGAAGAGCCTGCGGCTGACCTTGCAGCCCGAACCGGCGCAGAATCGGGTCAACGTTCTCCTCGACACGCCCGCCGAGGGCCTGCGGATCGTCAACCGCCTGACGCTGGGCCGCGACGGCTGCGGGGACTGGCGCGAGCAGATCAGGCCGGCGGTCAGCGGGCAAACCCTCGAGCTGGCCGGCAGTTTCCCCGCCGCCTGCGGTGAAAAAGCGCTGCATCTGGTTCCCTGGCCGGCCGACCAGCAAGTGGACAGCCTGTTCCGGGCCTTGTGGCGCGAACTCGGCGGCAGCTTCAGCGGCCGCGTCCGCGAGGGCCGGGCACCGGGTGAGGCCAGAACGCTGGCCGTTCAAGAATCGCCGCCGCTCGGCGAAATCGTTCGTGAAATCAACAAATACAGTAATAACGTCATGGCCCGACAGGTTTTCCTCAGCCTGGACGGGCAACGCCCCGCCACCGCGGATGGCGCGCGCCGTCAGATCGCCGCCTGGCTGCAGGGCAAAGGCTTGAAGCTGCCCGAACTGGTACTCGACAACGGCTCCGGTCTGTCGCGCAGCGAACGGATCTCGGCGGAGGGACTGGCGCAAATTCTGCTCGCCGCCTGGCGCAGCCCGGTGATGCCCGAATTGATCGCCTCGCTGCCGATCGCCGGCGTGGACGGAACCTTGCGCAAACGGCTCGGCAACGGCTCGGCCAGCGGCCGCGCGCATCTGAAAACCGGTTACCTCGACGGGGTCCGGGCGCTCGCCGGCTACGTCCTCGACAACAGCGGTCGCCGCTGGATCGTCGTGTTTCTGCTCAATGACCCGAATTTCCGACTCGGCAAACCGGCCATGGACGCGCTGCTGTTGTGGGTCGCCAAACGCTGAACACGAGATCCGGCCGCGGCCGGCTCAGGACAGAGACAAGGGTTGCCGGTTGGCCAGCGCCAGCCAACCCCGGATCACCCGGTAGGCCACCCACACCCCGAGGACGGCGATCAACAGCCAGGCAACAGGAATACCGATGATGGTGATGATCAGCACTCCATAAGCCACCAGCCATGCCAGGGTTATCCAGAAGGTACGGATCTGCCAGCGGTAATGACTTTCGAGCCAAGTGCCAGCCACTTCGCCCCTTTTGATGTAATTGAGGATCACAGCCAGCAGCGATGGAACCCCGAAAACAAAGGCGCCAGCAACGCTCGAGGCGCCAATCACGCCGATGACCACCGCCAAGGCATGCAGCCCGTAGCAGACGTGGCACCAGGCACGGGCACCGTCGAGATAGTTGGCGGGAATCAGTTCGTTACTCATCATCGTCTCCAGACTCGCGGTCGGCTCCAACCCACCGCGAAAATTGAATCACCGTTGAATCACCGTTATAGCCCCAGTTGCGGCCACAGCGCATCGACCCGCGCTTTCACCGCCGGTTCCATGACGATCGGCGTTCCCCAGGGCCGCTGGGTCTCGCCGGGCCATTTATTGGTGGCGTCGATGCCCATTTTGCTGCCCAGACCGGCCACCGGGCTGGCGAAATCGAGATAATCGATCGGCGTGTTCTCGGCGATCAGCGTATCCCGCGCCGCGTCGACCCGGGTGGTCATCGCCCAGATCACCTCCCGCCAGTCGCGAACATCCACGTCGTCATCGACGACGATGATGAACTTGGTGTACATGAATTGGCGCAGGAAGCTCCAGATGCCGAACATCACCCGTTTGGCGTGGCCGGGGTATTGCTTGCGGATGCTGACCGTCGCCAATCGGTACGAACATCCTTCCGGCGGCAGGTAGAAATCGACGATTTCGGGAAACTGTTTCTGCAGCAAGGGCACGAACACTTCGTTCAACGCCACGCCGAGCATCGCCGGCTCATCCGGCGGTTTGCCGGTATAGGTGCTGTGGTAGATCGGCTGCCGGCGTCGGGTCAGACGGTCGATGGTGAAGACCGGAAAACGTGCCTGCTCGTTGTAATAGCCGGTATGGTCGCCGTACGGCCCTTCCAGCGCCGTTTCCGTGGGGTCGATATGCCCTTCGAGGACGATTTCGGCCGACGCCGGCACTTGCAGATCCGACCCCAGACAGTTGACCACTTCGCTTTTGGCGCCACGCAGCAAACCGGCGAACTGGTATTCCGACAGGCTGTCCGGTATCGGCGTCACCGCCGCCAGGATCGTCGCCGGGTCGGCGCCAAAGGCCACCGCCACCGGAAACGGCTGCCCGGGATGCTGCAGACAGTGGTCGCGGAAATCGAGAGCGCCGCCACGGTGCGCCAGCCAACGCATGATCACCTTGTTCGACCCGAGCACCTGCTGCCGATAGATGCCGAGATTCTGTCGCGTTTTTTGTGGCCCGCGGGTCACCGTCAGCCCCCAGGTCAGCAATGGCGCGACGTCGCCCGGCCAGCAATGCTGGATCGGCAGCGACGTCAGATCGACCGCCGCCCCCTCTTCCACCACTTCCTGGCATGCCGCCGACGAACGCAGGCGTGGCGACATGTTCAGCACCTGTTTGAGGATCGGCCATTTATCCCAGGCATCCTTCAAGCCTTTCGGCGGCTCCGGTTCCTTGAGATACGCCAACAGCTTGCCGACTTCACGCAGGGCGGATACCGATTCCTGCCCCATTCCCAAAGCCACCCGTCGCGGCGTGCCGAAAAGATTGGCCAACACCGGCACGGTATGGCCACGGGGCCGTTCGAACAGCAGCGCCGGGCCACCGGCGCGCAGCACGCGGTCGCAAATCTCGGTGATTTCCAGATGGGGATCGACGTCGACGGCGATGCGTTTCAACTCCCCCAGCGTTTCGAGTTGCGCAATGAAATCGCGCAGGTCGTGGTATTTCATGGCCGGCACTCCAGATCGACGACTGCCGGCGCAGATCGCCACAGCCCTGAACAAAAGAGGTGAAAATCACCGTCGCCCAGCGGCGATCATCGTAAACGGTAGGCGTAATGGCAGGCGACGCAGGGCTGGGTAAGTGTCGGCAAAGCAGCGATGGTTTTTTCTCGGTCGCCGGTGGCGGCAACGCGCGCGAAAGCGCTCGCCGCCCGGTGCCCGTCGATCCCCAATTGATGCATCGCCGGCGGCATGTGCGGACCGGGTCGCGCCTCGAACGGCAATGCGCGATGTCGTCCCATCATCGCCATGCCGAGGTCCTGTTCGGCACGGGCACCCGCTTCGTCGAGTTTACCGGCCGCCACCAGCGCCAGAATGTCATTGACCGCCAGCAAGTTGGCGCGCATCTCGGCGCGCAGGGTCGCTTCCGCGGCCGTCGGCAGTCTGACCAATTGCCGACCGTCATCGTCGGCCAGCGCCGAGCCCGCCAGGCTCAGCGCGAGCAATACCGGAAACCCGCTTCTCACCTTGAATACTCCCTGAACAGATAGTCGACAGCGATGCCGACGAAAATGACCGCTCCAAACCAGTTGTTATGCCGGAAAGCCGTAAAACAGCGCGCCGGCTGGCGTTCGCGGATCAGCGTGTAATGGTAGCCGGCAATCGCCGCCGCCAGCAGCAGAGACAGATAAAACCAGCCGCCCAACCCCTGATGACGCCCGATCAACGCCAGAATGATCAACGTCAGCGCGTAGCACAGCATCACCATCCCGACATCGAAACGGCCAAAAGTGATCGCCGAGGTGCGGATGCCGATTTTCAGGTCGTCGGCACGGTCGACCATCGCGTACTCGGTATCGTAGGCGATCGCCCAGAAAACGTTGGCCAGCAACAGCCACCAACACACCGTCGGCAAAGTGTCGAGTTGCGCCGCGTAGGCCATCGGAATCCCGAAACCGAACGCCACGCCCAGATACGCTTGCGGCACGGCCAGAAAACGCTTGGTAAACGGATACGAGGCCGCCAGAAACAGCGCCACCACGCACAAACCAGCCAGTAAGGGACTGCCCACGGGCAGCACGACGATCACCGCGCAGCCGACCAGCACGAAAAACAGCCCCAGCGCCTCCCGTGGTGAAACGGTGCCCGCCGCCAGCGGCCGAGAGCGGGTACGCTCGACGTGCGGGTCGAACTTGCGATCGGCCAGATCGTTGATCACACAGCCGGCCGAGCGCATCAGCACCGTCCCCAAGGTGAAGATCCACCACACCCGCCAGTCCGGCAAACCTCTCGCCGACAGCCACAGCGCCCACCACGTCGGCCAGAGCAGCAGCAGAATGCCGATCGGCCTGTCCAGCCGCATCAACCGTTCGTAATTGTTCAGCTTTTCGTAAAGCAGCGCGAGTTTCGTCACAGCGGGGATCGAGGAAGGAAGATGACGGGAAGATGCTGAGCTTACCAGTTTAAACCGAGGGTCAGAAGGTCCTGCGCCAGGGCTGCACCAACTGTCAGTTTCAAGGCTTTCCAACGGTCGAGGTTCGCTTTGTGAACTCGATCCCGACCGCCCTGCCTCCCGCCGCATCTTGATCTGAAAAGAAAAGCCTCTCTGCGTAGCAGAAGCTCAAAGCTTCTGCAGATGAATCATTAGACAAGACGGAAGATCGTCCACGCTCGACCATCGCCGGGAACCGACAGCGCAGGCTTAGAGATAGCAACGATTTTCACGACGAGGTGAATCAACGATCACTCGATCCTCAATCCGCTGATTTCGTTTGAATCAACTCGATACGATAGCCATCTGGATCCTCGACGAAGGCGATCACCGTCGTACCGTGCTTCATCGGGCCGGCTTCGCGGACCACCTTGCCACCGCGGGCTTTGATCTGTTCGCAAGCGGCATACGCATCGGCGACGCCGAGAGCGACGTGGCCGAAAGCATTGCCCAGGTCGTACGAAGCGGTATCCCAGTTATGGGTCAGTTCGAGAACCGTATGCTCACTCTCCGGTCCGTAGCCGACGAAGGCCAGGGTGAAGCGTCCTTCGGGGTAGTCGCGGCGGCGCAGCAGTTGCATGCCGAGCACGTCGGTGTAGAAAGCGAGCGAACGATCGAGATCGCCGACGCGGAGCATGGTATGCAGGATTCTCATGAATGTTCTCCTTGATTCAGTGACCATTGGGGATAGAGTGCGGCCTGTTGCCGGAGTTGCTGACGTGCGGCCTGATAATCAGGACAGACATCAGCGACGATGGACCAGAACCGCGGACCATGGTTCATTTCGCGCAGGTGCGCGAGTTCGTGGATCACCACGTAGTCGATCAGCGGCAGCGGAAAATGGATCAAGCGCCAGTTCAGACGGATGATTCCGCGCGAATTGCAGCTTCCCCAGCGGGTACGCGCCGAGGACAAAGCCAGCGGCGGAACCGGCAAGGTCAGCCGTTCGGCGTAATGCGCCAGACGTTGCAGAAAAACATGCCTGGCGTAGCCGCGCAAAGCCGCTTCGAGTCGTCGCGGCGCGTCGGCCTCGTCGCGCAGGCCGAGCGTCAATTGGTCGTATTGCGCGTTCCAGCGGCTGCGTTGCGCACCGGGCGCCAGTCGGACGACGATCGGTTCCCCGAGCACCGGTAGACGCAGTCCATCGACGATGCGCGGTTCCGCTGGGGGCGTCCGTTGTCGCCAGAGGGCCAGTTTGTCGATGATCCACGTCGCGTGCCGCTGCAGCAGATTTTCGATCTCGAGCAAGGTCGCCCGTGGCGGGGCGCCGACACGCAAGCCGCGGTGATCGATCGACAAGCCGATGGTCTTTCGTTTGCTGCGCCGGAGAAAATACGTCACATCCGTCTGACCGAGAGCCACGGTCCGCAGACGTTCGCCTTCGGCCGGCGTCTGTGCTTCAGCCGACGGCATCGCCGGCGGGCGGATAGCGGTGCGGCGACAGGCGGCGCATCTCGCCCTCGATCCACTTCGAAGCCAACTCATTTATTTTATTGGCGCTTTTACCAGCCGGATCGATGGGCGGGCCGATGCTGACGGTCACCAGACCAGGGGTGATGCGCAAAGCGCCTTTGCCCCACAATTCGCCGGCATCGTGCGCCACCGGCACCACCAATGCCGCGGCACGGACCGCCAGATGCGCCCCGCCGGGCTTGAAACGGCTGCTGGCCCCCGGCGCGACGCGGGTTCCTTCGGGAAAAATGACCACCCAGTAGCCGGCGGCCAACCGCTCGCAGCCTTGGCTGATCACTGATTTGATGGCATCGGTGCCGGCAGCCCGATCGATGGAAATCATCTTCATCGCCGCCAACCCCCAACCAAAAAAGGGAATGCGCAGCAGTTCGCGCTTGAGCACGAAGACCAGCGGCGGAAAAATCTCCTGCAGACCGACCGTTTCCCAGGCCGACTGATGTTTGGCCAAGACCACCGACGGCCGGTCGGGGATGTTCTCGCGGCCGAGCACCCGGTAGCGGATGCCGAGCACGTAACGGCTGAGGGCCATGAAACCGACCCGCCAGAGGGCGATGATCTGATAGCGCACCACCATCGGCAGCGGGATGGCCAGGGTGACCAGAATCCCGAAAGGAATGGTCAGCAGCGTGGCAAGAATCAGAAAGAGTATCGAACGAATGACGCTCATCAAGTCCGCAGAATATGTTCGACAGCAGCCAGCAGGTCGGTGAAGATCAGCGTGTCGGGCGGCAGTCCGCCGGCGTCGCGTGTCTCGGTGCCCTTGCCGGTCAGGACCAGGAGCGGCTGGGCACCGACAGCGGCGGCGGCCTGCAGATCGCGCAGCGAATCGCCGATGGCGGCACGCCCCTTCAGCGAAATGTTGAAGCAACTGGCAATGCGTTCGAACATACCGGTTTTCGGCTTGCGACAGGTGCAGTCGGCGTCGACCGGATGCGGGCAGTAGAAGATGGCGTCGATCCGCCCGCCGGCTTTGTGCGCCGCGCGATGCATTTTTTCGTGGATGGCGTTGAGCGTATCCATGTCGAACAAACCCCGGCCGATTCCCGACTGGTTGGTGGCCACCACCACCCGGTAACCGGCTTCGGTGAGCTTGGCCAGCGCTTCGAGGCTGCCGGGGATCGGCCGCCACTCGGCCGGCGACTTGATGAACTGCTTGGAGTCGTAGTTGATGACTCCGTCGCGATCGAGAATGACCATTTTCATAGCGTCAACCTGGCGATGTCGGCCACCGCGTTAAGTTGTCCAAACAAGACTTTCAGCAGGCCCAGCCGATTGGCGCGCAACAACGGTTGGTCGCTATTGACCATCACCTCGGCAAAAAAGCGGTCGACTTCGGCGCGCAACGAGGCGAGAACGGTCAGTGCGTCGGCGTAATCCTCGTTGGCGAGATGCGCTTCGAGCAAGGGAGCGACCAGCACCACGCGCTGGAACAGCGCTTTTTCGGCGTCTTCGACCAGCAGGGTCGGGTCTGGAGAGGGAAAAGTGCCGTCGGCCTTCTTGAGGATATTGCCGATCCGCTTGTTGGCGGCGGCCAGCGACGCGGCTTCCGGCAGGGCCAGGAATTGACGGACGGCGGCCAGCTTGGCCGGAATGCGGTCGATGCGCGTCGGCCGCTGCGCCAACACCGCCTCGACGATATCGGCGCCGTGACCGGCGTCTTTCAACAACCCGCGCAAGCGGTCGAGCATGAAGGTCAGCAGCGGCTCGTCGACCGGGCTCAGAGGAATGCCCTGGCCGGTCAAACCGTCGCCGGCTTCGACGATCAAGTCGCCCAGATCGAGCGGCAACGGCGTCTCCATCAGGATGCGCAGCACGCCGAGCGCCGCACGGCGCAATCCGAAGGGGTCCTTGTCACC
This sequence comes from Accumulibacter sp., assembly GCA_031732795.1. Lineage (GTDB taxonomy): Bacteria > Pseudomonadota > Gammaproteobacteria > Burkholderiales > Rhodocyclaceae > Accumulibacter. The sequence goes on along the minus strand of JAVMKC010000017.1, from coordinate 10,621 downwards.
GGTCGGCACTTGGCCGATGCCGAAAAAGCCGACCAGCGCATCGAGTTTGTCGGCCAGGGCCACGGCGCCGGCGATATTGCCCTCGGGCAACGCGTCACCGGCGAAGCGCGGCCGGTAATGCTGCTCGATGGCGTCGGCGACCAGCGGCGCGCCGCCCTCGTGCAACAGGTAGTAACGACCCATGATCCCTTGCAGCTCGGGAAATTCGCCGACCATGTCGGTGAGCAGGTCGACCTTGGCCAGTCGGCCGGCCGATTCGGCCAGATCGCCATCGGCGTGCAAGCGTTCGGCAATGCGCCGGGCGAGCCGGCCAAGCCGTTGCGCCCGGTCGCCGAGAGTCCCCAGCTTGTGGTGATAGACAACGCTGCCCAGCCGGTCGGCACGCGCCGCGAAACCGTGCTTGCGATCCTGGTCGAAGAAAAAGCGGGCATCGGCCAAGCGTGGCCGAACGACGCGCTCGTTGCCGTGAATGATGTTATCCGGCCTCTCGAGCGGCATGTTCGAGACGATCAGAAACTTGTTGAGCAGCTTGCCGGCGCCATCGAGCAGCGGAAAATACTTCTGATTCTGCTGCATGGTCAAGATCAGGCATTCCTGCGGCACCTGCAGGTAATCCGCCTCGAATTCGCCGACATAGACCGCCGGCCATTCGACCAGCGAAGTCACCTCGTCGAGCAGCCCGTCGGCGGCGTGCATCTGCGCACCCAGCCGGTCCGCCGCGGCAGTGAGCTGAGCGGCGATCGCCGCCCGCCGTTCGGCAAACGAGGCGATGACCTTGCCGGCGGCGAGACGTTCGGCATACTGCGCGGCGTGATCGATGACGATCTCTCCTGCGGCCAGAAAACGGTGACCGATCGTCTGCCGGCCGCTGCGCAGTCCAAGGACTTCGCCCTCGACGATCGTCCCGCCGTGCAGCAGGATCAAGCTGTGCACCGGGCGCACGAACTGGTGTTCGGACGCTCCCCAGCGCATCAGCTTGGCGATCGGCAATTTTTTCAAGGCCTGCGCGACCAGTTCGGCGAGCAAGGCGGCCAACGGTTGACCCTTTTGTTCCCGGCGGGCGACGAAGTACTCGCCCTTGCCGTCACTGGCCCGGCTGAGTTCGGTAAACGTCACCCCCGCGGCGCGCATGAAACCCGCGAGCGCCGCGGTCGGCTGGCCATCGGCATCGAGCGCGCCGGCCACCGACGGACCTTTTTTCTCGATGATCCGGTCGGGTTGCCGGGCGGCGACGCCGGTAAGGGTCAAGGCCAGACGCCGGGGCGTGGCATAGGGCTGGCATTGGCTGCCAGCCGTCAGCAACTGATTGGCCTGCAACGCGGCAGACACCGCGTCGGCAAACGCTTCGGACAGATTGCGCAACGATTTCGGCGGCAGTTCCTCGGTACGCAGTTCGATCAGCAAGGTGTCGTTCATCTCATTGCCCTCCGCCGCTGATCGCACCCGGACACATCGGAAAACCGAGCGCCTGCCGGGAATCGTAATACGCTTGTGCCACCTCGCGGGCCAGTGCGCGCACCCGGCCGATATACGCCGCACGCTCGGTGACCGAAATCGCCCCGCGCGCATCGAGCAGGTTGAAGGCGTGCGAGCACTTCATCACCATTTCGTACGCCGGCAACGCCAGTCCGGCGGCCGTCAGCCGCCGCGACTCGCTTTCGTACTCGCCGAAATGGCGGAAGAGCAGGTCGACGTTCGACTGTTCGAAGTTGTATTTCGACTGTTCGACTTCATTCTGATGGTACACATCGCCGTAAGTCACCCGGTAGCCCGGCCCTTCGGCCCAGACCAGGTCGAAAACGTTCTCGACGCCTTGCAGATACATCGCCAGCCGCTCGATGCCGTACGTGATTTCGCCGAGCACCGGTTTGCAAGCCAGGGAACCGACTTCCTGGAAATAAGTGAACTGCGTTACCTCCATCCCGTCGAGCCAGACTTCCCATCCCAGACCCCAGGCGCCCAGCGTCGGGCTTTCCCAGTCATCCTCGACGAAGCGGATGTCGTGTTGCCGCAGATCGATTCCCAGCGCCGCCAGCGATTGCAGGTAGAGATCCTGGATATTGAGCGGTGACGGTTTGAGTACCACCTGATATTGGTAGTAATGCTGCAAGCGATTCGGGTTCTCGCCGTAACGACCGTCCTTGGGACGGCGCGAAGGTTGCACATACGCGGCATTCCACGGCTCGGGACCGATGGCCCGCAAAAATGTGGCGGTATGAAAAGTGCCGGCCCCGACTTCGCAATCGTAGGGTTGCAGCAACGCACAGCCTTGCTGGTTCCAGAATTCCTGGAGACGCAGAATGACGTCCTGAAAGGTAGGCATGATGTAGCTTCGGTGGGCAACAAAAACCGTCATTTTACTTGGTTTCTCGGTTCGAAACCGGCCGGAGCCGCGCCTGCGAAAGCGATCGCACGAAGGCCCGGGTCGTCGAACCGGCAGGCATTCTCTACTCGTTCGACAAGTTCAAATGCGCGGGCACCGCCTGTTGACCGGTGCCGTTTTCCGTCACTCTGGCGTCTCGCATGGCCCCTGCTCGGCACCTGTTGATCTATCGTGACGCGCTTTGCAGGATAATGCGCGGCAGTCCAGCTCCTATTTTCGTCCCAGTGCCCCCCTCCTCTTTGCCCGGCCCCGTGCCCACCGTCCGAAATCTACGCACATGGCTGCTGCCGCTGTGCTTCTGGCTGACGAGCCACTGCGTTGCCGCCGAGCCCCCCGCCTGGTTCGACGAAAATGGTCCGACACCCGCCGTTCAGCAGGCGATCGACGTGCTCACCAATGCCGCTGCCGACGGACTGGAGGTCAGAGATTATGGTGTCGAACGCCTGCAGACCCTGCTCGGAGCGCTCCGTGACGCGGATGAGACGCTCGATAATCAGCGGCAAAACCATTTCACCATCGAGCTGACGGCAGCGATCACACGATACTTGACTGATTTAAAAAAAGGGCGGCTGGATTCGCGTCGGCTCGGCGTCAATTTTCCGCAACCGAACAAAGAATTTGACGCCGAAAGCGAATTACTGGCCGCGGTCAACGAAAACCGTCTGTCGCGGATCAATATCGACGGTGCACCGGCAAACCCGCAATACTCCGCGCTGATCGCCGAACTTGCCCGCTACCGAAAACTGATCGACGATCCCGCCTGGCGAAGCCCGCTGGCGCCTCCACCCGGCGGCAAGCTGTCTCCGGGTCAGCCCTACGCCGATCTGCCGCGCCTGAGCAAACGCTTGCAGCAACTGGGCGACCTGATCGGCGAACCACCGCCTGCCAAACGCTACGAAGGTCTGCTGGTCGACGGAATCAAATCATTCCAGGAACGTCATGCCCTGCCCGCAGACGGCATCCTCAACGGCAGCACATTGATTCAACTGAATGTCAACCCGAAAGTTCGCGCCCAGCAGATCGAACTGGCCTTGGAACGGCTGCGTTGGACTCCCGATTTGCAGGATCGCCGTCATCTCGTGGTCAACATTCCCGAATTCACTCTGCGCGCCTACGAATACCGCGATGGCCAATCACAACCGATCCTGAAAATGCGCGTCATCGTCGGCAAGGCCGGCAAGACCCCGACGCCACTGCTCTATACTGAAATGCGCGTCGTTGAATTCAGCCCGAACTGGAATGTGCCGCCATCGATCGCCAAAGGTGAAACCGTACCCCGCCTGCGGCGAGATCCGGGCTACCTGCACCGTTCCGGAATGGAATTCGTCAGCGCCGATGGCAAAGTCGCCACCGAGTATTCATCGGCCAATCTCGACGCCGTCGAACGCGGCCAGTTGCGACTGCGCCAGAAACCCAGCCGGGGCAACGCGCTCGGCCAGATCAAATTCATACTGCCGAACACGGATGGAATTTATTTGCATCACACGCCAACCCCTCAACTCTTCCGCCGCGACCGCCGCGACTTCAGTCACGGCTGCGTCCGCGTTGAAACACCGGTCGATCTGGCCAGCTTCGTTCTCGCCGACCAACCGGCCTGGACGCGCGAACGGATCGCCAAAGCGATGGATCGCGGCAAATCATCGTTCGCCACCTTGCGCGAACCTCTACCCGTACTGGTGACCTACCAGAGCGCCGTTCATCGTGATCGACGTCTTTATTTCTTTCCCGATATCTACGAACAAGACACTTCCCTCTCCCAGGCATTGCGACGCCATTCGAACCAGACCAAAGCATCGTCCCCCACCCGCACGACAAAAAACTCATCGCTCTGAATACATGGAAAAAATGACCCCGCTTTGTTCCTTCCCCAGACGACACTTCATCCAACGAACCGGTCTATGGGTCCTGGCTGGAGCGCTCGCCCCCGTCACGGCGTCCGCGCACGCCGCCATGCTCCGCAAACCCCGCCATCTGCTGCTCGAACATCTGCATACCGAAGAGCAACTGTCGATCACCTACGCCATCGGCAACAACTATCTACCGTCGGCGCTGGCCAGGCTCGACCATTTTCTCCGCGACCACTACACCCAGGACGTCGGCCACATCGACCCGGCGCTTTTCGACCTGCTCCATCAAACCCAGCAACTTCTCGGCAGCCAGGAACCCTTCCAGGTCATTTCCGGCTACCGTTGTCCGGCAACCAACGACCAACTCCGCGAAAACGGCGGCGGCGGCGTCGCCAGGCGCAGCCTGCACATGCTCGGCCGCGCCATCGACATCCGACTCCCCGAAACTCCGTTGAATGAATTGCGCGAAGCCGCGATCTCGCTGAAAGCCGGAGGCGTCGGTTTCTACCCGCAAGAGCAATTCGTCCACCTCGATACCGGAAAAGTGCGCTACTGGTAAAACCTTACCAGCTATCAACTTTCCGGGTCCCAGGGTTTGCCGTCTGCCTGGTTGTCTGGTTGTTGTCTGGTTGTCTGGTTCCCAAGGTCCACCTTGGGAATCCACTCTGGGAAGCTCCAGCTTCCTTTCCCGCCCTGATCCGATGTGCGCAGCCACTGTCCGAAAGCTGGAATTTCAAAAAATGGGGTTCCCAAGGTAGACCTTGGGAACCAGAAAAACCGCCCCGGGACCGGTTCAAGCGCAGGGGGCGGGAGCTTTTTCGCTCACCCGAGCTCCCCGGCACGCGGAATGGGCATCGTTCATGAGCCCATCGATTCCGTAGGATCCACCCAGGATTGCAACGCCTGACCATCCCAGCTCAGCAAATGGGGCCCGTTTTCGTCCACCATCGCCACGGGGTGTCCGTTCCACAAGGGTACCTTGCCCTGGCATAGCCGATCCAGCCAGTCCGATACCTCTGCGGCCTGCAGGCCGACCGGCGGCAGCACCTGATCGATCCAGGTGCCGGTATTGATGTAGTGCCCAGCGCCTTGCCGCGCGCGAAGATTGCGCGCCGCATGGGTATGGCCGGCGAAGGCAATCTGGCCCTGGCCCCAGTCGGCCATCGCCTCCAGCGCCAGCGCGTCCGCCTCGTTCGAACAGAACGAAGCACGCGACTCTTCGAGACACCGGCTCAACGCCTCGAGCAGCAGACCGCGCACGCCGCCGGGCTTTGCCAGCATGCCGGACGCGGGGTCACGACGCCCCATGGCGGCACCGGCGAAGTAAGCGTCCAACTCATACTCGATCGCCGAAGCGGCCGTCGGCGCCAAGTGGCCGGCGGCATCGGCGAGCCAACCATTCAGGGCGCCGAGCCCGCTTTGCGTTTCGACCGCCGGTGTCTGCACGGCGCCCTGGCCGGACAACTGCGGGCGGCGCAGGCCACTGCGCATGAGGGCCTTGCGCAGCAGTGCGGCGGCACCGATGCCGAGCGCTTGCGGCAGCCGCCTGGCAACCAGTTTCGGGTCCATCAACATCACCGCCAACAAAACGCCCTGTTCGGCGGGCAGGCTGTCGATGAACGGAAAGCGCGGCGTGCCGTCGGCCGCCTTCGCTCGCCGGAACGGATTGAGCACCTGCAGCACCAGGCGCGATCCGGGGGGCAAAGCGACGCTTGCATCCCCCGCCGCTTGGGCGCCCAGCATCCGCTGGGCACTGATCGCGTTGAATGCATCGTCGTGATGCCCGTACCGGCCGACCACCGCCCGGCCCGCCACCTGCAACCGCCACTCACCGGCCCAGGGTGGCAAGGCGGTGGTGCTGCCCAATCTTGCCGATAACACCTCTTGCACCGGCGCCAGGTTCAGTTCCGCATCATGGTTCCCCGGCAGGCACGACAGCCGGTGTCCGCGAGCGGTGAACCGGCGCAGCGCCCGCAGCACATTGCGCGGGCCGGGCTCGGCGTCCAGCGCGTCGAGGATTTGGCCGGTGCGCCGGGGAGCCAGCGGCAGCGAGAGTTCCTCGTAGCCCGGAATCTGCAGGTAGTCGAACACGTCGCCGTTGAGCACCAGCCACTGCGGCGGGTCGGCCATGGGCAGGGTGGACAGATGGTCGATGAAGCTCGTCAACGCCGCATGGGCCCGAAACACGCACTGATCACCGGCGGGCGCCAGGTGCAGGTCGCTCAGCACCCACAGCCGACCCGTGGCAGCGTCAGTCGGCACCGCGACCTCCGTCCTCTTCCGCCGGCAATTCGTAGAGGTCCAGTTGACCGGACGAAACGGCGGCGTCCGCGCGCTCGAAAAGCCCCTTGATCCTGTCGGCAGCCTGCTCGCGCAGTTGCGCGAGCGCCGCGGCGAAGTCCTCGGCCGGCACCTCTGCCGGCCGCAAGGCAGCGATGAACTGCCCCAGCCGCTCCACGCACGGGTCGCCGATCGCCGCTGCCCGCTCCTGCGCCAACATCAGGCAAGCGACGCCCAGTTCGGGTTGCGCACCCAGCAAGACCTCCCCCAGGTCCTGCAGCGCCAGCATTTGGCCGAAGCGATCCCCCACCTGCGCGAAGATCGCCAGCGCTCGACCCGTCAGGCCGATGGCTTGCTCCAGTGCGCCGACACGGGCCGCGATGCGGCTCAAGTAGCCGTGCGTGCTGCCCAGGCCCAGGCGGTCATCAACGGCGGTCTGCAATTGTTTCACCTGCAGCATCAGCGCAAAGGCCGCGCGCGGCTGTTGTTCGGCCAAAGCCAGTAGCCCCATCGACTGCAACACGTTCGCTTCGCCGAGCCGAGCCTCGATCTGGCGGTAGATCGGCAGCGCCTGCGCGTAGGACTGGCGCGCGCCGGACAGGTCGTCGGTGCGCATCTGCAGGTCGCCCAGCGCTTTGAGCGTGTTCGCTTCGCCGAGCCGAGCCTCGATCTGGCGGTAGATCGGCAGCGCCTGCGCG
>JAVMKC010000017.1:0-3313 GCA_031732795.1 Accumulibacter sp. | reverse complement strand
TAGGACTGGCGCGCGCCGGACAGGTCGTCGGTGCGCATCTTGAGTTCGGCCAGCCAGAACAGGCTGGATGCGGCGCTAGCTGTTCCGGCGGCGCGCTCGCACAGTGACTTGGCCACCGGTTCGAGCAGCGGCAGCATGCTGCTTGCGCTACCGCCGTGGATCGCGAACAGGCTGGCGCTACGCAGCACGCTGGCGGCAACCGGATCCTCCCCGGCTGGCCCATGCGGCCCCGAGCGCAGTTGCAGCAGTTGGATCAGATTGCTGGACTCCGACAGATACTGCAGCCGCGCCGCCTGTGCCTCTGGCGTGCCGAGCGCATCGTCGAGCCGGCTGGCGTAAGCGGCCAGACGCTGATGCACGGCCTCGAGCAGCCGGCGACTCCGCGGGCTTGCCCCGGTTTGCCAGCGCCGCCAGGCCCACGCGCGCACCGGGGCGGCCATCATGATGCGCCGTTGTTCGCCAGCCAGTTGCACGAGGTGGTGGTCCAGCAGAGCGGCCAGCCCTTCGCCGAGCGCCGGGCGTTCTTCCTGCGGCAGCAGGGCCTGCAGCAAGCCACCGGGCAGGGTGCCCAGGATATCGAACAGGACTTCGGCCAACGGCGCCTGCCGGGCGGCGGATGCCAGCGACAACCGCAAGGCGCTGGTCAGCCGGGTCTTGTGCACATGGCGGTCCAAGGCGCTCGGCACGGCGAGCTCGTGCAGATCGCGTTCGGCGATCGCGTCGGGACCGATCCGCGCCAACCGTCGTTGCAGCTCGGGCACATCGACTTCGCCGCCCAATTGGCCCGCCATCAGCACGATGGCCCGGGCCACGCCGCCGAGTTCGGACAACAAGGGGTCGAGCACTTCCGGCGTCGCCTGCTGCCGCGCCAGCCTGGGCCCGGCGGCGGCGATGAACACGCAGCGGGATTCTTCGGCATCGAGCAGCGTCAGCTCGCGCGGGAAAAGAGCGGCGGCACCCGCCGTGTCAGGCGTTGCCAAGGCGTGGCGGCTGGTGACGATGGCGCGAAACTCGGGACCCGTGGCGCGCAGGCCGGCCAACAGTCGCAGCAGGTCGGCGCGAATGGCGGTTTCGGGCAACAGGTCTTCGGCGTTATCCAGCACGAGCAGCCACTTGCGGCCGGCCAGCGCACCGAGGAGCGCGCCGTCGTCGTCGAACGGACGTTCGGCCACGAGCAGTCCCAGGGTCTGCCGCAAATGCGTCAGGTCGGGCTGGCCGCCGAGGTCGATGAAAGCCACGTCTTCGCCGGCGCCGCGCCACTGGTGGGCCATCGCCAGCGCCAGCTCGGTTTTGCCCGCACCGGACAGCCCTTCGAGCACCACGACGGGGTGCCGGGCCAGGTCTTCGGTCAGTCGTTCCAGGCGCTGCTGGTGGTCCACATAATGACTGGTGCACGCGGGCAGTTGCGGCAGCCACCTGAGCGTACGGGCGCCCAGCGTTACCGGCACGAGCGGCGGCAAATCAGCCACCAAGGTCGCTGCAGGCGCCGCCGGCGGCGTACGCAGGAAAAGCACCGGACGCGCCCAGGTCAGGCTGTCGGTATCCAGTTCGGCGCGGGCCCTGGCAAGTGCCGCCTCCAGATCACTGCCGGCATGGCCCCAGGCTTTGAGCAGGTCGGTGGAGAGCTTGGCGACCGCGGCGGCGTCCAGGGCTCCGAACGAGGCCAGGACGACGGCGACGTCGCCGTGATCGGGGTCGAGCAGCGCCTCGGCCACGCCCACATCCAGCGGCCGGAACGTGCCGGCGCCGTAACAGCTCCACAGCAGCGCGACATCGACCTGCCCTTGCCGTACGGCGGCGGCGAAATCGGCGGCGGTGACGATTTTGCCGGGGTCGGCCGGGTACTCGGGGCTGTCGCTGTCGTGCAGCATCAGCCCGCTGCCGCTGACCACGCCATGGCCCACCCAGATGAGGACGTGCGGCCGATGCTGCGCCAGGCGATCGCTCAGCGCTCTTCGGCTCGCCCCGGACAAGGGGGGCAGGCGTTTGACCACGTTTTGCTCGGCCAAGGCCTGAACGGCGCCATCATGCGATGCGAATAGCGCGTCTGCCATCGCCCCGCCCTCCGAACTCATGACGTTGGCCCAGGCGACTTGCACGCTGGCTGGCGTGGTGGCAGAGGGAATCAGGCGCATTGCTCGGGAGCGCAGATCGCGGGTCCGTCGGACGGCGCTCCAGCCGGCGCGGCGGAACAGGTAGCCCCGTTCGTCGCACAACAGCTCGAACGGCAGCGCAGAGAGTGGCTGCCCCATCCAGCGGGATCGGCTGTCGAGCGGACAGCGGATCTCCAGGCGCAGGCCGCATTCGCCTTGCCGGGCGGCGACGACGGCTTCCTGCCAGGCCTGATGAATCTGCGAGTTCTCGCCCAGCAATTGCCGATGCAAGGCTTTGCCGTAGAGGCGCGCCACGCTCTCCTGCACCGAATGGCCCGCGCGCCAGCACTGCAGAAACTCGTCGACCGTCATGCCGCTGTCTCCGAGCGACAGATCTGGCGCGGGAAGCGCGCAGCAGCCCTGCGCGTCGAAGTGATCGAGATCGTCGGGATCAACCAGCGAGACGGTCAGATATTCCGGACCGCCACCGGCCGGAGGCATGGTTCTGATGTCCAGGCGCCTGCGCACCGGTAACGACCGTTTGTGAGTCACTTGTTCCCCCCTTCCCAAATCCCATTCGGGAGCGTCGTTCCGCACGAGCCCATCTCCGCGAACCTGTTAAATACGCCATCTCGAGCAAGGTCTTGCCGTAGTCGCCTGCCCGTTGAATGAAAATAGTATATCGGGGACATCAGGCTCTGTCCGCAGCGGGTCGTCTGGTTCCGATCAGTGACATCGGTGCGCCGTTCTACGGGCCAAGACGCTGGCGGCTTCGTGAACAGTGACTCGGGTGCACGGAGGCAGGGCGAAGACGAGGAGATACCGCTACCGGATAGAAATCTGGACGGAATACCTTACCACCTATCAACTTTCTGAGTCCCAGGGTTTGCCATCTGTCTGGTTCCCAAGGGTCACCTCGGGAACCCACTCATGGTGAGCCAACGCCTGTTCCCTACACGTCTTTAACTCCTGGCATGTGTTGCGCTTCAGATTTGAGACCGAGAGGAGCCTGATACCTTTTCGATGGCACGTAGTCAGAAAATGATTAAATGCAAGACCTGACCCCAGTGGTGTGTGTGACCCCGATGGCACGTAGTCAGAAAATGATTAAATGCAAGACCTGACCCCAGTGGTGTGTGTGACCCCAGTGGTGTGACCCCTGACCCCCATAAGCGCTAACATATTAGTGGGTTTTTTGCTATACTGCGCCCCATTGCCGA
>JAVMKC010000016.1:0-42694 GCA_031732795.1 Accumulibacter sp. | reverse complement strand
GTGGTGGTCAGGCTTGCGTGGAGGCGGCAAGTGTCGGCGCTAGCGTGGGGCGTCGTTTGCGCCGTTGCCGTCGTAGGCTTCGCGCTGGTCATGGCGTGGATGCGATCACTCGAGACCCATGCCGCACGGGCTGAGCGGGCCTCACGACCGGCAGCGCTGCGGGATGCCGAGTTGGTCTACCTGGAAAAGCTGTTCCGGATTTCCAGGCCCGTCGGACTGGTGGCGAAACTTGACCGGGCATACCGCCTGCCCTCCGGTCTGCTCGTGTTGGTGGAGTTCAAGACTCGCTGGAGCAACCAGCCGTGCCTGTCGGACGTGATCCAGTTGTCCGTGCAGAGGATGGCGATGATAGGGCAGACGGGGCAGTCGGTGGCCTCTTACGGGTACGTGATCGTCAAGGCGCCGGCCCCGCGAGCCTTGCCGACCGCGCATCGCGTCAAATTGATGACTGACGAGCAAGTAGTAGCCCTGGTCAGGCGGCGGGAAGAGATTCTCGCAGGCCGCACTCTGCCGCGCTGGTCGCTGTCTCGGAAGACGTGCCTTGCGTGCGCGTTCCGAGCGCAATGCGACCATCTGATTCTTTGAGCAAAGTCGGGAAATCACCCAATCAGGGAGGGCCTCCCATTGTCGTCCGTCAAATGGATGTTGCTGGATTCCAGAGGCCTCGCCGCTACGGAGGGTTCATGAGCAATGCGCCGATGATCGGGGCGCCAGATGTAGGCGCCGAAGGATTTTCTCGCTCGTGCTGGTGGAAGTTCCCCACCACTGCCGGCGATGGCCACCACCACAATCCATCACATGCCCTGCATCACCGTACCCACCCGGCCATCAGCCGTCAGCCGCGGGCGTCCGGTGCTGGCATGTCCACCGAAACGGCGGCAGTCCAAGCGGTGCATCGTCAACGCCGTTCCCGTGTTCCGGATTCCAAGCGACCTCGACGACAGTTGGGTAGTTGGGGGTGGGCAACCTCGCAGGGCGACGTTGCCTAGGCAAGATTGGGCTGCCCCCTGTTCCTGTGAGAAAATGTCGCCAAGAACGACAGGAGGATGCAATGGCAGATCACGCATACCCGGTCGAAGTCCAGTCCGATTTCCTCGAAAAGATTACGAAGGCCAAGCCCGTGCAGGCTTTGGCCGAGCTCATCTGGAATGGTCTTGATGCCGACGCGACGAGTGTCAGCGTCAGCTTCGACTACAACGCGCTTGGCGCAATGTCCGCTGTGATCGTCACCGATAACGGCCACGGCATCCCATTCTCGGAAGCGCCGGAAGGCTTCCGCCGCCTTGGCGGTTCGTGGAAGCGACCCGGCGCCGTGACGAAGGGCGAAGGGCGGTTTCTTCACGGCCAGGACGGGCGAGGCCGTTTCAAGGCGTTCTCGCTGGGCCGCTTCGCCGAATGGGACGTGACTTACCCGAAGGGCACGGAGCTCTGGACGTTCAAGATCACCATGAACGCCAGCAATATCCGCGAGGTCCGCATCTCGGATGAGAAGCTCGCACCTGCAGGCAAGTCGCGCGGCGTCACACTGTCGATCACCGAGCTCCACAAGGAGCACCGCTCCCTGACGACCGAGACTGGTCTTCAAGAGCTGTCAGAAATCTTTGCCCTGTATCTCGCCGATTACCGGGCCGTCTCTGTCAAGGTCGATACGCATCAGATCGACCCTGACTCTGTCATCGCATTGCGGCACTCCGTTAACCTCGCTGACATCCGCGAGGACGACAAGACGCACCCGGCGAGGCTAGAGATCATTGAATGGCGCGCGACGACAAACCGGGCGCTCTATCTGTGCAACGAGAAAGGCTTTCCGCTCCTCTCGGTTGACCGGCGCTTTCACATCGGCGCTTTCCAGTTCTCGGCCTACCTGAAATCCAGCTTCATCTCGAAGCTTCAGAAAGACGGGACCGTCGAGCTTGCCGAAATGAATCCAGCAGTGATCGCCGTCATCGACGAGGCGCAACAGGCGATCAAGTCCCATTTCCGTAACCGTGCAGCGCAGGAAGCGCGCTCGGTTGTCGATGAGTGGAAGAGCGAGGCGATCTATCCCTATCAGGGCGAACCGGCGACCCATCTTGAAACGGTTGAGCGACAGGTGTTCGACATTGTCGCCGTCAACATGGCCCAGCATGTGCAGGACTTCGCCAGCACGCCGCCCAAGAGCAAGGCTTTCAATCTGCGCCTGTTGCGGCAGGCCGTCGAGAAGGGTCCAGAGGAACTGCAGCTCATCTTCGAGGAAGTCCTTAACCTGCCCAAGCGCAAGCAGGAAGAGCTCGCCGAACTGCTCCGGGACGTGTCCCTGTCCGCCATCATCGGCGCGGCTAAGGTCGTCACTGACCGCCTCAAGTTCCTGACTGGCCTTGAAGCTATTCTCTTTGATGCCGAGCCCAAGAAGCGCCTGAAGGAGCGCTCGCAGCTTCATCGAATCATTGCGCAGAACTGCTGGCTGTTTGGCGAGGAATACAACCTCTCGGTTGACGATCAATCGCTGACCGAGGTCCTCCGCAAACACAAGAAGCTTCTTGGTGACGACCTCGTCATCGACGAGCCAGTCAAACACATCACCAAGACACGCGGGATCGTGGATCTCATGCTCTCCAAAGCGATCCGCCAGCACCGGGCCAACACGCTCACGCATCTTGTCATCGAGTTGAAAGCGCCGACCGTCAAGATCAATGACGACGAGGTCACGCAGATCGAGAAGTACGCCTTTTCAGTGATGAAAGACGAGCGCTTCCGCAACGTTGATACAACCTGGGTCTTCTGGGCGATTAGCGATGACCTCGGCGATTACGCCACACAGCGCATCAGTGACAGCAGTGGGCTGATCTATACGAAGGCGAACGTCTCGATCTATGTGAAGACGTGGGGACAGGTTCTTGACGAGAACCGTTCCCGTCTCCAGTTCTTCCAGGAGCGCCTTGAATATCAGGCCGACCGGGAGTCGTCGCTCAAGCATTTGCAAGAGCGCTACGACGAGTTTCTAAAGGGCGTCCTCACCGAGGACGAGCAACCCGAAGCCAGCGATGTCGAGCCCGAAGCGAATGTTGCTTGATGCGTCGTAAAGCACCGCGAACCGGAAATCTGCTACTCGGTTCTATACGTGCGCGTCGCGGCGCCCCGCGGTGCATTCCAAATGTCCGCTGGGGGTTGGGGTTGGTCCGCCAAGCAAATAGGGCACTGGTGCAGCAGCCTGCGTGCGCGGTGGGCATGTCTGGTAGCGCTGCGGGGCAAAACAGTGTGCAGGAGATGCTACCGGGATCACCAGGTTACGCAATCCTCCGAAGCGGGCCCGGCTTCCAAGGGCGTCCGTTTTCGCACGCTGTGATGAAGCCTGCCCAGCGTTCCAGGGCTTCCCTGCGTTCCGGAATCTCCTCGCGGACATCGTAGATCGCTTCCATGCCCTTCAATGTGTGATTCAAGGCCAGCTCGGAAATTTCTCGGGATATGCCCATGTTGCGCATGTGTCCCTTTGCCGTGCTCCGGGTATCGTGAGGCGTGAATTTTCGGATTTGGATGTCACCGCGTTCGAAGGCACGTGAAATCGCGGCCCATAGGGTGGTTTCACCGACATGGGTATCTCCGAGCCGCCGCCGCCGACGCTCGATCCGCGCTGGAAGTACCCACGGCGACTCCCCAGCGAGATCACGCAAATCCTTGAACCAGTTTGCGACAGTCGGCGTGAGCGGAACCAGGAAACCCTTCCGGGTCTTCACGGAGGCGTCTGGAACCCACCAGGTTGCACGATCAAAGTCGATGTGCTCCCACCGGGCTTTCGCCAGTTCGACGGATCTTACGCAGGTGGCGAGCAGAATCCGGAAGGCCAAGGCATTTTCCACACCGATATCGTCTATGTCGGCCAGTAGGGTCCGCAACTCCTCTTCGTTCAGCATCACGCGCTTGCGAATCGGCGGGCGTTCTCCCATGAGGGCAACCAGGTCGATTCCAGCGGCGGGGTTGGAGTCAATCAAGCGCTTTCCACACGCATGGGCAAAAAGCAGCTTGCACGACGTCAGGATTCGCTTCGAAATCGTCCAGGAACGTTTTGCCGACTCGAGCACGTGAACGATCTCGGCTGGCGTGACGTGCCGAACTTCCAGTGATCCGAGTTTGGGGAGTAGGACTTTTTCCAGATCCCACTTTCGATAATAGATGGTCCCTTCAGCGAGACTGGGTGTCACCAGTTTCTTCTGCTTGTAGTCGTCGATCAATGCGCGGACGGTCCAGGCCATCTTGGACTGCATCTTCTCGACCTTTTTCTTGGCGGCGGGGTCCTCTCCCTTGTCGATCGATACTCTGTGCTCTCTCGCCATCTGGCGGGCTTTGGCGAGCGACAGGTCGGGATAATTGCCAAGGGTCAGTTCCTTGCGGCGGCCGGCTCCCATCCGGTAGCGCAGTATCCATGTAGCGGTTCCCGCCTCAGACAGGGTGAAAGTCAGGCCACCCCCATCAGAACGGGCAATTGGTGCGCCTTTGTTGACCCAGTGCTTGATCTGGATGTCGTCGAGTACATTGATCTGGGTTCCCATGATGTCCGACTCCCGGTCTGGATCAATCGAGTCCTTCTTGCCGGCTCCCGGTCACCAGGGTCTGTTGATATGGCGACTTTTTCCTCGCATCGATAAACGTTGTCCGACGCTCGCCGCGCCGCTGCTGGCCTGGCTGAGATCGAGGTGGTCGGCTGATGCGCTGTGCGAAGTGGGTAGCTGCGAGAGATTCTAGCAGCGAACTACCCATCTAGCTACCCACTTGGCTACCCGATTCTAACGCGTCGTCATGAGACGGGATGCAACGTCAAAAGACATATATCCATATTTATTAGTGTGTTACCTGTTGCTTGTGGGATGTCTTGAAACGTCGTTGGTTGTGGATTGAACTCGCAGGTGGCAAGGCATTGATGATGCAAACCTTCGAAGAATGCGCAGCCGAAAACCGAAGCGTTGAGCATTTCGGAATTGCCATCGTCGATCAAACAAATCTAAAGAAGAAGTTTCATGAAAAGTACATCCGTATCAACCATAGCGCATCGCCGGACACGCTAAGAACAATATTCAATCGGAATTTGAAGGCGCTGGATAGCGAAGGTTTCTTGAAGTTTGATCGAGACAGTATGCAGGTCAAGCGCGGCAGCAAACAACACGCGGTTATCGACATTGAGGCGATAGGCCGGAACCTACCCGACAGCGTGAAAAAGCTTGTATCCCGAAACACCGAAACAGCGGCGGAACAGTGCCGGAACAGTATCGACCGAAACACCGAAACACACCCCCTGCTTTAGCAGGGTGTTGCGGTTTCAAGACGAATTGTTTTTGTTGATTGAAACAGCCGAGCGCGGCAGGCAAGCCGCCTAGTGTGGGCAACAGATAACGAACTTTTAGGAGAAATGAAAATGGATAACCAAGGCTACTTCAAAGACATTGACCGCGATATTAAGGCGCTTGGCTGCGTTGCATCGTTGGTTGTTCTCGAATCAACGCGCATTGCTAAAGAAGTTTTCAGAGACGCCGAGTTTTACCCGTCGGTTTTGCAAGTGATGACGCACCTTACGGCGCAGCAACTGAACATCGCCGAAGTTAAAGAACAGTACGAACAGCAGGAACGGCACAACAACGTAAATCGCCAGATTGACGCCGCCATTGCCGCGCAACGCAAATAGATTTTGGAGCATACCCCCATGAAAAACGATACCGATTTGACCGCCGACGGCTGGCAAGGCCGCACCAGCATTGAAGAAAGCCCGGAACCCCCTCCCATGCCTGCCGAAAAGAAGACCTACGCAAAGGCCAAGCTGGCAAGCGCAACCGACGTTAGCCGGGAACTGGCGAAGCTGTACCGCGAAGCCCGTAGCGGTCGAATCGACGTATCCGACGCAAGCCGCCTTGCCAACATGCTTTCGATTCTGGCCCGCATTCTGTCGGATAGCGAACTAGAAGCCCGCATCGAAGCTTTGGAACAGCGCGGGAGTTTTCACTAATGGCACGCTTCGGACTTAAAAACCGGCTGGCGAAGCTTGAAAACAAGCGGTTCGCCGAATACGGAACACAACTTGCGGTCGAGTATGAATGCGACGCCAGCGGCACGCCTACAGACCCTTTCATGCGCGATTGGCTATCAGGGGTTGCCCCGGTCAAGAAAACGCAACAGCGGGCCGATTTGGCCCCTTTCCGGCCCATCTTCGCGCGGCGGGTAATCCTTGTGCCCACATTCGCCAGCCGTGAGGCTTGGGAAGCCGCCCTTTTGAAGCATCAAAACGAACTTGTCGCACTGGCACGCAGCAGAACCAACGCACCAACGCAGACGGCCCCGGTAAGTGTGGGCAAGTCCGAAGCATTCACCGAAGCCGCACCACTTCAACCCGGAACCAAGAGGGGGCGATTTATAGAACTAGCAGATGGCCGAACGTTCGACCGGGAAACCGGCGAATTTTTGGAAGAAACCGCCAAAGCTTTACCCGCAGGCGGTTTGAAAGCAATTTACCAACACTGATCGAAGGAAAAAATCATGAGTATTTATCTCGTTGAAGGCCCGCAGGCTGAAACGTTTATGACGATGGCGGCGACCGAAACCGGCTCAAAGGCCATGCTAGGCGACCCCGAACAGTTCGAAGCGGGCGTAGGGCCGAACATTGCCCAAGCCGCTATCACGCTTCGCGATAACGTCGCCAAGGTCGCCGCCTTGAAGACCGACGAAACCCGCACGCTTGTTCAACAGCACGAAGCCGCCGCGATTCTTTCCGAACGCACGGTTCAAGCACTGGAAAAGGCGAAAACGGCTATCAGCGAACGCGCCGAATACCTGACGCAAGCCGGGCAGGAAGAAGCCGCCGCTGTCTTTGAACTCGCACCGTCCCGCCGCTTCGTGCATGAAAAGATTTTGGAACACTTCGTAGGGCTGGCCGGTAAGGCAGAAGGCTTGATGCTTATGCGTCAGATCATCCGAACCGACGCCGAAGCCGCCGCAGTGTTCTTCAATACGAAGCCGTACCTGTTGAACATGAACGCCGAAAACTTCCACAAAATCCGCTTTGAAGCCGTCGAACAGTACGCGCCGAAGGCATGGGAAAAGATGACCGCTGTTGTAAAGCTGGTCGAACTGCCCGCGAAGTACGACCGCACCATTCAGGCCGTGAAAGGCAGCTTCCACAATCCGACCCTTGCGGCGCGTGCGAAATCGCGCGTCGAAGTCTGACCGAACCCAGTAGTGCCATTGGGGACTTTTGCCCGGCCATCGTGCCGGGCTTTTTTTACTTCGTGCAATAGCGATTCCAAGCCTTGTAAAAATCTTTAACTTCGGTTTCAAGAAACGTCAGTTCGGACGATCCGCCGGAAACAAAATGCTGAAAGCCGCTAAATCCACCGAAGGAATTTTTCGAATTAACTTGGCCGCATGTCATGGGGATGTTGTCTTTTCCGCGAAAGAAATACACGTCCTTAAACTGCGCCGAATCAGGGTCTTTAAGTCTTGCCTTTACGGCGTCCTTCCCTTTTTCGACCCATACCATTTCTTTAACTTCGTTGTCGCGCGCCGCTTTCTTGGCCGCGTCTGCTTGATCTTCCTTCGCTTTTTCTGCGGCTCGTTCGGCTTTGCGCTGTTCTCTTGCCGCCTGTTCTGCGGGTGTAAGGTCGCGGTTTCCGGCGAAGATTGCGAACACGACGAAAGACCCGAGTATCCAAGGCCAGATACGGCGTTTCTTCTTTTGAGGTGCGGCAGGCTTTGCCGACGAAACCGCCGATGGTTTAGACGGTTCAGCGCCGCAGTGTGGGCAAGCTTTTGCCGTAGAACTGACGTTGCCGCCGCATTCAGTGCATTTTAGTAGCGCCATCGAATCCCCCATGTTGTGCGAATAAGTAGGTACGTGCCTATAGGCCGTGGCCCATAGGCTACAACAAGACGAAATTTGCCGCATGGCAAATTCGCAAATACCCAATCTTGGCCCTGTTTTTGGCGAAGTGTTACGACGTTATCGTACCGATATGAACATATCGCAGGAAGAACTTGCCTTTCGGGCTGGCGTAGATAGAACGTTCGTGTCGCGAATTGAACGCGGCATTCGACAGCCCACAATTACAACGCTTGTCGGGCTTGGTTTGGCGCTGGGCGTTTCTGCTGCTGAGCTGGTGCGGGAAGTTGAGGCCGAGTATCGAAAACAGGCGAAGCAGAAGAAGTAGGCTACCGGGTCTGCTTTCGGCGGTTTATACGAACGCCGATACGTGAGAAAATGGGCTTTTCGTCCGGGCAGTTCCCGACCGTCGGCGCAGGGTATCAAAAAAATTTGCGGGTATCCTAGCGGGTATTAGACCCGATAAGCAGGAACAAAAGCCTTGCAAATCAAAAGGATACAATTCTTATGCTGCTGATGATCGACTTAAACCACGCCTCCGCTTCATCGAAGCTGAACAGCGCCAACTTGGGGCACACGAGGTACTGATTCCAGAACCCGCGGATCAGTTCGAAGGGAAGTTGCAGCAGAAGTCCCTTCGCCGCAGCCGGGCTGGGCTCGTAGATAGTCTGTTTAAGAAACGTCGTTAACACTTCTCGTCTTGAAATGGCCAAGACTTTCTGAAAGAAGAGCGAGTGAACGAAGTCGTACAGATCGGGGGAGTGCCGTCTCTGTAGGAGTGCCTTGAGCTTCGAGGCCAGAAGTTCCTCAAGCTTGAGGCACCTAAGATCCGCTTGACAGGCTACCGCGTCCGAGTACGAATGGATGAGCCTTCGCGTCTGCACCGGCAGAAAGATGGAATCGAACTCCTTGACGTCCAAATTCACCCGCAAGCGCAGGTCCTCGTCATCTCCGTAGAAGCTGCGGAAGTAGACGCGAGCCTCGAACATCCGAGAGTCGCCGTCTGAAGTCTTCTTCTCTGCGACGCGCGACTCGTCGATCAAGAACTCAATCTCGCTGCCGCGCTTGGCGTGCATGCAAGCCTGCTTGATGCTGGCGAGAAGCAAGTCGGGATCGACATCGGATTGAGTAGAAAAATCGAGATCATTCGAGTAGCGAGCGTGCTCGAAATAGGCCTTCCTGAAGCAGTTGCCGCCTTTGAGGATCAGCAGGTTCCGCAGGGGGTTGTCAGGCTGGTAGAACGCTGACAGCAGCCAGCCGAACGCGTAGTCGCGTTGCACATTTGAACGGTGGACGCCAAGCTCGTCCGCCTTGGCGTCGATTTCAGGCTTGTCGATCATCGAGTGCGGAGCTTGTGCGCCCTAACAGTACATTAGACAGAATCTGCCTTCAAAGCGTTAGACAGGCTCTGTCTATTGCACATGACGGACACTCTGTGTGGCATTATTTTCCGATAACTCATCGTTTTAAAGCGCCTTATTGTCTGAAGAGCCTACCATATGCCAAAGCCACAGGCAACACACCAAGACACCGTCGGACGCTTCTGGGACTGATTTCGAGATAACCTGCTGAACAAAGGTGTAAAAGCGAACCTTGTCCGGTGGTATGGCCGGCATGCGGAGCAGTATTTGAAGGCGTTTGCGGGCCGGCGGCTGGCCGAGCACACGGTGCGATGTGAACGGTTATCTACACTCCCTGGGGCGCGAAGGCAAACTGAAGGACTCGTAATTCATGCAGGCTGCTGGTGCTATACAGAATTTTGTCGAGATCGCGTGGGCTCCTGCGGCGAGAACAGTGTCGGGGTCAAGCAATATCTGGTTCAGGCCTCGCATGCAATCATTTCCCATCCATAATTCACGGATGTCCAGGCCATCAAGAATAGAACTTGCTTCCGTATGGCAGATTAAATTGGGCCTGCTCCCTTTTACTCTCTTCAACTGCGCGGAGCGACGCGTCAAGCGACGCTGCTTGCCGCGTGCTGCAGGAGCCCGCGCAAGGCGTGAGCGACCGCTTGCGCCCGGATGTTTTGTCGATCGCCGTCGAAGTGTCGCGTTTCGGTGATCGTCTGGCCGTCCGTCACCACCCAAGCGAAACAGACGGTGCCGACCGGCCGTCCGGGCGAGCCGCCGGTGGGGCCGGCGATGCCGGTGATCGACAGCGCCCAATCGGCGTGGCTGTGCCGTAACGCGCCTTGCGCCATTTCCGCCGCCGTTGCTTCGCTGACCGCGCCGTGTGCAGCCAGCGTCTGCTCGGCGACGTCGAGCAGTTCGGTCTTGGCGGCATTCGAATAGGTGATGAAACCGCGTTCGAACCACGCCGAACTGCCGGCCACGGCGGTCAGGCACTGGCCGACCCAGCCGCCGGTGCACGATTCGGCGGTGGCCAGTCGCTGTCCGTTGGCTTGCAGCAGCCGGCCCACCTCAGCGGCCAGGGTTTCCAGGGAATGTGCGTCGTGCGTGCTCATGTGCTGATGAAACTGCTGATAAAACGGGCCAGGGCCAGGATCATCAAAGCGTATCCGGCGGCTACCAGATCATCGCACATCACGCCCAGACCGTTTTTCACCCGCTCGTCGAAATAACGGGCCGGCGGCGGTTTGCGGATGTCGAAATAGCGGAAGAGAATGAATGCGGCGGTTTGCCATCCCCAATGTGCCGGACAGAGCAGCAGCACCAGCCAGAAGGCGACGATTTCGTCCCAGACGATGCTGCCGTGATCGATCACCCCGAGATCGACACCGGTCTTGTGCGCGGCGGCGGCTCCGCCGATAACAGCGGGCAGCAGAAAAACGAGCAGTTCCAGATCGCTGAAGTGGCCGCTCAGCAAGGGGAACGACATCCACGCAAAGAGCGTGCCGACCGTTCCGGGGGCCTTCGGCGACAGGCCGCTGCCGAAGCCGCAGGCGACCAGATGCGCCGGGTGCGCCATCAGGAATCGCAAGTTGGGCGAAGCATCAGCCAAAGTGGTCGAACCCCCGTCGATCGATCGGCAGCGGATGACCGTCTGCGGCGATTACGGTGCATTTGCCGGGTTCGCCGGCCAGCAGTCGGCCGATGCGCCACAAGGGAAGGTCGAGTTGCCGTGCCCAATGGGCCAGTTGATCGCGATCCTGTGTCGCCGCGGAAAACAGCAATTCGTAGTCGTCGCCGCCGGCCAATTGACAGTGGCGCGCCAGCGTCGCGTCGACGCCGGCAGGCAATGGTGGCAGATCGGCGACGCGGATTTCGGCGGCCAGACGCGAACGGTCGAGCAGGTGCTGCAAATCACCGAGCAAACCGTCCGAAACGTCGATCGCCGCGTGGGCCAGACGCTGTTGGCGCAGAGTGAGTCCGAGTCGAACGCGCGGCTGGGGTCGCTGCAAGGCGGCCACACAATCGCGTTCCAGGGGCTCGGGGAGGCGAACGCGTTCTTGCAGATGGGCGAGTCCCAGTGCCGCCCGGCCCGGCCGGCCGGAAATCCACAGATCATCGTCGATCATCGCCCGGTCGCGGCGCAGGGCGCTGCCGGCCGGCAATTCGCCGATCACCGTCACGCATAGATTCAACGGCCCGCGGGTGGTGTCGCCGCCGGCGAGATCGACAGCGTAGTCGTTCGCGCAGGCGAAGAAGCCTGCGCTGAAGGGCTCCAGCCAGTCGTCACGTGCGCTGGGCAGACTGCCGGCCAGGAATACCCAGCGTGGTTGCGCGCCCATGGCCGCCAGATCCGACAGATTGACCGCCAGCGTCTTCCAACCCAGTTGCCAAGGATCGGTGCCGGCGAAGAAATGCGTGCCTTCGACCAGCATGTCGGTGCTGACCGCCAATTCCATTCCTGGTGCGGGAGCCAGCAGTGCGCAGTCGTCACCTGGACCGAGCAGCGTTTGCGGAGTCGGTCGGACGAAATGGCGGGCAATCAGTTCAAACTCGCCGGGCATGGTCTTCCGATTCGGCTCGGGCGTCCGGGAGCCTGTCGGACTTGGGGCTGGTCGACTGCGCCGGTGGCAAAGCGGTCCATTTTTCCCCGATTTCTCGTTGCATAGGCCCACTATGCGCCTCGACATCGGGAAAAACTGTCCTCGCTTTCCCACGCGGCTCGCAACGATCGCTCAAGTCCGACAGGCTCCTAGGCGGGAGAATCGATTCAACGGCTTGGCGTGCGCGCCTGACGGCGGGCGGCGACTTCGGCCGGGCGCAACTGGGCGGCCAGCTTGTCGAGAACGCCATTGACGTATTTGTGACCATCGGTGCCGCCAAAACTCTTGGCCAGTTCGATCGATTCGTTGATGATCACCCGGTACGGCGTCTGCGGATAATTGCGCAACTCGTAGGCGCCGCCGAGCAGCACGCAGGCTTCGACTGGCGACAACTCGCGGAAAGGCCGGTCCAGGAAACCTTGCAGTTGCTCCTCGAGGCTCGGACGCTGGTTCATCACGCCGCGCAACAGACCGCTGAAAAAGTCGCGGTCGGCCTTGTCGAAGCCTTCGCAATCGCGCAAATGCGCTTCGATGGCCGCTTCGTCGTTACCGGCCAATTGCCATTGGTAGAGACCTTGCAAAGCGAATTCACGGGCCCGATGACGTGGCGAGCGGCTGGCGGCCGACGCGGCCGCTGTCTTGCCGGCGTTCACGGATTCTCTCCGGCGACGGCGCGCAACAGGTTGGCCATTTCCACCGCCGCCTGGGCGCAGTCGATGCCTTTGGCGTGCATGCGGGCGAGCGCCTGATCGTCGTTCTCGCAGGTCAGAATGCCGTTGGCGATGGGCACGCCGGTTTTCAGTTGCACGTCCATGATCCCCCGGGACGATTCGTTGGCGACGATTTCGAAATGGTAGGTTTCTCCGCGGATCACCGCGCCGAGGGCGATCAGCGCCGCGTAGCGGCCGCTGCGCGCCAGGGTCGATAACGCCAGCGGGATTTCGAGCGCACCAGGAACGGAGCTCAGGACGCTGCGGGCGAGGTCCACCCCCAGCCGGTGCAGTTCGCCGGTGCAGGCGCTGAGCAAACCTTCGCCGATCTGCGGGTTGAAGCGGCTCATGACGATGCCGACGGCCAATCCGTCAGCGGCCAGCGACGGCGGGTATTCACGGAGATCGGTCTGGAGACCGCGGTTAGCGGTGATGGATGGAGCGAGGCGGGTACTCATCGGGTCAAAAATCCAGTTCGGCCGGGGAGGCGATGTGCCCGGTCACTTCGAGATCGAAACCGGTCATGCTCGGCATTCTGCGTGGGCTGGAGAGCAGTTTCATCTTGCCGACGCCCAGGTCACGCAGAATCTGCGCGCCGATGCCGTAGATGCGCGGGTCCCAGCGTTTGGCGGCTGGTTTGCTGCGCGCCGGTTCGCGGAGGATGTCGAGAATGTCCTGACCGCTTTCGGGACGATGGAGCAGCACTACCACCCCGGCGTCCGCGCGATTCAAGGCGGCGATCGCCGTCTCCAGCGAAAAAGTGTGCCGGCCGGCGTCGGCGTCGAGAAAATCGACCACCGACAAGGGTTCGTGTACCCGGACCAACGTTTCTCGATCGGCGCGAATCTCCCCTTTGCTGAGGACCAGGTGCACTTCGTTCGACGTGCAATCGGTATATGCGTGGAGCGTCAGTTCGCCGTGCATCGAGCGTACCGGTTTTGAAAACGTCCGCTCGACCAGCGTCTCGTGGCGGCTGCGGTAGTGGATCAGATCGGCGATGCTGCCGATCTTCAACCCGTGTTGACGGGCAAAGCCGACCAGATCGTCCAGCCGCGCCATGCTGCCGTCTTCCTTGAGGATTTCGCAGATCACCGCCGCCGGTTCGAGACCGGCGAGCATCGCCAGATCGCAGCCGGCTTCGGTATGCCCGGCGCGGACCAGTACGCCGCCGGGCCGGGCCATGATCGGAAAAACGTGTCCCGGTTGCACGATGTCATCTGGAACCGCACCCCGGGCCACCGCTGCCTTGATGGTCAACGCCCGGTCCTGCGCTGAAATACCGGTGGTCACGCCGCTGGCGGCTTCGATGGAGACGGTGAACGCGGTGTTGTACGGGCTTTTGTTGTCGCGGGCCATCAACGCCAGACCCAATTGACGGCAACGCGATTCAGTCAGGGTCAGGCAGATCAGGCCACGGCCGAAGCGGGCCATGAAGTTGATCGCTTCGGCGGAAACATGCTCGGCGGCGAGAACCAGATCGCCCTCATTTTCGCGGTCTTCCTCATCGACCAGGACCACCATCCGTCCCGAACGCATTTCGACAATGATCTCTTCGATCGGTGAGACATCCGTCGAAGTGCTGAGTGGTGCCATGCTCTACATCCCCTGAATGCGTCGTCAAGACGCGATTCTCGCAGTTTCCAGTCACGACCGCCATGTCTGGCCTACGCGCAGCCGCTTGGGAAGCCGCTCAGCGATCTGCCGAAAAGCCGTCAACTGGGTAAAACAGCGGTCCGATAAAGCCGGTTTTTGCTGCGGATGCGAGTGATCGGAAATTCAGGCCGGTAGCCTGTTGATGGGAAGCCGATCTACCGCACTGCATCAGAATGCGTGCCCCCGCTCGGCGGATGCCTGCCGGTGAGCGCCAGACGCAATGCTTTGTCAGGCCGAGGTTTTGGCGTGGACGTTTCCGGCTTTGCGAAGGGCCGTGTAGGCCGCGCTGATTTCGGGCCTGTAGCCTGGTCCAATGAATACAGGATGTTGTATGAGTCCGTCACACACAAAAAAACCTTCATATTCGAAAAGACCGGTCTCGAAAATGAGCGGGGGAGGACCGGCGATTCTATTGAGAGGGGTGGTGAGCGCTCGGACATGGTAGGCATTCTCACACGCCACGTCGACGAATATCGCGTACGACTTGGTGTGCCTGAGATAGATCCAATGATCAAACCGCAGGCTGCGTATCGCTCTTTCGACAGCGGGTTCGATGGGCAGACCGTCGCTCTTGAGCGCAGCAATCGATCGATCAATCGATGCTGGATTTGTTTTTACGTGGCGCAGTGCAGTAGCCAAGTTTTGATTCGTCGACGGTGAATTTGGCAATTTTTCGTCGACCAGCACTCGTAAAAGAAAGGCTTTGTAGCCTTCAACGAAGCGCAAGGCGGATTCGAGGGGAAGCAGCATTGGTATGGCCTGACGATGATTTCAGGGTTTGCGGCCTAGATATTCGCGGAACACGCCCAGCGTCACTGCGCAATTGACGTCGACAAAACCCGCCCGGCGCAAGGCCTCGAGAATCGTCTCCGGGTCGATGGCCAAGTCGATCGTTTCGCCATAATACTCCCACAGTTTTTTGACGTCCGCCTGACGGCGCGTCAGACGGGCAAAAAACGGCACCACCCCTTTGATGTACGTTCGGAGCACCCGCTGCCCGAAAGCGCTTTGCGGCCGGCTGATTTCCATCAGACATACACGCCCGCCGGGGCGCAGCACGCGCAGATATTCGCCGAAAGTGCGGTCGATATCGCCGACATGACGCAGAGCGTAGCCCATCGAAATGAAATCGACGTGCTCGTCAGGGAGGGGAATCGATTCGGCGTAAGCTTCGATGGTGTCTACGGCCAGCTTCTTGCGCAACTCGGCGAGCATTCCCGGTGACGGATCGAGCGCCAGCAGGCGACCTTCCGGGCCGATCAGTCGTTGCCCTTCGACGGCCACCAGACCGGTGCCGGCGGCCACGTCCAGCAAGGTCATCCCCGGCCGCAGTCCATTGCGCCGCAATACTTCCCGGCGGTACCAGGCGCCGCTTCCCAAGGCGGTGATCCGCTCGGCACTGTCGTAACCGCCGGCGGCCTCGTCGAACATCGCCCGCGTCGCGCGGCGGCGTTCGTCTTCGCCGGAGAAATACACGTCCAGACGCGGGTCCGTTTTGAGCGCCGCTTTTCGGGAAGGCAGATCAGTGGTCATGAATAAGCAATGTCTTATTGAGCGAAATGACCACCGGCAGGCGATGGCCTGGGAACTATAACAGCTTGTCCAACCGGCCATTGATTCCTGCGGGCGCTCATACGCCGTCGGCAGCCGGGAGGGAGACGACAAACCGCGGGGTGAATTCAGTCCTGGGGTATTTTTGCGTGCGCGATCAGTCGTCGGAGTTGACAACGTCGAACGCCGGAAATGGACGACAGCACAGGGGACGACAGCACAGGGGACGACAGCGCAGGGAACGACAGCGCAGGGGACGACAGCGCAGGGGACGACAGCGCAGGGAACGACAGCGGGAACGACAGGCTTTCGAGGTTTTCTTCGCCTGCGCTGCCGATTGTTCGGCAACCAATGACCAGAGGCAGCTACCTTACGAGGCTTTGACGTTTCCTCCCCGGTCACTCCCGGGTCGTCTTGGCCCATGACGATTGCTCGCGATCGCCAAAGGCTGCGACGCCAACGGAGCCGACGATGCCGGCGACGACCATCACATACCATACGCCGTAGGTGCTGCCCGTGAGTTGGAGCAGGCCCATCGCGTGCAGCAATACCGCCATCACGGCGACCAGGGAC
This sequence comes from Accumulibacter sp., assembly GCA_031732795.1. GTDB lineage: Bacteria > Pseudomonadota > Gammaproteobacteria > Burkholderiales > Rhodocyclaceae > Accumulibacter. The sequence continues at coordinate 26,418 of JAVMKC010000016.1, read as the reverse complement.
AGGATGACGAGAGCGAGAGAGAAGAGCTTGGAGAACATGCGCAGGGTGCGCGCATCGGCGCCGATGACGAGCAGACCGTAGCCGACGAAAGACAATAACGGGAACAGGATCCACAAGGTCGTATGCGCTTCGATGGCCAGCAAACCGAGTGGAGCGACAACGAGTGCCGCGCCGGCGAGGATGCCCATTGCCATCAGTGTCAAGCCGACGAATGCGAGTGCCATGTCAGGTCTCCTTTGAAGTTGAAAGGTCCAGGAGCAAGTCGGATTTGAAACTGATCGACTATGCCATTGAGAAAGAGAGCCATTTTCCTTGTTTTTTGTGTTATGGGCTCATCATGCGCCGCGAAATCGGCAAAAACTGTTTTCGTTTTTCCACGCATTTCGCGCCGACTGCTCAAGTTCGACAGGTTTCCAAGCGGGGCATGGTTTCCGTCGCGTTCTCTTGCCGAGAGTCCGAATACGAACCGGGCGTGCCGGTCGGCGGTGACCAGCGGCAAGCGCAGACTTACGTATGGAGACGAGATATAAACGAAACCAATATCTTGCATCGACACGTCTCAATGAGCAATGGAACAGAAGCACAATTGTGGCAATTCTATTGAACTGTACAGGGACTGAAAAGAGAACTTTGCTGCTGTCGCAGACAAACAGAATGCACGCTACGCCATTTTCGAATCAATAACATGGTTTAATTGTATTTTTTGATCTCAAAACGGTGCTGGCGACCGTCGGGGCTGCGCGCGGAACTGGGTCGATTGGTTGCCGACGGTGATCGTCCGCCCGCGAGTGCGCGGTTCAATCGATTCCGCCGTCGCGCAGCAGGAGGCAGAAGAATGGTGCGGATAAAAATAATGAATCGATCCGGTCGAGCATGCCGCCGTGGCCGGGCAGCAGCTTTCCCCAATCCTTGAGGCCTCGGCGGCGTTTTTCAGCTGACATCAGCAAGCCGCCGACGAAACCGAGCAGGCTCAACAGCAACGCGAGCAGCGTCGCGGTCAACGGCCCGAATGGCGTCAAACCGGACAGGACGCCACCGAGCAGACCGGCGCTGGCGATGCCGCCGATCGTTCCCTCGACGGTTTTGCCGGGAGAGATCGTCGGCGCGATCGGCCGACGCCCGGCGAGCTTGCCCCACAGGTATTGCAGCACATCGCCGAGTTGGACGACCAGCAACAGGAACAGCAACAGGTAGGCGCCGCGCTGCGGATCGGTGGCCGTCGACAGGTTGAGCAGCGCCGGGACGTGCGATACACCATAGACGGTAACCAGCGACGCGCCGAGGACGCGGCGGCTTTCAGCCAAGCATTCCGGCGAGCGTTGGCGCCAGAGTCGCAGCACCAGTGCAGCGGTCAGCGCGCTGGTCGGGATCAGCAGGCTGAACAGCGTTTGTGCGTCGTACCAGACCAGTCCGTATTGCGTGCCCACCAGCAGCGTCCCGAGGATCGGCCAGCGCGATGCCGTCGGCGATGGCGTCGATTCCGCACCCATGGCCATCGCGGCCGACGACAGGTATTCGCGCCAGGCGGCCAGCGAGGCGAGCGCGAACAGCAAGGTGATGCCGCTTTTGCCGCCGAGAAAAGCGACTCCGACGCCGCCGGCGATCAACCACCAGGCCTGGATTCGCTGATTGAGGTTGTCGATCGTCGGATTCGGTTGCCCGGCGAGACGACGACGCAGTCCCCAGCCGATCAGCGAAGCGACGCACAGAACCGTCGCGATGCCGAGAGTCAGCCACCAGCCGGTGGCAGGCATCAGTCGCAGCAACTCTGCGCTCATCCGAGAACGCCCGCGACCAAAGCCAAACACCACTGCAGGATCAGCAGGTGACGCAACATTCGGAATAGTCGGCGCACGCCGCGTGCGCGCTCGATCAGCGTGCGGGAGGCCGGTTTTCCGGCGCCCAGATCGAGATTCTGCCGAGCGGTGTCGAATCGGCTCAGAAAGTCGACTGCGTCGACGGGACGATCGGCAAGGTAAGCGAAAACCGGCTCGTCGATCGCCAGGCGAATGGTCAGATAGAGCGCCGGGATGCCGAGCAGCGCGATGCTCAGCCAGACACTGCGGCTGAAAAATCCCGCGGACCCGAATGCCAGCGCGCCGAAAGCCAGACCACTGAGCAATAGCGAGGCGCTGCCCAGCAGGCGGCCGCCACGGCACAGCCCGGCGGCGAGCAAGGCGGTGCCGTCGGCCGGCCCGGACGAAGGTGCCTGATCGGTCACCGCTTCTGCCACCATTGACGCAAACGTTCTTTGGCCGCGTCGTCGATGACCACCGCCGGTCGCGCCGCGCGGACGAGGGCGACGGCGCGGTCAACGCTGTCCGCCCGGCCGCTGTGCAACAGCCAGGCCGCCACCGCCAAGGCGCTGCGCGACAGACCGAGGGCGCAGCAGACCCATACCGTGCCCGTGTGCCGGAGCTGTTCGATCGCCGCCACCGCCTGGGTCAACTGCCCCGAGGTCGGCGGCAGCAGGTCGAACATCGGGATGACCGCTCGCGGCCACGTTCCGCGCGGGCCGGGCAATTCCGCGCACAGATCGACCAACGCCGTCACCGAGTGCCGGTGCATGTCGCCGACACTCGGCAGCCGGGCGATCGCAAGGCCGTCGACCACCGTATTCGCCGGCGGCAGCCGCCGGGTCCATGCGCGGGAATTGAGCCAGGCGCCGAAGTGATACGGTGCGAAGAGGAGACGCACGGCCGTCGGCATCGTGCCATCGGCGCGTTTGCCGAAAGCCGTGGCGTCGAAAACGGCGTAGATGCTCGCCACCAGCCCCAGCGAGGCCGCCGGCCACAGCAGCCACAACCAGGCGCCGCCGTTACCAAGCGCCATCGCGGCGACGCTCAGCGCGCCAGCAGCGTAAACGCCGGCCAGACGCCAGTTTTTCCTGCGCTGGCTCAGCGCCGCTCGGGCGAGCGGCGAGCGGTCATCGCTGGGCAGCAGCCAGATGACGAAAGCGCCGAGCCATAAACCGGTCGGAATGTCGAAAAATTGGTGTTGCCAGGTGGTCAGCACCGACACGCCGATCAGCAGGGCCATTCCCCAGACCACGGCATGCCAGCGCCGGGGCAGCGCGCGCAGATACGGTTCGAGCAGCACCACCAGCAGGGCGATGTGCAATGACGGCGCCTGATTGAACGGCTGGTCGAAGCGGCCGAGAGCGGCGAACAGCCAGCCGAAGGTACCATCGACCTCGCCGCGTTCGAAAGTGCAGCGCAGCGGCCAGACGATGAAGCAAAGAACGGCGAGCACCTGGGTTGCCAGCAAGCGCCAGGCGTGGGTATCGAGTTGTCGCCGGTTGCGGCACAGAAACAGCGACACGCCGTAGAACAGGTCCATCAGCCAATAGGGAACGATTGTCCAGGCGACGAACGGGATCCGCCGTTCCCAGTCGAAGACGATCGACCCGACGTCGGCGCGTTGGCCGCTCAACCAATTGGCGAAACCGTAACTGAGAAAGAAGAACGGCCCCAGAAACAGCAGCCAGCCCAGCGCCCGGGGCCACGGCCGTGGCTTGTCATCGGGCCTGAGGGCGTGGTTCATCGCCTGCGGGCCAGCGAGACGGTGAATAGCCCCCATTCGTCGATCCACTGCGTCAATTTCTCGAAGCCGGCGTCAGCGACCAGCTCGTCGAGTTCGGCCTGCGTCCGTCGCCGCATTACCCACGGCTGCCGGTTGCGGTGACTGGTCAAGGTGCGGGCGATCAACTCGATCTGTGGATGCCACGGCTGGCCGGTATAGACCAGCAGTCCCCCGGCATCGACGGCACTGGCGATGCCGCGCAGCGAACGGCAAACCCGCTCGTTGTCGGCGAACAGTTCGTACAGGCCGGAGACGATGACCAGATTCGGTCGTGGGGTCAGCGCCGCCAGTGCCACCAGTGCCACTTCATCGAACGCGTCGCCGGTTTCGCCGCGGACGATTGCCGCATACCCCCGTTCGGCGGCGAGCGCCTGCGCGCTGGCGACGTTGCGCGGGTCGACATCGCGCAGAAGCACCGATCGTGGCGGCGCCGGCAACGACGGCAAGGCATCGAGCAGATACCGGCCATGGCCGGCGGCGAGATCGACGATATGCGTTTCCGGCAAGCGCTTGCCGGCGGCGATGATCGCTTCGATCAGATGCCGCCGCCGGACGCGGATGCCGCGCCAGCCGATGGCATCGAGATAATTCCGGTCGATCCGCTTGCCGAGCGGGCCGCGGCCGCTGGCCTGATCGCGATAGACATAATCGAGGCTGGCGCCGGAATCGAAACCGTCGTTCAGCCCGAGACGGATACCATCCGACAGCGTGCCCAGATGACGCATCGCCAGCCGGGTGCACGCGAACTGCCAATGACGCGGCGACAGCAGCGACAACGGTTCGCGCAAGCGGCGCTCCTCGTCGGCGGTATAACCGTAATGATCCGCCTGGCGCAGCGAGTCGGCTGGCGGCGGATCGGTGAACAGCCGCTCGATGAAGGCGCGGATTTTATCCAGCGCCTGCCGCCGGTCGCGTTCGCCGAGCGTGTCGTGCAGAAAGCCGGGCAACAGATGCCGTTCCTTGACCGGTGATCCCAGGCGCTGGTAGAAACTTTCCTGCGGTGCGCGATGCACCACCCAATCCTGGCCGGAAATCAGCAGTTGCACCGGCAGGCGAATCGCCGCCGCGTCGGCGATCACCCGTTCGCCGGCGTCGAACAGCCCCAGCAACACCCGCGCCGAAATGGTCGAGGTGATCAGCGGGTCCTCGCCGTAGGAGCGGACCCGTTCCGGGTCATGGGTCAGAAATTTCGGCTTGACGTACGAGGTGATGAAAAAATTGCCGAAGCAGCGCGTCAGCAGGCGCAAACCGGGACGCGCCAGCGGGACGTAAAGCTTGACTTTGAACGCCGGGGCGGTCAGCACCAGACCGCGGACCGGCGGCGCGTAATCGTGTGCCCAGGTCGCCGCCAGCACGGCGCCGACGCTCTGCGCGATGACCACCATCTTCGTCCGCGGCAGACCGTGATGCGCCTCGACATGACGGCTGAAAAATTCCAGATCCTTGACCAGCGTCGCGAAATCGGGACTGTCGCCGCGGGTGCCCGGCGAACGGCCGTGCCCGCGCGCGTCCCAGGCGAAAAACGCATACCCGGCGAGCGCCAGTTCATCGACCACATGTTGCAAGCGGCCCGAATGTTCGTGGCCACGGTGCAGCAACAGCACCGAACGGCCGCCGGAGTCTGATCCACCGTCGGGCCCTTTGTGCCCGCCGTGCCCGTCGACTGCCGGCCAGCAGCGATAAAACAGCGTACTGCCGTCGTGGGTGGTGAACTCGTTCTCTTGCGGCTGGCGCATGCACGTCTCCTGCAAAGTTCCCGGAAAATTTTCCTTGCAAATCATGATATCAGCGAATCTTCGGCGACGCTCTGGCGGGCCGGGCGATCGCTTCAGGCGATTATCCCGCGTTTGACGCGGTTGATCAGGGTCCAGCCGAGCAGGAGGGCGACGGCGATCAACACCGCCAGCAGAACCGTCGGCGACAGCAAACCCGCGCCCAGCAGCACTCCCAGCCCGCCGAAGACCAGCGCCCGGTCGCTCTTGCCCATCGGTCCTTCATTGCGCCGCTCACCGCCGACCGTTGCGCCGAGGATTCCGGCCACTTCCGACAATCCGGCCAGAAAAATCACCAGCAGCACCGTCCACAGACAGGCGGCATCGACGAAAGCGAACGGCAGATACAAAGCAGCGTCGGCCAGCAGATCGCCGAGTTCGTTGAGATAAACGCCGAGCGTCGAGCGCTGACCGAATTCACGCGCCAGCAGGCCATCGACGGCGTTCAAGGCCATGCGCAGCAAACACCAGGGCGGCAGCAGCAGAAACCAATGCCAGGCCCCCGCCACCGCGGCGGCGACCAAGCCGGCGCCGAGCAGCAGCGAAACGATGGTCGCCACGACCGTCACCTGATTGGCGCTCACCCCCAGACGGAACAACCAGGCCACCAGCGGTCGCAACAACGCTTGGAAAGCCGGTTTGAGCCGGTACAAGCTCATCGGACGGAAGCGTGCGCCAGAAAGACCGATGGACGACGAATCGCGCATCGCTCCTCCAAACACCCGCCGACGACGCGCCGGCCAGATCCGGACAAGCCGCTCATCGGTCAGCGTTCCGGTCGCGATGAAACGCGCGGATCGTCTCCTGCAAGCGGCCGTCGCCGATCGCCGCACGCAGATCGGCCATCAACTGCTGGTAGTAATGGAGGTTGTGCAGCGTGCCGAGTTGCGCGCCGAGGATTTCGCCGACGCGCTGCAGATGGTGCAGGTAAGCGCGCGAAAAATGACGGCAGGTGTAACAGGCGCACGACTCGTCTAGCGGCCGGGTATCGTTCTTGTACCGCGCGTTGCGGATGCGGACGTCGCCATGGCGGGTGAACAGATGGCCGTTGCGGGCATTGCGGGTCGGCATGACGCAATCGAACATGTCGATGCCGAGCGCGACCGCTGCCACCAGATCCTCCGGCGTGCCGACACCCATCAGATAACGGGGCCTGTCCGCCGGCAGACGGGGCGTGGTGTATGCCAGAACGCGCGCCATTTCGTCCTTCGGTTCGCCGACCGACAAGCCGCCGATGGCGTAACCGTCGAAACCGATCTCGAGCAGCCCGGCCAGCGACTCGTCGCGCAAATCCTCGTACATGCCGCCCTGGACGATGCCGAACAAGGCGTTGCCGTTGCCCAACTGGTCGTGACACAGACGCGAGCGGCGCGCCCAGCGCAGCGACAGCCGCATCGACGCCGCGGCGTCGGCGTGGCTGGCGGGGTAGGGCGTGCATTCATCGAAGATCATCGCGATATCCGAATTCAACACCTGCTGGATACGCATCGATTCCTCGGGAGTCAGCAGCAGACGGTCGCCATTGATCGGCGACTGGAAACGCACGCCGTCCTCGCTGATCTTGCGCAGCGCGCCGAGCGAAAAAACCTGAAATCCCCCGGAATCGGTGAGAATCGGCCCGTCCCAGCCCATCAGTCGATGCAGACCGCCGTGCGCGGCGATCACCTCCAGACCGGGACGCAGCCACAAGTGAAACGTGTTGCCCAGGCAAATCTGGGCCCCTGTTTCGCGCAAATCGCGCGGCGTCATCGCCTTCACCGTGCCGTACGTGCCAACTGGCATGAAAGCCGGTGTTTCGAGCCGACCGTGGGCCAAATCGAGGTACCCGCGGCGCGCGGCGCCATCGCGGGCGAGAAGTGCAAAATTCATCGAGGTCGTCGGCATCGGCGGTAAAACGGGTGAAATACCCGATGGAGCGAAAAAGGCCGCCAGTTTATCCGCTTCGCCAGTTTGGTTGAGTGCGTCGAGCGTGAAACTCTCAGGAACGCATGCTGATTTATTCCTGGAGCGATGATGGTGTTGGAATGAGAAATTTCTGAAATCCTGAAAGCAGGTTGTCGGGTGACCAAGTAAAACGGATTTTTGAACTGGAATGCGCCGGGAAGAAAAAACAGAGACGGCGGGATCGATTTTCGGCGGCAATTGGAGTGCGGGCCCTGTGGGCACAGCACTGGCGTGTGGATAAGCGCACACCTGTGGTGATGCGCTCAAGCTGACGTAGAATTCTGACGGGAACGGTGCTTCGGAATTTGCTCGAACAGATCGGACAGACCAATACCTCAACACTTCGATCCGAGCCCAAATCAGGACTCCGTTCCGCGGGGTGAAGAAGATCCTCCGTCATTGCCAAGCGTGCTATCTTGCGGTTTGGTCAGGAACACGGCTCCACTTTTCTCACTGTTCGGTTTTGCCAATCGGGTGTGAGCGTCTCGTGGGTTATTCGACGCTCATCCCAAGAGGTGATCTGAAGACAGGAAATTCCGGGAATACCCTGAAACTCCCTTTACCAGACCACCGAAACCAGCGCTGCCCCAGTCAAATCGCGATTCGTTTCCTTCATTGTCCTAAGCAAGGTCAACGATTCAGGGCTGCTTTAATTTTCAAACGCAAGTTCATGGGCTGGCGAAGACGAATCGGCAACCGATCGGACACCGAAATACTTGTCACCCATCTTGAAGATATACCGGCACCATTGCTCTGTTTGATGCTTCCATTCGATTTGCACGCAATAAGTGCCATTGTCGCCCAGGAACCATGTACCTGGCGCCGTGGAGGCATGCCTACCAAAGGAGCCGCGCGCATCGGTAGAAGCGATGAACTTTCCGTCCGCATCGTTTGCCCAGCGACGCGTGCTGCCGCTTGGCGTCAAACTAACCACCTTCGCTCCTGGCAATAGTGTTTGTAATTGTTCCTTGGTTAATTGGGTGGCACCTTGGGTGTTCAAGTCGGAAAGTTTTAATCCGGATGTTTGCTGAGCTGCCGTATGCGCAGTCCCAAGCAACAATGAAAAAACAATAAACCAGCGATGATTCATGGCGATTCCTTTCTGTATTCGGCGACGTGTATCGACCGTAGTTGATCGGGCACTGATACTGATTTGCAGCTCAGCTTGCTTTCCGGACGGCATTACACTGCCGGATTTCAAGGGTGACATGTCCGATTTTCCGAAATGCCAGCGACGATTGTAGCAATCCCGTCACTCGGTGACGACCTGCCGTGCTCAAGGTTACGGAAGAGGTGACCCCGAATGACTGGTGCTGTTTCGGGTCTTTTGACGCGTTCGGAGACACCATCGGGAGGTGGCAACGAAGGCCAAGCTTTCACCGCTTCCCCAAACTCGTTCGGTTTTTAGGAAGTCGTCAGCAGTGTATTGCTTACCATGGTCATGCGCAATTTCAATATCTCACTGGTATTGTTGATAATTGCACCGAATTCGGCGAGGGTTCGTCACTTGGTACCTTCCAACAGCGCCTCGACCGGTTTATTCGCATGCCCCCTCAGGCTGACTCGACCCCTAACAGTGCACAATCGCACCATTCTTGCAATCGCGGTATATCAGCACCACTTGCGTAATATAGTCTTGACCAATTTATCGCGTAACAGATCAGCGCACTTGCTTCTTCTCCCTGCTAATCAGCGCTTGACCTCAGTCGCCGTACGGAATCGCTTCCAGACGTGCTGCTTGCTCCTCCTTTGGAGCAACATGAACCAGACAGATTTTGCTACAAACCCGGAAAAATTACTTGTTCCTACAGTCGTTCAGGGCTTGACTGGTGCGTCATGTGGGATTCAGCTAAAATAAGTTCTTGCGGATACGGGTGGAGCAGAGGTCGAGTCTGCTTTGATCGTCTGCGTTATTCCACGTCGTTTTTTCGGCGATTGTGGCGATCCGTGGATCAGCCACGACGAGGTCTTCGAGTGCCGAAGCTCTTCGCCATTGAGGCGCTGTTTGAAGTTGCTGTTTGCTGAAGGGGTTCATCGGGTGACTGGCCGGCCGAGTTTTCCTTCAATGGTTTCCTGAACCTCTGACGATGGTCGGTCCTTTTGACAGTGGTCCGTTCCCGGAGAGGGAAGGGGTGTTACTTCCCGGTAGCCAGAGTGACGAGATCGCTCGAGGGCCTGACGATAGTTTGTCCGTCGGCCGGGACGACGGCCGCAAGCAACTGCCGAGTATCAGTTGCGTCATTCCGGCGCTCAACGAACAGCGTAATCTCCGACTGCTGCTCCCCCGCCTGTGTGTCTTGCTCGGCCAGATCGGCAGTGCCTGGGAGATCATCGTCGTCGATGACGGCAGCAGCGATGACACGCCTGAAATGATGGCTGGAATGATCGATCAGCCTGGGGTTTGCTATCTGCAGTTGTCGCGGAATTTCGGCAAGGAAGCCGCGCTCAGCGCCGGTCTCGAAGCGTCGAGCGGACAAGTCGTCGTCTGTCTGGATGCCGATCTGCAGCATCCGCTGGAATTGATCCCGAAAATGATCGCGCGTTGGCGCGACGGGGTGGAGACGGTTTATGCGGTGAAGGCCGACCGTCGCCAGGAGCCGTGGCTGATTCGCATCGGCGCGTCGATTTTCTACCGTATCGTGGGCCAGGACGGTCGGGTGGCCATTCCCCGGAATGCCGGCGATTTCCGGCTGATGGATCGTCGGGTGGTCGATGCTTTGATTCGCCTGCCTGAGCGGACGCGGTTCATGAAAGGGTTGTATGCCTGGGTCGGATTCAGCGCTGAGCCGCTGGTCTATCAACCGGCCGAACGGGTTCATGGTCAGACCAATTTCAATCTGTTCAAATTGCTGCGTCTGGCGGTCGACGGGATCACCGCGTTTTCGACCTGGCCCTTGCGGGCGTTCAGCGTGCTGGGGGTGCTTCTGGCGTTGATTTCCTTCGGTTACGGCAGTTTTCTGGTGTTCAATTATCTGTTGAATGGTCATCAAATCTCGGGATGGACGACCATCGTCACGGCGATGTTCTTTTTTTCCGGGTTAAACCTGATCGCACTGGGAATCATCGGCGCTTATCTGGCACGGATTTTCGATGAGGTGAAGGCGCGCCCGTTGTACGTGGTCAAAACCCGTCTGGGTCGCCCCTTGTCGGGACCATCGTCTTGAACGTGATTGCGGTGCCGTTGCGCGTCGGCCGTCGGCTGGCGGCCGGCGGTGGCGGGATGTTCCTGTTCTGGGTCAGCGTGTGGCTGCTGGCCACGGCCGCTTGGCGACCGTTGATGCTGCCCGATGAAGGGCGCTACGTCGGCATTGCCTGGGAAATGATTACTTCAGGGGATTGGTCGGTTCCCCGTCTGGCCGGGATGCCTTTTTTCCATAAGCCACCGCTTTTCTACTGGCTGACCGCGCTCAGTCTGGAGATTTTCGGCGCGCACGAATGGGCCGGGCGCATGGCATCGTTCACCGGCGCATTGTTGGCGGTGACCGGAATTTACGTTTTCCTCCGTCGTTATCGCACTCCCTTGTTCGCCGCGCTGGTCGTTGGCTGCCTGGTGACTCAGCCGATTTTCTTCGGCGGTGCGCAATTCGCCAACCTCGACATGCTGGTTGCCGGTTTGATCTCGGCGACCATTCTGTGCGCGGCCGACACGGTTTTTCGTTGGCAGGATCAACGTCCGTATCGAATCGCCTTGCTCAGTACCTATGCTTTGGCCGCCCTGGGCGTGCTGGCCAAAGGTTTGATCGGACTGGTCCTGCCGGGCGGGGTGATCATCCTGTGGCTGCTGTGGCGCAGAAAGTGGCGGGAGATCTGGATGTTGCTGTCACTGCCGGGTGTGGCGGTTTTTCTGGCCATTGCCGCGCCGTGGTTTCTGTCGATGCAGCAGCGTTATCCTGGGTTTTATGATTACTTTTTCGTTTATCAACATTTCCGACGTTTTGCCGAAACCGGGTTCAATAACCAGTTTCCGGTCTGGTTTTATCTGCCGGTGATCCTGGTCTGCGCCTTGCCGTGGTCGCCGTGGCTGTTGCGCAGCCTGCCGCCGCTGCGCCTCAGATCGCCGGTCGAGCAGCGTCGGGACGGCGTGTGCAGTTTGATGCTCATCTGGTTGGCCCTGATCGTGGTCTTCTTTTCGCTGCCGAGTTCGAAACTGGTCGGTTACATTCTGCCGGCGATGCCGCCTTTCGCTTTTCTGATTGGCGAAAGCTTTTTTCTCTGGCGGCAGAACAATCCGGCGGCGGCACGGCGCGGCTACGCGCTGACTTTGGCCGCGGCCGTGTCGATTTGTCTGGCGTTGATCGTCGGCGTGGCGCTCTCGGATCGCCCGAATCGGGCGTCGAGTCGGACGTTGGCGCAGGCGGTGGCCGGCGAGGTCTCGCCGGCGGTGGATGAATTGCTGTTGATCGACGGCTATCCCTATGATCTACCGTTCTATCTCCGTTTGCGTCATGCACCATGGGTGTTGGGGGATTGGAACGATCCGCAGGTCGATCAGCGTGACAACTGGCGTAAGGAATTGGCCGATGCCGGAAAGTTCGAACCCGAGACGCGAGCGGACCATCTGCTGCTTGTCGAACGGCTGCCGGCAAAGCTCTGCCATGGTGTTGTCGGCGCCATATGGGTCTGGGGCCGGATGGAAGAGGGCTCGGCCACGTCCTGGTTACCCCGGCAAGCAATCGTGCATACGGTTGGCAAAAATACCTTGTGGCGGCTGACGCCGGCCGAGCTCAAGAAACTGCCGCTCTGTTCCGGAACGCCCACCATCGGCTGAGAACGAAGGTCAGCGCGGCAATGGTCAACAGAATGATCGCCAACAGCGTATCGTAGGCGATCGCCGTCGCGTGCAGCAGGTAGGCGTAGGACAACTCATTGATCGCAAAGCCGATGCTCGAAACGATGAAAAACCGGCGGCAAGCCAGCGCCAGCGGGGTGGTCGACTCACGAAAGGTCAATCGGTAATGGCCGGCGAACGAAACCACGAAAGCCACCAGCCAACCGATGACATTCGCCCATAACGGCGATATTCGCCAGACCGCAACGCAGCCGATCGCGGTCAACCAGTGGGTGAGTGCCGCGGCACAGCCGACGAGGATGAACAGGGTGATCTGCCGGAGTGTCTTGCGCATGGGTGAAATTCACGAAGTGTATCCGCGATATCCGCTGGATCCGACGAATGGCCTGGAACGGAATTGAAAAGACTCGTCATCTGTGCCGATGATTTCGGAATGAGCGCCGCTGTCGACCAGGGTATCGTCGAACTGGCGGCGGGCGGTTGCCTTTCCGCGGTGAGCTGCCTTGCCGATGCGCCGGAATTGCGTAGCCGCGCAGCGGCCTTGCGGGCGCTGCCGGTCGATATCGGTCTGCACCTCAATTTTACGGAGCGATTCGACGATGAAACATTTTTTCTGCCTTTGCCCCGGCTGATCGTCAGCAGCTACCTCGGCCGGCTCGACCGGCAGATGGTGATCGAAGCCATCGATCGTCAATGTCAGCGATTCGAAGAACATTTCGTCGGCCCGCCGCACTTCATCGACGGCCATCAACATGTTCATCAATTGCCGATCATCCGTCACGCTTTGCTCGAGGTGATCGGGCGGCGTTATCCCGGCCGGGCGCTCTGGTTGCGTTCGACACGGGTTCGGCGCGGAGTGAATCCGCGTGTCGTACGACCCGGCTACACCCTCAAAGCGACGATCATTGCCACCTTGGGCGAGCGCGCCTTGCGCCGTCTGGTCAGCACCCGCGGCTGGCGGATGAACGACAGCCTGCTCGGGGTCTATGATTTCTCCGCCAGCGAGCAACAGTACGCGGCCTTGCTCGATGGCTGGTTCGACGCCGCGCACGACGGCGATCTGCTGATGTGCCATCCGGCGAAGTCGGCGACTGCCGGCGATCCGCTGGGTGAGCAGCGGGTCCGCGAATACACCGTCCTCAGTGCCCCGCGGTTTGCCGACCGTTTGGCGGCACGCGGATTGCAGCTTGGTCGACTGTCGTCGATCGCTGGCTGAGTTGGAGGGGCAGGGAGCGGAGCGATCCTGCAAGCACTGACAAAGCTGGCAAAACAGCGAAACCAAGGCGGCCGGTTCAGACTCGACCTGTTGACCTATTACCCGCCTATTCCCCGACCTATTCCCAGGGTTTGCTCCGCTGAAAAAGCCCACGTAACGAGTTCTGCAAATCGGCCGGCAACAGCACCGTTTTGGCGTTGCCCGATTCGGCCAGTTTGGCGAGGCTGGCGATGTATTTTTCACCCAACAGGTAAAGCATCGGCAATTCGTTGTCGCCAAAAGCGCCGGTCACCTTGCCGATCGCCTGCGCCGAGGCTTCGGCCAAGGTCACCTGCGCCTGCGCATCCCGTTTCGCCGACTCCAGTCGCGCTTCGGCGGTCAGGATCATCGCCTGCTTTTCACCTTCAGCGCGCGTGACCATCGCTTTGCGCTCGCGCTCGGCGGAAGCTTGCATTTCCATGGCCCGCTGCATCGATTGCGACGGTTTTATATCCTGGATTTCCACCGATTTGACGGTCAGACCCCAATCGAGCGCCTCGTCAGCGACACCTGCCTTGAGCCGAGCCTTGATCATGTCCCGTGACGACAGCGCCTGGTCGAGTTCCATTTCCCCGACGATCGAACGCAAAGTGGTCATGATCATGTTGCGAATCGCTTCCGCATAATCCTGGACGCCATAAACCGCTTTCACAGGGTCGGTAACTTTGATGAAAGCGATCGCATTGACCACGATCACCGCGTTGTCGCGGGTGATCACCTCCTGCTCATGCACATCGAGGATGATGTCCTTGGTGGTCACCTTGTAAGCGACGGTGTCGATGTACGGAATGATGAAGCGCAACCCGGGAAGCAGAGTGGCGCGGTATTTGCCGAGCCGCTGGACGATCCATTCTTCGCCTTGCGGAACGATGCGCACCCCGTAGGCGATGGTAACGATGATGAATACCAACAGGGCGATGGACAGGATGGTCATGCCGGTCATCGGATGTGCTCCACTTTGACGAAATTCCCTTCGATGGCGACGACCCGGACTCTTTCGCCGGCAGCAATCGTCGAATCAGCATAGCATTCCCAACAATCGGCACCAAGCAAGGGTTTCTGGAAGCGGACCTGCCCCCGATTGTGAGGAGTCAGTTCGTTGATCAGCACGCCGACCTCGCCGATGGCATGCGTCGCCGAACTGCCGACGGTAGACACCGTTCGCGGTTTGAGAAAGCGGAACCAGAGCCCCAGCAAGGCCACCGATAGACCGGCCCAGAGAAAAATCTGGCTGGCGAGCGACAGTTCGGGCAAAGCCAACAGCACGAGCCCGACGGCCATCGCTGCCAGACCGATCCAGATCAGCAGCAAGGCCGGGAGCAGCATTTCAGCGGTCATCAGCAGCAGTCCGAAGGCCAGCCACTGCCACCAGTCAGGTGTGAACATCCAATTTCCTCATGAGACGAAAGAGCAAAAAATTGTCGGCAACGTTCCGGCAAAGCCCGCATGCAGCCACCGATCGAGAAAGACCAAGCCATCATTTCTCACTTTACAATGTCCCAAGAGATGTCGGGAGTAAATCGCCAGGCTTGGATTGGATATCACCAGCCCAGGCTGAACGACGGCCATGAAACGGGTTCATGGAGCGAGTTATTGATGCGCGATCAGCCTTGCGCTTCGGAAGAACGCAACCTGGGCTGGGCGATGCCGCCACGTCGTTTGCTGTCGCGTTGAACGTGATAGTCGCTGGTGTCGTGGTGACCTGTCGGGCCGTGTGATCGTCGCGCTGCCAGCGTTAGCGCTTGTTTTGGTGGCGATTGATCGTAGAAATATAATATAAATACATTTTTACAAATGTATTTCGCGAAATCTCCATTCGCTGTCCCTATATGTCTCGTGATCAATGGCAAGCACTACCTTGACCCGCAACATTTGGCCTGGTTCCCAAGGCCCATCCTGGGAAGCTCATTCTTCGAAGCTCCGGGGCTTCCAGCTTTCCCTTGCGCGACGGATTGAGCGAGGAAAGGGAAGCCGGAGCTTCCAGTCAGGGTTCCCAAGGTGGACCTTGGGAACCAGGAAAAACACGTCCGCTGTCTTCTCCAGCCATTGTCCTTTCCATTGGATGATCTGCTTCGGGTGAAGGTCAAAGCGTTGGGCTGACACGACCCGCGTTTCGTCTCTATTGACGGTAGCGTTCGCTGCGTTGGCTTTGAATGCGGTGCTGTGGTTACTGCGCGTTCTTCTCCTTCTCTGCTTCTGTCTGCCAGCAACTTGCATCGCTCACTGAAGCAGAAATGTCACTGGGTTGGCAGTTCGATTGGCTGGGGCCATTTCTCGGGATCGAACGCCGGTAAGAGTGGGCTGCGATAAAATCGGCGCATGAATGACGAGTATTTCATGCGCGAAGCCTTGTCTCTCGCGCGGGCTGCTGAATGTCTGGGAGAGGTGCCGGTCGGGGCGGTGGTGGTCAGGGAGGGTCAGATCATCGGCCGTGGCTTCAACTCGCCGATCGGCGAACACGATCCGACGGCGCATGCCGAGATCGTCGCCTTGCGTGACGCCGCGCGGAATCTGCACAACTACCGTCTGCCGGGGTGCGCGTTGTTCGTGACGCTCGAACCTTGCGCGATGTGCGCCGGGGCCATTCTGCAGGCCCGGATTGCCCGGGTGATTTATGGCGCGCGTGATCCGAAAACCGGTGTTCATGGCAGCGTGGTCGATCTGTTCGCTGTCGAACGTCTCAACCATCACGCCACCGTCGTCAGCGGTGTGCTGGCCGACGAGTGCGGGCAGCTGCTCAGCGAATTCTTTGCCGCGCGTCGGCTGAGGAAAGGGAAGGAATTGGTCGATGTCGAAATTTCAAGTGCCGAGTCTGCGCCTCCATATCTCACTGGCTGAACAGCGCCTGACCTTGTTCGACGCGCAAGGCCAGCCCTTGCGCCGTTATCCGGTGTCGACCGCCAAAAGAGGGGCTGGGGAGTTGAAAGGCAGTTTCTGCACCCCGCGCGGCCGGCATCTGATCCGGGCGAAGATCGGTGGCGGCTGCGCCGCGAATACCATTTTCGTTGGTCGCCGGCCGACCGGTGAGGTTTATAGCCGTGAATTCGCTGAACGTTTTCCTGGCCGTGACTGGATTCTGACCCGCATCCTCTGGCTGTCGGGCTGTGAACCGGGCCGCAACCGTCTCGGTTCGGTCGATACCATGCGCCGCTACGTGTATATCCACGGCAGTCCGGACAGCGCGCCGATGGGTGTTCCGGGTTCGATCGGCTGTGTCCGCATGCACAACGCCGAGATCATCGAACTCTATGATCTGGTGCCGGCTTACACGCCGGTCGACATCACCGAGGATTGAAAGTCCTCTTCGACCTGGCCCATGAATCGTCCTTCGGCGTCGAAGCTGCGCTCGCGGAGCGTGGTTTGTCCGTCGCGGCGCACGTGCAGCAGCGTGGACGCGCGGGTGCCGTAGCCGGGCGTCCACACGAAAACCGCCGATAGAATCCGTTCCCAGGCCAGCGGGATGCCGGTGGCGGGCAAACGGCCGTCGGTGACGATTTCCCGGTCGGCCAGGAGATCGAAGAACGGCGCCGTGGCCGGTAATTCGCCGAGTGCGTCGGCGAAAGCGTTTTTGGCGCTGGTCAGCTTGGGCCATGGCGTGTCGAGCAGATGATTGGAAAGTCCGTAAATTCCCGGGCTCAGCCAGCGTATCTGCCGGTCGCCGCGATTCGAGTAGTACCCCAGGCGCTGCCGGTCAGCAACGAAGAGATTGAAGCCGTTGTACTGTTCGCTGTCGGCGGCGACTTGCGCCAGATAGTCAACCGGTGATTGTTTTCCGCTCAGAAAATCGGCGCTCAGCGCGCCGCGCGAACGGGCTGCGGCCTGTTGCGCGGTGCCGCCTTCGCGGTAGTTGGTCAACGCGGCGAAGCGTTGCTGGCGGCTGATTCCCAGCCATGTGCCGCCTGCTTCGAGGTCGCGTCCGGCCAGCACCTGCGGGGCGTCGGGCCAGAAGGCGGCGGCCAGGGACGGACGGGCGAAGAATTCATCGCGATTGGCGGCCACCACCAGCGGATAGTCGGCGTGCGCTTGCCAGGCCAGGACGATCAGGCACATGCGGGCGGTGGCGGATGAGCGCGAGGCTAATCGCCGAGCGGCAGGATCGAGGTGACCGGCGGACCGTCGGGGCGACCCAGGCGCAATTCATCGGCGGCGTGGCTTTCCTGCAGCACCGCCAGCGCCTCGTAGCCGCCTTGTGGAGACGGCGCGGCGTTGGCAATGGTCCCGCAAGCGTGCTCCGGACTGGCCCGTGAAAACACCGCGTCGCCGGCGGCGGCGGGAGCCGGCACATGCAGGGCATAGAGATGCCGTTTCACTTTGCCCAGGTATTGGGTGCGGGCGACCACTTCCTGGCCGGGATAGCAGCCTTTATGGAAACTGACGCCGCCGATACGCTCGAAGTGGGCCATCTGCGGCACGAACAGTTCCTGGGTCCGTTCGTCGATCAATGGAATTCCGGCGCGGATTTCCAGCCATTCCCACACCGGACTGCCGACTGGCCGGGCGAATCGAGTCAACGCCTGCCAGAGTTGAGCCACCGCTGCCGCCGCGACGACGATTTCGAAGCGCCGATCGTCGAGGCGGATCACCACTCCGTCGGCGAAAGCGGCGGTGGTCAGATTTGCGCGGGGTGTCGGCAATCCAGCGTCCGCCAGCGTTTGTTCGGCCTGCGGGCCGGTCAGGCCGAGCAAGCAGCGCTCAGCCGACTGGTCGGTGACCGTTACCTGGCTGCGCAGAACGTACATCCGCAAACGGCGCACGATCGCCGGGACCAGCGCGGCGGCGAGTTGCAATTGCAGACGATCGGACTCCCGGAACAGCAGAAAACTGGCGACCATCCGTCCCTTGGCCGAACACCAGGCGGAGTGCTGGGCGCTGTCCTCAGGCAAGTGTTTGACATCGCTGGTCAACTGGTTGTGCAGAAAGGTCGTCGCCTCTTCGCCGGCCACTTCGATCAGTCCGAGATGGCTCAAGGGGGCGACGACCGTCGCGTCGCGCCCGGCCAACCGTTCTGCGGCGGCATCGCCGAAATCGACCAGCCGTTGCTGATCGAAGCGGGCGCCGGCGGCGCTGAGAAACTCCTGCCAAATCAGATTCATCGTCAGGTCCGTCCAGTGGAAGCAAGGTGATCGTTGGTGACTGATCTTTGCGCGGTGATCGTTGACTCCGCGGCACGTTGGCGGAGGATCAGCGAAGCCGTCGATTCGGGTCGTCGCGTTTGGACGCGCAAGGTTTCGGCTATTATAGAGCGACTGCCCGGGCTGACGCTTGCCGCTGCCCCGGCTCCTGCCGCGATTTTCCTTACACCGCCGCTTTCGGCCCTCCCTCTCCCGTTGATCGATGCGCAAATTTTTCGCCCGTCTGTTCCTGGCGGCAACGCTGCTCCTGGTGGTCGTGCTGGTTTTCGCCGGGTGGTGGGCCTATTCTCCGGTCGGTCTGCGCGAGCCGACGGTGGAATTCACCATTGCCCCGGGCAGCAGCCTGCGCACCGCCGCCCGCGAAATTGCCGGTGCCGGCATCGATCTGCCAGCCTGGCGCTTGGTAGCGCTCGGCAAGGTGCTGCAAGTGGATTCGGCGATCAAGGCCGGCAGTTATCAGTTGCAGGCCGGTGTAACGCCACTGGAACTGCTGCGCAAACTGACCCGTGGTGACGTCACGCAGGCCGAACTGACCCTGATCGAAGGCTGGACGTTCCGGCAGGTGCGTCAACGGCTGGACGCCCATCCCGATCTCCGTCATGACACCGCCGGACTCAGCGAGTCGGAAATCCTGCGCCGTCTCGGCGCCGTCGAGACCCGCGCCGAAGGGCTGATTTTTCCGGATACTTATCTTTTCGCCAAGCAAAGCAGCGACATCGAGGTACTGGCGCGCGCTTATCGCGCCGGGCGACAGCGCTTGAGCAAGGAGTGGCAGTCGCGGCAGGACAAGCTGCCGTACCGCGAGCCCTACCAGGCGCTGATCATGGCCTCGATCGTCGAAAAGGAAACCGGGCGCGATGAAGACCGGGCACAGATCGCCGGAGTCTTCGTCAACCGCCTGCGGCAAAACATGCGTTTGCAGACCGATCCGACGGTGATCTACGGCCTGGGCGAGCAATTCGACGGCAACCTGCGTCAGCGCGATCTGCTCAGCGATACTCCCTACAATACTTATACCCGTCCGGGCTTGCCGCCGACGCCGATCGCCATGCCCGGTCAGGCTTCGCTGCGCGCCGCACTGCATCCGGCGGCGACCGATGCGCTGTATTTCGTCGCCCGCGGCGACGGCAGCAGTCAGTTTTCCCGGACGCTCGAAGAACATAATCGCGCCGTCTCGCGTTATCAGCGCGGCGGCAAATGACGAGGCGATCGATCATGAACCGGCCACGGGGCAAATTCATCACTTTCGAAGGCATAGACGGCGCCGGCAAGAGCAGCCACTTGCAAAGCGTCGCCGACTTTCTCCGCCAGCGTGGAGTGAACGTCGTCACCAGCCGGGAGCCGGGTGGTACGCCGCTCGGCGAAACGCTCCGCCAGTTGCTGCTCAACGAGTCGATGCACCTGGAAACCGAAGCCCTGTTGATGTTCGCCGCCCGCCGCGAACATCTGGCACAGGTCATCGAACCGGCACTGGCCCGCGGCGACTGGGTGGTCTGCGACCGTTTCAGTGACGCCACCTACGCCTATCAAAGCGGCGGACGCGGCCTGGACCGTGCAAAGTTCGCTCAGCTCGAACAGTGGGTGCATGCGCATCTGCAGCCCGACCTGACCTTGTTGTTCGATCTGCCGTCCGCTCTGGCAGCCGAGCGTCTGGCCGCACAGGAACGCCGACTCGATCGATTCGAACGCGAACGGCAGGATTTTCACGACCGGGTGCGACAGGCGTATCTCGAGCGCGCGGCGGCCGCGCCGCAGCGGATCCAAGTCATCGCCACCGATCGGCCGCGCGCGGAGGTCGAAGCGAGCATCCGGCAGATCATCCTGACGCAGTGCATATGAGGATCGACGAACTCTATCCGCACATCTGGCAGCCTCTGCTGCAGCGGCGCGCGCAACTGCCGCACGCCTTGCTGTTCATCGGGCAGCGCGGGCTGGGCAAATTCGCCCTCGGCAAAGCGATTGCCGCGGCGCTGCTTTGCGAACAGCCGGGCCAAGCCGGCGAAGCCTGCGGCCAATGCCCGGCCTGCGGCTGGCAGGCGCAAGGTCATCATCCCGATTTCCGTCTGCTGCAACCCGCTGCCGCGGCGAACCACGGCAGCGGCGAAACCGACAGTGCTGTCAGCGGCGATGGCGGCGACGGCGGAGAAAGAGGCACCGCCGGGGAGGATAGCGGCAAAACCGTCAAGAAAAAAGCCAGCCAATGGATCACCATCGATCAGGTGCGCGGCCTGGAAGATTTTCTGCATGTCGGCACCCATCGCCAAGGGGCGCGGGTGGTGCTGATCAACCCGGCGGAAGCGATGAACCGCGCTGCCGCCAACGCCTTGCTCAAAGCGTTGGAAGAGCCCTTGCCGGGAACGGTTTTCCTGCTGATGGCCAGCGAGGCGCATCGGCTGTTGCCGACCATCCGTAGCCGATGTCAAACGATTCCGGTGCTGCGGCCGGCGCACGCCGTCGCCGTCGAGTGGCTGAAGCAGGCCGCGGTTACCGACGCCGAGCGCTGGTTGGCCCTGGCCGGCGGGGCGCCGTTCTTGGCGTTGGAGTTGGCGGGTAGCGGCGAGAAAACCCTGTTCGACGCCTGGCTGGCGCAGGCGGTTCGGGCGGCCGAAGGCGAAGTGCTGGCCTGCGCCGCCGAACTCGACAAGGTGCTCAAGGCCGACCCTCGTCCCGGAGCGGTCAAACGGTTGATCGAATGGGCGCAGAAATGGCTCCACGATCTGCTCCTGGCCGGTCGGGCGCTGCCGCCCCGTTACTACCTGGAACAACAGGCCCTGTTGCAACGCTTGGCCGGGCGCAGCGAAACGCGCAAGCTCTTGGCATTCAACCGAAAGACGCTACAATACAGAGCACAGAGTGAACAACCATTGAATAATCGATTGTTTCTCGAAGAGTTTTTTGCAGGTTATTCGAGTCTTTTCCGACGCTGAGCCGATGGCCGAACCCGAAACCGCCAAACCGACCGCCAACATCCCGCCGCGCCCCAGCGTCCTATCGCTGAACATCAGTTCCAAGTCGGCGTTGTACGCGGCGTACATGCCGGTTTTGCGCAACGGCGGCATCTTCATTCCGACGTCCCGACGTTATTCGATCGGCGACGAGGTGTTCATGCTGCTGTCGCTGATGGACGACCCGGCGAAGCTGCCGATCGCCGGCACCGTGGCCTGGATCACGCCGGTTGGCGCGCAGAACAACAAGGTGCAGGGCATCGGCGTGCACTTCAAGAACGACGAATCGGGGGTCGAAGCGCGGCGGCGCATCGAAGGCATCCTGGGTGGGGTGCTGCAGTCCGGCCGGCCGACGCATACTGTCTGACCCGAGTGCCGATGCTCGTCGATTCGCATTGCCACCTCGATTTTCCGAAACTCTCCGGGGACATCGAAGCCATTCTGGCCGCCATGACCGCCAACGGCGTCGGCTGCGCGGTATGCATCGGTGTCAATCTCGAGGATTTGCCGCGGGTCATCGCGCTTGCCGAACAATGGCCGATGCTGCTGGCCTCGGTGGGCGTACATCCCGAAAACACCGGCGGTCGCGAGCCGACGGTCGACGAACTCGTTGCCCTGGCCGATCATCCACGGGTCATCGCCATCGGCGAGAGCGGTCTGGACTATTACTGGCACAAGGACGCGCCCGAGTGGCAGCGCCAACGCTTCCGGACGCACATCCGCGCGGCGCGCCAAGCCAGCAAACCGCTGGTGGTGCACACCCGCGAAGCGGCGGCCGACACCTTGCGCATCCTGCGCGAGGAACGCGCCGACGAGGTCGGCGGAATCATGCACTGCTTCACCGAGGACTGGACCGTTGCCGAAATGGCGCTCGATTTGGGATTCCACATCTCGCTGTCCGGCATCGTCACGTTCAAAAACGCCGCGACGGTGCATGAGGTCGCCCGCCGGGTACCGCTCGACCGTCTGCTGGTCGAAACCGACGCCCCGTATCTGGCGCCGGTACCGCATCGCGGCCAGACCAACCAGCCGGCTTACGTCCGCCACGTCGCCGAAGCGGTCGCCCGGCTGCGTGGTCTGCCGGCTGAAGATCTCTTCGCCGCCACCACCGAAAATTTCTTCCGTTTATTTCCCGACGCCCGACAAAAGGTCTGCCCATGAAACTGTTCGCCTGGCTTCTCGCTTTGTGGTTGCCGATCAGCGCCGTCGCCGGCTCCTACGAAGATCTCGAAGAGGCGATGATTTCCGGTGATACGCCGTGGGCGATACGCCTGATCGAAAGCGGCCTGGGGATCAACGCCGTCGATGCCCAGGGCAATACGCTGCTGATGCAAGCGGTGCAACGCGACAACGCCAGCCTGTTCGACTACCTGCTCAAAAAACGGGCCCGGCTCAATACCCGCAACCGCAACGGCGAAACCGCGCTCAGCCTGGCCGCCTATCGCGGCAAACTCGATTTTGCGCAACGCTTGGTCGAAGCCGGCGCCGACGTCAATCTCTACGGCTGGCCGCCGCTGATCTACGCCGCCTTCAACGGCCACGCCCCCGTCGTCGACTACCTGCTCACGCGGGGTGCCGAAGTCAATGCCACTACCGCCAACGGTTCGACGGCGCTGTTGTTCGCCGCCCGATTCGGCCATTTGGAAGTCGTCAAAATCTTGCTGCAGCACCAGGCCGACCCGAACCTGGCCAACGAACGCGGCGCCACTGCCATCGACTGGGCTTTGAAGACCGACAACACCGACATCGCCGATCTGTTGCGTCGCGCCGGCGGCCGCTCAGGCAACCCGGCAGCGGTCCGTTGAACGCCGCGCACACGCTTGCGCCGATCGCGCCGGGCTAGGAGCCTGTCGGACTTGAGCGATCGTTGCCGGCCGAGAGGGAAAGCGAGGACAGTTTTTCCCGATTTCGAGGCGCGTAGCGGGGCTATGTAACGAGAAATCGGGGAAAAATGGACCGCTTTGCCACCGGCGCAGTCGAGCAGCCTCAAGTCCGACAGGCTCCTGGTTTCCGACTCGCGCCCGTCGTCGGCCATGCCGCCGCGCCGCCATTCCTGCAACCTCTCCCGACCCGACGGTTCCCCCGCCGCCGCTGTCGGACGATGATCCGCCCATGAAAATCAGTACCTCGGTCAGCCCGGAAGGCAGCCTGGAAGTCTTGTCACAACTCGAAGTGAAGACCTTGCTCGATACCAGCGCGCGCGGCCTGTACCGGCTGTTCCGCAACTGTGCGCTGGCGGTGCTCAACACCGGCAGTCACACCGACGACCCGCGGCAGATTTTCGACGCCTATCATGATTTCGAAATCGGCCTGCTGCAGCGCAACCGCGGCGTCAAGGTGCAGCTCGAAAACGCCCCGGCGACGGCTTTTGTCGATGGACGGATGATCCGCGGCATCCGCGAACACCTGTTCGCCGTCCTGCGCGACATCATCTACACCCACAACGAAATTCAGGGCGATTCGACGCTCGACCTGACACTCAGCGAACACATGACCGCAGCGGTATTCCGAATCCTGCGCAACGCCCGCGTCCTGCGGCCGAGCGTCGATCCGAACATCGTCGTCTGCTGGGGCGGGCACTCGATCGGTCGCGAGGAATACGCCTACAGCAAGGAAGTCGGCTACCAGCTCGGCTT
Source organism: Accumulibacter sp. (assembly GCA_031732795.1). GTDB lineage: Bacteria > Pseudomonadota > Gammaproteobacteria > Burkholderiales > Rhodocyclaceae > Accumulibacter. Next base: position 2,363 of record JAVMKC010000016.1, on the reverse strand, counting down.
GCGCGGGCTCGACGTCTGCACCGGCTGCGGTCCGGGGGCGATGAAAGGACCGATGAAAGGCGCGACGATCGGCCATGCTAAACAGCGCATCGCCAACGGCCGTTACATCGGCCTCACCGAACCGGGAGTGATCGCCTCCGAACCGCCGAACCCGATCGTCAACGAACTGGTGATCCTGCCGGATATCGAAAAGCGGCTCGAAGCCTTCATCCGCATCGGCCACGGCATCCTGATCTTCCCCGGCGGCGTCGGCACCGCCGAAGAACTGCTCTACCTGCTCGGCATCCTCAGCCATCCGGACAACGCCGGCCAGCCGTTCCCGCTGATCCTGTGCGGACCGGCGTCGAGCGCCGAATACTTCACGGCGCTCGACGCCTACGTCGGGCGGACCCTCGGTCCCGCCGCACAAAGCCTGTACCGGGTGATCATCGACGACCCGGTCAGCGTGGCGCGCGCGATGCGCGAAGCGATGGACGCGGTGAAGATTTTCCGCCAGGACGGCCGCGACGCCTTCTACTTCAACTGGCAACTGCGCGTGGCCAAGGATTTTCAAGACCCGTTCGTCCCCACGCACGCGGCGATGGCCGCATTATCGTTGCATCGCCACCGTCCGGCGCATCAACTGGCCGCCGACCTGCGGCGGGCGTTCTCGGGGATTGCTGCCGGCAACGTCAAGGAGCAGGGCATCCGGGCAGTCGAAACGCATGGTCCGTTCGTGATCCACGGCGAAGCCGATCTCCTGGCAGCCACCGACGAACTGCTGCAGCGCTTCGTCGACCAGCGGCGGATGAAACTGCAAGGCGAATACACCCCGTGTTACACCCTGGTCGCTTGAGAAAGCACGGTCGTTTGCCGCTTTGTCCGGAGAAGTCGTCCGGGATGCCAACTGTCGAGCAAGAGTTGATCTGTTGAGAAACGCTGCGCGGGCGGCAATCTGGTGATCCGTTACCTCGAACTCAACCCCGTTCGGGCGCGAAGGGTGGCTTGCCCTGATGATTACTCCTGGTCGAGCCGTGGTCGCCACATTCGAGACGAGACAGCTCCGAAGGAAGACTGATCAAGCATCCGCGCCGAGCACCTCGAACCGGGAGAAAGCGACTCGGAACGGCAGCTCGCTTACCGACGGCTGTCCCAAACCCCGATTCCTCACGCCGACTTGGCGAACATTCGGGAGAGCGCCCACGAGAGGTGGGCCCTGGGCGGCGAGCGGTTCAAGGAGCCGATCGACCAGTTCGCCAACCGACGAACGGTTTCAAATAGCGTCTGCAGACCGAAAATCGAAAGAAATCACGACAGAAATCGTATCCGCCCCCGTCTCCCTGCGCGGACCGGCCCGGCCCGCAAGCCCGGCCTGCGCGTTGCCGGTATGACTGAAGCCCCGATCCGATCCGATCCCAAACGGCCGGCATTACAAGCCATCCAGAGGGCTCAACACCCCCTGTCTACCGCGATTCAGAACATGCGTATAGATCATGGTCGTGGAGACATCGGCATGGCCGAGCAGCTCCTGAACGGTCCGGATATCGTAGCCCGATTCCAACACAACATCGGGGTCACAACACAACATCGGGGTCAGGTCTTGCATTTAATCATTTCCGGGTCAACATCGGGGTCACGGGTCAACATCGGGGTCAGGTCTTGCATTTAATCATTTCGGGTCACACCATCGTCCACCATCGGAGAGCTTAGCTTGGGCTCAAGTCTTGCAATTATGTATTCATGCCCAACCCGGCGCTCCAGACGAACAGCCGCATGAAGCCACGTCCGTTGCCTGAGCTTTCACGTTGGGCCCCAGAACATGACTGAAATCGTCATGCTGTTGCTGCTCCAGCTACGCCCACGACAGATCGGTGAGCGCCGTGGCGCGGAATACGCAAATCGAAATACCCCGGCCTTTCAGGCTCACTCGGGCCGTCCGTTGTCGGCCGGCGCAGCACCGTGGTCCTCGCGCAGGGGCGCGGGCCGGGTAACGACGGTCAAAATCTTGCGGCGCATCCAAACGCGCTCGTTGCTCCTGGCTATACTCTGGCCCAACCAGCCGCTCAACCGGAGTGCCCACAGCCGGCTTCGCCGTCTCCGGCCGTCCGGTTAGCTCCAACGTTATGCGTCGAAATTGCACCCTTCGCCTTGGTGCCGCGACATTGGCACTTGTTCAGACCACAATCTTGGCCGCCAGCTTCGATTGCAGCAAGGCGGCCAGCCCCACAGAGAGGATGATCTGCGCTGACAAGGAACTCTCGGAACTGGACGGCGTGCTCGGCGATACGTTTTCGCTCGAACTTGACCGAGAAGATGCCGTCGTTAGCCTTAGGGAAACGCTGAATAATTGATGTTTTGGTTACGATGCGCGGGGGACTTGGCGA
>JAVMKC010000015.1:529-8184 GCA_031732795.1 Accumulibacter sp. | reverse complement strand
CGGCAATGGGGCGCAGTATAGCAAAAAACCCACTAATATGTTAGCGCTTATGGGCTGGGGGGTGACACTGCGATCATGAAGTTCTCCTTTGAGACTGTTGAGGAACACAGGTGTCATTGGAGAATTCGGATGGCGAAATGACGAGGAACGCATTGGCGAACGAAGCGGAAACTCTGAATTCGCCAATGTCTTGCAGACCACTGCAGGAGACTCGTTCAGAAAGCAAAACGGCGAGCACTGGGCTCGCCGTTCTTTCCGCAAAGGTGGGTGGGATTCAGCCTGTCACAGGAATGCGCACCCCGTCAGGCGCCCCGATGAACGCGAAGGGATTGAGAAATTGCCGCCGCCAGAACAAGGCCCGGTCCACGGTGCTCAAGGCTGCTTCATCGCAAACCACTGGCCACTCCTGCTCAATGACCTTCACCTGGTGATTGATGATGTGGATCGTGTCATCTGGCGCAAGTAAAAACGACGAAGCTGCTGCAATGCAGGTCGCCATCTGACTGCTGCGGTCTGCGCCATGGATAAACATCGCTTGCGAGGCCTGCTGGCCAGTGCGTGCCTGCGGACAAATGTCATAGGCGGGTGTGAGTGCCAATTGCTGGCCATCCCAAAACGCCGCATGGTTGCGGGCATGGTCATCGGTGTTGCCACACAGGACATTGAAGACGATGCGGGAGAACAATTCCCGCAGAGTGCGCTTTGCATCCACGAAGCGATGGCGGATGATTTCCGCCAACTTCTCGTAGCTGGCGTAGGCAGCCATCATCTCGTCCAGCTCAAACATGGTCAGTGCCGACACCATGGTACGCCTGCGCCATTGATCTTCGTGCCTAACCCGGTCGAACCGCTCGATCAGCAGAACATCTTTGCCCAGTACAGAGCGCAACTCCACGTTGGCCACCTGCAACCCCACCTTGTGCGCCAGGCGCATGGCGATGAACTCGGCCTTGACCACGCTGTAAAGATCGTTGCTGGCCGAAAATTTTGCAATGAACTTGCGCTTGCCATCGTCCAGCAGCACTTTGGGGCGCGCACCGCCCAGGGACGTACCGTGCAGCAAGGCCTGATCCAATTCGGCGGGCAACGGCACACCATGCTCGACTTTTTCTGCAGCGGTCAGTAGATCTTCCAGCGAAGACTTCTGACTTTGTCTTGCTCCATAGTGCGTCGGTGACTGCTGGAAATCCAGCGCGCCTATCCTGTCGGAGCCCGACTCCAGCAGATAGGTCAACTCATCCAGTTCAAGCTCAGCAGCATTTGCCCCTTTTATGTCTGATAGAGCACCCAATTTGCGATTAATCAGCACACGCCGCCCCCAGGCATCGGGAGACGCATCGCGGATGCAGCTGGGCATGCTCAAGCCAGGGATGAGCGGAATCACACCTGCCTGGAGTGGCAGTTCAGGCGCATACAAAGCCATGGCATCGGCACGAGCCAGATAGCTGCGGCCGTAGTTGAACACCAACTGCTGTCCTTGTCTGGAAAGAACGCCAGCAACCACGGGCTCAACGGCATCAGGCAGCCAGATCCAGACATAGGCTTCGGCATATTGCGGCACGGGATCAGAAATCATCTTTCACTGCCCTGGTTGAGATGCGAACGGCTTTGGGTAGCAAGGCCATCTTTCCTTGCTGCTGCGCGAGGGCTTGACCCAAACGCCGCTGCTCAGGCTCGAACAGGGGCACACCGCAGATCGCAGCCACTTCAAACACCGCACCGATGGTGCAGCCTGGATCACCACGCTCAATGCGCTGCAGCAGGGCGCGCGAAATCCCTGCGCGAGAGGCCAAATCGGCGGTGGTCAGCACCTTGTTCAGACGTCCGTCACGCACGAGCTGCCCCAACAATGCAAGCGCATCCAGGCTGTATTGCGAATAGGGGCGTGAGACAGGTTTAACCACAATAGCCTCGTTAATGAACCACAAGATATTTTCGTGACTTGTTAATGAGTCATTATTGCAGATGATGACGATAAAGTCAAAGTGAAGACTCGTTAATGAGTCGCTATGCTACATTGAGCCTTGTTAATGAGCTAACTGAGCATTTTCAAGCGATTGAAGGGCCAAACCCCAGCACCCGCCGCTGTTCATCCCAATCGCGCGGCAGCGCATCCTGCCGGCCGCGCACGGTGTGCGGATTGAGTTGTCGGGGCTGTCTGCCCTCGGCTATGGCTTCGACGATGTCGGGTGCCAGCAGGGTCAAGCGCAGCATCTCAGCCACCCAGCCGGGTTCGAGTTTGAGGGCGCGGGCCAGACGGTTGGCCGTGGGATAGATGCCATCATCCAGCAGGCGTTTCCAGCAACACACCGGGTAGAGTAGAGGACAGGTTTTCGCCTGCACTCCCTCATCAAACCGTGCATGCAGTTTTCCCACGACGTCGGGGTCACACAGACGCCGGGGTCAGGTCTTGCATGCACACAGACGCCGGGGTCAGGTCTTGGACGCCGGGGTCACACCAGGACGCCGGGGTCAGACGCCGGGGTCACAGACGCCGGGGTCAGGTCTTGCATTTAATCATTTCCCGGCTATGAAATAGAGGGACAGCCCATGGTTTCCTTCATCCAGCCTCCCTGGCCAACGCCATTCACCATGCGCGACGATCCTTCACTCTACAGCCGGCCGATCCCACGCTCGCTGACCGGGTCAATTCATTGACAGAGAGCCAAAAGGAGCCCGGCTCAATTTAGTCATACGGAGTTTCAAGGAATGTTGAGCCTGGCCTCTTTTTGCTTTTGCGTCACCGAGTGGCCGGACTGATTGGCGGGAAAATCCGCCAAACCGCTGCCCGCATGAACCCGCACGGGGTCGAAACGATGATTGCCCCCTGCTGCCCACGAAGTCGGGCCTCCGGCCGGCGTTCACCGCTCCCGCAGACTCTCGTCGCCATACTGCAACAGCGGACTGAGGAAATACTCGATGACGCGGCGTTTGCCGGTCTTGATCTCGACGGTCACCGCCATTCCCGGGGAGAGCAGCACCGACTTTTCCTCGACCCGGATCGTCGCCTGCGCCAGCCGGGCACGCATCGGATAGAGCAGCCCCTTTTCGTCGCTGATCGCATCGTTCGACACCTGCGTCACCGCGGCCTCGATCGTCCCGTATTTCGTGAACGGAAAGGTGTCGACCTTGACCGCCGCCCGTTGACCGACATCGACGAAACCGATGTCCTTGTTCTCGACGAAGGCCTCGACCTCGACCGCCTCATCCTGGGGAACGATGGCCATCAGCGCCTGCGCTTCGGTGACCACGCCGCCCAAGGTATGCACCGCCAGTTGCTGAACCGTGCCATCCACCGGCGCAGTCAGCGTCAGCAGGCGGCTGCGCGAACTGGCTTTCACCAGTTCCTGCACCAGCGCGCCGATCTTTTTCTCGGCGTCGTCCAGACTGTCCAGCGCCAGCCGCCGCGTCTCGGCCACCAGCCCGCGCCGTTGCTCGTGGCCCTCGGCCAGCGCCGCCATCAACTCCTGCAGACGGCTGCGCTGTGCCGCCAAGTCTCCTTCCTGCTCGATACGCAGTTGTTCCTTTTCCAGGTAACCGTGTTGCGAAATGAAATTCTGGTCGACCAGGTTTTTGAAATCCTTGGCTCGTTGTCGAGCGATCGGCGCCGTCTGCTCGAGCTTGCGCACCACTTCCCGCGTGGATCGCCATTCCGCTTCCCGGCGCGCCAGGTCGGCATCGATGCGGGCCAGCCTGGCGCGATATTCCCCGTATTGACCGTCGAGCAGGCGCTGCTCCTGCGCCAGCCGCTCCGCCGACACCTCCGGCACCGAACCGAGCCTGGGCATCCGTTGCTCATCGACCGCCGCCAACAAGGCTTTGGCCCGCGCCGCTTGCGAACGCGCCGCCGCCAAGTCGCCGGCGTAACGCTGCCGGTCCGCTTCCGCCTGGGTGGCATCGAGTTCCAACAGCACGTCGCCGGTCTTCACCCGTTGCCCATCGCTGACGCGAATCGCCTTTACCGTCGCCGTTTCGATCGGCTGAATGATCTTGGTCCGGTCGTTGGGAACGATCTTGCCGCGGGCGGTGGCGACGATATCGATTTCCCCGAAAATCGCCCACAGCAGCGCCAGCACGGCAAAGGCGACGATCAGCCCCATCGCGACCCGCGGTGCCGGGGAAACCGGCCGGTCCTGCAAGGACAGAGCGGCCGGCAGAAAGTCCACTTCGTGCGCCAGACGCTTCGGCGGGTCGAGCGCCTGGCGTTCGCGCCACGCCAGACCAAAGACCGCCGCATAGCGCCGGGCCAAATCCAGCAGCGCTTCCCCGCGCCGTGGCGCCCCGCCGCTCATGCGGCTTCTCCCTGTTGCAGACGGTACAGACGGGCATAATGCCCCGCCGGGCGCCGCAACAATTCCTCGTGCGGACCCTGCTCGACGATCTGTCCGCGATCGATGACCACGATGCGATTGGCGTCGCGCACCGCGGACAAGCGATGGGCGATGATCAGCACCGTCCGGCCCTGGCAGATGGCTTTCATGTTGTTCTGGATCAGGCGTTCCGATTCGTAATCGAGCGCGCTGGTCGCCTCGTCGAAGATCAGGATGCGCGGGTTGCCGAGCAAGGCGCGGGCGATGGCGATGCGTTGCCGCTGCCCGCCGGACAGGGTTGCGCCATGTTCGCCGACCAGCGTGTCGTACGCTTCGGGCAACTCGACGATGAAATCGTGCGCGCCGGCCAGCCGGGCCACCGCGATCACCGCCTCGATCGGCACACCGGGATCGACGAGCGCGATGTTCTCGCGGATGGTCCGGTTGAACAGCATGTTCTCCTGCAGCACCACGCCGATCTGGCGGCGCAGACTGGCGGTGTCGGCCAGCGCCAGATCGACGCCGTCGATCAACACCCGGCCGCGTTCCGGAACGTAGAGCCGCTGGATCAGCTTGGCCAACGTGCTCTTGCCCGAGCCGGAGCGGCCGACGATGCCGATCACTTCACCCGGCGCGATGCGCAAATCGACGCCGCGCAGGATCTCCGCGGTATCCGGCCGATAGCGGAACCCCACCTGATCGAGCACGATGCCGCCGACCAGCGGCGGCAATGTTCCGCGATGCGCCGGCGCCACCTCGCCGCGGCTGTTGAGAATGTCACCGAGCCGTTGCACCGAAATACCGGTCTGCTGGAAATCGGTCCACAACTGCGCCAGACGCATCACCGGCGTCGCCACCCGCCCGGCGAGCATGTTGAACGCGATCAACTGGCCGACGGTCAGCTCGCCGTCGATGACCAGACGCGCGCCCAGCCACAGCGTCGCCACGGTGACCAGCTTGCCGATCAGCGAAACCCCCTCATGAGCGACGGTGCCCAGCGTCGCGGTGCGAAAACCAGCGGCGACATACGCGGCGAGCTGGTTTTCCCAGCGGCGGACCATCTGCGGCTCGACGGCCATCGCCTTCAAGGTATCGATCCCATTGATGGATTCGACCAGAAAGGCCTGATTCTCGGCGCCGCGATTGAACTTCTCGTGCAGCCGGGCCCGCAGCAGCGGCGTCACCGCCAGCGACAGCAGCAGATAGCACGGCAGCGAGACGATGACGATCAAGGTCAGCCAACCGCTGTAGAGCAGCATCACGCCGATGAACACCACCGAAAACAGCAGATCGAGGACCAGCGTGATGGCGTTGCCGGTCAAAAACTGCCGGATGTTCTCGAGTTCGCGGACGCGGGCGACGGTATCGCCGACGCGGCGCGCCTGAAAATAAGCCAGCGGCAAGTGGAGCAGGTGCCGGAACAGCCGGGCGCCGAGCTCGACATCGATGCGGCTGGTGGTATGAGCGAAAACGTAGCTGCGCAAACCCGACAGGACGCTCTCGAACAGCATCACCACCAGCAGGCCGACGGCGATGACATCCAGGGTGCCCAGCCCGCGGTGCACCAGCACCTTGTCCATCACCACCTGAAAGAACAGCGGGGTGACCAGGGCAAAGAGTTGCAGGGCGAAGGAAACGAGCAGCACTTCACCGAGCAGCCGCCGGTATTTGACGATCGCCGGGATGAACCAGCTGAAGTCGAAACGCGCCAGTTCGCCGGCCAGCGACGCGCGCGAGGCGAAGAGGATCAATTCACCGCTCCAGTCGGCGGCAAAGTCCTCGATCGGCAGGACTTGCGGGTTCTGGCCGGGGCGCTGCATCAGCACCTTGTCGGCATCGACCCGGGCGAGGATCCAATAGTGCCCGTCATGCGTCAGCGCAAGCGCGGGCAGCGGCGTGCGCGCCAGACGGCCGGGATCGGTACGCACGCATTTCGCTTTCAGCCCCAGATGCTTGGCCGCCAACAGGATCTGCCGCGTACCGAACGCCTGTCCAGGCTCGCGGAATTCGTGTGCCAGGTGGTCGGGGTCGGCGGGAATGTTATGGAAGCGGGCGAGGATCACCAGGCCGAGCAGACCGCTGTCGGGCGGCGCGGTCACGTTTCCTGTCGATGCCGCGGCGGCTCGCGGCGGGGCATTGTCCGCCGAGGCCGTGGAGGATGTTGAAGAAGCTGCCGGAAAATCCGCAGGCAAATCGGCGGAGTGATCGATCATGGCGACCCTGAAGCGGGGCGGGTGCCGGCATTGCCGCGAAACCCTGGGGTGGAAAAAACGATCTGGCGAAACCGACCGTCAGGCAGGTTTCGCCAGCGCGGGATACGCCGGCAGTCGCCGGCGCCACGTCATTGCCAGTTGGCGGCGAGCACTGGTGCCAGTGTCGTCTGGTAATCCGGCGGCAAGGTCGTCTGCCCCGCCGCCGGCGGCGCGAAGGCCGCCATCGCCTGGACCAGCGTCTCGACTTTACTGTCGAGCAGGCGCTTGTTGTCGGCGGTCTGGAAGCGTTCGACATGGTTTGCCGTACCGCCATACCAGCTCTGAATGGTCAGTTTGTCGTCCGTGCCGATGACGCTGACTTCCAGGTTGTTGCCGACGTGCCGGAACCACAACTGATCGCTGGCGATGCCGGCACCGAATTGCGCCAGATCGCTGTTGCCGGCGGTGCTGTCGCTGTCGACGACCACGTCGGCGCCACTGCCGCGCGACAAAAGATACGTGTCGTTGCCCAGACCGCCCGACAGGGTGTCGTTGCCGGCGTAACCAGAAAGCGTGTCGTCGCCGGCGTTGCCGTAAAGGGTGTCATTGCCGTCACCGCCGTCCATGAGATCGTTGCCGTTGCCACCGTAAAGCGTGTCGTTGCCGCCCATGCCGCGCATCCGGTTATTGATGCCAGAAGCGGCATACAGGGCATCGGCGCCGTCCCAGCCGTACTGCACGAAACGACTGTGAATTTCCGATTGGTTCCACACGGTGCCGTCGGCGAATTCAAGGCGGTCGATTGGTGCGCCGGCAAAGTAGTCGGCCACCACCCGGCGCTCGGTCGAGCCGTCGGCCTTGTTCAGGATCACGTCGAGATTGTTAAGGTAACGGCGCAGTTCGATCTGCGTCGGCGCGATGTCGGCGCCCAGGCGGATGACGTCATCGGGACCCGAGGCACTGCCATTGGTATGAATCCAGTCGTTGCCTTCGCCCCGGTTGAAGAGATAGACGTCCTTGCCATCGCCGCCGTAAAGATCGTCGTTGCCCAGACCGCCAGAAAGCGTGTCGTCGCCGGCGTTGCCATAAAGGGTGTCGTTGCCGTCACCGCCGTCCATGAGATCGTTGCCGTTGCCACCGTAAAGCGTGTCGT
>JAVMKC010000015.1:0-429 GCA_031732795.1 Accumulibacter sp. | reverse complement strand
CGTTGCCCAGACCGCCAGAAAGCGTGTCGTCGCCGGCGTTGCCATAAAGGGTGTCATTGCCGCTCAGCCCGAACAGCACATCGTCACCGGCGTTGCCGGAAAGGCTATCCGTGTTGTCATCGCCGACGATGAGATCGTTCGCGGCGCTACCACTTCCGGTGAAGCCCGTTGCCCCTTTGACCAAGGCTCCTTCCGTCGCCAGCAGGTTTCTGAACGACGCCTGTAGCGAATTGTTGACCAACAGATCGGCCACCTTGCTCCAGCCTTGCCAGCCACTATCCCCGAGCATCTCGCGGCTGGCGGTGTTGAAATCGATCAGGTCGCCGAAGCCTTCGAGCGGGTTGGCGGCGAGGCGGCGGTCGAGTTCGGCGTTGAGCGCGCTGAAGTCGAGGCGGATGCCGTGTTCGTCGATTTGCAGGTTGATGGTCT
>JAVMKC010000014.1:0-8437 GCA_031732795.1 Accumulibacter sp. | reverse complement strand
ATCATCCCGATGACATCACCTCGGAATATTTACAGAAAGAAAGTTGCACTGCCGGCATGTGGTGGCCGACATCATCAACGTGATGCTTGAAGAACTGGTGCATCATCGCTACGAGCTACCCGGCTTCTCCACGCTCGATCGGTTGGGCATCCAAGCCCGGGAAAAGATCCACGACGTCCACTTTGCGAGCATTGCCGACCAACTTGATGCCAAGGTGAGAGCCTTGATCGACAACCTGTTCAAGGTCAAGTCGGGCGAGACCAGCAGCACCTGGAACCTGCTCAAGCGCGAACCAAAAAAGCCGACCAACAAGGAAACTCGCTCCTATCTCCAGCATATCCGCCGCCTCCAGTTGCTGGTCGACCAACTACCCATCCCCGACATTCCCGTTCCGAAACTCAAGCAGTACCGCTACATCGCCCGTTCGCTGGATGCGACAGAAATGGCGGAACTGAAGCCCCAGAAGCGCTATGCGCTGGCGGTCATCTACATCCGCTCGCAATTTGCCCAGACGCTCGACGATGCGGCCGACCTGTTCGTCCGCATGCTCCAGAACCTGGACAATCAGGCGCGCAACAAGTTGGGCGAATACCAGCATGACCATCTGCAACGAACTGATCGTCTGATCGGCCAGTTGAAAGAGATGTTGCTGGCCTACCGGATCGACGGCACGGATCATCAACGGGTGGAAGCCATCGGCGGCAGCCTGATCGCCGAGGTCGATGACCTGGTGGCCATCTGCGATGAGCACATGGCCTACGCTGGACGCAATCATCTGCCGTTCCTCATCCAGCCCTACAAGATGGTTCGAGCTCAGTTGCTGAACTGTATCGAAATCGTCAATCCGCAGAGTAGCAGTGAAGACGATACCCTGATCCGGATGATGAAAGCGTTGCAGGCGCTGCGCGGTACCCGGCACGAAGTCGTGCCGCTGTCATTGGTCGGTCTGAATGCCGAGGAGGATTTCCAGTGGCTCCCCTCGACCTGGCGGAAACTGGTCATCTCCGAGCGCGCCGACGGTCAGGTTGTTGCCATCAACCGCCGTTACTTCGAACTGGCGGTCCTGTATGCGATCCGCGATGAACTGAAGTCGGGCGATCTGTTCATCCAGCACGGTGAACGTTACGACGACTACCGGGAGCAACTGGTTGACGACGACACCCTGAGTCGCGAATTGGCGCAGTATGGCGAGGTCACCGGTGTCGAAACGGATTCCAAAGCCTTTACCGAGTCCTTGAAGGCGGTTTTGCTGGAGACGGCTGAGGCGGTTGATGCCGCATTTCCCGAAAATGCTTATGCCGAGATTGTCGATGGCAGGCTGATCCTGAAGGAACCGCCAGCCAGCGAACCGCCGCCCGGCATCAGGGCGATCGACCAGTTGATCACCGAGCACATGGAGAACATCAGTATTGTCGACGTCCTGATCGATACTGAGCGCTGGCTGCAATTGCACAAGTTGTTTCGGCCTTTGATGGGGACCGAAAGCCGAATCGAGGAATTGCGCCCACGGGTAATCAGCACCTTGTTCTGTTATGGCTGCAACCTCGGGCCAACCCAGACGGCGCGCTCGATTCGGGGTATGAGCCGCAAGCAGATCGCCTGGCTCAACATCAAGTACGTGACGGAAGATGTGCTGGAAAAAGCCATCGTCAAGGTCATCAATGCCTACAACAAGTTCGAATTGCCTGGCTACTGGGGATCAGGCAAGCATGCCTCGGCCGACGGCACGAAATGGAACCTCTACGAGCAGAACCTGATTTCCGAGCATCACATCCGCTACGGCGGCTATGGCGGTATCGGCTACTACCATGTCTCCGACAAGTTCATCGCGCTGTTCAGCCACTTCATTTCCTGCGGCACCTACGAGGGCACCCACATCCTCGACGGGCTGATGACCAACACCTCTGATATCCGGCCGGACACCATCCATGGCGACACCCAGGCCCAGAGCTATACGGTGTTTGCGCTTTCTCATCTCTTGGGCATCAAACTGATGCCACGCATCCGTGGCATCAAGGATCTGGTATTCCATCGGCCCGACAGCAACAAGAAGTTCACCCATATCGACCGGCTTTTCAGCGACGACATCAACTGGCAGATGATCGAGACCCATTTGCCGGACATGCTGCGCGTAGCGGTATCCATCAAGCTCGGGAAAATTTCTGCCTCGGCCATCCTGCGTCGCTTGGGGACTTACAGTCGAAAGAACAAGCTGTATTTCGCCTTCAAGGAACTCGGCAAGGTGATCCGAACCATGTTCCTGCTGAAATACGTTGGCGACGTCGAGTTACGCCGACTCATCAATGCGGAAACCAACAAGTCGGAGCAATTCAATGGTTTCGAGAAAAAACTATTCTTCGGCGGAGAAGGCGTGATTGCCGAAAACCTGCGCCATGAACAGCGCAAGATCATCAAATACAACCATCTCGTAGCCAACCTGGTCATCTTGCACAACGTGGTCGGGATGAGCCGGGTGCTGAAGCAACTCCAGGCCGAAGGGGCGGTGATCAATCAGGAGGTTCTGGCTGGACTGGCACCATACCGGCTGGAGCACATCAATCGTTTCGGCGATTACGTGCTGGATTTCCGACGCAAGGCCGAAGCACTGGATGAGGGATTTCGAATTCTGGAGATCGAATCAGGAGGCCAAACTGAATGACTATTGAATTCTTCGAAAGGAATCCCAATATCATGGAGTGCCATGCGTGTGCATGGTCATTTTAGGGAGATATTTATGAGCAAGACATTGCCCACAAAAGGTTCCGTTACCATGAAAAATCTGAACGGGACTTCGGATAAAAATTGCACGTGTGGATCTTGGCTGGATCACTGGAAAACCTTCACCAAGGCCTCCTCGACACCCAAATGCCATGTAGCGGGGTGTAATTCCTCGGCGGAAGTAAGGGCGCACGTCATCCTGCCGAAACTTGACAATGAGTCGTTACGAAAACAGAACTATATTGCTCCGATGTGTAAGTCACACAACGGCCAGCCAGACACTGAGCTGAAATCCAAGCCTGACAGTGTTTTTGTCAGCGCCAACAAGGCGCTGACTTGCGAAGCCTAAGTCTCAATTGATAAGGGCAGGCCGGTGAAAACCGGCCTTTGCATCGGCCAAGCATTTTTTTGTTTTAGAACAATCGGCTAAGCAGTTTTTCCGAGGATTTCGCACGATTCCCGGCCGACCCTCGGTATCGTCCTGAGCGTAATCGCCTGAGTGATGTCCCCGTTTTGTCCGCCGGTGAGAATAAATTTGAGTGGCAAACCCAAGCCATCGACCACCACGTAAATCGTGCACCTGCACCCAACGGCACCTCGAGAGCGACTCAAGCCTAGTCGTCGGCCGAGATCTTGGCGGCGCAGGTATGGGTACAAATGACCGTACTATCTATAAAAATATCTACTAAATTAGTGCATTGATTAAACAAGGCCAGCCATTGACTCCAAATGCTTCGCCTGGATCAGCGTGAAAATACGTCTTCTCCGTTTCGCCCCTCGCTGCAAATTCTATCCGGACGACAACTGGCCTGACAAAGAGGGAACCCGCAACGGCGTGAGCACTTCAAATCCTTACGCCGCGAGATGGAGACGATGGTTTTATCGGTTCCGTAAACCAGACAACCAGTTCAGAGTGGCTTCTTCAACCTGATTACGCCAGAAACGGGTGGAAAACGTGTGATCAGCTTCTTCAATGTCCACCCGTTGGACATTGGCTGCTTCGAGCAATCCCGACCAAGCGGCGTTATCGGCAACGAATTCGAGAAACTCCTTGGCGGTGTAATCGTCCCCGCTGAGGATCAGCAACACCTTGCCAGTGAAACGACGCCAACCAAGAGCCATCCGAGCATGGAAACTGCCTTTGGCGCTTGGCTGAACACGTGCCGCGCTCAGCTTCGCCCGGACGGCGGCTCGCACGAACTCGCGTATCGCCTTGATCACCGCCAGACGGCCGCTGAGCAACTTCCACCAGAATTCCTTGCTCAATAGCCGCTGCCCGTAGTAATGCTTCATGTGCGTCTGCGCCAGACTGGTTTCCGAACGTATCCAAGGATTGAGCAGGACCAGCCCGGCAACCCGCTGATCGTTGTTGGCCTGCATATACAACAAACTGGCCGATGCCGCATCACACAGCCCCCAGAGAACGACACGCCGTACTGACGGACAATGCCGCAGGAAGGTATCGATCGCCGCCCCGATATCTTCTGTAACTTGCTCGAAGCTGCGCTGATCACCAGTTCCGTCCCCCATGCCGCGATAATCGAAACGCAGGGTCGGATAGCCACCCGCCGCCAAACGCCGAGACAACAATAAAAACTGACGATGGCTGCCGACACGGTATTGCGGACCGCCGACGACGATCAGCACACCACAATCAGCCGAGCGAGCAGTTTGCGACGTAGCGGTCGCATTATCGCCACCAGCGAAGTTGGGGATGGCCAAGATGCCGACAAGCTGTTCGCCAGCGCAATCGAAGGTCAGCGCATCTTCAACGTAGTTCATGCCCTGCCTTCTCCAGAAAGGGCAGCCAGCGTGGCGTGGCGCAGCGCAGGACAATCGACGATTTCAGTGGTTTGCCAGAAAGCAGCACCTGGAACCGCGCAAGCGTTGATCTGCCGGCCGGCATCTCGCCACTGCTTGAGACAAGCATTCGTCGCCGGCGACAAGCTGCCATCGGTTCTGCTGGAAATTTCGAGCCATTCGACGCGTCCACCATTGGCGGAAGGGGGTCGGAGTTCAGCTCGGTCCAGACCGCGCGCCATAGGGGATGAAAGCCGGTACCCGGCGATCTCCACCGGCACCCCATCTTGCAAATCCTTCCGTAGTCGCTCCATCGACCCTTTGGCTTCGTTACCAATCATTTCTGAAGCCACTTTCAAGCGCAGGAATTGCTGAAGAAACAACTTGCCGGAAATCACCGGTTGCCAGAAAAGCTGGTTGACCGGGTAATCCAGTTGCCCCGCCACTTCATTGGTCAACAAACAACCGGTGCGGTGCCCCCATAACCACAATGGTGCATCGTAATAATCCTTCAACCATTGGCAGGCCAGTGTGACATCGGCCAACCACGCGTCCCAAGTGGCGTCGCCGAAGTCACCGCTACTGTCACCACAACCCAGAAGATCCAGTTGCAAAACCACATAGTCGGCTGCCGCCAGTTTTCTCGACTGCAAGGCCATCATCCGTCGCGATTTGTTCATCTCTTCAGCGAAAGCACCGACCTGCAAGATCAAGCCGCGCGGTGAACGAGGCGCGTCCGGCTTATGCAGTTGCACCAGACGATAACCGGGATCGGCGGGGATGAAAAAAATGTCGAAGGCCATCGCCGTGCGGCTCAACCGTCCAGCTTGCCTTGCACGAAAGACATCAGTGCGCCAAAAGTGGCAAAGACGGAACCGTCGATCTCATCATCCTCGATGATGAAGCCGAACCGCTCTTCCAGCGAAGTGATCAACGCCACCACCGCCATCGAATCGAGTTCGGGAATCGCACCCAGCAACGGGGTACTCGGGGTGAATTGGCTAGCCCTTCCCTTGAGGCTGAGCACCTCCTCAAGAACTGACTGCACCTCGCTTTTGATGTCCATGTGTTCTCCAGTAGGATGAATTTTCCGACCGCCAATAACGCCGATCGACGGCGATTCGTTCGCGGGCGTGATTATAACCAGTGGCGAAAACGCTTCATGCAACTTCGGTCACGCTTACCCGTCAGTTTCTGTTCAGCACACGGAAAAAGGGGTCAGATCGTTTCGTGTGGAATGGGCAAAAGCCGAGCGAATGGCAAGACAGGCAAACAGGTGAGCTTTCCGGCGACAAGGTAAGCCATGGCGATAAAGTTCTCGACACGGCGATAGCCGCGTACACGAGCGCGAGCTTCCTGAGGCGTTCGATTCGTTGTCTCAACACGACCCTTGTGTTTGCCTGCCTAAAAGCCGTTTAGGACGCCAGTAAGATGCTTGGTGATCGTTCTGCCGAGACGCTTGAAGGGCTCGAGTCGGCAGCGGCTGGCCCAACTGCGCCAGCGCTTGAGCAGAGGCTCTACCTCTTCGGGGGTCGTAGCGGTGGCGTAGATGGCGCGCAGCGCCTGCTTGATCCGCCAAGCCCGTGCCATCTTGAGCGTCGAGCGCAGCAACACGCGCATAGTCTCGGTTTGCTTGACCGTCCAGTCGGTTGAGAAAGAAACGCTCGGTAACCGCGTTGTCCCAGCAGTTGCCCTTGCAGCTCATGCTGGGTAGCAGGCCCCGTTTGACCAACAGCATGGCGTGGGCCTCACTGGCGTATTGACTACCCCGATCCGTGTGCATCAATACGCCGGGCTTTGGATTTCTGGAGGCAACGGCGATCGGCAACGCATCACACACAGGCCAGCATGTGAGGTGCCATGGCCCACCCCACGACCTTGCGGAAGAACAGGTCGATGACCACCGCGAGATACGACCCGCCTGGGCGGTATGGCTGTCGGTGATGTCGCCCGCCCAGGCTTGGTTGGGCTGCGCGGGCATGAACTCGCGATTGAGCACGTTGTCGGCCACGGGCAGACTGTGTTTGCTGTCAGTGATGTGGACGAACTTGCGTCGCCAACAGGCCCTGCTCGGCTTTGTGTCACAAAGCCGAGCAGAGTGAGAAAAAGAAAAATCTCGTCAAACAGTCGCTTATTTCAGACTTCCAGACTGATCATCAACGGTTTTGCCAGCGGGCTCGACCGTCTCACTGTTCGTTTCATCGCTCTTATCCGCCGGTTTGGCGGCCACCGACGGCGGCGCCTCAACAGGTGGCGACGCAATGATCACCGGCTCGCTGGGGAGGTCATTGTGTAAGGCAACCGGCGCGTCTGGCAAATTACGCGGCCCTTGCAAGGTCAATACGATCCGCCGTCCTTTCTCAGCCATTCCGGCCAGCAGTTTTCTGCCACTCGGCAAGTTCACCGCTGGTTTGGCCGGGCCACCGTACAACTGCTCGAACTGGCTGACCAGTTGCACATAATTGCGCGTTTCAGCATACGGCGGAATCTGGTTCTTGTACTGCCGCACCGCTCCCTCACCAGCGTTGTACGCCGCTAGCACCAGTTCACGACGATCGGGGAACAGCCGGATCAGAGTTTGCAGGTGACGCGCACCGAGGCGGATATTGATCGCCGGGTCGACGAGTTTTTGTTCGATGGTCTGGCGCTCGTCGCCTTGCACCCCATAGCGGGCGGCGGTATCGGGCATGATCTGCATCAGCCCGATCGCCCCTTTCGGCGAAACCGCCTCGGGATTGAACGCCGATTCCGCGGCCATCACCGCCTTGAGCAGCGCCATATCGACGGCGAACTTCTTGCTCGCCGCTTTCAACAACGGTTCATATTTCTTCAGATTGGGATGCTTCGACAGATAGCGCAGCAATTCTGGTTTCGCCGGTCCGACACTCTCCGGCGCCGATGACGCCGTCGCTCCCGGCGGATTGCTGCGCATGAATAGCTGGTAACGGGAATCGAGCGGCTCAGTGGCAAAATGCGCCACGCCCGCCGGATCGATGAAACCATAGATCGCCGCCGACACCGGATTGGCAAACACGACCAGAGACAACGAAAACAGCAGACGGATCAATAGCATCAAGGAACGGAATGCCTTTGGCGGTCCTTTATCCACGACGAAATCAACGGACAGCAGGAGATGGAGCGCTCGAGTATGCGCAGCAGAGAACCGTGCTGTCAATCAGTGGCACGTCCAGGGAGGGCGGATATCCGTAGGCATGGCTTTTTGAAAACCTAACCGAAGACGCAAACTATCAGCCTCTTATGTCAATTCTGATCTGCCAGAAAAGCGATTGTGTCAGCAATCGCTCATCGTCGGCGTATCTCATCCCCTCAGCAGCATGACACGGCAACTCAGCTTGCGGGGACTCGATGAAGTCATCCTGACCCAGGGCACACTCACGGCCAAGGAATCGGCTCGTAAAAGTGTGCAAAATTTCAATGACGTCTGGCCAAAGCTGATCACCACCAGCGCCAATACTCCATTGAAAACCACGCTGGAAAGTGAGATCGCACCCAAGTGGCAGGCTTTCAGCAGCGGTGTCGAAACGTTCCTCAACATTAAATCGCCAGGATCGGACAATTTGATGAAGCGATGGTTGCCTTTGGCCGGCTGATTAATGACGGTCATGCTTTAACCCACGACATCACTCAACTCCGCAGCCGCTCAGCAGCGGAAGCCGAAGCCCGGATTTCCCGTCTGGTCACGGTGGTAACCGCGACTGGCACGGTGTTGGTCGTCGCCCTGGTGGCGGTGTTCATCGTCACCTACCGTCGAATCACGGATCCCGTGCGCCGGCTGCAATCGGCGATCGTCTTGGTTGATCGCGACCACGACTTGACCCGGCGGGTAGAGTGGCCCTACCAAGACATAAGCGCTAACATATTAGTGGGTTTTTTGCTATACTGCGCCCCATTGCCGATC
>JAVMKC010000013.1:0-8716 GCA_031732795.1 Accumulibacter sp. | reverse complement strand
CGGCGTTATCAATGTGAGACGATGATGTCATCAATGTAAAGTTAGCGCTTATGCTTGTTAGGGTAAGCACCTCGACCAAGCTACTGGCAAATGAACGAGATTGTCTTGAAGGGATGCATGTCCATCTCCGAGGATGATTTACCCGTGAGCAAGGCAAGACTGCTCATGCAGTGGCGGCTCGAGTACATGACGTTGAAATCCGATCAAGAGCAACTTGGCGCTCCTGGTTGACCGCCATACCGCATCGCCCCTCCGAGCCCGACATCTTTTTAGCGTCAATGCATAATTGGCTGGTCGGTTCTGATAGAAGCACAGGGTTGGCCGTCCGGCCGACGCAGTGTGCAGGCACGTCCGTGACCCGGCGGCGCGGAAGGGAAACGCTTCTGTAGATCAGAGCCATGAATAGGGCGCCACCCCGCCTTGCCGCCGAGAAACACTACCGCCTCCCCTTAATAAAAGTATTAATAAAAGGGCCAGGCTCATTTATTGGCCTTGGGCATGCATTTATCGACGGTGGAACAAGAGACGTGATAAATGAGCCTGGCCCCTTTATTACTCAATGCCGGCTTGTCGAAGCGTCTTGCGAGACGCCACCGTGCTGACCTTCATCCCCGTGCGGTGAAACAACTCACGGGCCATGGTCTCCAGCAACGCATGAGGATGCTCCTGCGTGATCTGGCGCAGCACTGCAGTGTGCTCGGCGTTCAACGTGGGTTGCGCCCGCCACGCCGGTTCTCCTGGAGTGAACTCTTGATCCGCTCTTCGGTGCCCATCTGCGGCCACTCGATCCTCTGCTTTGATCAGAGCATAACGCGCGAAAGGTTGGTTTCGTCTACACCCTCTGACACTAATGGTTTTGAACCGCAATCTCGTGTCCTTGTTTCTATCAGGGCAGGCGCGCCAGAACCAGGACTGGGGTTTCGACAGTTAACCGATCAGCTGTACGCCAAACCAGCCTAGGACGGTAATGACGATCAACGCCAGCGACAGCAGGCTGACACCAGCTGCGATCGTCCAGGCGAGCAAGTTATAGACTCTGCCGTTAACATGGCGCCCCATAAGTTCGCGATTGTTTATCAACCGGAGAATTGCCAATAGTTCGATCGGCAGCAATAATCCATTGACAACTTGCACGCCCAGCAGGACCGGAATGACCGGCAAGCCTGGAATCATGGCGATCGCCGCACCAAGCGCCAGCAACGCGGTAAACATCCCGATGAAGATTGGCGCCTCGCCCCACGAACGCGAAACGCCGCGCTCGAAACCAGCCGCTTCGCTCATCACATAAGTCGTTGATAGCGGCAGCACACCACCAGCGAGCAGACAGGCACCAAGCAAACCTATGGCAAAAAGATAGCTGGCGTATTCTCCGGCTAACGGAGCAAGAGCCATGGCCGCGTCGGCAGCGGTCTCGACCTCTTTGTGGATGGGAAACAAGGTTGCGGCAGTAGCAATGATGATGAATCCCGAAATAGCGACAGCAAAGAACGTGCCGACCCACACTTCCGCACGGGTAAAGCGATAGTCCTCAGGACGGATACCTTTCTCGGCCACGGAAGACGTCACATAAAGCTGCATGTAAGGTGTGATGGTCGTACCGATCAATGCGATCAGCATGGTCAGATACCCTGGATCGTTGATGATTGCCGGATGCGTGGTATCGCGAAGTACCGCGTGCCAATCGGGTTTTGCCAGGAACGCGGCGCCGATGTAGGCCAGAAAAACAAGTGTCAGGACGAGAAAGATTTTTTCGACCCTGTCATACGAGCCACGCGTGATCAGCACCCATAACAAAATGGCGGAGACCGGGATGGCAATGTGACGACTGATGCCGAACAACTCCGCTGCCGCGCCAATACCCACGAACTCGGTGACGATCACACCAAAATTGGCGAGCAACAATGCCAGGAGAATAAACGCCGTCATCCGCAGAGAGAAATTCTCGCGAACGAGGTCAGCAAAGCCCTTGCCGGTCACCGCGCCCAGTCTCGCGCACATTTCCTGCACCACGCCCAGGCAAAGCAGAATCACCAGCATTACCCAGAGAAAGGCGTAGCCGTAAGATGCCCCGGCCGACGCGTAGGTTGCGATGCCGCCGGCGTCGTTGCCGGCATTGGCCGCAATCAGACCGGGGCCCATGGCCAACAGATAAGGCCAAAGACCACCGCGCCGAAGACGGTCGTTCGCATGTCCGGCCGGGGATTCGTTCAAGTCGGCGATCGGATTGAGTGTTGTCATGAAGGATCTCACTTTCTCAGCGTCGGAACGCTGCCAAAAATATACGTAAATTATTTTCCAGGGCTTGCGGTGGCGCTGACCGTTAACTGAAGACATTTTCGCGTCGGCGCTGCCAGATCTCGGGCAACAACACCGCCAAAGCATCGTCGACAGTCACGATCCCGATCATGGAATCCGTATCGTCGAGCACCGGGATGGCGAGCAAGTTGTATTCCGCCAGAAGTCGTGTCGCGTCTTCGGCTTTGGCGCTGTGGTTGATGGTCGGCAAGTCATCCTCCATGATTTCAACCATCTGCGTTTCGGGCTTGGCAACAATCAGGCTGCGCAATCTGACAATGCCACGAAAACCGAGCCGTTCTTCCGATGTGTTGGTCTCGTGCCCCGACTCTTGCTGTCTGGTCACCACATAAATTGCCGGCAACGGGTCTGGCACTTCGTCCATTGCGCGCAACAACGCCAGCGCACTACCAACACTTGCGTCTTCGGCAACGTGTACAAAGTCGGAACGCATGATTCGACCGACGCTGTCTTCGTCGTAGGCCAGCATTTCCTGGATCTCGGCCGCCTCTTCAGGCTCCATTCGTGCCAGGATCTGTTCGGCAAGATCCCGGTCGAGATCTTCAAGCGCGTCAGCTGCGGCACCGGGATTCATTTCTTCCAGAATGTCGGCGGCGCGCTCCTTGTCCATGCCTTCCAGCAGATCGGCAACCCGTTCGTCACTGACTTCTTCGAGCGTTTCAGCGACCGTCTCGTTATCCAGTGCCGCGACGATTTCAGCGCTTTCGCGGAATGAAAGCGCATCGACGATTCGGCCCAGGTCGACCGGATTCATTTCCGAAAGCCTGTCGTAAGAGACCTTGAGCCGGACCGGCGCGTCGCTGGCCAGATACTGTGCCTCTTGCCAATCGATGATCTGGCGACCGACGATACGATGCGCCAGCGAACGCGGCCCCAGCCGACGCAAAAGCGCTTTGGCACTGACGTCTACACCGACGATTCGATAGACGCGTTCAATCTGTGCAAGCTGGACATCATTGACGCGAACGATTCGGCGACCGCTGATGTCGATTATTTGGTGATCAAGAACATCTTTGCCGAGCAGGATTTCACCATCACGACGCAGAAATGGCCGGAGGTTCACCGTTGATGTTCCAAGCCGGATGGCTCCATTGAAAGACTCAAGCTGACTGGCCGCGACGAAGAACTGTCGACGTCGGTCGCGGACGACCAAGCCGGTGATTGGTGGATAGAGATCGTCGCCGACCTGAACGATTACATCGTCCAGCAGACCGATGATTTCGTTGGCCTTGCCACGAACGGCCTGCCCAAGAAGTGATGCGAAAAAAATCATTGATGACTCCTGCCGCCGCGCATGCGGCGATAGAGAACCGTTGCACGCGCGAGTAGCAGGAAGCCAGCGACGCGACCTGGAAGGCGACGCGCCAAGTGATCCCGATTACGCTCGCATCATGGCCAGACCACGCTGTGCGTTTGGTTCTATTCGATTGCTCAAAGTACTCACGGTTTTTACACGCGGTTACGGATACCGCGGTGGACGCTCGGATGTCTTTTCATTCCAGTGTCGGCACGTTCCTGAAGACGTTGTCGCAGCAAAACGCAGGCGCGACCAGACGTCGTTGCATGCGCAAAAGAATCGCACGCAAAACGAAACGCGCTGCTACTACGACTTATTGAATGATGACAGTTGAGGACGCTACAAATCCCAGGGCGGGATCAAGCTGACGCCGCAGTTCCCGGACGGGATGCGGCAGCGGACAAACCTACGTTATCTCGCCAAGTGGGCGTCGGTTGAGCACCGACAACTGCCAGAAGAACCACTACCCACGGCGAAACCTCCTAAATGAAGACTCGGCAATGTACCGTAATAAAGATATTTTCGTCAAGCACTTGTGATAGAGCAAAAAGGGAACAGGCTCAATTCAGTCTGCCATATTGCTGGGACTCAATAATCACGTGCAACACATGCTCTCATTTTGATCAGGAGGCCTTGCACATCGGGAATTTTGCGTAGCCTCTTTCTTCTTTCCCCTGCTGGACCCGCAAGAAGAGAGACTGGTTGCCCCGATTCTTGGTACTGAAGAATCGTGTCGGGTCTTTACAGCATTTTTACAGTCGCGGCATCAGATTTTGCATGGTTTTGACGCCCCGGCTTCTATGCTTGTGGGCAATGAAACTTCTGTGCTCAACGTGACCAGTACCCAATCTGCCTCAGTGTCGGAGGTATCCATGAGTCGATCCATTTTCATCACGACGTTGGCCTGCGTGTTTGTGACACTGCTGGCGACGCCTCTACAAGGTTTGCTGGATAAAGCCAATATCGTGATGTTGTTTTTGCTCACCGTTTTGTTGGTAGCGGTAAAACTTGGCCGAGTCCCTGCGATATTTGCGTCCATGCTGAGCGTATTGCTGTTCGACGTATTTTTCGTCCCGCCACGTTTTTCGCTGGCCGTAAGCGATCTTCAGTATCTCGTAACGTTTGCAGTGATGCTGGTCACCGGTCTGATCACCGCTCACTTGGCCTCGGGACTCAAGCAACGGGCGCAGGAAGCGCTGCAGCGTGAACAGCAGACACAGGCGCTTTATCGTTTTGCCGGTCAATTGGCCGGCGCCCTGACGTTGCAACAGGTCGATGAATTGTCGCGTGTCTTCATCAACGAACAAACGGGAGTCGGATCTGTTTTGCTGCTGCCCGCAGCGGGACAGGAGTCTTCTCTCGAACCTGTATCAACAACGGCTGAGTTCGCTGTGGAGCCACGTTTGACCGGACAGGTTCTACGAACCGGCCAGCGGATTCACAGCGATCAAGTAGGGCGTTTGGGATACGCCTCGCTCTATCTGCCGTTGTCGGCACCGATTCGGGTTCGCGGCGTTCTGGCGATTGGTAGCGATTCCGCTGAAGGAAAAGAGGTTCCGGTCAACCATGGATTGCTGGATGCCATCGCAGCGCTGATCGCCGTTGCTGTAGAGCGTCTTCATTACGTTCAAGTGGCGAGAAACAGTGAAATCAGTCTCCTTGGCGAACGCTTGCGCAGTTCCATCCTGTCGGCGTTGTCACATGACTTGCGAACCCCGTTGACCGCCTTGATGGGACTGTCGGATTCGCTGCAATTGATCAAGCCACCCTTGCCGCCGGTTGCCCTTGAAACGGCACAGACGGTGCATGCCCAGGCGAAACGCCTGTCCGACGTGGTCGGCAATCTGCTGGACATGGCTCGCTTGAATGCCGGCGATGTCCACTTGCGCAAGGAGTGGCAACCGCTGGAGGAAGTCATTGGGTCCAGCATCAAGCTACTCGACAGTGCGTTACGCGAACATCCGGTCAGAGTATCGCTACCGGCGGATTTGCCGTTGCTATCGTTCGATGCGGTGCTGATGGAGCGGGTGTTCTGCAACCTGCTTGAAAACGCTGCCAAATACAGTGCCGGCGGCCGAGCGATAGAAATTTCCGCTCATGCCGATAGTGAAGTCGTTGTCGTCGAAGTAGCAGACAGAGGGCAGGGCTTGCCGGTCACCCTGCCGCGAGAAGCATTGTTCGAAATGTTTCAGCGGGGTGAAACAGAAACCGGCATTCCAGGAGTTGGTTTGGGTCTCGCCATTTGTAAAGCCATTGTGCAAGCACATGCAGGCACGATCTGCGCGGCCGACCGCGATGGCGAGGGCTCGGTATTCCGCTTCACGTTGCCCATAGGACAACCGCCCGCCATAGAGGGTGAAGATTGATGAACGCGCAAATCCAGAAAGTGCTCGTCGTTGAAGATGAACCGACTATTCGCCGCTTCGTCAGAACGATGCTCGAAGACGAAGGTCACGCCGTCATCGAGGCGGGCACCAGCGCGCAGGGGCTGATGGATGCGGGAACCCGAAAACCTGATCTGCTGTTGTTGGATTTGGGCCTGCCTGATGGCAATGGCGTCGAGTTGATCCGGGATCTGCGCGCTTGGTCGGATATACCGGTGCTGGTGCTGTCTGCGCGCAACCAGGAACAGGACAAGATAGATGCGCTCGACGCGGGTGCCGACGATTACCTGACCAAGCCGTTCAGCGTCGGTGAATTGCGTGCCCGCGTGCGTGCGTTGTTGCGGCGACGTGGCCGCGTCGGCGAGCAAGCAACTCCGGTTATCAAGTTTGGCGCGGCCGAAATCGATTTGTCGCGCCGCCTGGTGACACGTCACGCTGAACCCGTACATCTGACCCCTTTGGAATATCGTCTATTGACTGCTTTACTGGCGCAGCCCGGCAAAGTGCTGACGCAACGTAATTTGTTGCGGGAGGTTTGGGGACCCAGCTATGTGGATAGCAGCCACTATCTGCGGGTTTATGTCGGTCACTTACGCCAGAAACTGGAAGACGACCCGGCACAACCCAAGTATTTGCTCACCGAAACCGGGGTTGGCTACCGTTTTCAACCTTGAAAGTCTGATATGAATGGCGAAGAAACTGAAAAATCTCGACTGACCGCATTGACTCTGGCCGCTTTGGGAGTGGTGTACGGCGATATTGGCACCAGTCCGTTGTATTCTCTCAAGGAAGTCTTCGCCAGCGAACACCATCCGGTGCCAATCAATGAGGCCAACATACTGGGTATCTTGTCGCTGTTCTTCTGGTCGTTGATGATCGTGGTGACGTTGAAGTACGTCATGTTCATCATGCGCGCGAACAACAAGGGCGAAGGCGGCATCATGGCGCTCATGAGCCTGGCGTTGCAAAAAGGTGAGCCAAATGCTTGGCAACAAAAGCTGTTGGTCAGCCTGGGACTGGTCGGCGCCGCGCTGTTTTATGGCGATGGGGTCATCACTCCGGCCATCTCGGTACTGTCGGCTGTGGAAGGTCTTGAGGTCGCCACACCCGCTTTTACCCCTTATGTGCTACCTGTCTCATTAGCGGTGCTGGTCATTCTGTTCTTGTTTCAACGCAAAGGGACGGCCAGCGTCGGCGCTCTTTTCGGGCCGGTCATGGTGATATGGTTCCTGGTGTTGGCACTGTTGGGAGTACGTGCCATCGCGGCGCATCCTGCCATTCTCGCGGCTCTCAATCCGTTACATGCGGTGCATTTCATGCTCGGCAATTCGCTACTTGGATTTTTTGCCTTGGGGGCGGTGGTGCTGTGCCTGACCGGCGCTGAAGCCCTCTACGCAGACATGGGGCATTTCGGCGCCAGACCGATCCAATATGCGTGGATTGGTTTCGTGCTGCCTGCACTCGCGCTGAATTATTTTGGTCAAGGTGCGCTGCTGCTGGCCGATGAAACCGCCAAAAGCAACCCGTTCTACATGCTGGCGCCAGACTGGGCGCTGTTGCCGCTGGTAGTCTTGTCTACAGTGGCGACGGTCATTGCGTCACAGGCGGTCATTTCAGGAGCGTTTTCGATCACGCAACAAGCGATGCAGTTGGGCTACACCCCGAGGCTTGAAATCCGACATACCTCCGAACAAGAAATTGGCCAGATTTACCTGCCCGCCCTCAATGGATTACTGTTGGTCGCAATTGTGCTGCTGGTATTGTCTTTCCGTACCTCGTCCAATCTAGCCGCGGCTTACGGAATTGCCGTCACCGGAACCATGCTGATCACGAATATTCTGGCGGTGGCAGTGGCGGTCCGGTTATGGAATTGGAATCCGTTGCGGGCGTTTCTGGGTGTGCTGCCCTTTTTCTGTATCGATCTGGCTTTCTTCTTGGCGAATACTGTCAAGATCGCCGATGGCGGCTGGTTTCCATTGGTGTTTGGCTTGGTTGTATTCGTACTATTGACGACATGGAAGCGGGGGCGCGAACTGCTTCATTCGCGTTTAGCGAAGGACGCGATGGAATTGACGCCGTTCATCGCCAGCCTGGACGACAGTGTGAGCCGGATTCCTGGAACAGCCATCTTCATGGCGCCGGATAACGACAAGGTGCCGCATGCCTTGCTGCACAGCCTCAAGCACTACCAGATTTTGCACGATAAAGTGATAATTTTAAGCGTTAAGGTCAGCGACGTCCCGTATGTGCAGCCCGACAAACGCCTTGCCGTCGTATCCCTGGCCAATGATTTCTTCAAGATTACGGTGCGCTACGGATTCAAGGACGATCCCAATATTCCTGCTGAATTGGAGCGATGCGCGCACTACGGACTTCCAGTGGAGATTATGCGCACCTCCTTCTTCTTAGGGCGGGAAACGCTCATTCCGAAACTCCGCTCTGAGATGGCTTACTGGCGGGAACTGCTCTTTGTCGCCCTGTATCGCAATGCCGGTAGTGCCACGGCGTTTTTCAAGATTCCGTCCAATCGAGTGGTTGAGTTGGGGTCACAAATCGTTTTGTAGCGTCGTAAGGGACGAACCACCGTTTTCTTTTGATACTAATACATAAACAAAGTTTGTTCATTTGTAAAATCCACACTCTGGATGTCTGAAGAAACCCCTGATGATTTCAGGTAATGCCTGAAGACGCTCGAGAGCGGCACGCGCCAAGGGTTGCA
>JAVMKC010000012.1:0-45851 GCA_031732795.1 Accumulibacter sp. | reverse complement strand
ACGACCCTCTGCTCCCAAAGCAGATGCGCTACCAGGCTGCGCTACGCCCCGAGAAGAGAGACATTCTACAAGTCGGGACACTGATGGTCAATGCAAGCCTTACCGCCGAGCGCAACTCAAACATGGGGCATGCGGCTTCGTGGAAGGGAGTCTTCCAGTAGTCGTGTCAGCAGTGATCGACATGGTTAGTCAGCCGTTGAAACTTCCCTGGCCGGTTGTGAAAAAATGTACCGAAAAAGCTCATTAACAAATTGTTTTACAACATTTTCCATGTTTCCTGATTTTTGCTATCTTTTCACAGTTCCTGACGCCTCTGGCAATCGAATGTTTGAAATATCTCGTGGCGCCTCGGAGGCAGGTTTCAACCGGTTTTTGGGCCCAGCGTCAAGGATGGGCGGCTGCGGGGCAATCCTTGGGCGGATTTCGCTCTACAGTCGGAGTACGTTGCGCCAGTGTCCGGTTGCTGATCAGTTCCGATTGCGTGACGTCCGCGCCTCAACGTCCTGTCAGGTGTTCGCCAAGGGCCAGCGCGGGCGAATGGCAAAGGCGCCAGCCGGTTTGACGTTGGTGCCTGTTTGCAGGCGGAGCGCTCCAGCCAAAGCGATCATTGCACCGTTGTCGGTACAAAGAGCCAAATCGGGGTAATAAACCGAAATGTCACGTTTGGCGGCGGCGAGGTCGAGTTCACGACGTAGTTGGCGATTGGCCCCAACGCCTCCCGCCACCACCAGTTGCTTCAAGCCGCATGTTTCGACAGCGCGCAGGGCTTTGCTTACCAATACCTCGACGATAGCTTCCTGGAAACCGCGGGCGATATCCGCCTTTCGTTGCTCGTCGGTGGACGTCGACTCGCGGACGCGTAACATGACGGCTGTTTTCAAGCCGCTGAAGCTGAAATCGAGGTCCGCCGACTTGAGCAATGGGCGAGGCAGCTTGATCACACCCGAACGGCCTTTTTCCGCCAGGGCGGCCAGCGCCGGACCACCGGGGTAGCCGAGTCCAAGCAGCTTGGCCGTCTTGTCGAAGGCTTCACCGGCGGCGTCGTCGAGCGTTTCGCCGAGCAATTGATAGTCGCCGACCCCGGTAACGCGCATCAACTGGGTGTGTCCGCCGGAGACCAGCAGCGCGACGAAGGGAAAGCTGGGCGGAGTCGACGACAACAAGGGAGATAGCAGATGTCCTTCCAGGTGATTGATCGGGATCACCGGCACTGCCAGCGCCGTGGCCAGCGCTTCGGCAAAAGCGGCGCCGACCAGCAACGCACCAGCCAATCCCGGCCCTTGCGTATAGGCCACCGCATCGAGTTGTGCAAGCGACCGTTGTCCATCGGCCAACACTTTCCGCAGCAGCGGCACCACCCGGCGGATGTGATCACGCGAAGCGAGCTCGGGAACGACACCACCGTATTCCTCGTGCATCGCCACTTGCGAATACAGGGCATGCGCGAGCAGCACGCCGCCCGATTCATCGCTGTAGAGCGCGATGCCTGTTTCGTCGCAAGACGTTTCGATACCTAGAACCAGCATCGCGGCATTTTACCGTAACCGTGCCGACCCCGGACTAGGAGCCTGTCGGACTTGAGCGATCGTTGCGAGCCGAGTGGGAAAGTGAGGGCAGTTTTTCCCGATTTCGAGGCGCATAGTGGATCTATGCAACGAGAAATCGGGGAAAAATGGACCGCTTTCCCACCGGCGCAGTCGATCAGCCTCAAGTCCGACAGGCTCCTAGGCGCCGGGACAACCTGATCAAACGTCAGCTGTGACGACGACAGACCGGCGGAGGGGTAACGGCGTCCGCCGTCAACCGCCGGGCAGCGGTTCCGGATTGCCGAGGGCCGTGGTGTTCAAGCCGCCGTCGACGTACATGATTTCACCGGTGATGCCACTGGCGAGATCGGAAAGCAGGAAGGCCGCCGCATTGCCGACTTCGTCGATGGTGATGTTGCGGCGTAATGGCGCGTTATGGGCGTTGTAGGCCAGCAGACGAGAGAAGTTGCCGATGCCGGACGCAGCGAGGGTCTTGATCGGACCGGCCGAGATGGCGTTGGCACGGATTCCTTGCGGGCCAAGACAAAAAGCCAGGTAACGGGTGGCTGCCTCGAGGCTGGCTTTGGCCAAACCCATGGTGTTGTAGTTGGGCAAGGTGCGTTCGGCACCGAGGTAGGACAAGGCGACCAGAGCCGGCTTGCGCCCTTTGAGCAGCAAGGGACGGGCGGCTTTGGCCAACGCGGCATAGCTGTACGAGGAAACATCGTGGGCGATGCGAAACGCATCGCGCGAAATCCCGTCGAGAAAGTCTCCTTCGATCGCTTCGCCAGGGGCGTAGGCGATCGAGTGCACCAGTCCGTCGAGGCCCTCCCAACGGGCGCTCAGTCCGCTGAACAACTGGTCGATCTCCGCGTCCTCGGCGACGTCGCAGGGGAAGACCAGCGAACTGTCGAATTCCCGGGCGAACTTGGTCACCCGATCCTGGAAGCGTTCATTCTGATAGGTGAAAGCCAGTTGTGCGCCTTCGCGATGGCAGGATTTGGCGATGCCGTAGGCGATCGAATGTTTGGACAACAGGCCGGTGATGAGAATGCGCTTGTCGGCAAGAAATCCCATGTGTTCTCCTGTAACTGGAATGGGCTGACGGACAGCCTTTTGTGCGAATCGGCTCACCCGGCATTGTAAATGAATTCCAGACGGCACCGACGGCCAAGGCAATGGTTAGGTGATCAGCAGGGTCATGTTCATCTGCCAGAGGTTGGCTTCGCCGGTTCATGCGCTGTTAAACTGCCGGCCATGACGGTTTTTTCGATGGCCATCTTGTCCGTGCTGCTGTTGCTGAGCGCCTGCGGCAGCGAGCAGAACGATCCGTATCCGGTCAGCGAGCGGGGCCGCAACATTTTCTATTCCGCATTCACCGATCGCCCGAAACATCTCGATCCGGTGCAGTCGTACAGTGAGAACGAGATCGTCTTCACCGCGCAGATTTACGAGCCGCCGCTGCAATACCATTATCTGAAGCGGCCCTATACCTTGATTCCGGCGACCAGCGACGCCGTACCCGAACCACGTTATTACGATGCGCAGGGACGCGAATTAGCCAGCGATGCCCCGGCCGCAACGATCGCCTACAGTGTCTATGAAATCCGCTTACGGCCGGGAATCCGCTACCAGCCGCATCCAGCGTTTGCTGTCGACGACGCGAGCAAACCCCAATACCATCCGCTGGACCGTAGCCGACTGGCGGGTATCGACACCATCGCCGATTTTCCCAGAACCGGCAGCCGGGAGTTGCAAGCCGACGATTACATTTATCAGATCAAACGCCTGGCGCATCCACGCCTGCATTCACCGATTTTCAGCCTGATGGCCGAGCGGATCGTCGGGCTGAATGAACTCGGCAAAACCTTGCAGGCGGCCGCCAAAACGCTACCCGCCGACGCCTGGCTCGATCTCGACCAGTATCCGTTGCCGGGCGTCACCCGGGTCGACAACCTGACCTACCGGATCAAATTGCATGGCAAATACCCGCCGTTCGTTTACTGGTTGGCCATGCCTTTTTTCGCTCCGGTCCCGCGCGAAGTGGACCGTTTTTACAATCAGCCGGGAATGGCCGAAAAAAACCTGACTCTCGATTGGTATCCGGTCGGCACTGGTCCGTTCATGCTTACCGAGAACAATCCGAATTCACGGATGGTTCTCGAGCGCAATCCCAATTTTCACGGCGAAACCTACCCCTGCGATGGCGAGGCCGACGACCGGGCGGCGGGACGGCTGGCCGACTGCGGCAAGCCGCTGCCGTTCATCGAGCGCGCGGTATTTTCGCGAGAAAAGGAAAGCATTCCGTATTGGAACAAGTTCCTGCAGGGCTATTACGACGCCTCGGGAATTTCCGAGGACAGTTTCGACCAGGCGGTGCGTTTTGGTGTCGGCGGTGACGTGCAGTTGACCGACGAGATGCGGCAGAAAGGCATCCGTTTGCTGACCAGTGTGCGGGCCTCGGTGTTTTACATGGGTTTCAACATGCTCGACCCGGTGGTTGGCGGCTTGTCACCGGCAAACACCAAATTACGGCAAGCGCTGTCGATCGCCATCGACGAGGAGGAATTCATCGCCATTTTCATGAACGGCCGCGGTATCCCGGCCAACAGTCCGCTGCCGCCGGGAATTTTCGGCTACGTCGACGGACAGGCCGGCATCAATCCGGTGGTTTATGACTGGCTGGGCGACGCTGCCAACGGACGCCCACAACGCAAACCGATCGCCGTCGCCCGTCAATTGCTGGCCGAAGCCGGCTGGCCGAACGGCCGGCACGCCACAACCGGCGAACCGCTGGTGCTGAATCTCGACACCACGGCCAGCGGAATGGGCGACAAGTCGCGGCTCGACTGGCTGACCCGCCAGTTCGCCAAGCTGGATATCCAGTTGGTGGTCCGCTCGACCGACTACAATCGTTTTCAGGACAAGGTCCGCCGAGGCGCGGTGCAACTGTACTATCTGGGCTGGAACGCCGATTACCCTGACCCGGAGAATTTTCTCTTCCTGCTCGCCGGCTCGGAAGGGAAAGTGGCCAAGGGCGGCGAAAACGCTTCGAATTACGCCAATCCGGTTTACGACCGACTGTTCGAACAGATGAAGAACATGGAGAGCAACGGAGAGCGCGGCAAGGAACGGTTGGCAATCATCCGGCAAGCCGTGGCGGTGCTCCAGCACGATGCCCCGTGGATTTTCGGTTCGCATCCAAAGAGTTATACCCTCAGCCATCAATGGCTGCACAACCGCAAACCGACCGACATGGGGAACAACACCCTGAAGTACCAGCGGATCGACGTCGAGCAGCGCCAGACCTTACGTCAGGCATGGAACCGCCCGGTATGGTGGCCGCTGCTCGTCGCGGCGCTGGGGTTGCTGTTGATCATTCTGCCGGCGGCGCTGGCGTATCGCCGCCGCGAGCGTGGTACGGCGCGATGAGGGTCCGCCGACGCCATCGGCCTGTCCGTCGCTGAGAGACGGTATCCGCGCATGTTCGCCTATCTCGTCCGCCGCCTGCTGTACGCCATACCGATCCTGATCGGCGTCAATCTGCTGACTTTTGCGCTGTTCTTCATGGTCAACACTCCGGACGACATGGCGCGCATGCAACTCGGCGTCAAGCGGGTGACGCCGGAGGCGATCGCCAAATGGAAAGCCGACCGCGGTTACGACAAACCGCTGTTCATCAATTGGGCGGCCGACGGCACTCGGGTGGTCAGCGAGACGATTTTTTTCGACAAATCGGCGCGGATGTTCGTCGGCGATTTCGGACGAGCCGAGGACGGCCGCGACATCGCCCGCGAAATCGCCACCCGCATGGGACCTTCCCTGGCCATCGCCCTGCCCAGCTTCATCCTCGGACTATTGGTGACGGTATCGTTTGCCCTGCTGCTGACCTTTTTCCGTGCCACTTATCTCGATTTCTGGGGTGTGGTGCTGTGCGTGGCGATGATGTCGATTTCCACCTTGTTCTACATCATCGGCGGTCAGTTCCTGGTCAGCAAGCTCTGGCGGCTGGTACCGATTTCCGGCTATGGCGCTGGTCTCGACGCCTGGAAATTCGTCATTCTGCCGGTGGCGATCGGCGTCATCGCCGGCATTGGCGCCTCGGCACGCTGGTACCGCACCATTTTCATCGAGGAAATCGACAAGGATTACGTGCGGACGGCCCGCGCCAAAGGTTTGTCGGAAATGGCGGTGTTGTTCGGACACGTATTGCGTAACGGCATGATTCCGATCCTGACCGGCGTGGTGGTGGTCATTCCGCTGTTGTTCATGGGCTCACTGCTCAGTGAATCGTTCTTCGGCATCCCCGGGCTGGGCAGTTACACCATCGACGCGATCAATGCCCAGGATTTCGCTGTCGTGCGGGCGATGGTCTTCATCGGCTCGGTGCTGTACATCGTCGGGCTGACACTGACCGACCTGTCGTACACCCTGGTCGATCCGCGAATCCGCTTCGAGTGATGGATTTCCTGCCCGTCATTCTCTGGTCGGACCTGCTGTTGTGGGCCTTGGTGCTGGTTTCGCTGGTTCTCGGCCTGCTCTCGCGACGCAATCCACTGCTCTGTAACGCCTGGCGGCGGGTGGGTGCCAGCCGCGCCGGCATGGCCTCGGCAACGGTGCTGCTCGCTTATCTGCTGCTCGGACTGCTCGATTCGCTGCATTATCGGCCGCGCCTGACCGATACCGCTGCTCAAAGCACCGTGGCCGATGGCGCGCGCGCCGCCTACGCCGTCGAAGTCCGCTCCCTGCTCGACCATCTGCTGCAGCCCTTGCGCACCCGCAACGAAAAAACCTACTCCGAGCCGCTGGCAACCCGCGCCTACGCCAAGGAGACGATCGAAGTCGAAGAGCCCGGCGGCCTACGGTCACAGCGACGCGACTACCCGCGCCTCAAGTACGGCGGCGCTCACCTCGGCGAACACGAAGCCGACCGTCAGGCCGACGTCGGGCAACGCCTGCTGCAGGCCGGTATTCTGGCGGCGTTGATCTGGCTGGTTTTGGCCGCCGGGGTGAGCACCGCGCTGTCGCGCACCGCCGGCCGTACACCACTCGAGACCTGGCGACAGATCTGGCGCAACCAGACCGCCTTTGCCTGGAACGCCGTTCTCGCCGCTGGCGCCGCGCTGTTGTTACCGGGTCTGGCAATCGCTTTCCTGGCCGGCGATTACCATGTTTTCGGCACCGACAAGGTCGGCCAGGACGTGCTCTACCAGATTTTGAAAAGCGTGCGCACCGCGCTGGTGGTCGGTCTGGTGACCACCTTGGTCACTTTGCCGCTGTCGATCTTCATGGGCGTTCTCGCCGGCTATTTCCGCGGTTGGATCGACGACCTGATCCAGTATCTCTATACCACGCTCAGTTCGATTCCCGGCGTGCTCCTCATCGCCGCGGCGGTGCTGATGATCCAGGTCGTCATCGATACCCACCCACAATGGTTCGTCACCGCCGTCGAACGCGCCGATCTGCGGTTGCTGGCCTTGTGTCTGATCCTCGGCCTGACCAGTTGGACCAGCGTCTGCCGATTGTTGCGCGGAGAAACGATGAAGCTGCGCGAGCTGGAGTACATCCAGGCGGCGCAAGCCTTCGGCGTCAGCGACCTGCGGATCATCACCCGCCATATCCTGCCGAACCTGATGCATCTGGTGATCATCGCCCTGGTGATGGATTTCTCCAGTCTGGTGTTGGCCGAAGCCGTGCTGTCCTACGTCGGTATCGGCGTCGATCCGACAACGATCAGTTTCGGCATGATGATCAACAACGCGCGTATGGAATTGGCCCGCGAGCCGGCAGTATGGTGGTCGCTGGTTGCCGCTTTCACCTTCATGTTCGTGCTGGTACTGGCGGCCAATCTGCTCGCCGACGCTGTGCGTGACGCTTTCGATCCTCGTCAGGCGGGGTCGGCATGAGCACGCACCCGGTGATCCCCGACAATCCACCGCTGTTGGTCGTCCGCGATCTGCGGGTCGCCTTCGCCCGCCGTCGACAGTCATTGGTGGCGGTGGACGGCATCGATTTTCAGGTCGCCGCCGGCGAAACGCTGGCGCTGCTCGGCGAATCGGGCTGCGGCAAATCGGCGACCGCGCTGGGTGTGCTGCGCTTACTGCCGGCCGCTGGCAGAATCCTGGCCGGCGAAGTGCTCTTTAACGGCCAGGACGTACCGAGTCTGCCGGAAGCCGAAATGCGAACGATCCGCGGCCGGGGCATGGCGATGATCTTCCAAGAGCCGGCAACCAGCCTCAACCCGGTGCTGACCGTCAACCGGCAGATCGGTGAGGTCCTCGAACGGCACCACGGTTTCACCGGGCAATCTCTCGAACAACGGGCCTTGGAGTTGCTCGCCGCTGTCGGTATTGCCGATCCTCGGCGACGGCTGGGTGAATACCCGTTCCAGCTCTCCGGCGGGATGAAACAGCGGGTGATGATCGCCATCGCCCTGGCCGGAGCGCCGCAACTGCTGATCGCCGACGAACCGACGACGGCGCTCGATGTGACCATCCAGGCGCAAATCCTCGAATTGCTGCGCGAATTGCAACGCCAGCAGCGGATGGGCCTGCTGTTGATCACCCACGACCTCGGCGTGGTCGCACAAATGGCCCACCGCGTAGCGGTAATGTACGCTGGCGAAATCGTCGAAGAAGCGCCGCGGGACATCCTGTTCACTGCCGCACGACACCCCTACACCCGGCAACTGTTCGCCGCCCTGCCCGATCTGTCACGACGACGCGGGCCGTTGGCGACCATCCCCGGCCAAGTCCCGCCCTTGACCGCCCTGCCCGTCGGTTGCCGGTTCGCCGACCGCTGCACGCACGCCTGGGACTTGTGCAGCCGGCAGCCCCCACCTTGGCGACAGATCACGGCAACACACCGCTTGCGCTGTCACCTCGATGAGGGTAGCGGTCTGCTGCCCGCCGTGAACCGCGATCCGCCGCCTGTCGACGATTCCACGCCATCGACCAACGATTCGCCGGCAACGACGGACCTCTCCCCGCTATTGACCGTCAGCGACCTGCGCGTCCATTTTCCGATCCGCCGTGGCCTGCTGCAACGCACCGTCGGCCACGTGCGGGCGGTCGACGGGGTGTCGCTGACGCTCGCCCGCGGACGGACGCTGGCCCTGGTCGGCGAATCCGGCTGCGGTAAAACCACGGTCGGCAAAGCCATTCTGCGACTGCTCACGCCTACCGGCGGCAGCATCCGGCTGCTCGACCGGGAACTCGTCGGGGCAGCGACGAGCGCCTTGCGCCCCTTGCGCCGCTCGATGCAGATGATCTTTCAGGACCCCTTCGCCTCGCTCAATCCGCGGCTGACCATCGGCGAAATCATCGCCGAAGGAGTGCAGTCTTTGTCCACCGGCGGACGCGGCAAAATCGGCGCCGAAGTCATCGGAACGATTCTCACGCAGGTCGGCCTCGACCCGGATGCCGCGCAACGTTATCCGCACGAATTTTCCGGCGGCCAGCGACAACGCATCGCCATCGCCCGGGCGTTGGCCGTACAGCCCGAACTGCTGATCTGCGACGAGCCGACCTCAGCGCTCGACGTTTCGGTGCAGGCCCAGATTCTCAACCTGCTGGCCACACTGCAAAACGAACTCGACGTGGCCTACCTGTTCATCACCCATAATTTCGCCGTCGTCGACCATCTGGCGCACGAGGTGGCGGTGATGTATCTCGGCCGGATCGTCGAATCGGGAACGGTGGACGACATCCTGCGCGCCTCGCGGCACCCCTATACCCGGGCCTTGCTGTCAGCGGTCCCCAGTCCCCGCCTCGATCGTCAGCCTCGATTCATCCGTCTGGCCGGCGAAACCCCGTCGCCAGCGCAACCGCCGGACGGTTGCCATTTCCACCCGCGTTGCCCGCACGCGCAAACGGTGTGCCGTCAGGATTACCCGGCGCTCACCGCCCTTTCGCCGACGCACAGCGTTCGTTGCCATTTTCCTTGCGCTGAGACCACCGACATCAGCGACGTCGAACAGGCCAATCGCCGATAGACATCCCGCGCCTACCAACCCGGAAGACGCTGGCCAGGCGATGGGCGGATTGCTGACGATTCGGTGATCCGCCTACGCCGGCACCGACAGCGGCCGGGTCATCGGGCGACGGTATTCGGTTTGGCGGCGTATTGCTGCAAAATCTCGGTGGTTACCGGATGCTTGCTGCGTGTCGCAAAAGACAGCGGCGTATTGCCGTTCTTGTCCTCGATCTGGGGATCGGCGCCCCGTTCGATCAAGCTGCGCGCCACTTTCGGCTGCCCGGTCGCCGCGGCCAAGTGCAGCGGGGTTTGCCCCATATCGGTCTTGGCGTTGACCGTCGCCTTGTGGTCGAGCAGTAACTCCACTTCCTGACGATTGACGGCGAGAACGGCAGCATGCAGCGGCGTCATGCCGACACGATCCGGGGTATCGATGGCGGCCCCTTTGCTGAGCAGCAGTTCGGTCGCTTTGGTCCGGCCGTAGAAAGCGGCCATGTGCAATGGCGTTCTACCCAGCGCGTCGGTCACATTGACTTCCGCCTTCTCCTCGAGCAAACGCTTGATCTCCGCCAGATCGCCACGCATGGCAGCGTGCGCCAGCGGCGAGGCCGCCGTCGGCACGTCGTTGACGACCGGATTGCGGGAGGATTCGGACGGTGCGGCTTTTGAGGGCGTTCCGCTATCACAGCCGGCGAGGACCAGGAACAAGGCGCTGAACAGCCACGACATCGTATGAAAACAGCGATTTTTCATCAAAATCTGACTCTGGTTGGCAAGCTTCCCCGGCAGGGGATAATCTGGCCCGGGAGGGACGCAAGCTCTCCCGAGCGGTCTCGCCCGGTCACGGGCGTGGATTGATACATCGGCGAGATTTTCCTGACGACAGACGGCAATCTCATCAAGCTCCGCAGCAAATCTTTTGGGACCATTCCGGCCCGTCCGCCACGGCCAAGATTAACGGATAAACGCTGCACCGCTCACCTCGACGACGTCGCACTTGGCGATCCGTGTTGCGGATATTAACATCGCTGCCGATGGACCATGTTTCCCCGCCGGCGCCAATCGCCATCCCGTTCGAAGGAAAAGCCGATGTTGATGCGTATTGATCATTCCGTCCTGCTGCTGATCGACCTGCAGGAACGTCTGTACCCGGCCATCGACGAGGCGGCGCAGGTGCTCGAGGCCAGCCTCTGGCTGACGCGGGTTGCACAAAAATTGAGCGTACCTGTCATCTGCACCGAACAATATCCCCGCGGGCTGGGAGCGACGATGCCGGTGTTGCGCGATCTGCTGCCTGCCAGCGCCGTGGTCGACAAACTTCATTTTTCAGCCGTGCCGGAAGGACGGATTTTCCAGTTGCCCGGCGGTGACCGCGGGCAATTCATCGTCGCCGGAATCGAGAGCCACGTCTGTGTCCAGCAAACCGTTCTCGATCTGTTGGCAGCCGGACGCGAGGTCTTCGTCGTCGAGGATGCCGTCGGCTCACGGCGCGCCAACGACAAGTCCTTGGCCTTGGCCCGCATGCGCCAGAACGGTGCGGCCATCGTTTCGCGGGAAATGGTCGCTTTCGAGTGGTTGCGTCAAGCCGGCAGCGATCTTTTCCGCGACATCAGCCGCGACTACATCCGCTGATTGATTGCCAAGTGGCAATCGAGTCCGTGGGATGCCGACAACGCAAGGATGGAAAAACCGGCAGCCTTGCCCAAGGAAGCGCCGACGGCGGTTCGCTGGTCGGCGTGCTATCGTCGCGTTTTCCGATCGCTCCGCTGACTGATGAGTTTCCTCACTCTGCTCGCCGCGCTGATGCTCGAACGTTTTCGTCCCCTGCCGCGCGCCGTGCAGGCCGACCGGTTGCTGGCGCATCTGGCAGATTTTCTGGAAAGCCGCTTCAACGCTGGCGAGCGGCGGCATGGACTGATCGCCTGGCTGCTCGGGATCGGCGGATTGGTGTTGTTGAGCGGTGGACTGACGTTGCTGCTCGACGGCTGCCATCCTCTGCTCGGCGGGCTGTGGAACGTCGCCCTGCTGTATTGGTTGATCGACTTTCGCCGCGCAAACCACTTTTTCACCGAAATTCAGATCGCCCTGCGCATGGATAATCTGCCGCAGGCGCGCCGGATGCTCGGCGAGTGGCAGGAGTCGTCGGCGGAGAGCTTTTCGGCGACCGATATCGCCCGCGTGGCGATCGAACGGCTGACAGAGGTGGCGCATCGGCATATTTTTGCCCCATTGACCTGGTTTTTGCTTATTCCAGGACCGATCGGGCCCATTGTCTATCGCGCGGCGGGAGTGCTTGCCGGAACATGGTCGACCGGCCGATTCGGCGAAGCGGATCATTTTGGCGAGGTTGCCCGACAAACCTTTGCTATCATTGACTGGCTTCCCCTCCGCTTGAGTGCCGTGATTCTCGCCGT
Source organism: Accumulibacter sp. (assembly GCA_031732795.1). Taxonomy (GTDB): domain Bacteria; phylum Pseudomonadota; class Gammaproteobacteria; order Burkholderiales; family Rhodocyclaceae; genus Accumulibacter. Next base: position 33,937 of record JAVMKC010000012.1, on the reverse strand, counting down.
CGCCGGTGATTTTGAAAGCGCCATGTATTCCTGGCGGGCCCAAATCGACAAATGGCATGCTTCTGACATGGGTATTGTGTTGGCGGCGATGGCCGGTACGCTCGGGGTCCGTTTGCGCGTCAGACCAGCCGGCAGCGGTGATCGTGTCGATCGCGGCCGGACCGACGGTGATGACGCGGATGTCGATATCATGGAGAGTGCCGTCGGCCTGATCTGGCGTGCGCTGATGTGGTGGTTGCTGTTGTCGTTGTTGTTGGGGCTTGCCAATCTGGTAGGCGGTTGATCGATTTTATTAGGAGTATCTTCATGAGCAGAGAAGTCGTAGTCCTCAGCGCAGCGCGTTCCGCCATTGGTACGTTCGGTGGTTCCCTGGCCAATATGGAGCCCCATGAACTGGGCGGCACAGTGATGAAGGAGGCGATCGCCCGTTCCGGCGTCGACCCGCAGCAGATCTCGTATGTCACCGTCGGCAATTGCATTCCTACCGACTCGCGGTTTGCCTATGTGGCGCGCGTCGCGTCGATTCAGGCCGGTCTGTCGATGGATTCGGTGGCCATGGCGGTCAACCGCTTGTGCGCCTCCGGTCTGCAGGCGATCGTCACCACCGCTCAGAACGTCGCGCTCGGCGATGCCGATTATGGAATCGGTGGCGGGGTTGAAGTGATGTCGCGCGGTGCCTACATGTTGACCGCCATGCGGTCCGGCGCGCGGATGGGCGACGCCAAGGCCATCGACATGATGGTCGCCACCTTGAACGATCCGTTCGGCGTCGGCCACATGGGCGTCACCGCCGAGAATCTGGCTACCAAGTGGAACATCAGCCGCGACGAACAGGATGCGCTGGCCGTTGAATCGCAACGCCGGGCGGCGGCGGCCATCGCCGAAGGCCGCTTCAAGTCACAGATCGTGCCGATCGTCCTCAAGTCGCGCAAAGGTGACGTGATCTTCGATACCGACGAACACGTCAAGGGCAGCACGACGATGGAAACCCTGGCCAAAATGAAGCCGGCGTTCATCAAGGACGGCACGGTTACCGCCGGCAACGCTTCCGGGATCAACGATGGCGCCGCATTCATGGTGCTGACCGCCGCCGACCTCGCCGCGCAGGCCGGACACAAGCCAATCGCCCGCCTGGTGGCGTATGCCGTCGCCGGTGTGCCGAACGACGTCATGGGTGAAGGACCGATTCCGGCGACCAAGGCGGTGCTGAAGAAAGCCGGCCTGACGCTCGATCAGATGGATGTCATCGAATCCAACGAAGCATTCGCCTCGCAAGCGATTGCCGTCACCCGCGGCCTCGGCCTCGATCCGGTCAAGACCAATCCGAACGGCGGCGCGATCGCTCTCGGCCATCCGGTCGGTTGCTCCGGCGCCTTCATCGCCACCAAGGCGATCTATGAACTACAGCGCATTGCCGGCAAGTATGCGCTGGTCACGATGTGCATCGGCGGCGGCCAGGGCATCGCGGTCATCTTCGAGCGGGTCTGATGCGCTGATCGTGAGTGGGGTTGATTCGTCATCGACTCTCCGTGACGGATCGCTGCCCAGCCCGGCCGGTTGACGGCCGGGTTTTTTCGGTTCCGTTCTGGCCAACGCATGCTCGGAAAATTCGAGCGGTGCCAGGAAAATCTGATCCGCGCGGGACCGGCGGAATGTCGGCAGGTCCGCCAACGGGAGGGTCGTGCCGTCAGGAAGAGCTCAGACGCTGAAACTGATCCGTCCTGCGCCGTGCTGACGGCTCTGTCCGTCTGGACCGTAAAGCTTGGCCGAACCGGTGGGTCCGAGCAAGGTGTCCAGGGCCAGCGAATTATGCTGCAGTCGCAGACGGATCAACTCCCCGTTCGCCGAATTCAGATCACGCGCCTGCCCGGCCAACTGTCGCAGCGTCGACCACAGCGTGAGCGCCGACGGTTCCGCAGCCGGTGAGCGTAACCAGTCGTCGAGTTCGGCGCCTTCGCCTTGCCAACCCGCGGCGGCAAGAAGGTGGACGCGCCGCCGGCCCAGATCGGCCAGTTGCCGGGCCAGACCGTTTTTTTCTTCGACCAATTTCGGCAAGTCATCGACCGAACCGGCGAGCAGCAACTGCCGCTCGCGTTCGAGCAGGTCGATGAACCGCTTGAGCAGCGCGCATTCGGCACCGACCGTGGCGATGAACGGCGCGGCGGAACCGGTCATCGTCATGACGGGAATCAGGTCGACGGTTTGTTGATCAGTTCGCTGGCCGAAGCAATCAGCCGATCAGCAATGGCACCGGCGTTGATCGTGAATCGCCCGTCGGCGATCGCCTGCTTGATTTCGGCGACCCGTTCGGCGTCGAAGGTTGACGACGATTCGTTGGTCGACTGGAGTTGCGTCGCCAAGTGACTCAGATGAACCTCGGCCGCGGAGCCCGCGTCCGCTTTGCTGACCGTCGGCCGACTGCGTGTCTCGCTGATTTTGGTCGCCGTGCTCAGCGTGCTGTCAATTTTCACGGTGGTGCTCCCACAAAACGATTGTTCTCGAACCTACTAACGGCGGAGGACAAGCAAACTTTAATCGATTCCTGCGGCGGCGAATATGACTTGGCGCATCGATTCAATAAACGACTTGGACGACACCGCCGCTACGGGCGACGCCACTGACCACCTGTCCGGAGGCGGTCCGGACTTGCGTCACCTGACCGTCGATGGCGTTGTTCAGCGCTTTGCCTTCGTTGCTGACGGTAAAGCCGGCGCCAGCGGAGATCAGGCGGACGCTTTGCCCCTGCTGCACCACCCACGGTGCGGTCAGCCATTCAGCGCGCACAGGCTGCCCGGCAGCAACGCCGAGTTTGACGGTCTTGCCGACTGCCTGCGCCGGGTCAGTGAGGATGTTGGACGGCAGGGTGCCGAGATCGCCGGTCTGGTTCGACAGATCGCCCGCCTCGACTTTCTGACCGGGAACGAGTTGCCGCGCGGCGACCAGATAGTTGCTGACGATCGACACCTGCACCGGCACGTAAGCCGTCCACGGGCTCGGCGCGACGCAGCGCACGCCGACGGTGGTTTTGCCCCACAGCCGGCTGCCGGCCGGCAGGAACGGTTCGTAGGCGTGGCAAGCCGCCAGCCGGCTCTGTGGATCGAGTTGCCCGTAGGTGTAGGAAACTTTGCCCGGCAGGCCCTGGGTTTGTGTCTGCAGGAAGTTGTCCAGCGCCGAAGACCACGTCGTTTGCGCAACGGTGGCGTTACTGAACAGCAGCAGCGCCATCGGCAGCAGCCAGACGCGCCGTGAGCGACGGGGAGAAGGGTTGCGATCGGTCATCCGTCTATTCTGCCTCATTCGCGAGCGGACGAAGCGATCTCAGGTGCTCGAATTGGCGGCGTCGTCTGCTTCGCCGTCACGCCAAGGCATCCTCAGATCGCCCCAGCGTCGCGCAACGCGGTGATCTCCTGCACCGAGTACGCCAGATTACGCAAAATCTCGTCGGTGTGCGCGCCGAGTTCCGGCCCCAGCCACTCGGTTTGCCCAGGCGTCAGCGACAATTTGGGAACGATGCCGGGAATCTTGAACGGCTTGCCGTCTGGCAAGGTCGCCGATTCGAGCATTTGTCGGGCCAGATAGTGCGGATCGGCGAAGATATCGGCAACCGAATAGACGCGCGAAGCGGGAACCTCGGCGGCGGCGAGCACCCGCACAAGCTCGCTTTCTTGTTGCGTCGAGGTCCAGGCGTTGATCGCGGCGTAGATTTCGTCACGCCGCAGGTCGCGGCCGGCGTTATCGGCCAACTGCTCGTCGTTGGCCAAGTCGTCACGACCGATCGCCAGCATCAGCCGCTTGAAAATCGCATCGCCATTGGCGCCGATGGCGACGTGCTTGCCGTCGCGGGTGGTATGCGTGCTCGACGGGGTGATTCCGGGCATGATGTTGCCGGTGCGTTCGCGGATGAACCCGAAAACGTCGAATTCGGGGACCAACGACTCCATCATCGCGAAGACCGCCTCATACAGCGCGACATCGACCATTTGCCCCTGACCGCTGCGTTCTTTGTGCCGCAAGGCGATCAAGGTGCCGATGACCCCCCACAGGGCAGCGATCGAATCGCCGATCGAGATGCCGGTCTTGACCGGTGGACGATCGGGGAAACCGGTGACGTAGCGCAATCCGCCCATCGATTCACCGATGGCGCCGAAACCGGGCTGTTGGGCCAGAGGCCCGGTTTGACCGAAGCCCGACAGACGCAGCATCACCAAGCCTGGATTGATCGCCGACAGTTTGTCCCAACCCAACCCCAGCTTTTCGAGAACCCCGGGACGAAAATTCTCGATCAGCACGTCGGCGCCGGCCACCAGTTTTTCGACGATCTGCCGACCGGCGGGATGCTTCAGATTGACGGTCAGCGATTTTTTGTTGCGCGACTGGACGTACCACCATAAGGAGGTGCCCTGGTAGAGCTTGCGCCATTTGCGTAACGGGTCGCCACCGTCGGGTGATTCGATTTTGATCACCTCGGCACCGAATTCGGCCAGGATGCGGGCGGCGAACGGTCCGGCGATCAGGCTGCCGAGTTCGATGACCTTGAGGTCGTGCAAGGGAGAAGTCGATGGTTTCATGAGCGAGGGTGAAAACGACCACCACAGAGTTTAACTCTAACGGTTTTCTGGTTCTCAGGATCTGCCGTTGGGACATCATCCCGCAAGCTCCCGTATGCTTCTCGTCCCGGGTTACAAGACGACGAATCCTTGCGGGAGCGGGAGCTGTGAAGAATGGGGTTTCCAAGACGGATTCTGGGAGCCCAAAAATGAAAAATCCGACAACGGCACCCAGTTGTGCAAAGCCCCCTTGCGGGGGCTTGGCTATGACTTCGATACACCGACGAATCTTACATGCGTTCGATCATCGCATCGCCGAACGCCGAGCACGACACTTCGGTGGCACCGTCCATCAACCGCGCGAAATCGTAGGTGACGATCTTGTCGCCGATCGCTGCTTCCATGGACTTGATGATCAGATTGGCGGCTTCGACCCAGCCGAGGTGACGGAGCATCATTTCTGCCGAGAGGATCAACGAACCCGGATTGACCTTGTCCAGACCGGCATATTTCGGCGCCGTGCCATGCGTGGCCTCGAAACAGGCGTATTGATCGGAAATATTGGCCCCAGGAGCGATGCCGATGCCACCGACCTGTGCGGCGAGCGCATCGGAGATGTAATCGCCATTGAGATTGGTGGTGCAGATCACGTCGTATTCGGCGGGACGCAACAGAATCTGCTGAAGGAAGGCGTCGGCGATCGAATCCTTGATCACGATGCCGTTCGGCAGTTTAAGCCACGGGCCGCCATCGATCGGTTCGCCACCGAACTCCTGCTGGGCCAGGTTGTAGGCCCAGTCACGGAAAGCGCCTTCCGTGAACTTCATGATATTGCCTTTATGCACGATGGTCACCGACTTGCGCTTGTTGGTGATCGCATATTTGATGGCGGCACGCACCAGACGCTCGGTGCCTTCCTTGGACACCGGCTTGATGCCGATCCCGGAACTGTCCGGGAAACGGATTTTCTTGACGCCCATTTCATTCCGCAGGAAGTTAATGACCTTGTTGCAGCCGTCCGAGCCGGCTTCCCATTCGATGCCGGCGTAGATGTCTTCGGTGTTTTCGCGGAAAATGACCATGTTGGTCTTCGCCGGGTCCTTGAGCGGCGAGGGAACGCCACGGAAATACTGAACCGGCCGTACGCACTGGTAAAGATCGAGTTCCTGGCGCAGGGCGACGTTCAATGAGCGGATACCGCCGCCAACCGGCGTGGTCATCGGCCCTTTGATCGACACCGAATACTCCTTCAGGGTATCCAGCGTCTCCTTCGACAACCAGACGTCTGAACCATAGAGTTGTGTCGACTTTTCGCCAGCGTAGACTTCCATCCAGTAGATTTTCTTGGTGCCGCCATAGGCCTTATTGACTGCGGCATCGACTACTTTGATCATCACCGGCGTGATATCGATACCGATGCCGTCGCCTTCGATGAACGGGATGATCGGATTGTCGGGAACGGTTTGCCCGGGAATGATTTTCTGGCCGCCTTGTGGGACTTTGATCAGACTTTCGCTCATGCCAACTCCAAATAATGTGGTGATATCCGGTTCGGGTGCCAGCATCGCGGGCTGGCAGTGACGCATTAGCGCACATTCGACTGCCGATCACACGAGGCGGCGCGGTGGGCACGAGAGAGCGGCTGATGGCCAATGCTCCTGCGGCACCATCCGCCATTATCTTCGAAATACGCTTTCTCCACCAGAGCATTTCGGCAGCAAAGGATGTGATCTCCGCATCCCGAATGTCATGCCAATGGACTTTGTCGCCAGCCGTTAGGTGTCGGGCAAATGGTAGAATCACCACTCTCCCTCAAATCAGTGATAGCGCATTCCATGGACACCTCGACCGTTGAAATTCCTCTGCCCAAACGCATTGCCGAGGCGATGCTGGATGGCTTCAATCGACACTATCGCCTGATTCGCAACTATGGACAGCAGGCCAAACAGCTCTTCGAGGATGGCGACTGGAAAGGGGTCCATACCGCCGTTCGCCGGCGGATCCGCTCTTACGACGACCGGGTCAGCGAAACCGCCGAACGGTTATGCGCCGAATTCGGTGCCGAGACGCTCGACGACGTGATCTGGCAACAACTCAAGCTCCACTACATCGGTCTGTTGATCAATCACAAGCAGCCCGAACTCGCTGAAACCTTTTTCAATACCGTCTGTTCGAAGATCCTGCACCGCACCTATTTCAACAACGATTACATTTTTGCCCGTCCGGCGGTATCGACCGAATACATCCAGTCGTCACCGCCGACCTACCGCAGCTACTACCCGGCCGACGATGGTTTGCGCGACACTGTCCGACAAATCATTCTGGATTTTGAATGGCAACGGCCGTTCGAAGATCTCGAGCGTGATGTCGATTACATCATGCGTACCGCGCTGCAGCGCCTCGGGGAATGGCCGAAAGCCGAGGCCAATGCGCAAATCCAGGTCCTGCATTCCGCGTTCTACCGTAACAAGGGCGCTTACATTTTCGGCAAGGCGATCAATGGCCACCACGAAATGGCCTTCGCCATTCCGGTGATCCACAATCCGAACGGTCAACTGGTGATCGATACGCTGCTGCTCGACAGTTGGTTGATCAGCGTATTGTTTTCGCTGTCGCGTGCTTATTTCATGGTCGACATGGCCGTGCCCTCGGGTTACGTCCAGTTCCTGCGCAGCATCATGCCCAACAAGCCGGCCTCGGAAATCTACACCATGCTTGGCCTCGGCAAACAAGGCAAGACCTTGTTTTTCAGAGATCTCAAGCATCATCTGCGGCACTCCGAGGATCAATTCATCATTGCTCCCGGCATCGCCGGTCTGGTGATGCTGGTATTTACCCTGCCGTCGTACCCTTACGTCTTCAAGATGATCAAGGACGTTTTCGGCGCCTCCAAGGAAATGGACCGCGACACCGTCAAGCGCAAATATCTGCTGGTGAAACAGGTCGATCGGGTCGGACGAATGGCCGACACCCTCGAATTTTCGCATGTCGCCCTGCCGCGCCATCGTTTTTCGGCCGAGCTACTGACCAGCCTGCGTCAACTGGCACCGTCGCTGATCGAAGAGGAAGGCGACGATCTGGTGATCAAACATCTGTATATCGAACGACGTTTGACGCCGCTCAATATCCATCTCGACTCGGCCACTCCCGAAGAAATCGACCACGCGGTATTCGAATATGGCAACGCGATTCGGGAACTGGCTTGCGCCAACATCTTCCCCGGTGACATGCTGTGGAAGAACTTCGGCGTCACCCGCTATAACCGCGTCGTGTTCTATGATTACGACGAAATCGAATACATGACCGACACCAACTTCCGTGTCATCCCCGAACCGCCGTATCCGGAAATGGAAATGTCCGGCGAGCCCTGGTATTCGGTCGGCAAGCACGACGTCTTTCCAGAGGAATTCGCCAGTTTCCTGCTCGGTTCGCCCAAGGTGCGCTCATCGTTCCTCAAATATCACCGTGAACTGCTGAATGTCCGCTTTTGGCAGGGGGCGCAACAGAAAATCCGTGATGGACATGTCGAAGATTTCTTTCCCTACCCGGAAGAATTGCGTTTCTGCCGGGCTTTCGCCGACGGTTGAACGTTCCTGTTGATGGACGGGGCAGTCGTCCGCAGAGACCGAATATCGGCAAAGCGATAAACAATGGTCATTAGTAGCCATAAATAGCTTTTTGATGCGCCTTATCGGAAAAAAATGTCAGAATACATGAGGTTGTAAAAACGTATCGACATGGTCCACGCACGTTCCCGAGGTTGTAGATGAGTTCGCCCCCCCTGTTTAAATGGTCTGATGATTACAAATTGGACATTGCCGAAATCGATGACCAGCACAAAGGACTGGTCGATCTGCTTAACCAATTACATCAGGCCATTCGGGAACACCATGGCAAGGCCACTTCGCGTCAGATTCTGGATCAACTGGTCGACTACACCCGTACGCATTTTCTCCTCGAAGAAAGCTTGATGCGGGTAACGGCCTATCCAGGCGTCGACCGGCACCGTCTACAGCATAAGGAATTGATTTCTCAAGTCGAAGCCCTGCAGCACAAGATGGACCAGGAAAACGTGGCCATCAGTTTCGAGTTGCTGCATTTCCTGCGCAACTGGCTGGTCCAACACATCCACGAAAGCGACAAGCGCTTTGGCGAACACTTCCACTCTGTTCGGCTGGCTGCCACTTACGCTGCCTGGAGCAAGGAATCCGAGCAAGCCATGAAACAACAGAAAAAGAAATGGTGGAAATTCTGGTAAACGGGCAACCCTTCACCTGACCTGACAGGCGTTTGACCTCGACCTGTCGTCAGTCCGCCGATGAGGCGGCTTTTTGGCACTGATCGCAACCCCTGCCGATCAAGGAACGTCTGGCTGCATCGGCTATAATCGGCTCATTTTCATCGGGGATCTCCGTATGGGCAATCGGCTATCGAAAATCGTCACCCGCACCGGTGACGCCGGCATGACCGGTTTGGGCGACGGTTCGCGGGTCAGTAAGGATTGTTTGCGCATCGAAACGATGGGACAGGTCGATGAGTTGAACTCGACGATCGGCGTGCTGCTCACCGAAACGATGCCCGACGACATCCGCGCTGCATTGACCAGCATTCAGCATGATCTTTTCGACCTCGGTGGCGAGTTGTGCATTCCTGGGATGTCCATGATCAGTGAAACGCAAATCGGCCGTCTCGAAGAAATGGTCGAGCGGTTCAATGCCGACCTGACGCCGTTGAAAGATTTCATTCTCCCCGGCGGCGTTCGCGCGGCGGCGATGGCTCATCTGGCGCGCACCGTCTGTCGGCGTGCCGAGCGGCACATCGTTCATCTGGCAAGCAGCGACATGGTATCCGAGTACGCGCGCAAGTACTTGAACCGTCTGTCGGACGTGCTGTTCGTATTGGGCCGGGCGTTGAACAAAGCAGCCGGTTGTGGCGACGTTTTGTGGGTCCAGGGCAAAAACCGCAATACCCCTTAAAAGCCACGACCGACGATCAAGGTCAATTGACCGATGCCCAGCAGCATTGCCAGCCAAAGAAACGTCGCCATCGCTGCTTGTAACCGGCTGCAGCCGAAACTGAAACGAAAAGCGCTCCAAGCGACATAAATCCAGACGGTCGTCGTTGCCCAGATCAGGCCGGCGATGAACAACATCGCCGCCGCTGCGCCATGCAAAGCATTCTCGAGCAGCTGGCGCGCGCTGACCAGTCGTTCTGGAAAAGGCAATTCGCTACGCATGATCGCCAAATAATCGGTAAAGGCATCCGGGGCCATCAATTGCACCCCCATCACCGCCAGTAATGCGCCGGCGCAGAAACCAATCCAAACTCCGGCATAGAGATAAGCCAGGATCAACGTCACCTGGCGAAATTCAATGCGCACGCCGACGATCCGCCAGGCGACGGCCAGTAGAGCGGCCAGCATGGTCACCGTCATGACCCCGAGGATGATCCCGGCGGCCGTCCACTCCACCAGTGAGCCCGCCCCGAGCGCCAGTAGAAAAGCCAGGTTGCCGAGCAGCAAGGCGGCGAATAGAAAAGTGAACGCCCGCACGTGGTCCAGGGCGTGTCCGGTTTGCTGACGAGCGATCAGTCGGGTCGGGTGCGCGGCGAGTTCGAGCAGATCGAGCGCCAATCGGGAAAACAAATTGATCCGTGTCTCAGCGATCCCAGGCACATCCGGTGTCGGCAGATCGGATTCGATGGCGAAACGCGCCTGCAAGGTGGCGATCAATCGATCGACGTCGTATTGCCAGCGACTGGCCGAGAGTTCGACGCCCTGACAACGGGAGAATTCGGCCAGCGATGGCGGTAACACGGCGCTGGTCGGCATCGTTGCGCCTTCGATCAATACCGGAATGACCGGCACCCCGGCACTGAGTGCCGTTTCGATTTCCAGCCGGACGAAGTCCGCCGGATCCTCGAGCCGTCGCCGTCCTTCGGCATCGCGTATCTCCAGCCAGTGTGGCCCGACAACCGCCAGTACCACTACCGACGTGCCGATACTGCGCCGGATTGCTTCGGCGAAATTTTCACCGGATACGATCGACTGATAATCGAGGAAAACGCGCGCCGTGCCGAAATGACTGATCAAGCGATCAGCCAGCCGACCGGTGGCACTTTGACTGTCTCCACGACGATAAGAAAGAAAAATGTCTGCCATCTGTTTCTCCACTTGTCAGCCGTTTGGGGTTTCGAGCGCTATGCTTTTTGTAAGCACTGAGAAATCGGGCCCGCTTTGAAACGTTTTGCAGCTTACCGCGAAAAGCAACGAGAAGTGTGACGACGACTGAACCGTCGGGATGGCCGGCCAAAATTTGCTGTTGACGCGGACGGTAAACACAGGCTAAAACGAATTTAGTGTGCTTTGCGCTGTTTTTTTCGGCTGCGACCGCAGTCTTTTCAATGTCATTGGAGGAGCCTCATGAAGCAACTGCATCGATTTGCCGTGATTTCTTTGAGTGCGCTGGCGCTGGCCGCGTGCAATACCACGCCGCCACAACAGCAGACAACCGCTGGTCCAGGCGGCTGTAAACCGCTCGGCGGTACGCAACAGACCACGACCGCCAACAGCAACACCACCAACGCTGCCATCGGGGCCGTTGCTGGCGGTGTGCTGGGCGCGGTGGTCGGCAGAAGTGTCGCCAACCGCTCGTCCGTCGGCACGCGCAATGGACTGTTGCTCGGTGCTCTGGCCGGCGGCCTGGCCGGTTCGCAATACAACAAGATGATCGGCATGACCGAACAGAACGACGGGTCGGTCAAATTGAACATTCCGGGCTCGGTGATGTTCAGCACCGGCAGTGCGACCATCAGTCCGGCGTTCGCCAGCACTCTCGATTCGGTGGCCGGAACGATCAAAGAATACTGCGGCCTGACCGCGACGGTGACCGGTCACACCGACAACACCGGCACGGTCGAAGGCAACCGCCGTCTCTCCGAAGATCGCGCCCGTTCGGTAGCCAATTATCTGGTCAGCCGTGGTGTTGATCCGATGCGCTTGCAACAGGCCGGCCGGGGCCAGAACGAGCCGATCGCGACGAACGCCACCGAAGAGGGCCGCGCACAGAATCGCCGCGTCGAAATCTTCGTTCGTCCGCCAGCATCCTGAGAGCACTTTCCAACATGAAAAACGGCGCCTGTGGCGCCGTTTTTCATTACACGATCTGACAGACTTCCTCGAAGGACAGGCGCGGCCCTCGCGGATAAAGCTTGCTCGGATCGCCCATGCCGAGGTTGCACAGAAAGTTTGCCCGGTAGCGTCCATCCGGGAAAAACGCCGCATCGAGCTTGGCGGCGTCGAAACCCGACATCGGACCGCAATCCAACCCCAACGCCCGCGCCGCCAGAATCAGATAGCCTCCTTGCAACGAACTGTTGCGAAAAGCCGTGTTTTTCGCCAGCTCGGCGTTGCCTTCGAACATCGGCTTGGCGTCGTAAGCCGGGAACTGGTTTGGCAGGTGTTCGTAAAAGCGGCTGTCGCTGGCAACGATCACGGTGATTGGCGCGGCCAAAGTCTTTTCGACGTTGCTGGGCGACAGCGTTGCTGCCAAGCGCTCCTTCGCCTCGCGCGAACGCACGAAAAGCAGGCGGGCCGGCTGGCAATTCATCGACGTCGGCCCCCATTTCATCAGGTCGTAAAGATGGCGTAACGTCGTTTCGGGAACCGGCTCGGGGGAAAAGCCGTTATGTGTGCGAGCCAGCGAAAAAAGCTGGCCAAGGGACTCTGTGTCGAGAGCGTTCATCGGCGGTTCCTGGAAAAATCTGAGTCGAGAAGGCAAACCGTCATCACACGATTTGCCCGCTCACTGTTTGAGCGCTTCGACAGCCAAGGTCAGCGTCAGTTCGTCGCTGACATAAGGCGCGTGTTTGCCGGCGTTGAACTCCGAACGCTTGATTTTGGTAACGGCATTGGCACCGATGGTGTCCTTCTTCAACATCGGGTGAGCCATCTGCTGGAACCCGGTGATCGTCAGCGTCACGGGTTTGGTCACTCCCTTGATCGTCAGATTGCCGTCGATGCTGACCGGCTTGTCCCCTTCGAACTTGACCGCTGTCGAGCGGTAGGTGATCGTCGGATAACGGGCGGTATCCAGAAAATCCTCGCCTTGCAGATGCTCGTTGAACAGGCTGTAGCCGGTGTCCACCGATTTAGCGTCGATGGTGATATCCACCGACGCGTTACGCGCGGCCCGGTCCAGAACGATGGTTCCGGAGGTCTTGTTGAAACGCTGCACCTGGGTCGAGAAACCGAGATGGTTGTACTCAAAACGCGGGTAGCTGTGCGTCGGCTCGATGACATACGTTACCGGTTCGGCAAACGCCGCCGTGTTGCATAGGGCCAAGGCAGCCAGCGAGGTAAAGGCGATTTTTTTCATGGTCTCTCTCCTGTGGTGATGGGTAGGGTAGATAGGCTCATTTACGTGTCGCGTTGGCGACGAGATGAAACTTGACTTGTACTTCATTGGCAACGGTGGCGACATCCGCCCAGATCCCCTCGCCAATGGCAAAATCGAGTCGTTTGAGGGTGAAGCTGCCGTCGAAAATTCCCTGACTGCCGTCCTGCCGGAAGGAGAACGGGGCGACCAGGTCCTGCGTCCTTCCCTTGATCGTCAACTTTCCGGAAAGTTCGAAACGCTCTCCGCCCAGCGGACGAACGGCCGATGAGACGAAAGTGGCCGTCGGGTAGGTTTTGACGTTGAACCAGGGTTTGCCGACCACCTCGGTGTCCGCGTCGCGGGAACCGGCGTCGACACTGGCCAGATCGAGGTCGAACCGGGCGCTCGCCGCCGTTGGTCTGGCGGGATCAAAAGCGATGGTCGCGTTGAATTTCCTGAATTTTCCATCCATCGGCACCCCCATCTGCTTCGAGACGAAGGTCAGGGCACTCTTTTCGGCCTGCAGGGTACCGAACTCGGCGGCAATAGCCGGCAAGGTCAGGGCCAGCGCGGCCAGCGGAGCGCTGCAGATCAATCGCTGGTAAAAAATAGGCATGGCGGGTCTCCTGAAAGGTGGTGAAAAAATCGTCACGAACAGGCCAAGATGCCAGACGCTGGCGAACGAACGACTAGACAGATCAAGCGGATAAGCGAAGAGTGAGCAACGCCGCAGCTTGGCCGCGCCGTAGATTTATTCACGACCGTTGAGATGTTGTTCAACGGGAGCGGGACAGAAAGGGCAGCATTCGCGACAATACGTCATCGCGGTCGAACAGATGGTGTTTCAACGCCGCGCCGATGTGAGCCAGCACCAGCAACAACAAGCCATTGGCCAGCCACTCGTGCACTTCCTCAAGGGTTTTGCCAAGTTCTTTGTCCTTGGCCAGAAGATCCGGCAGCGGCAGGACGCCGAAATAGACGGTCTGAAAGCCTTTCGCCGAACTCATCAGCCAGCCGGAAAGCGGGATGGCAATCATCAGCAAGTACAGCAGATGGTGCATGCCGTGCGCGGCGGATTTTTGCCAAGCCGGCATTGCGGACGGCAGAGCGGGAGGGGGATGACCAAAACGCCATGCCAGACGCACGATGACCAGCAAAAAAGCGGTGACGCCGGCCCATTTGTGCCAGGAAAAGATCTTCAGTTTTTGTGGCGACAAGGGTAGGTCGACCATGTAAATACCGACGGCAAACAGGCCGACCAGCAGCAAGGCCATCAGCCAGTGCAGCAACAGCGCCGTTGTGGTATAGCGGACAGTGTCCATAACAATCTCCTGAATCACGGTTGGGCGGCAAACGGCAACGGAACGAAGCCGTATCGCCGTTTGTTTACACAGTCTGAGCATTTCCGACCTGTCGGCGCTCGACGAGTACAACGTGACCGGCGAACAAGCCGGACTTGGTCGGATCGATCGCCAGCGGCTATCCGCTCCGTCGTCGTCCTTTCGGTCGAAAGCCGCCTAAATTATGCGCCGGATTGCCATTGGCCAGAAAAACCGTGACGCCGATAAGCGGGTAGAACATCGACCGACACCGCAAAGCAATGCCCTGCCATTCCGAGCCGATGCGAAATACAACACGTGACCGAGAGCCGCTGACGAGTCAGTCATTTCAGCAAGCATGTGCAGACTTTACATCCGCCTTCAGAGGAGAGATAGTCGACAATTGACAATTGTTTGTTGCAGATAGAACAACAATGATCCAGAAAACGGTCAGTCTTGAGCAAATGCGCATCTATCTGCGGATTGCGGAATTGGGCAGTCTTGCCGCTGCCGCACGACAGTTGGGCGTCGATCGATCGTGGGTCACTCGTCAACTGCTCGCCCTCGAGGCCGGCCTCGGCGTAAAACTGATCGTCCGGAGTACGCGTCGCTTGTCACTAACCTCCGTCGGAGCCGCCTATCTCGAAAGCTGTCGGGAAATTCTGGCGCTGATCGATGCGGCGGAAAGCAGTCTTCTCGAGGATCGTTCCGAACCGCGCGGGTTGATCCGACTCAGCGTTCCTTTGAGCTTTGGTGTGCGGCATTTGGCGCCTCTGCTGGCCGATTTCAGCGCCAGTTATCCACTGGTGAGCTGTGAAATCGATTTCACCGACCGACATGTCGATCTGCTCGAAAACGGTCTTGATCTGGCGATTCGTATTCGGCCGCGTTTGGCACCTCTGGACGTTGCACGACGCATTGGTCGGAGCCGGCTGACCGTGGTCGCTGCACCGGACTATTTGCGCCGCCACGGCGAGCCTCAGCACCCGGGAGAGTTGCTTTCTCACCAATGCCTGATCTATCTGCTGGCTCAACAAGGTGGCTGGTCCTTCGAGATCGACGGCAAGTTTCAGCGCTTTGCCGTGCAAGGACGTTTCCGTGCCAACAATGGTGACGTTCTGCTCGATGCCGCCATCCGTGGCCTGGGGATCGCCATGCAACCGAGTTTCATCAGTGCCCCGGCTATCGAAGCCGGTTTGGTGCAGCCCATTCTCAGCGCCTACCCGAAACCCGAGCTCGGTATTTATGCCTTGTTGCCCAGCCACCGCTACATCCCGCATCGGGTACGGATATTGATTGACTACCTCGCCGAACGCATCGGTGAGCATCCGCCATGGGAGCGTTCATGATGAACGTGCGCCAGAGACGGATTGTCGATTGTTGTCTCGGCTCCTGCCAGCTCCAAGACCGGCGGAAATTCGGAGATCGTCTTGATCCCATAAAGCTTTTTGACGCAGGCCCGTTGCGCAAGCGCCAGCCCATAGACAGGCGTATTCCCCGGAGGAAGCAGAACGGATTTCTGACTGAACCGCATCATGAAGTGTCTTCAGGTCGGCCGATTACGGAACATCCATGCGGCGACTGGCAGGGTGAGCGCGGCAATTGCCAGCAACGCCAGCATTTCCGGAAACAGTTGTTCGATTCCTGCGACCTCAAGATAGATTTGTCAAGCAATTCCAATCGCATATCGGAGGGATTCGGCCCGGTCAGGTATTGAAGAGCCGCCGGCTGTGTTGCTACAAAACCGGACAGTTCTATTTGTTGCCAACATGACGAACGGCTATCGCTCCGAAGTCAAAACTCAACGCGCACGGGGGGCAATTTTCAATGCGCGCGAACACTCGCCCCGGCCAAATCCGACAGCGCTACAAGTTGCAGAACAACATGCCGAATTCGACGTCGTCGTCGCACTGGCGCGGACGATGATCGCTGTCCGGCCGAGTGAAACGGATGTTCAACGCGTATTTATTGGCGCTGATCTCGGGGATGTATGGTGCGTGCAAACGCATCGAAATACGCACCATTTGCGAACTGCTGCCGCCGAGCATCAATTGGAATGCGCCGTTGGTAGCAACGTGCTGCTCAGCGCGACCACTGGCGCGCAGCAGGCGCAGAACGATAGTCAGGGCGTCGCGCAGTGGCAGCATCGGTTGCAACCAAGCCATCAGCGCCTCGCGACGGGCATCGGCGCCTTGATGACGCCAATAATGATAAGACGGGACGTCGAACTCGCAGACGCCGCCAGGGATGCTGGCACGGCTTTTGATACTCATCAGCCAGTCGTTGTCGCGGATGTGTTGACCAAAACGGCCGGCCAATGCCAGCAAGGCCGCTGATGCCTGCTCGATTTCGTACAGCGCGCCGGCCAGCGCATCTTCGGAAATATCTGGGTTGTTGCGAAAATTCAACAAGCTCTGTCGTTGCCGCTCGAGTTCCTGAATCAGGTCCATTTTCAAGTCGGCGCGACCGGCGACGTCGAGAATCTCGAACAGGGTCAGCAGAACGACGTGATGTTCGTGCGATCCGTCGCGTTGCATGAAGCTGGCCACCTTTTGGAACAAGTCCTCCAGACGCAACAGGGTGCGTATGCGTTCATTGAAGGGGTATTCGTAGGTGATCACACGACAGACGCCGGCTTGTGGAACGGAAATTCGGGGGGATTCTGAATCATTTAATTTAAAATCTCAACGGGTTGCCCCTGCTTTGGCGGCTGCCAGAAGAATATAGTGCTGATGGAGCCGGTCGATCTGCGGTTGCAGTTCGGCAAGATCGCCATCGTTGGTCAGCAGGTCGTCGGCGACTTCCCGCCGTTGCTCGCGCGTCGCCTGGACGGCGATGATCGCCCGGACTTGGTCGGTGGACAGGCCGCTGCGGGCCATGACTCGAGCAATCTGGGTGCTTTCCTGACAATCGACGACCAGCAGCCGGTCGATCCGCCGACGGTAATTGGCCGATTCGACCAACAAAGGAACGACCAGAACGATGTATGGTGCTGAGGTCTCCAGCCGACACATTTCGTCGCTGCGCTGCCGGATCAGCGGGTGCAAAATCGCTTCCAGCCGGGCTTTGGCCGCCGGGTCGGAAAATGCCAGCCGGCGCATCGCAGCGCGATCGAGTGCGCCGTCGGCGGTCAGCACGCCGGGGCCGAAAACCTCGGCAATCGCCGCCATCGCTGTGCCCTGCGGCGCGGTCAATTGGTGAGCAATGACATCAGTATCGACGAGCGCGGCGCCCTTGCCGGCCAGCAGATCAGCGACGGTGCTTTTGCCGCTGCCGATGCCGCCGGTCAACCCGACGATGAACGTCATGATGATGCTCTCTTGGCCGGTGCCGGGCAGGCGGTGGGCGTTGCTTTCGGCAGCAGGGTGGCGACCGCCTGGCGCAAAGCGTCGAAAGTCGCCGCCGGCCCCTGCACATCCAGACTGCTGGCGATGATCTTGCTCAAACGCTCACCCAATTGCGCGGTTTTTACGCCTTTGCGTTGCAGTGTGGCCAGTCCGGCCTGTGCGGCTTCTTCGGTACGGTAGGTACCAAGTGAAATCGCCAGACGGTTCGGGCCGTTGGCCTGGACGACGAAATAGTCCTGCACGCCCAATCGTTGCAGTTCGGCGACTTTTTCGTCGGCGGCTTCACGGGTAGGTGATGGGGGAATGAACACCCAGTAGCCATTGCTTTCGGTGACTGCACGGCGGACGACCTTGACGGCGGGAAACTGCTCGGTCAGCAGCACCGCGAGTCGATCGGCATCGGCGTTGGGCAGATCGGCCCAGGTCTGGCACAACAGTTCGGTGTGCTGTTCGGTACGCTGTTCGACGCGTTGTTCGGTAGCGGGGGCGGCCTGCTTGGACGCGGGGGTATCCGGCGGGCGCCCACGCGACACGACGGTCAGCTTTTCAGGATGCAACTGTTGTTCAGCGCGAGCGGCTTCACCGCCTGCCGGCGCCCCGAAATGACCGCGCGTCCATACCAGAAACAGCAGGTTGGCCAGGATCAGCGCGAAGATCAGCACGCGCATGGTCATGGTGCTCAGCCGACCTTGGGCAAATGGGCCAGCGAGGCGTCGATCGCTTCGGCCGGATAGTCGAAATCTTCCAGTTCCCCGGCGAAGTAGCGGTCATAGGCGGCCATGTCGAAATGTCCGTGACCGGTGAGATTGAAGAACAAAGTTTTTGCTTCGCCGGACTGTTTGCAACGCAAGGCTTCGTCGATCGTTGCCCGGATGGCGTGGTTGGATTCGGGCGCGGGAATCACTCCTTCGGCGCGGGCGAACAGCACGCCAGCTTCGAAGGTTGCCAGTTGACTGACGGCGACGGCTTCGATCAGTCCTTCATGATACAACTGCGACACCAGCGGCGAATCACCGTGATAGCGCAGTCCGCCGGCGTGGATTCCTGGCGGCATGAAATCGTGACCGAGGGTGTACATTTTCATCAGTGGCGTGAATCCCGAAGCGTCGCCGAAATCGTAGGCATAGGTGCCTTTGGTCAGCGTCGGACACGACGTCGGCTCGACGGCGACCAGACGTGTCGGCCGCCCTTGACGTCCGCCGGCGGCGTTATCGGCCAGAAACGGGAAAGCAATGCCGGCAAACGACGATCCGCCGCCGCAGGGCGCGAAAATCATCTCCGGCCAGTCGCCGGCTTTTTCGAATTGCTTCTTGGCTTCCTGACCGATGATCGTCTGGTGCAGGGCAACATGATTGAGCACCGAGCCGAGCGCGTAGCTGGTGTCATTACGCGATGCGGCTTCCTCGACGGCTTCAGAGATGGCGATACCCAGCGACCCTGGATTGTCAGCGTCTTTGGCCAGCAGATCACGGCCGGTTTGCGTCATCGGTGACGGGCTGGCGAACACTTCGGCGCCCCAGGTCTGCATCATCGAACGGCGGAACGGCTTTTGCTGATAACTGACCTTGACCATATACACTCGAACGTCCAGGCCGAACATCTGGCCGGCGAAAGCCATCGAGCATCCCCACTGGCCGGCGCCGGTTTCGGTCGTGATGCGTTTGATGCCGGCTTGCAGGTTGTAAAACGCCTGCGGAACGGCGGTGTTCGGCTTGTGCGAGCCAGCCGGCGAAACGCCTTCGTATTTGTAGTAAATCCGGGCCGGTGTGCCGAGCAGTTCTTCGAGGCGCCGCGCGCGGATCAACGGCGAAGGACGCCACAGGCGATACACCTGACGCACTGGCTCGGGAATCGGAATCCAGCGTTCGGCGGACATTTCCTGCTCGATGATCGTCATCGGGAAAATGGCCGCCATTTGCTCGGGCGATACGGGCTGACCATCTGGACCGAGAGGAGGCAACGGTGGATTGGGCATGTCGGCGACGACGTTGTACCAATGAGTCGGAATTTCCGATTGCTCGAGCGTGATGCGAAGGGATTCCACGGGTTTTCCTCTGTTGGCCTGACGATAAGACTGCGAAGTATACCGCGTTGATCATGGCGTCAATCGCCGAAGACGATCACGACAGAGCAATCGAAGAATCTTATACAAGACTGAGGCATTTTGTGCAGAATGTATCGGAAGTGTATTGGTAACAAATAGATTGTTTCGGCCACAGCGGACTATTTACTGGCTACAGAACTGGACAGATTACGTCTTCTCTACAGTAGTTGCGGGCAAGTGTCGTTGCTTCCAGTGATGTGCTCATCGTCGGATGATCGCTCGTTTCGTCATGGGGAAACCCTGGTTCGAGGATGACCGCATTCGGATGCGCGCGAGTTGCTCCTGCTCCGCGTAACGACTCCGCTCCTCTTCGCAATGACGAATTGGTGGCAGAAAGCCAATTAAGTTTCCAAAAGAATCGAACGATACGCTAGCGGTGATGCGACCGTCGCCGTTACGCCGCCGTGCGGGTGACGTCACCGACGCGCAAGGCGGTAAGAATCGCCAGGCATTGCAGGAGGGCGATACCGATCAGTACCGACGCGAAGCGGCCATGGTCCATCAATCCGCCGAAAACCAATGGCGCCAGCGCCAGACCGGTATCGAGTCCGGAATAGACGAATCCGTAGACGCGCCCGTAGGCGGCCTGACCGAACCGTGAAGTCGCCGCCCGGCGGACCAGCAGATCGCGCGACGGGCCGGCGAGACCGGTGCAAAAGCCGATGCTGGTCATCAGCGCCAGCACCAGTATGCCCGGCAAGGACACGCTTGCCAGGAGCACCGCCAAGCTTGCCGCGACACCCAGAGCTGCGGCGATCAGGCGGTCGTGGGCGCCTTTCTGGGCCAGAAATCCGCCGACCAGGATACCGCCGGCACCGCCGGCCAGGTAAGCGGACAAGGCCGTGGCCGCGGCGGTCAAAGTCAACCCGTGCAGTTGCTGCAGAATTGATGTGGCGAAATTCTGGATCGCGCCGAAAGCGGTGGTGATCAGCAGAAAGAAGGTGAAACACCACCACACTGCCGGAGAACGCAGGAAGGCAAACACGCCGTCCCGGCCGGTGGCGGTCATTTGCGGGGACACTTTTCCGGCCATTTCTCCAGCCATTTCTCCGGTCATTTGCGCGGTCGTCCGGGCTGGCGGGTCGGCCAGCGTCCGCCGTCGCCAAAGCACCAGGAGCAGCGCCAGCGCCGCCAAACCGGCGGCGGCCAGCGCGGCCAGCCGCCAGCCAGCCGCGTTGGCGATGCCGGTCATGAAGACTGGCGCCAGAGCCCAGCCGAGATTTCCCGACAAGCCATGCACCGAAAAGGCGTGCCCCAGCCGCGCTGGCGATACCCGACGGTTGAGCACCGTGAAATCCGCCGGATGAAAAACGCAGTTGCCCAGGCCGGCCAATGCCGCCACCATGACCAATCCGGCATAAGTGTCGACCAGCGCCAATGACAGTGCGGCGAGCAGGAAGCAAGCGATGCCCATCGCCAGGACCCGCGCCGCGCCCAGCCGGTCGACCAGAAATCCCGCGCCGGCCTGCCCGATGGCCGAAATCACGAAAAAAACGGTCATCGTCGCGCCGATCCCGGCAAACCCGAGTCCGAATTCACTCATCAGCCACGGAAACAGCGGCGGTAAAAGCAGATGGAAGAAATGCGAAACGCCATGCACGAAGCCGACCAGCGAAATCGTTTCCAGATCGTGGTGGGTTACTGGCGGAACGGCTATGGACGAATCGGACATCGGCATCCTCGAAAGCAAATGATCAACAAACGCTCAGAGGTGGTGAATAAATCTACTGTGCGGCCAATCTGCGGCGTTGCTCATTCGTTCACTCCTCGCCTATCCACTTGATATGTCTCGTCGCTCGCTCGCGCCTGGCATCTTGGTTTGCTCGTGACCATTTCTTCACCACCTCTCACGACACTCCGATCGGAGATGGGCAGGCTCCTACGGAAAATTTTTCAGGAACGATTTCCCAACAGAAAATTGCCGATCCGCCGCAAACGCCGCTCGGCGGCTTCACCGCTCAGGCCGGCGGTCAGCGGACCGGCGACGCTGGCCACTTCGGCAGCCCGCTCCGGGGTCAGCAAGGGTGCGCGTTGGCTGAATTCGATCACCGCCAGTTGCTCGTCGCGGGTCAGGGCGAATGGCGGGGGTTCGCTGCCGACGTCGTCCGCGACGGGTTCGTCACGCGGCGGACGGCTGAGATGCACCACCAGGGTTCCCGCTGCCAGGTCGCCGAGCCGCTTGCCTTGCCGATTGAACAAGGTGCTGACGAAGCCGGCCGCATAGAGGAGCGGCAGAAAATCGACGGCGCGCAGGGTGTTGCGGACGAACGCCGCGTGCCAGCCGACCGGTCGCCCATCGTCATGAACGACCGCCAGACCGCAGGATTTCTTGCCCGGCGTCTGCCCCTGACGATAGATCTCGAACAGCAGGGGATAGAACCATTCGAGGAGAAAGGCGCCAAGTAACATCAGGCCGACGCCGAATTCGCCGATTTGCGAAGCGATGATGCCGAGCAGCATCCAGCATCCCATGCGGATCAGGAAATCGAGAAACCAGGCCCGGGCGCGCGCTACCGGGCCGGCGACCCGCAGATCGATTTCGCAGCCTTCCGGCGTGGCGATACGGCAGACGGTATCGAGTCGGGAAGGAGGTGGGCCGCTCATGTCTCGAAAAACATGTCCCGGTAAGCGGCGTACAGCGAGGCGTACATCACCGGCAGCAACACCAGCCAGCCGAGCAGCAGCGGCAGGCTGGCCAGCACTGCGGCAATCAATACCAGCAGGGTATACACCGAAAAGGGCAGGATATTGCGCACCGCCACTCCCAAGCTACTCTTGATGGCGCGAAACGCCGAAATTTCGTGAAAAATGACCAGCGGCGGTGCCAGCCATATGGCCATCACCAATGCCGAAAAGGCGACGAACAACATCACTGTCAGCAGCATCACGCCAAACGACAGCAGTTCGGTGCCTTCGACGCCGTGATCGATCATCGCCTTGAGGATGCCGACGCCGAACATGCCGGCAAACATCACGATCGCCATCGAGATGGTGTATAGCAGCCCGACCGCCAACAGGGGGCCGGGTTGCCGGGAAAAGCCGGCGAACAGATGATCGAAGCGCAAACCGTCGCCGCCTTCGATTTCCCAGCAGCCGACGCAGATGCCGCCGATGAAGATCGGAATCAGCAGATTGACGGCGATATTGACCACCGGGATCATGCCGACGATCATCATCAAGGCCATGAACACCACGGCGATGCCGATCCAGGTTCCCGGTGCGCTGCGGAATATTTGCCAACCGCGCAGCAGCCAGCGATAGCCGTGTCCGGCAGAGACCCGGCGACCGTCGGGAAGGAAGCGTCCCATGCTGGTTGGCGCATGGTCGTAAACCCGTGCTTCGGGCGGTCTGAACGGATTGCTGTCGCTGCTCAAGCCCTGCCCTCCATCATCAAGCGAGCCGAAAAGAGTCGTTGCGCCTCCGGCGGCGCGCGCGGCGCACACTATAACGCGCCGGCCCGCTTGCGTGACCAATAATGATTGATCAGCGTCACCGGCAGATCTCGCGGCGCGACATCGAGAATCTGCACCCCGTCGTGACGCAGCCACGCCAGTTGCCGACGCCGGGACTGCAGGTAATCGACCGCCGCCGCCCGGGTCAGCGCTTCGTCGAAATCGCGAACCGGGCTGTCGACGATTTCGTCGAGCACCGGTTCACGCAGACTGGCGACGGTCACCGCGTGCCGCCGACGCAGGCTTTTCACCGCCGGCAGCAAGGTCTCGTGGTCCTCGTCGCGCAGATTGGTGACCAGTACCACCAACGCCCGCTTGCGCTGGCGCCGGGCGAGATTTTCGCTGGCCACCAGATAGTCCGGGACCTGCAACGACGGCTCGAGATCGAAGACGGCGTTCATCAACGCCTGGACGGTGGTCAACGATTTCCCCGGCAGCAGCACCCGCGGCTGCGGGTGGCCGAAAGTCGCCAGACCGACGGCGTCGCCCTGGCGCAGGGCGACGTAGGCCAGCAGCAGCAGGGCATTCAGCGTATGGTCGAAATGCGACAGGTCGCCGTCGCGGTAGCGCATGCGCGCACTGCAATCGAGCAAGAAGATGATTTGCTGGTCGCGTTCGTCCTGATGTTCGCGGGCGATCAGCCGGCTGACCCGCGAACTCGCCTTCCAGTCGATCAGCCGTGGCGAATCATCCTGTCGATAGTCGCGCAACTGGAGAAATTCCATCCCTTCGCCACGCCGCCGTCGCTGCAGAATGCCGATCTGCGACAAGCGGTTGTCGGTGGCCAGCAGCGTGTAATGCGCTACCCGGGCGAAATTCGGGAACACGCGCACTTCGTCACGGGCGGCGATCGTTTCCTGCACCAGCCACAGCCGCAAGGGCGAGAAGCAGCGCAGGGTGACCTGATCGAAGACTTGCCGGCCGCGCTCGACGACCGATACCCGGTAGGCGACGCGTTGCCAGCGACCCGGTTCGACCTTGAAGCGCAAGGGCAGCCCTTCGCTGCGAAAGCTCGGCGGATGGCCGTCGGCCAGCCAGCCGCTCGCGCCGTCGAACGTACGCCCGTCGACGCTGGATAGGCGCAGGGCGACGGTTTGCCAGGTGCCGACCGGCATGATGTGCGCCAGTTCGCGCTGCACCGCCAAACGGCCCCGCCGTCGGCGGCCGGCCAAGGCGTCGGCCACCGACAGGCCGAGCAGGGTGATTCCCAGCGCTTGCCACCAGTCGAGCAGCGCCGGCAGGAAGGCGACGGCAATGGCCAGCATCAGCCAGAGCACGGCTGTCCAGACCAAACGGCGCCCCGGAATCAGCATGGCGGCGCCAAGCGGTGGGCGTACCGAATGCCGACGTGTGGCTTGCACAGCCGGCGCGCCATGGCCTGCCGCCGTCCAGTCGACACCTGTGGCGTTCTCAAAGCCGCGGGGCCGCCACCCGGTCGAACAAGGCGCGCAGCAGATCGTCGGCGCCCAGACCTTCGATTTCCACCTCCGCCGCCGGCGTGATCCGATGCCGCAAAGCCGGTAGGGCGACGGCCTTGATGTCGTCTGGCATGGCGAAGCCCCGTCCTTCGAGCAGCGCGCGCGCGCGTGCAGCGCGCACCAGGGCGATCGGCCCGCGCGGACCGGCGCCGCTGGCGATGCCCGGCGCGTCCCGGGTGGCGCGAACCAGCGCCACGGCGTAGGCGATCACCCGGTCGTCGACGGTGACCTGGGCCGCCAACTGCTGCAGTTCGAGAACCCTCGCCGGATCGATCAAGGTCTGCACCGCGTCGACATCCAGGTCAGCGCCGGTTTTGGCGCAGGTCACCTGTCGGGTCAGCGCCACTTCCTCGTCCTCGCTCGGGTAGTCGATGCGGATTTTCAGCAGGAAGCGGTCCAACTGGGCTTCCGGCAGCGGATAGGTTCCTTCGTGTTCGATCGGGTTCTGGGTCGCCAGGACCATGAACGGCCGCGGCAACAGCGATGTTTCACCTTCCAGAGTGACCTGCTTTTCCTGCATCGCCTCGAGCAAGGCCGATTGCGTCTTGGCCGGCGCGCGGTTGATTTCGTCGGCCAGCAGCAGATGCGTGAATACCGGCCCCTGGCGGGTGACGAAACGGGCGGTCACCGTATCGAACAGGGTATGGCCGACGACATCGGATGGCATCAGGTCGGGCGTGAACTGGATTCGCCGGGTATCGCCACCGAAAGTGCGGGCCAGGGCTTTCACCAGCAAGGTTTTGCCGAGACCGGGAACCCCTTCGATCAGCACATGCGCGTCGGCCAGCAGACCGATCAGCACTTCGTCGATGACCGTCGATTGGCCGATCACCGCCTTGGCCATTTCGCGGCGCAACGTCTCCAGGATTTGGCGCGAGTGCAGCAGTTTCTCTTCAGGCAGCGGGACGGCGGCGGTGGGATCGGGATGAGTCATGGTTGAGGTCTCAAAGTTCGCGTCCCAGGGTATCGAGGGTACGCATGACGTCAGTGAAAGCGTGTGGATTGATCGCCCGGCTTTCCAGGGCCGCGGTGATCGTCGCCGACGAGAAACGGCTCAATTCGGCCAAGGCGGCCGGACGTTCCTCCTTGGGCAAGGCGGCAATCCGCGGATGGCGTAGCGTCAGCCGGGTATGGAAATGCTCGCGGACCGGGACCAGCAGGCTCGGCAAGGCGCCGGCCCGCCACAGATACCGGCCGACCGCGGCCAGATGTTCGCGCAGTTCGCGGCGCGCCGGTGGCGCTTCGGGATAACAGGGGCCGAAGCGCGGCATGATCCGCCACAGCCACAGCGCCAGCACACACGCTGTCGCCACGCACGCCGCCCAGGCGTTTTCCCACAACCAGACGAACAGCCCCGGCATCTGCAACCGTGACAGCAGCAGTACCTGCGGTTTCGGCGAATGGTCGTAGCGGCTGAGCAGGGTCCAATAAAGCTCGGCGTGATCGAGTTCCCCGATCTGACGGTTGCTCAATTGGTTGTCGAGGCCGACGGCCACCGTCAGGTTGCCGCGTCCGATGGCGTAGTGCAGCCACTGCGCGCCCGCACCCGGACGCCCGGCCGACCACGACGGCGGTCGGCTGCCCGCTCGGAGTCCCGGTCCTGCGGCGTCTACGCGCAACGGCGCTTGTCCTTGCGGCAAGTCGACTTCGAGCATCCGCGGCGGGCCCGCCGGCTGATCACCCGCCTTCGTCAGGCGGCTGATGCCGAAGTGGTCAAGCAGCGGATCCTCGACACCCGGGCGTTCGGCAACGACCAGCAGATACCCGCCGTCTTCGACCCAGGCCAGCAGATTGCGCAGGCGGTCGGCCGGCAACCAGTGCGCACGCTGCCGATCGAGCAGCACCGTGCCACCCGCCGGCAAACGGTCGAGGACGCTGGCGTCCGAGCGGCGGGTCAGCGTGCCGCCCATCCGCTCGGTAAACCGTTCGAGCGCCAGATAGGGATTGCGCCGCGCCGCAGCCTGCGGAGGCTCGTGCACCGGCACCGATTCACGCTCCAGCCGCGTCGCCAGCCCACTGGCCAGGGTCAGCAGCGCCAGCAGGGCGACGATTCCCCAGATCAGCCAACGACGATTCATCGCCGGAGCTCCGCCGGCGCGAAGCAGCGCTGCCATGCCGCCGCCAGGGCCGCGACCTGTTGGCTGGCGACCGGTTGCCGGCCATAGGCGGCCAGACACCAGGCGGCGACGATTTCACTCAAACAGTGTTGCGTTTCTTCGGGAACCCAGCCGACGACGCGTTGCAGGCAATCGTTCTCGGTATCGCCGACCCGGAATTCGATCTGTCGGCCGTCGATCAGGGCGACCAGGGCGCCGCGATAGAGCAGGCTCAAGGCGTCGACGGTTCTCCCTTCGGCGAGGCAGGCCTGCACCGCGGCGAGAATGTCCGGCGGCAGAGAACCCGGACGCAGGTCGAGCCCGAAAAGGAAATCCGGCGCCGATTGCCGGGAAGCGCTCCCCTCGGCGAACAAATGACGATAGCGGATCGCCAGCCAGACTACCGCCAGGAAAATCAGGGCACCGACCAGCCACAACATGCCACGGAGAATTTCGGCGATCACTTCGAAAACCCGCTGCACGCCTTCGGAAAAATCGCGGTACGCCTGTCCCAAGGCCTCGAGCCAGCCGCCTTCGACCGTCGGCAGATTGTTTTCGAACGGTCGCCAGCGCCAGCGCCAATCCTGTGTCACTCGGCCGAAAACCGGGTCGGCGAGCACCGCCTGGATCGCCACCTTGCTCGGGGTGGTCGGCCGTAAAGTGTCGGAGGACGGCTCGTTGGCGACAGCGGCACCGTCTTCCGGCGATGCTTCTTCCGGTTGGTCGTCGGACGGATCCTCCGGCTGGGCCGTTTCATTACCCTCCGCCGCTGGCGGCGGTTCACATCCTCGCGTCGTCTGGCAAGCTTCATTCGCCGCCGCGGCATGGGCTTCCGGCAGCGTCAGTGGCGCGAGCATCAGCACGGCGAGCACGGCAAGCACGGCAAGCACGGCAAGCACGAGCGTCGCCGCTGTGGGCTTTGTCTTCGTATCCGCGGCAGCCCGCCGTTCCGCCAACCCGCGCAAACCCAGTTCGACATCCCAGGCTTCGAGTTCGCTGCGGCGGTTCAGATAAAGCGAAAACCCTGACGCGACGTACAAGGGTTCGACCACCGTTTCGGCGAGCATGTACATCAAGTTGCCGACCAGGTGTTGCCAGCGCGGCACGTCTTTGCCGAACCATTGCCATGAAGAGAGCAGATCGCTGTCGCCTGGCACCAGCAAGACCAGCACGATCAGCAACGAAAGCATCAGCATCGACGACATGTTGGCGCAGAAAAAAGTCAGCCACACCGCATGGCTGCGATAACGCCGCGACAGCAGTTTGAAGCGCTCGCGCGCCAGATCGCCGCGTTGTTCCTCGAGTTGCCAGACCGGCAGGAGGAACGATCGCGCCAGACTCAGGCGCCGGAAAGTCAGCGCCGGCAGCACGCCCACACCACGACAAAAACCTGGCAAGGCACGCCAGACGTCGGCGATCCGGGTGTCCTCGCCGAACGCCGATCGGCTGCAGACCCATAACAAGACCCGGTCGAACAAGGGCTTGAGCCACCACAGCACCATCATGGCATATTCCGGCCAGGCCCACAGCAGCAGCATGAGCACGCCGCCAGCCAGCCAGTAACTGGCGAACCAGGCACGATACAACCGTGGCGCCCAGTCCCGCAGCATGGCGTGGCCGAGGTCGAGCGCCTCCCAGGCGCTGCGTCGGCGCAAATGAATGGCAATCGCGTCAAGTCGCACGCGTGGGCCGTCCGGCAAACACCAGGTAAAAGGCGGTCAACAGCCAGAATGCGCCACCGGCACCCACTTTGACGACCAGGGATACTTCGCGCGTTGGCGACCAGAACGCTTCGATGAATGCGGCGAGAAAAGTCAGCGTTGCCGCTCCATACAACAGTTTCACCGCCACCCGACTGTTCTCCTTGAGCGCCGCCAGCCGGGTACGTCGGCCGGGTGCGAGCATCGCCTGACCGATTTTCATGCCGGCGGCACCGGAAAGCACCGCGCCGGTCAGTTCAAAAGCGCTGTGACCGACGACAAAACCCCAGAACGTGTCGGTAAAGCCGATCTGCGTCAGATGGCCAGCCACCGAGCCGATATACAGGCCATTGTAGAACAGGTAGAAAACGGTTCCCAAGCCGAAGGCGATGCCGCCACTGAAGGTCTGAAAATCGATGCGCACATTGTTGGCGATATAGAACGCCCACATCGCCCACTCGCTGGTCGCCGTGCGTTCCCGGCCGATGTGCTCCGCCGTCGGCGAGTACATCGCCTCGATCTCGCCGACCGTCTCCGGCGACAGCAGCAGAAACACCGCATCCGGCCAGAACTGGCTCGCCAGCAGCATGATCAGCAGGGGCAGGAACAGCAATACCGCCGAGGCAGTGACCAAGCGCCACTCGGCACGGACCAGCGCCGGTAATTCACCGCCGAAAAAACGACGCAAGGCGTTGCCTTCGGGCCGGGCCGCCCCATAAATCCGTTGATGGACGGCCAACACCCGGCGATGCAGATCTTCGGCCAACGCGGCTGAATATTGCCGGTCGCGGACCAGCGCCAAATCGTGGCACAGTTGACGAAAACGATGCGGTAAATCGTCGGCGGTGATCGAGTCGACCGTCGTCTCGCTGACGGCAGTCTTTTTGCCCGGCGTCAGCCAGCGGTCCCAGGCGTGCCATTCCGCCTGACGGCGGGTGACGTATTGACGCTCCTTCACGGGATATTTCGCAACCTTGACTCAGCGCCACAGCCGGTGGGCACGGTCGTCTTGGACGGGCGAACGATTCGATCAGCCATTCTTTCCACGGATCATACGGATTACAGAAATTGTTGGCTGCCGCAAGCGGTCCAACGGTGCGGGTGGACTATACCTGTAAGCGCGTTCGTGGACGTGTGAACCCGTTCCTTTCGCAGCCATTCGTTATCCGGGCACGACCCTTGGGTGGCAGCCGCCGTGTCGCGCGTGCGCATGGACAATCTTTTCGCAGACCAAACTTTTCGACGAGCCGCCTCCGGTGCGAGCTGTCCGTCAGCACCGCCCGCCGTAGACGAACGGCGACGGGGACGCGTCGCTGTCTGCACACGGAGCTTCGCCCCCCACCGCTGTTGCGCAACGTGAGGCGGAGAGCAGCGACGCCCTGCCTCGGAGAGTCTGTCGGATTTGCGCGATCGCTGCGAACGGCGAGGACGTTCTCGGCAGGCGAGCGCCGTTGATCTGCGTCGGACCACGCCGCAATTGACAGCGACGTCGTGACACCATGACGACCCATCCCCGGCGAAAGACGGCCGATCAATGGCTGGAACGCTCTGAAATCACGACGATGGTTCGCTGCGTGCCGATACGCACCCTGACTTCGAGCGGGAAAGCCCCATCGGGTACCGCCTGCGCGGTGAAGCGTTGGGTCGCCTGATCGAAGTGCAGCCATTCGGGCAGAGCGGTGCCATTGGCCAAGGTCACGGTAATCGTGCTGGACGACGCGGTGGCCGCCTGTTGCAGTTCCGCCGGCAGCACGAAGCTGAAACCGGTGCCGGCCGTTGCGGTGCCTTTCGGCACGGTGACCGCGATCAGTCCGACTTCGACGACCGTGGTGTTTTTGACGACGTCCAACGCGACACCCGGACTCGCGGTACCGGCGGCGGCGACGCCCGTATCCCCGCTGCCACCTGTACCCGACCCACCAGACGAAGCGCCTGGGGCCACCGTCGTTCCTCCGGCAACGTTCAGTGTGCCGCCAGGATTCGCGGTACCGGTGCTAGCGACGCCTGTATCCCCGCTGCCACCTGTGCCCGAACCGCCAGGCGAGGAGACTGGCGCCACCGTGGTTCCTCCCACCGCGTTTTCCGTAACGGCGACCGTAACTGCTGGCGCTTGGGGTTGCAGCGGCGGTGGATTGGTGGCGCTGTCGGGAGCGGGTGCTGGCGGCGGCGTCGGTGTCGTCGGCGGGGGGGCACGACGGTCGATGAACCCGCGCCGGCCAATTGCCTCAGGCCACCGGCAAACACATTCCCCGTAGCGTTCAACTCAATCGTGCCGTTCGGTGCGTCAAGTATTGTGCTGCCGTCCACCCGGATCATCGTGTTGCCCGCCTGAGTGATGTCACCGTCGGTGCTGGTGGCATCGAAATTCCCCGTCGCAAGCACATTGCCGAGGATCAGATTGCCGACACCGTCGACGACCTGAATGTTTCGCCCGTACGCGTTGAACGGACCGCGGAAATCGTTGTTCGGATTGTTGACCGTGATGTCGTAACCGCCAGCCACCAACGTCGTCGCACCCTCCACCTGGATCGCCGTGCCACCGGCCTGGGTGATGTCGCCGCCAGTACTGGTCGCGTCGAGCGTGCCGGTAGCGGAAACGTTACCGAAGACCAATCCACCGGCACCGTCGACGACCTGAATGTTTCGCCCGTACGCGTTGAACGGACCGCGGAAATCGTTGTTCGGGTTGTTGACCGTGATGTCGTAACCGCCGGCCGCCAGCGTCGTCGCGCCATTCACCTGGATCGCCGTGCCACCGGCCTGGGTGATGTCGCCGCCGGAACTGGTCGCGTCGAGCGTGCCGGTGGCGGAAACGTTACCGAAGACCAATCCGCCGGCACCGTCGGTGACCTGAATGTTTCGCCCGTACGCGTTGAACGGACCGCGGAAATCGTTGCCCGGGTTGTTGACCGTGATGTCGTAACCGCCGGCCGCCAGCGTCGTCGCCCCCTCCACCTGGATCGCCGTGCCACCGGCCTGGGTGATGTCGCCGCCAGTACTGGTCGCGTCGAGCGTGCCGGTAGCGGAAACGTTACCGAAGACCAATCCACCGACACCGTCGACGACCTGAATGTTTCGCCCGTACGCGTTGAACGGGCCGCGGAAATCGTTGGTCGGGTTGTTGACCGTGATGTCGTAACCGCCGGCCGCCAGCGTCGTCGCGCCCTCCACCTGGATCGCCGTTCCACCGGCCTGGGTGATGTCGCCGCCGGTGCTCGTCACATCGAGCGTGCCCAGGGCATACAGATTGCCCAGGCTCACCCCGCCGACGGTGTCGGTGATCTGCGTGTCGCCATGGACCGTGAGGGTGCCGGCGCCATTCTGGCTGAAATTCTGGTGGATGGTCAGGTTGCCGGCAATCGTGAGGATGCCACCGCTCTGCATCAGGCTGTTCAGTGTCATGCCACCGGTGCCGATGTGCAGCGCGCCGTCCGTCTGAATCAGTCCACCGCCGACGCCCAGGCTGTCGATATGGACGGGCCCGCTCTGGGCCGGGGCGACGACCGTCGGACCAAAGATCGGTGTGTAGCCGTTGGGAATCACGACCCCGGACACGTTCGACAGATCGGGGACGGCACCATCGGCCCAGTTGGCCGGATCAAACCAATTGCCGCCATTCATCGGCCCGACCCAGATCACCGATGCGCGCCGCGTGATGTCGGCCGCGGTGCTGCCGCTGGCGCTGGCCAGCGTGTAGTTGCCGGCATGGGTACCGGCCAGACTCACGTTGCTCACGCTGATCGGTTTGTTGAGGCCGACGTTCTTGTCGGCGAAATTGGCGTTGTAGGAAAGGGTGGGCACGTCGCCACCGATGCGGTTATCGCTTATGCTAACCGTGGCGCTGGTGTTGCCGTCATAGACCTTGCTTTGCCCGGTGTAGGTGACGGAGAGCGTTGCCGGGTCGATGCGGCCATCATTGCCACTGAGGCTGCTTGCTCCGGTCAACCGGTAGTTGCCGGCGTCGGTGCCGGCAAGCTGTATTCCGCTGATCGCGTAGCTCTTGTCGGCCAGCACGTTGCCGGTGCTGTCGCGGCTCACCTGCGCGTTGTTGAAGGCGCCCACGCCGCTGGCCTGCACCGCATCGCCAGCTTCGATACCGGCCAGTGCCAGCGCCAACCCGGTCATGGTGGTGGTGCCGTCGTACACTTTGGCTACGC
Organism: Accumulibacter sp.; assembly: GCA_031732795.1. Lineage (GTDB taxonomy): Bacteria > Pseudomonadota > Gammaproteobacteria > Burkholderiales > Rhodocyclaceae > Accumulibacter. The sequence goes on along the minus strand of JAVMKC010000012.1, from coordinate 1,362 downwards.
CGCTGGTCGACAGGGCCAGCGTCTTCGGCGTGACCGTGTGGCTGCCGACCACGGTGATCGTGTCACTGAAATTGACACTGTTTTCCGTTACCGCACCGCTGGACGCCAGCGAGTAAATGCCCGCCGCCAGTTTGCCGCTGCCGGCGTGCACCGCGGTTTGCGGCGCGACCGTGAACGTGGCGCTGCCACCGGCGCCATCGCTGATCGTCACATTGTTGCCGCCGTTGGCATGGATCCCGGACAGACTCACCGCCGTGCTGCCATTCCAGTATTCCGCATGATTGACGACGTAGCCGGCATCCGTGCCGTAGATCGTACTGGTCGGGGCGACGCGTACCAGCAACTGATTGGACGGCACGATGGTGAAGTCGCCCGCGGTGTAACTGAGCTCATAGTTCGCGGCCGTCAGGCCGGCCGGCACCAGCACGCCGTGATAGATGCCGGCAATTTCGGTGCCGGCATTGCTGCGACTGACGGTGAGACTGCCGCCCAGCACGTTGGCCGTCTCGCCATTCACGAAGCCCAGGTAACTTACACCGGCATACCCGGCCGGGTCGGCTTGCGTAACAAATTTGGCCTCGTGATTGGCGACCACCCTCAACGCCGCTTTGGCAATATCGGCGGTGGTGGTGGCGTTGGGGCTGGTCAGGGTGTAGTTGCTGGCGAGTCCGCTGCCATCGCCCAGGGTGTAGCCGCTGGCGGTGACCAGTTTGCCGATGCCGGCGTTGGCGTCGGCGAAGGCTGCCGTCGGGGTGCCGCCCAGGGTCAAGGTCTCGCCTGTAACGCCGGTAGCGATGCTGCCAGCGTGGGTGATGGTGGCGGCCGTCGTGCCATCGTAAGTTTTGCCGGCGACGGTGAGTCCGCTGACGGTGAGGGCTTTGCGGTCGATGTTGGCGGTGGTGGTGGCGGTGGGGCTGCTCAGGGTGTAGTTGCTGGCGAGTCCGCTGCCGTCGCCCAGGGTGTAGCCGCTGGCGGTGACCAGTTTGCCGACGCCGGCGTTGGCGTCGGCGAAGGTGGCGGTCAGTGTGCCGCCCAGGGTCAGTGTTTTGTTTACGGCTCCGGTGGCCACCGTGACCTACTCGCTGACCCTACCCGACGCTCTTCCGATCTAGGTTTTGCCGGCGACGGTGAGTCCGCTGACGGTGAGGGCTTTGCGGTCGATGTTGGCGGTGGTGGTGGCGGTGGGGCTGCTCAGGGTGTAGTTGCTGGCGAGTCCGCTGCCGTCGCCCAGGGTGTAGCCGCTGGCGGTGACCAGTTTGCCGGTGCCGGCGTTGGCGTCGGCGAAGCTGGCGGTCAGTGTGCCGCCCAGGGCATAAGCGCTAACATATTAGTGGGTTTTTTGCTATACTGCGCCCCATTGCC
>JAVMKC010000011.1:30029-46380 GCA_031732795.1 Accumulibacter sp. | reverse complement strand
CGGCGTTATCAATGTGAGACGATGATGTCATCAATGTAAAGTTAGCGCTTATGCTGCAACAGGCCGAGGTCGTCGCGGAAACGGTTGATCACCAGCCCCCGAGTGCGTTCACGTTCGCTCGCCGACAGCAGGTCCAACGTCCCTGAAAGATGCGCCAGCACGCCACCGCGGTCGATGTCACCGACCAGGATCACCGGGATGTCGACGGCCTCGGCGAAACCCATGTTGGCGATGTCGCGCGCGCGCAGATTCACTTCGGCCGGGCTGCCGGCACCTTCGACCAGAATGCAATCGAACTCGGCGTTCAACCGCGCCCACGATTCGAGCACCGCGTTCATCGCCGTTCGTTTATAGGCCTGGTAGTCGCGCGCCGAGAGATTCGCCACGGCCCGGCCATGAACGATGACCTGCGCCTGGCGTTCAGCGCTTGGCTTGAGCAGCACCGGATTGAAATCGATGCGGGCATCGACGCCAGCGGCGAGCGCCTGCAAAGCCTGCGCGCGGCCGATCTCGCCGCCGTCTACGGTCACTGCCGAGTTGAGCGCCATGTTCTGCGGCTTGAACGGCGCGACGCGGATACCGCGCCGGCGCAGGATGCGGCACAGCGCGGCGACGATCGTGCTCTTGCCGGCGTCGGAGGTGCAGCCTTGCACCATCAGTGCGCGTGCCGTCATGTCATCTCCCCAGCAGGCTCCGGTGAATTCGACGGCTTCGGGACCCCGGGCAACGTCCGGAGTGCGGCCTCGAGACGTTGCCAATCGCCCTCGCCTCCCGGCAGACCGAATCGCAAACCGGTGGCGCCGGTTTCCCCGAATGCCCGGACCAGAATGCCCTGCCCTGCCAGCGCATCAGCCAGCGCGCTCGCCGTCGGCGTCGGCAGCCAGACGAAGAGCGGCTGGACGCGCCGCTGGCCAGCCGGGTCGAGCGGTGCCAGCAGCCGGGACAGGCGTGTGCTGCTGTCGGACAAGGTACGTCGCATCCGCGCCTGCCAGACGGTATTGGCCAGCGCCTGACGCGCCGCGATCCGCGCCGGCCCGCTCAACGGCCAGGGGCCAGCCGCCTCGCGCAACGCTTGGCGCAACTCGCTCCGCGCGGCGACGAAGCCGACACGGGCGCCAGCCAGTCCGAAGAATTTGCCGAGCGATCGCAGCACGATCAGCGTCGGCAGGCGAGCGCCGGCCAGCGTGATGAGCGATTCATCGGGCGTCGCATCGATGAAAGCCTCGTCGACGATCAGGTGGCCGCCTCGCACTTGCAAGCGCTCGGCGCTCTCGGCCAGGAGGTCCGCTGGAAAGCGCGTGGCATCGGGGTTGTTGGGCTGACAGAGCAGCACCGTGCCGACGGTATCGCTGATCGCCGACAGTTCATGCGCCGCGAAGCGGCTGACCGCATGGCCGGCGTTTCGCCAGTGATAGGGGTGCTCGGCGTAGGTCGGCGCAAGCACGGCGACGCGGCCTTGCGGCAGCAACCAGGGCAGCGTCTGAATGGCGGATTGCGAGCCGGACAGCGCCACCAAGTACGGGGTGCCGTAGTACCCGGTGGCAGCGTCGAGCAAGCCATCGTCGTCCTCGGGCAGGCGTCGCCAATCTTCGGCGGAAATGGGCGGCACCGGATAGCCGTGTGGATTGATGCCGGTGGACAGGTCGAGCCAGTCGGCCTCCGGAATACCGTATCGGCGAGTCGCGGCACATCGGCGGCCACCATGCTCAAGCATTCAATTCCCTCATCAGCAGCGCCAGCGCGAAGCCGGCGATCAACCAGAGGATCATGCTCCCGCGGACCAGACGCCAGGCGCGATGAATGTCGGCCGGTTTCGGCGCCGGGCCACGGCCGAGTAGCGGACGATCCTCGCGCTGGCCGTGATAGACCGACGCTCCGCCGAGGCGGACGCCAAGGCTGCCCGCGCCGGCGGCCATCACCGGGCCGGCGTTCGGGCTGTCCCAACGCGGCGCCTGTTCGCGCCAACAGACCAGCGCCAGCCGCGCACGGCCCAGTGCCGCGTAGCTCAACGCGCACAGGCGCGCCGGCAGGTAGCCGAGCAGGTCGTCGAGCCGCGCCGCCGCCCAGCCGAAATGCCGGTAACGTTGATTGCGGTAGCCCCACATCGCGTCGAGCGTGTTGGCGAGGCGAAACAGCAGCGCTCCCGGCCCACCAAGCACGGCAAACCAGAACAGCGCGCCGAATATCGCATCGTTGCCGTTTTCCAACGCCGATTCGACCGCCGCGCGGGCAACCGCGTTTTCGTCGAGCGCCGCCGTCTCGCGCGAGACGATGCAGCCGACGGCTTGGCGCGCGCCCGGCAGGTCGCCGGCGGTCAGCGCCGAGGCGACACGTTCGACGTGCTCATGCAGGCTTTGCGCGCCGAGCGCGAAATAAAGCAGGACGACGTCGACCGCCGCCGTCAGCCCGATCGGCCCACCTTGGCGCAGCACCAGCGCCAAGGCGGTGAACGGCAAGACGGCCAGTGCCCAGGCGGCAATGCCGGCATTTTTTTGCGCGCGGGACGCCCGGTCGTTGCGCTCATCCGCGGCCGAATCGGCACCCGCCGGCAGCGACACGTCGCCGACCTCGTGCGCGGGGCCCGGCAAACGGCGCAATGCCGTCTCGATCCACTGGGCCAGCCGGCCGAAGCCGACCAGCGGATGGCAGCGGGACGGCTCGCCGAGCAGGCGGTCGAGCCAGACGGCGAGCACGGCGCAAAGCGGTAATTGCAAGGTTTCGAGGACAGGCATCATGTCGTCAAGGTGTCCACGGTCGTGGGGACCAGCCGACGACGCAAGCCGACCACCTCACCGACGATGATCAGGCCGGTCTCGGTGGCATCCGGCAGCGGATTATGCCGCTCGGCGGCGGCCAGCGTCGATTCGACGACTTGCTGACGTGGGGTCGTGCCCTGCTGAATGACCGCCAGAGGCGTGGTCTCCGGCAGGCCATGGGCAATCAGTCGGCGGCAGATCTCAGGCAGTTCGCGGGCGCCCATGTAGAAGACCAGCGTCTGGCCATGGCGCGCCAACGCGGGCCAGTCGAGGTCGAGCGCCTCGTGCTGACGGTGACCGGTGACGAAGCTGACGACACTGGCGAAGTCGCGGTGGGTCAATGGGATACCGGTGCTGGCGGCGCAGCCGACACCGGCCGTGATGCCGGGAACGACGGCGAACGGAATACCGGCAGCGACCAGCGCGGCCAGTTCTTCGCCTCCGCGGCCGAAAATGAAGGGATCGCCACCCTTGAGGCGCAGCACTTTCCGGTAGCGCCCGGCCAGTTCGATCAGCCGGCGGTTGATTTCCGGCTGCGGCAGCGTGTGCCGTGACGCCTGCTTGCCGGCATAAACCCGTTCGGTCGCCGGGGGAATCAGGGCGAGGATTTCCGGGCTGACCAAGCGATCATAAACGACGACATCGGCTTCAGCGAGCAGGCGCGCGGCGCGCAGAGTCAGCAAATCGGGGTCGCCGGGACCGGCGCCGACCAGAAAAACGGTTCCCGGGCAGGTGTTGGCGCTACGCATCGTTCAATGGGAATGGGCCGCCGGATCGGCGAGCAGTCGTTCGATGTAACTTGCCGGCAGGCCGAATCGCTCGGCCAGCGTCGACGTCGGCTCTTCGGCCTGGCGCAGTGCCGTCATGAAACCATCGAGTCCGGTCGACAACGAACGGCCGCGCCGTTCGCCCGGGCAGGCTTCGCCGCTGCCGACGTCGTATTTGTTGGCGTAGCCGCGCGGCGTCACCATCCGTCCGGCGCGGACGAAGGTCGTGCTGTTGCCGATCAGCACCGTAGACAGCATGCCGATCTCCGCGTCGGCCAGCCGCGCGAGCGTGGTCAGTTCGATTTGCTGTTTGGCGCGGTAGGCCGATTTGACGATCGCCACCGGGGTCTGCGGATCGCGGTGCGCGAGGAAGAGCGCTTGAGCATGCACGATCTGCTGGCTACGACGTCCGCTTTTCGGGTTGTAGAGCGCGACGACGAAGTCGGCTTGGGCAGCGGCGTCGAGCCGGCGCGCGATCACCGGCCAGGGCGTCAGCAAATCGGAGAGCGAGATGGCGCAGAAATCGTGGGTCAGCGGCGCGCCGACCAGTGCCGCACAACTGTTGAGTGCCGAGGCGCCGGGAATGACTTCGACGTCGAATTCCGCTTCGCCCGTCCAGCCGGCTTCGAAAAGCACCTCATAAGCCGGTCCGGCCATACCGTAGACGCCGGGGTCGCCCGAAGAAACCAACGCCACCTTCTTGCCGGCGCGGGCGCGGTCCAGGGCCTCGATGGCGCGGTCGATCTCCTCGGTCATCGGCTTTTTGATCACTTCCTTGCCGGCGAGCAGCGGTTCGATGAGCTTGAGGTAGGTGGCGTAACCGATCACCGTCTCGGCATCGAGAATGGCTTGGCGCGCCGCGGGCGTCAGATGTTCGGGGCTGCCGGGGCCCAGGCCGACGAGGGAGATTTTTCCAGGAGAGGTCATGAGCGCATTCGGGCAATGGAGACGGTGGCGTTGCGGCCATCGGAGCCGCGGTACCGGAATTTTTCGATCAAAAGTTCAGCGCCCGGCGCCGGCGCATCGGCGCCGGCCGCGAGCAGCGCCGCCGCCTCGGCGACCGAGGGCGTACCGGTGTGCCGAAGAACGGTGGGCGACGGATTGGGCACGGCCACTTCGGCGAGCCGTGCCGCCGGATGAAAGCGGATCGGCCAGCCCCGTTCGGCGGCGAGCGCCAGCAGACCGGCCTCGTCGGCCTTGAGATCGATGCTCGCCGCTGCCGCGACGCGCAGCGGGGTGTCGGGAAAGCACGCCGCGAGCTCGGTCAAGGCCCCGTCCACCGCCGCGGCAATCGTCGCCACCGGAGTATCGCGGTCGCAGCCCAGACCCAAGGCAAGCATCAGCGGCGGACGGTAAATGACGAGTTTGTCGGTCAGTTCCGTGGCGGCGGCAGGCAACGGGCGTCTGCTGATCCACAGCACCGCGGCGAAATCGTCCGGCGCGAGGTCTTCGAGGCGCTCGAACAGCGTCAGGTTGGCCGGCAGCGCCGTGTCGCGCGTCCACCCGTTCGTTTCCCCGGCTTCCTGGACGATGGCCACGGCTTCGTCATTGACCACGGCGGCGGCGGCGCGTATCAGGTTTGGCTTGGGCGCCACGATGCGCCAGCCGAACTCGCGGCCGAGCAGGTCGACCGCCAGCGTCCCACGGCTGTCAGAGGCGGTGGTATAGACCGCTGTCATGCCGAGCGTTTCGGCCAGCCGCCCGGCGAGCGCGTTGGCGCCGCCGATATGGCCCGAAAGCACGGGAATGGCGAAGCGGCCGCCTTCGTCGAGCACGACCACCGCCGGGTCGGTTTCCTTGCCTTTGAGGGATGGCGCGATCAGGCGAACCACGGCGCCCAGTGAAACGAGGCAGATCAGCGCCGCGTAGCTGGCGAACAACGCCGGAATCTGGTCGCTGGTTTTGCCGGCGAAACAGACGGCGAGGTCCGGGGCAGCGGCATGTGCCTCGGCGCGGAATTTTTCCGGCGCGAACAGCCGCGCTCCCGGCAAGGCCGCGACGACGCGACCGGCCTGGCGGATGCCGTTGCGCGTGATGGCGACGACGGCGATCCGCTGATGGGCGAAAGGCAGAACGCTTGTCATGCCGATTCGGCGACCATCCCGGTCATGCCGCGGCAGCCTCGGTGCAGCAGCGGCTTGGCGCGCTCGGGGTTCTTGAGCAGCATCAGCGACAGATAGGGAACCGTCTCGCCGCGCAGCGTCAGCACGTCATCAACCACGCGTTCCTCCGGCGTACCGACTTTTTCAATGTAGACCGCGTATTGCGCCAAACCGCGCGTTTCCAGCAGGTCGAGCACGCCGTCGAGCATCGGTTTCACTTTCAGCAGGACCAGGGTGTCGAATTCGTCGAGCAGATGGTCGATGACCTCGACGCCATACGAGGCCGGAAAGATCGCCAGAGTGTCGTCGGCCTCGGCAATCGGCTGGGCAATGCGTGCCGCGCTGGCGCAGTACGAGCTGACGCCGGGAATGACCTCGACCGCCACCGCCGGTTGCAGCGCGCGCACGGCGCGCGCGAGGTGGCCGAAGGTCGAATAGGTCGAAGCATCGCCTTCGACCAGAAACAAAACGTCGCGGCCACCGGCCAGCAAGTCGACGGTGTCGATCGCGGCGGCGGTCCAGGCGCGGGCCAGCACCTCGGCGCGGGAGGTCATCGGAAAGACCAGTGCCCGCGCATCGTCAGGCACGGCGATCCCGGCGCGCCGCACGATGTCCAGCGCATAGGAGTCCTCGGCTACCTTCTTGACCGGGTAGGTCCAGCGCGCGTCGCCGTTCAGGACGTCCCAGCCGCGCCGGGTGATCAAGCCCGGGTCGCCGGGGCCGAGGGAAACGCCGATCAGGCGACCGATGTTTTCATTCATGAGAGCTCCTTGGTGGCAATGACGATCCACACCGGGTTTTGCGCAGCGAGCCGGTGCAGGTCGATAATCGGCTGGCTGCGCGCCGCCGACAACTGGACGATTTGCCAGCGTGCGCCGACGAACTGCAGCACGGCGGTGGCGGTGGACAGGTTTTCGACAGTGACGAAGTTCATCACCAGCCGGCCGCCCGATTTCAAACGGGAGAGAGCCAGCACGATCAGTGCCGGCAATTCGCCAGCCGAGCCACCGATGAACACCGCGTCGGGGTCCGGCCAATCGGCGAGGTGTTCGGGCGCCCGGCCTTCGACCAGCGTGTAGTTGAAGACCTCCAGGCGGCGGGCGTTTTCGCGGGCGTTGGCGCAGTCGGCGGCGTTTTTCTCGATGGCATAGACGTGGCCGTCCACGCACAGGCGCGCGGCTTCCAGGCCGACCGTGCCGGCACCGGCGCCGATGTCCCAAACGATGTCCGTCGGCGTCAGGCGCAGCTTGGCCAGCGACACGGCGCGCACTTCGAGTTTGGTCAGCAGTCCTTTTTCGGGTTGCCGCTGGACGTACTCGTCGTCCTCGTAACCGAAGAGCGGCCGCCGCGCGCGCGGTCGTACGCGTCGCAAGGCGACGACGTTCGGTTGCGGAAAGCGGCATCGAGCGACCTCGGCGGGCGTCAGATCGGCAAATACCGCTTCGTCGGGAGACGCGAGCCGCGCCGCGACGTCGATCCGGAACGTCTCGCCGAGTCCGGCAGCGAGCAGCAGTCTCGCGATGCGCCCCGGATCGTTGGCCGGCGACGTCAGACACAGCAGCGTGTCGTGACGGGCGATGGCGCGGATCAGCGGCGTCAGCCCATGGTCGTGAGGCGCCCCCGGCGCCCACTCGCCGGAGTCGGCCGCATGCACCGAAACGAGCCTGGCGCCTTGCCAGGGCAGGCCCAGCCGCGCTGCCGCGAGTTGCAGGCTGGAGAGGTGAGGCCAGACCGTCACCCGTTCGCGGCCGAGCTCGTCGATCAGCGGACCGGCGATGCCGAAGCACAGCGGATCACCGGTGGCGAGCACGGCAACGGCGCGCTCGCCGTCGAGAGCCTCGCGCACCCAGGCGGCGACCTCGCCCAAACGTCCCGTCGGATCGCGGGTTTCGGTGGCTTCGCCGAGCCAGCGCGCGACGCCGTGCAGTTGGTGCGGCGCGCCGATGACGAGCGCGATCGCGCGGAAAAAGTCCTCCGGTGAGCTACCCGGCATGACGACGCCGTTGCCATGCACGCCGATGATGTGACATTGGCTCATTTCATCGCTCCAGCAGCGACGCGCGCCTCGTCGTCGCCCAGGGTCAGGATCGGCTGACCTGCGAAATCGCAGACCAGGATTTCCAACGCGAAGGCGCCGGGATAGCGTGCTTGTAATGAGCGCCAGGCCCGCACAGCCAGCGCGCGGTGAAAGGGCACCGTCAGCCCGAGTCTGGCGAGCTTTTCGGCGGCGAAGCGGCCGGTTTCGGCGGCGCCGATCGCCAACTGCAATTCGGCGGTGGCGCCGGCGTCACGCGCCGCGGCGACCAGCAGCTCACGATCGATTTCCTGCCGCCAGGCATGCGTGACCGCCAGTCCCTGCGCGATCTTGGTCAGTTTGCCGACCATCGCTCCGAGGATGACGCGGCGGATGCCGCATTTCCGTGCGGCGTCGAAGGCCGCTTTCACGAAGTCGCCCATCTGCACGAAACAGGCTTCGGCGAGTTCGGGGTAGGCGCGCATGGCGCATTTCTCGGTCCGGCCGCCGGTGGTGAAGACCACCACCGACTGATGCTGCGCCGCCGCGACCTGTACGCCCTGGACGACGCTGGCGCGAAAAGCGGCGGTCGAGTAGGGTTTGACGATTCCGGTGGTGCCAAGGATCGAGATGCCGCCGAGAATGCCGAGCCGGGCATTGAGGGTCTTTTTGGCCATTTCCTCACCGCCGGGCACCGAGATCATCACCTCGAGACCGTCGTGTTCGAGCAGCGTGCTGCCCGCGACGGCGTCGCGCACGTTGTCGGCGATATTCTGTCGTGGTACCGGGTTGATCGCCGCCTCGCCGGGAGGCAGTCCGAGCCCTTCCTTCGTCACCAGACCGACACCAGGACCGCCGCGCAGAGTGATCCGGCCGGCCATGCCGGCCAGTCGTCGCACGTCGGCGGTCAAGCGCGCGCCGTGGGTGGCGTCTGGATCGTCGCCGGCGTCTTTGACCACCACGGCATGCGCCGTATCGGCCTCGACCCGGCCTTCTTCCACGGTGAAGCGAACGATTCGACCGTTGGCCAGCCGGCAATCGACGAGTTCGGGAACCCGACCGCCGACCAGTCCCAAGGCCGCGGCCTTCGCCGCCGCGGCCGAGCAGGCGCCGGTCGTGAAACCCGTGCGGCCGCCGCGTCGGCGAACCGGCGTGCTCTTGCGGATTTTATCGACGGCGTTCATCAATGGCGTTCAGGCCGTCCGACACAGTTGCCGGGTCTCGGCAAGCGCCATCAACGCATGCAGCGCCGCGACCACCAGCGTCGAGCCACCCTTGCGGCCACGGCAGGTGAGCTACGGAACGTCGGACACCGTAGACAGCAGTGTTTTCGATTCGGCGGCCGAGACAAAGCCGACCGGCATGCCGATCACCAGCGCCGGCCGCGCGCCGGCTTCACGGATCAGACGAATGGTCTCGATCAGCGCAGTCGGCGCATTGCCGATACCGATCAGCGCGTCGTCGAGCAGCCCCGCAGCGTGGGCATGGCGCATCGCCTGGACGGCGATCGTCGTTCCCTCGGCGCGCGCTTTGTCGATCAGCCCCGGATCGTCGATGAACTGGTGGGCCACCATGTCGAAGTGAGCGAGCTGCGTCTTCGACAGACCGGCGACGATCATGCCGACGTCGGCGACGATCGCCGTCTGGCCGCGCATAACCGCCGTAACACCGGCGTCCACGGCGTCTGGATGGAATTCGCTCAGGCCGTTGAATTCGAAGTCGCCGGAGGAATGGATCAGCCGGCGGACGATCGGCCACTGTTCCGCGGTGTAAGCGTGTGGCCCGGCTTCGCGATCGATGGTGGCGAAAGAATCGCGTTCGATCGCCCGGCCGGTGGCCGTGTGGTGGAGGGTCACCGGAGTGTCAGGCGTGGGCAGGGTCATGAGTGTGTCCGTCGCATGGGGGAATCACGTGATGAGCGTGCACAGGCGCGAAACCGTGGGCCTGGCGGTAGAGGCAGCCGTCGCAGAGCAGCCGGAGCGGGGCTTTGCCGTCCCTCGCCTGAATCGTGCGTTTTTCGAGCAGTTCGAACATTTCGTCGTCGAAGCCGAAATACGAGCCGTGCGCGAAGCTGATCTGCGGATAGGTTTTTTCGAGCCGGGCCAGTTGCGCTTCGATGCGCTCGATCAAGACGCCGGCAAAGAGGTAGACCGGCTGCACGACGATCTGGGTCATGCCGAGCCGCACCTGGCGCTGGACGACGAGTTCGAGGCGCGGGTGGGTAATGCCGGTGAAGGCAATATCGACCAGATCGTGCTCGCGCGCTTCGTACACCCAGCGCGCGAGCTTGGCCATCTCGCTGTTGGCCTCGCTGTCGGACGAACCACGGCCGAGCAGGACGATGCCGGTGGTGCGCGGATCGGGCACGGCCAGCGCGCGCAGCGAGTCGTCGAGGCGACGCTCGACGACGGTCAGGATTTCACGGCCCAGACCCAGCGGTGGTGCGCAGACGAAATCGGTGTCCGGGTGGCGCTGACGCGCCGCGGCGACGGCGCCGGGAATGTCGTCCTTGACGTGGCCGGCGGTGTTGAGAATGAACGGCAGGACGATCACCCGTGCGCCGGCCGGGGTCGCTGCCGCCGCATGGTCGAGTCCGGCGTCCATCAGCACCGGCGCGTGTTCGGCCCAGCCAGCAGCGCGCAATGCCCGCTGGACCTCGCGCAGCAAGGTGATCGACAGATAGATGCACAGCGTCGTGTGGTGCGAGGCCAGCGCGGCGAGATCTTCGCCGGCAGGCATCGGCGTACGCCCGGCAACGCGAGTCAGGATCACCGTCTGCGTCACTTCCGGCAGAGTCAGCGTCTCACCGGCCGCCGCCATCGCCGCCATCGCCGACGAGACTCCCGGCACCACGGCCCAGCCGATACCGGCGGCGGTCAGCGGCCGCGTCATCTCGATCAGCGCGCCGTACAAGCCGGGATCGCCGGTCTGCAGGCGGACGACGGTAGCGTGATGCGCCACCGCGGCGAGCAGCCATGCGCTCATTTCCTCCAGCGTCATGTCCTTCGAGTCGCGAATGACACAGTCCGCTCGCGCGTAACGTGTCGCCGCGACATCGACCAGCGAACCCGCGAACAGGATCGCGCCGGCCTTTTCGAGCAGGGCACGACCCTTGACGGTGATCAGTTCGGGGTCGCCAGGACCGGCGCCGACGAACCAGACCTGGCCCGGCATGATGTCAGGCGAGGCGCAGGTCGAAGCAGAAACGGACGGCGGCGTGACCTTTGACACGAGCCAGCGTCCTGAGCACCAGCCAGCTGAACAGCGGTTCGACGATCACCAGCGCGCCATAGGCGGCGGCGAAAGTCGCCCAGGCGGCGAGCGGCGTCGCCACTTCGCCGATCGCCAGCCAGAAGCCGACCATCAGGGTGACGCCGCTGTAATAGGCGGCGTCGAGCTTGATGATCGTCCTGACGTCGAGATTCTGCAGACGCCGGCCAAGCGTGGCGTGAACCATGCACAGCGGAACGATCAGCGACAAGGCATTGACACCAAGATGAACGAGATCAGCCGGATTGAACAACAGGCCCTGCAACAGCGGACCGAGGGCAAAACCGAACAGCGTGGGAATAAACCCGCGCGCCAGGTAAATCGGCATCGCGCCGACGAAATGCAGCTCGGACGGGCCGGCCGGCACGTGGAACAATTGCATGAAAATGCTGAAAAAAATCGACGCCAGCACCGTGCGGACGATCAACGGCGGCCGCCTGATCAGGTGAGCACCCTGGCTGGCCAACAGCGCGATGGCCGTGGCATTGGCGGCAAAAATTTTGGCGGAGGAAACGAAACCCGGTTCGATATGCATGACAACTCCCTGGTTGAGTGCGGCAAAAACCTCGGCACAACCACAGGAGATCAACGGAACGGGAGAACGACGCGCGGCAAGAACTGGCGGAACCACCTTCGTGACAGACCCAGGCACACGCATCTGATCGCCGGCCGAACCTCATCCCCGAGGTCATGCCAAACAATCGATCAGGCCGGTCTTCTGGCTCGCCTTCGTCCTCCTCGGCCCACCTTCCCGCGCAAGCGCAGTGGCGTAGTGGCAGATTCGTCAGGCTTACAGCAGCGGGGGCTGCGCCGGACTCGCTGATGGGTCACATCAGTTGCACCGGACTTCCCGTTTCACCCCGCCGCACGGCAGCACGACGGGGAACCTTGATCGAACAAGGCTTGAAGGATACGCCGCCGGCCGTGGGCTGGCAAGCTGGAGAATTGCCGCTGCCGAACCGGTCGGGATGCGCTTTGCGCGCGATCGGTCTCGGAGACTGCTCCGCAGCCCGCCGGACAAGGCATACTGCCACCCTCGTCCTCTCGATTTCGAAAACCGCATGCGTCGTTACGCTTCTTCCCGCCCGCTGGCCACCTCCCCGGCTGCCGACAATCACTTCTGGCCGACCCTGAACAAACTGCTGCCTTATCTGTGGCAATACAAGTGGCGAGTACTGCTCGCTTTGAGCTGTCTCTTTGCCGCCAAAGCCGCCAATGTTGCCGTGCCGCTGGTTTTCAAGGACATGATCGATTCGCTGAACGGCGAACAACGGCTGTTGGTGCTGCCGACACTGCTGCTGGTGCTTTACGGTCTGCTGCGCTTTTCGACGTCGCTATTCACCGAATTGCGTGAAGTGTTGTTTGCTCGTGTCACGCAGCACGCCGTGCGTCGCCTGGCACTGGAAGTCTTTCGCCATCTGCACGAACTATCGTTGCGCTTTCATCTGCAGCGGCAGACCGGCGGTGTCTCGCGCGACATCGAGCGCGGCACAAGGTCGATTTCGACCTTGATCAGCTTCACCTTGTATTCGATCCTGCCGACGCTGGTCGAAATCGGACTCGTGCTGTCGATTCTGTTGGTCAAATACGACCACACTTTCGTCCTGATCACCGTGCTGTCACTGATCGCCTACGTGGTGTTCACCGTCAAGGTCAGCGACTGGCGAATCGGCATCCGGCGCCAGGTCAATGAAAGCGATTCCGCGGCCAATACCCGGGCGGTGGACGCGCTGCTCAATTACGAAACCGTCAAATATTTCAACAACGAGGCTTACGAAGCACGGCGTTACGACGAGCAACTCGGCAAATGGGAAGACGCGGCGACCAAGAGCCAGTTGTCACTGTCCTGGCTCAATCTCGGTCAGCAGTTGATCATCGCCGGCGGGGTGACGGCGATGATGTGGCGAGCGGCCAGCGGCGTCGTCGATGGCCGGATGACCCTCGGCGATCTGGTACTGGTCAACGCCTTCCTGATCCAGTTGTACATGCCGCTGAATTTTCTGGGGGTCGTTTATCGGGAAATCCGCCAGTCGATGACCGATATCGAGCGAATGTTCGATTTACTGGCGGTCAACCGGGAAGTCGCCGACGCGCCGGATGCGATCACCCGTCCCGACGGCCCGGTCGACATCCGTTTCGCGGCGGTCGATTTCTCGTATGAAGCCAATCGACAGATTCTCCACGGCGTCGACTTCGCCATTCCCGCCGGGCAGACGGTAGCCGTGGTCGGCGAATCCGGTTCCGGAAAATCGACCCTGGCGCGTCTGCTGTACCGCTTTTATGACGTCAGCGGCGGCGAAATCCGCATCAACGGCATTGACCTCCGGCAACTGACGCAAACCAGCCTGCGCGCCGCGATCGGCATCGTTCCGCAGGACACCGTGCTGTTCAACGACACCATTGACTACAACATCGAGTACGGACGCCCCGGCGCCAGCCAAGAGGAGGTCATCGCCGCCGCGGAAGCCGCGCAACTACGCGCTTTCATCGACCTGTTACCCGACGGCTACCGGACGATGGTCGGCGAACGGGGGCTCAAACTCTCCGGCGGCGAAAAACAGCGTGTGGCGATTGCCCGCGCTCTGCTCAAAAACCCGGCCGTGCTGATTTTCGACGAAGCCACCTCCGCGCTGGACTCCAAAACCGAACAGGCCATCCAAGCCAGCCTGGACAACGCCGCCCGCGGCCGAACGACGCTGGTCATCGCCCATCGGCTGTCGACCATCGTCAACGCCGACCAGATTCTGGTCATGGACGGCGGGCGGATCGTCGAACGCGGCTCACACGCTCAACTTCTTGAAACAGCCGGCCACTACGCCCAGATGTGGGCATTGCAGCAACGCGAAGAGTCGACCGGCGAACCCGTTTATTGAACCGGAGCGATGATCGGGGTCCCTGATGAGGCGCTTGCCGTGAAAAACGACGTGGCGGATCAAGCTTCATGCTCAGCCGAGCATCCGATCCCCACCACGGTGTTGCGCTCGATCCGTCCTGGCGAGCGGAGTGCCTTTGTGCGGGCGGGTAAGGGGGGGGTCGGATCAGCCTGGAAAACCGTGGGAAAGTCCCCGAACCCAGCCAGCCACCCGCGGGAAACGGCTAACGACGCGTGATCGCTAACGCGCTTAACGCGCGCTTATTCCGTTGCCGTTGCACCATGCTCAGGCTGACCAAACCCAGGGCCAGCAACATCAGCGATACTGGCTCGGGAACCTGATTCGCACGCTCACCCTCGATGACGTAGGCGCGCGAGAGCCTCTCTGTACCTTGCCAAAACCATGTTGCGTCGGCGAGGTTGTTGCCATTGCCGTCGTTGAAGTTGTTGATGATGTCCAGGGTCGTGGGCGCCGCGGCAAACGCCAGGGCGAGGCCGGATAGCTCATACTGCGTGAGCAGCTTACCGCCACCGATGGGATCGAGGGATTTGGTCACGTTCGCCGCCGACACCGGCACACCGGAGCCGAAGGTCACCACGAAATCGTCGGCATAAGGAGGCGTGTTGTCGGCCAACGGGTCACCATTGCTGTCCTGATAGAAACCCCACCAGGTGATTTTGCTAATGACGACGGGGCCCGCCAGCGGTGACAACGATTGAGACAAGGGGCTGCCGTTCGACGCGTCCGCCTGCACACCGCGGGATAAATTGGTGGACGGCGGCACCGCCGACCACAGCACCTCAGCAAGCGCGTGCGCCGGGGCCAAGAACGTCAATCCCGCGGCAATGCTCGTCGCTGCCTTAACCAATCCAGCACGGATGTTCATATCAGACTCCAATCAAACAGATTATCGATGCGGCGACCCCGCCTGCTTCTGCGTTATCAAAAGCAAAAAAAGTGCCAAAAAAATTAATTCCTAATATTCGATAGTTGGAAAAATAACGGTGCGCTCTGTAAAGTTCTTCGACACTCCGGCGCACAGCGCTGCCGAAGTGTCGATTGCTCTCATCCACTAGCGCGACATCACAGCGGCACGCCGAGAACCGGTAACTGGAACTCCACCGCATCGACAATGAAATCGCTGCCGTGTTTCACGCCGCCGGCATCCGTCGTCACCAGCGCGCCGAAGCTTCCATCCGGATTGGCGTAGGCGCCAAACTTGAAGTTGCTGCCGTCGTACGCGCCTGCGTTGATTTCAACCGCGGTAAACGCCGTGGTTGAATTCACCGTGACTTGTTTGGTACCAGCGAGATTATCGGCGCGGAACACCTGCTCGCCTACCACGGTACCACTAGCGTCGAGCAAGCGCACACGGCCGCTTTCGACAAACCCGCTGCCATCGTCTTGCGAGAAGAAGCGGTTCAAGAACAGCGTGAGCTCATGCGCACCTTGATCCAGGTTAAAACGTAAGGACTCCTTGCCATCGATTTCCTGCCGCACGCTGCTGGTCGCCTCGGATTGGCCACTGACACCCAGATCACCGGCGTAGATATCGTTACCCGACAGCAAATTCGGCAACGCGCCGGTGAACTTGACCGACGTATATGCTTCCGAGGCATTGGTGTAATCCGCCTTGTGCACAATACCCACATGCGAGTTGGTCCATGCCAGCGTCCATTCCTTGTTGGTACCGGTTTCGCGTACCGGAGCGTTGCCGAGGGTGACGATCTGGTTCGCCGCTGTGACCTGTATCGACACCGTGGCGTCGTCAAAGCCGCCATGGTTATCGCTGATACGGTAGATGAAACTATCCACCCCGACAAAACCCAGGTTCGGCGTATAGGTGAAGTGCCCGTCAGGGAAGGCCGACAGCGTGCCGTGATCCACGGTGTCCACAATTTGCGTCGCCACCACTGTGTCGCCGTCAGCATCCGTGTCGCCCGCCAAAAAGCCTGGCGCCGCAATGCTCAGCACATGACCCGTTTGCACCGCGTAACTGTCGTCATCCGCCACCGGATTGGTATTGGTGACGTGAATGGTTACCACACCTTCGTCGGTGCCGCCATGGCCATCACTGACGCGGTAGGTAAAGCTATCCACACCCACAAAGTCGGTATTCGGGGTATAAGTGAAGTGCCCGTCGGGGAACGCCGTCAGCGTGCCGTGATCCACGTTGTCAGCGATTAGCGTCGCCACCACCGTGTCACCATCGGCATCGATGTCGCCCAGCAAGAAGCCCGGCGCCGCGATGTTCAATACGCTGTTGGAGCGCATGTCATACGACTCGTCGTCGGCCACCGGATTGGTGTTGGTGACGTCGATGGTTACCACGCCTTCGTCAGTGCCGCCATGGCCGTCACTGATGCGGTAGGTGAAGCTATCCACGCCCACAAAGTCGGTATTCGGGGTATAAGTGAAGTGCCCATCGGGGAACGCCGTCAGCGTGCCGTGATCCACGTTGTCAGTGATTAGCGTCGCCACCACCGTGTCACCATCGGCATCGGTGTCACCCAACAAGAAGCCCGGCGCCGCGATGTTCAATACGCTGTTGGAGCGCATGTCATACGAC
>JAVMKC010000011.1:28671-29929 GCA_031732795.1 Accumulibacter sp. | reverse complement strand
TCGTCGTCGGCCACCGGATTGGTGTTGAGCACGTTGATGGTCACCACCGCGTCGTCCGTGCCACCATGGCCATCGCTGACGCGATAGGTGAAGTGGTCGACGCCCACGAAGTCGACGTCTGGCGTGTAAGTGAAGTGTCCGTCGGGGAACAGGAACACCGCGCCATGATCGACGTTATCCGTGATCGACGTCGCCACGACCGTGTCGCCATCTGCATCCGTGTCGCCCGCCAAAACACCTGGCGCCGCGATGTTCAATACACCGTTCGAGCGCATGTCATACGTTTCGTCATCGGCCACCGGCGGATTGTTGCCGCCGCCAGCTTGCACAACGGTCACCGGAACGCTGGCCACGTTGGCATAGAAGCCATCCTCGTCAGCGAGACTGACGCGGATGGTCGGTGCGCCGGCTACCGTGTAGATATGGGTGACCACGCCAGGCGCGCTGTGCGTCGTCATCGTCCCGTCACCCCAATCCACGCTGATGCCATTCGACAGCAAAGTGTCCGTGCCCGGATCCACATAATTGGACAACGTCAGCGAATACGGCACACCCGTCGTTGTACTCGAAGCACCGGTGGCGCTAATGATCGGCGCCACGTTATTGACGTTGACCACTTTGTTCTGCACGGTGCTGCCGCCATCGCCGTCGTTCGCCGTGACGACGATGGTGCGCGCCGTGCTGTTGACCGCGCCGTCTTCGTCGTCGGCGAAGGCGTGCGTGACGTTGCCGCTCACCGCCGCCAGTTGCGCCGCGGTGAGGTTTTCCACCGCGCTGCCGTCTCCCCAGTTGATACTGTAGCTGAGCGGGTCGTTGCCTCCTGCCGGGTCGCTCGCCACGAGGTTCAGCGTGTAGCTCGCCCCTTCGTTGCTGCTGGCGTTGCCGCTGAGCGTCAGGCTCGGCGCGACGTTGTTCACCGTGAGGCTCTTGCTGCCCAGGGTGAAGGTGCCGTCTTCGTCCGTCGCCGACACGGTGATGGTGCGCGCCGTGCCGCCGGGGCCGCCATCGGCGTAGCTGTGGGTGAAGTTGCCCGCCGCGGCCGTCCATTGCGCCGCCGTCAGGGTGTCGGTGTTGCCGTCACCCCAGTTGATGCTGTAGGCGGTACGGGTGTCCGTACCCGGGTCGCTGACCGCGCCGACGCTCAGGGCGTAGACGCTGCCTTCGCTGACCGCGTCCGCGCCGGTGACGCTGGCCGTGGGGGCGACGTTATTGACGTTGACCACTTTGTTCTGCACGGTGCTGCCGCCATCGCCGTCGT
>JAVMKC010000011.1:0-28571 GCA_031732795.1 Accumulibacter sp. | reverse complement strand
TTCGCTGACCGCGTCCGCGCCGGTGACGCTGGCCGTGGGGGCGACGTTGGAGACGAAGACATTGTGGGAACCTGCCGCGATCCATGCCCCGTCTTCGTCCACCACATCCACCGTGATGGTGCGGCTGGCATTGCCGTCTGCGTAGGTATGCGTGACGTTGCCCGACTGCGCCGCGAGTTGGGACGCCGTCAGCACCGTATCCGCCGTGCCATCGCCCCAACGCACGGTGTACTGTGTCGCGGTGTCGCTGCCCGGATCGAAGCGGGTAAGGTTGACACTATAAACACTGCCTTCGTTGACCGAACCCGCGCCACTGATCGACACCGTCGGCGCAATATTGTTGACGCTGACGGCAAAGCTGTCGCTGCCTTGCTGCGCGCCATCGTCGTCCACCGTCACGGTGGCCGTATAGTTGTTGGCGCCGTCGGCATAAGTATGACCGATGTTGAACGAGAACACGCCCGCACTGACCGAACCGGTACTGGTCAGTCCGTCACCCCAGTTCACGATATACGTACGGCCGTTGGCATTGGTATCCGTCGGATCGGTAAAAGTGATCGTCTTCGCGAATGACGCGCCTTCGTTCACGCCGATGTCCGCCCCGGCATTGACGGTCAACACTTCGGCCGGCGGCGCGACGGTGATGGATTTACTGCCGGCGTTGGCATGCACGCCGTCTTCGTCCACCAGCGTGACGTTTATGGTTTGCGGCCCGGCGGCGCCATAAGTGTGCGTGAGAATGCCGTTCGCCGGCAAGGCCGCGGCATTGTAAATTTCCTGCGGCGTGCCGTCACCCCAATTGATGCGATATTCGGTCACCGTATCCCGAATCGGACCGCCGAAGTTGGCCGGATCCACCGGATCCCCCAGGTCCAGCGTATAAACGTTGCCCTGCACCACCGTCAGATTACCGCTGAGCGAAATCGTGGGAGCAGCGTTGGCCACGACCACTTGGAAGCTGTCAACCTCGATGCTGTTCGGCTGACCTTGCTGATCATTGGCCGTTACCGTGACAGCATACGTCGCGTTTTCGTAATACGTGTGACCGATGTTGTGCGTAGGCGTATTACCAACGGCGAGAACCTGCGGCGCCGTACCATCGCCCCAGTCGATGGTCAGTTGATGACCTTCCGGATCGGGATCGTCCAGGGTAATGGTGCGGGTGAAGAAAGCCCCTTCACTGGAGTTCCCGTTGTTACCCGCTTCAAGCCGCGGCCCGTCGTTGACGTTCTGGATCGTGATGTTGGTGAACACCGGCGTCGCCGCGAACGCGATGCCGTCCGAACCCGTCCAGCGGAATTGGTCGAGCCCGAAGTAATCGAGGTTGCCTTGATAGGTGAGCAATCCGGCTTGCAGATCGGCCGCCTGGATTTCCTGGTTGATCGCAACCGGAATGTTGTTCAGCCGCAACACGCCTTCGCCGGGCAAGGTGGTGATCCGGACCGCCACCAGCGGTTGGCCGTCCGGATCGTTGAAGCCCGCGGAGAAGAACGCATAGCTCAGCGTCGTCAACTGTTCTTCGTTGGTGGTGAGCGCCACGTCACTGATCGTCGGCGCCGTATTGCTGAAACGCTGCAAACGGATTTCCTGCGTATCGTTGCCGCCGTCCGGCAGTCCGTCGCTATTGGCATCCCAGGACGCGATATGGCCGGAGTAGGCAACCACGAAGCCGCCGTCGGCCATGCTGGCGATGGCGGGATTGTTCTGCGTCGAGTAACGATAGGTATTGACCACCGTCTCGTGGTCGACCGCCTGGCCGGCGGCGTTGTACTGCTGCATCATCACGCCCCAGCCGCTGCCGTCGGTGCCGTTGGCATCCGCCCAGGTCACCACCCAGCCGCCGTTTTCCAGCGCCGCGACACGCGGGTCGTTCTGGGTGCTGTTGATGGTGGTATTGACGCGGAACTCGGCGCCCACTTTGACGCCCGCGGCATCGTAGCGTTGCGCGTAAATCCCGGTGCCGCTCAGATCCTGGCCTTCCGACTCCCAGACGACGATGAAGCCGCCGCCCTTGAGCGCGGCCACCGACGGGTGCTCCTGGGTGCTGTTGGTGTAGGCGTTGATCTGGAAACGCCCGCCCAGCGTCGCCCCGCTGGCGTCGAAGCGTTGGCCGAAAACACCGGCGCCGTTACCGTCTCCCGCATCGTCACGCCAGACCACGACGAAACCCGAGCCATCGGTATTCCAGGCGATACCCGGTTGATACTGCGCGGTGAAGCCAAGTCCGGCGGGATTCGCCCGCGTCTCCGGCCCGATCGTCACGCCACTCGCGTCATAGCGTTGGAAAAAGACATCATAGAATTCCGTATTCCCCGCGCTGCCTCCGTCGTGATACCACGTCACCACAAACCCACCATTGGTCGTCGCGGTGATATCCGGCATGTACTGATTGGACGCGGTCGTGGTATTGACCCGGAACTCGGGTCCGACGGCTGAACCGTTGGCCAGATAACGCTGCGCGTAGACCCCCGCGCCGCTGCCGTCCTGACCGTCGGAACGCCAGATGACCACGAAGCCACCGCCGCTCAGACCGGCGACCTGCGTTTCATATTGCGCACCGGTGGTAAACGAGTTGGCCCGGAATTCAGGGCCGACGGCGTTGTCGTTGGCGTCGTAGCGCTGACCATAAACGCCATACGACGCACCGTCGTTGCCGTTTTGATCGACCCAGACGACGACGTAGCCGCCGTCCGACAGACGCGCCACCGCTGGATCAACCTGCTGGCCAGCACGGGCACTGTTAACGATGCGCTCGGCACCCAACGGTACCGCACCGTCGGTTTGCGGCGTCACGTTGATCTGCACCGAGCGCGCATCGCTCGCCCCACCGTCGCCATCGCTCACCCGTATCGATATCGTGCGGCTGGCGATCGGGTTCGATACGGTATTGGCGTAAGTGAGGTTCTCGATCAGCTGCTCGACGGCATCGGGTGTGGCGTTGGTGTTGAACTGTACGGTCAACTTGTCGCCGTTGGCGCCATTACTGAGGATCGTGCCGATGGCCACGCCGGCAAAACTCACCGTGTTACCGGAAACACCGACCTGCCCCGCTCCGCTTCCCTCATTGCGGATGCCAAGCTGATCCTGGTTATCCAGACCCTGCAAGCCCAACTGATCCTGCGCACCATAGTCGGTCAGGTAATTGACTTCGAGCAGGCCGCCGTCGAAGTTGGCCGAATCAGCGTCGAACAGGCCGACCCCGGGATCGATCAACTGCGGCGTGGCATTGACGGTGTTCTCGGCAAACGTGACGCTGGGCGCCACATCGACCAGCAGCGGGTTGGCTTGGCGCACGAAGTCCGCGGGATTGCCATAAAGCTGCTGGAATATCTGATAGGTGTTGTCCCCACCACTCGCCGCGTAGTCGTAGTCGGTCCAGCTGACGACGAAGGCGCCATTGGCGAGCCCCAGCACCACCGGCGCGGAGCCAGAGCCGTTGGCGTCGTGCGTATCGATCAGCGCGGGCCCATCCAGGCGCAATCCATTCGCATCGAACTGCTGCGCCCTGATGCGACCATCATCATTCCACGCCACCGCGAACCCGCCGTGCGACAGGGCGGTGACCGTCGGTTCGTATTCATTACCCGCCGTCTCCGTGTTGACCCGGAACTCACCGCCCACGGCCACACCGGCGCTGTTGTAGATCTGCCCGAACACGCCGTAGCTGCCGCCGCCGTCCTGTCCGGTGGAGCGCCAGACAACGACAAAGCCGCCGCCGGTCAAGCCCACGACATGTGAATCGGACTGGTCACCGGTGGTAAAGGTATTGACCTGGAACGAGCTGCCCGCCGTCGTGCCGTTGGCATTGAACCGTTGCGCGAACACGCCGTTACCGCTGCCGTCGGTCGACTGGTCGGTCCAGGTCAAGACAAACCCACCGCCGCTCAACGCCGCCAGGCTCGGCTCGCTCTGCGCGACGGTCCCCAAGCCAGTGGGATTACCCCGGGTCTCGCCACCCTGCGCCACGCCGCTGGCGTTGTAGCGCTGGAAGAATATGTCGTAATACTCGCCGCCCACGTTCACGGAATCGTGGTACCACGCGACGACGAAGCCGCCATCCGCCGTGCCGATGAGGGTCGGCTGATATTGGTTGCTGCTGGTCGTGCTATTGACCAGAAACTCGTTGCCCACCGGCACACCGTTGGCATCGAAGCGTTGCGCATAGACGCCCGCGCCGCTGCCGTCCTGTCCGTCGGAACGCCAGGCCACCACGAAGCCACCGCCGTTCAATCCGGCGACGGTGGGCTCGTACTGTTGGCCTGGGGTATAGGTATTGATCTGAAACTCGCTGCCAACGGGAACGCCTTTGGCATCGTAACGTTGCCCGTGGACGCCGTTGCTCCAGCCATCCTGCGAATTGGATTGCCAGACGGTGACATAGCCACCGTCGGACAGACGCGCCATGGCCGCGTTGTCCTGCGTGTCAGGACGATAGGTGTTGACGATTTCGTTGTCGAACAAGGAACGCGCGCCGTCAAACTCGGGCGTGACATTGATTTGCACGATGCGCGGCACGCTGGTCGACCCATCGCCATCGCTGACGCTGATACTGATCGTGCGGCTGGCCACCGGCGCCGATGAACTGTTGGCGTAGGTGAGATTCTCGATCACCGCCTCGACCGCCTGTGCACTGGCGTTGATGTTGAATTGCACCACCAGATCGGCGCCGTTGCTACCGGTGGCGATCACCGTACCGATGGTGACGCCACCGTAGCTGACATTGCCACCCGACACGCCCACCTGACCCGCGCCCGTCCCTTGGTTGCGTATGCCGAGTTGGTCTTGCGCGACCAGGGTATCCGGCAATTGCGATTGCAACACATCGCCGTATCCGGAGATGACGCTGACCCACAAACGCCCGCCGTCGAAGTTGGGCGAATCGCTGTCGGTGACGCTGATCCCGCTGTCGATGATTTGCGGCGTCGCATTGACCAGGTTTTCGGCAAAGGTGACGCTGGCGGTCACATCGGTGATCACCGGCGCCGCGCCTTGGGTAATGCTTCCCGCCGTGCCGAACAATTGGTGGAACACACCGTAGGAGTTGGCGGTACCTCGCTCCTGGTTGTAACCCTGCCAGGCGATGACGAAATTTTCACCGGTCAGCGCGGCGATATCCGGAACGTACTGGGTACTGGCCGTGGTGGTGTTGACCAGGCGTGCGCCGTCGATCTTGACGCCCGTGGCATCAAACTGCTGCATGAACACATCGTAACCGCTGCCGCCCAACACCCCACTGTGGGAGCTGCCCCAGGTGACCACGAACCCGCCGCTGGCGAGGGCGGCAACGCTGGTCGAAGCACCGCCGGTGTTGGCCGGCGCATCGGTGACGTTGTTGGCCAGAACTTCCGGACCAACCTTGTTACCAGCCGCGTCGAAGCGTTGAAGGAAAACCGAATTACCGGATTCCCAGACCGCGACAAACCCACCGGCGGCAAGACCCGCCACATCGGGCGTGTTCTGCGTGCCGCTGGTGGTTGTATTGACCGCGATCTCGGGGCCGATTTTGCTGCCCGCAGCATCGAAACGCTGCGCGGCGATGCCTTGTCCGCTGGCATCCGTGCTGGTCCAGACGGCGACAAAACCACCTGTGGACAATGCGGACAGTTGCGGCTCGAACTGCGAACCGGTGATCAAGGTGTTGATGGTGAATTCAGCGCCTGCGGCACTGCCATCCGAGGCATAGCGTTGCGCGCGCACGTCGCCGAAACCATCGTCATACCAGGCGATGACGAACCCACCACCGGACAGCGCCACCACCGCGGGCTGATACTGGTTGCTGCTGGTCGTGGTATTGGCGCGGAATTCGGTACCCGCGGGCACGCCGCTGGCGTCAAAACGCTGGGCGTAAACGCCCGTGCCACTGCCATCCTGGCTATCGCTACGCCAGACGATGACATAACCGCCGTTACTCAAGCCCGCCACCGCGGGCTCGTACTGGTAGCCCAAGGTCTGACTATTGACTTGAAATTCCGGCCCCACCGCCGCGCCGCTGGCTGAGTAACGTTGCGCGAACACCCCGTACAAATCGCCATCCTGCGCACCCTGCGACACCCAGGTGACGACATAGCCACCGGCGTTCACGCCTTCCAGCCGCGCCACCGCCGGCGTCGACTGCTCATCCCCTTCATAGGTGTTGCTCTGCTGCTCGCCGAGGAGCTTGGCTGTCGCGGCGGGATCGGTTTCCGGCGTCACCGTAATCACGACATCCTGGGCAGCGCTAGTCACGTTCGCGCTGTCGCTCACCGTGATGCGCACGGTGCGAGTGGCGTTCGGCCCTTCGGAGCTGTTGCCATACACCAGACTCTCGGCCACCCGTTCTATCCCTTCGGCCGTCGCGCTGGCGTTGAAGGTGATTTCCAGATTGACGCCGTTGACGCCATTCAACGTGGCGCTGATGGTGCCGATGTTGGTGCCGCCGTAGCTGACGATGCTGCCGGACACCCCCACCTGACCCACGCCGGCCCCTTCGTGGCGTATCGACAATTGATCGTCGGTGCGGCCGGTGCTACTGATGAACTGCGCCAGCAACTTGCCGCCGTTGAAGGTATTCGGGCCGGTGTAATCGAGCTGCAACGCATCGTCAATGCGCACGCCGGCATTGGCCTGGCTCTCGGTGAACGTCACCGCGCTCGCCAGATCGTCCAGGATGATCGTGCTTGCCGGGGTGAAACTGGCTTGAATGGTCAACTGCACCTGATGGCTGTCGCTGACACCGCCATCGCCATCGCTGAGCCGGAAACCGATATAGCGATGGGTCGTTCCCGCCGGTGGGCTGGTGTTTTGATAGGTGATGTTTTCCACCAAAGCTCGCACCGCGGCGGGGTCGGCGCTGGCATTGAAGGTCACTGTCAGCGTGGACGCGCCCACGCCGCCGCCGCTGAAGCTGCCGATAACCACGCCGCCATAGGTGATGTTGGCTCCCGAAACGCCGATTTGACCGGCGGCGATCCCCTGATTGCGGATGCCCAGCGCTTCGGTCGCCGTCGCGCCATTCAAAAGCTGCGCGACAAACTGCCCGGTATTGAAATTGGCCGAATCCACATCGCTCACATGGACGTCGCTGTCGATGAGCTGCGCGTCGCCGGCGAAATTCGGGCCGGCGACGTTGGTCAAGGTGCGCAACGTGCGCAGATCGTCGAGAATCGGTGCGGCGCTCGGGCGCGCGAGTTGCGCGGCGTTGCCAAAAAGTTGCTGGGCGATTTCGTACGTGCTGACGCCAGGCGCGCCGGACACTGTGTTCCAGTCGGCATAGGCGACCACGAAGTTCCCGCCGCCGAGATCGGCGATCGCCGGCTGGTATTCCGTGCTGTTGGTCGCGGATACCAGTTTGCGCTGGCCGTCGATCGCCGTGCCGTTGGCCGCGTATTCACGGATGTAGACGTCCGCCGTCGTCCCCGTGCCGCCGACATCGTAATTGTCGTTGTACCAGGTGACGACAAAGCCGCCGGTCGACAGCCCCGTCACGTCGGGCTGGTATTGGCCGCCGAAGGTGGATTCATTGACCTGGAATTCGCCGCCGACCTTGGTAGCAGCAGCGTTATAGCGCTGACCGTAGACGCCAGCACCATTGCCATCCTGGTTGTCCGAACGCCACACCACCACAAAACCGCCGTCACTCAAGGTGGCGACGCGCGCTTCGTACTGATAACTGGTGGTGGCGGTGTTGATCAGGAAAACGTCGGACAGCGCCCCGGCAGCGCTCACCGTGCGGCCGTAGACGCCATAAACACTGCCGTCGTTACTCGACTGATCGGCCCACACGATCACCAGGTTGCCGTTCGCGTAAGACGCCACGTCGGGATCGGTCTGCGTGCCCACCTGCGCCGTTCCCGGCGCGCCGGGAACCGTGCTGATCCGGGTCTCGGCAGCCACCTGATTGCCGGCGTTGTCGAAGCGGCGCAGGTAGATGTCGTAGCCGTTGCCGCCGACGTTGCCGAGCGAGGACCACACCACGGCGAATCCGCTGGTATAGCCCGCTGCGGAACTGCTGTTCTGTGTGCTGCTGGTGGTGGTGTTCACCACGAAATTGGCGTTGACCGCCAAGCCGTTGGCGTCGTAAAGCTG
Source organism: Accumulibacter sp. (assembly GCA_031732795.1). Taxonomy (GTDB): domain Bacteria; phylum Pseudomonadota; class Gammaproteobacteria; order Burkholderiales; family Rhodocyclaceae; genus Accumulibacter. The sequence continues at coordinate 20,507 of JAVMKC010000011.1, read as the reverse complement.
GCCGACAACGCCCTGGCCGGACCCGTCAACGCCGCTGGAATCGTCCCAGGTCACCACGAAACCACCGTCGCCCTTGGCCGCCACGCGCACATTCGCCTGCGTCGAGCTGGTAACCGTGTTGATCTTGAACTCGTTGCCAACCGCCACCCCCGAATGGGTGAACCGCTGGCCATACACTCCGGTGCTGTTGCCGTCCTGACCTTCGGAATTCCATACCGTCACGTAACTGCCGTCGCTCAACACCGCGATCTGCGGACCATCCTGCGTGCTGCTCCGGTAGGTATTGACGGTCTCCTCGCCATGAACCACCAGCGCGCTGTTGATTTCCAGCTCACTGACGACATTGATGGTGATGGTACTTGCCTGGCTGGCGCCGCCGTCGCCGTCGGAGACCCGTAAACCGACGGTACGCGTGGCGGGTGGATTTTGCGAGGTGCTGGCATAGGTCAGATTCTGTATCAACGCTTCGACCGCTTCGACCGTCGCGTTGACATTGAGGTTGATTACCAGGTTGGCGCCATTGACGCCGTTTTGCGAAGCGCCGGCAATGCTGCCGATGGCGACCCCGCCATAGCTGACGGTGCTGCCCGAGACGCCGATCTGCCCGGCGCCATTGCCCTGGTTACGCACGCCCAACTGGTCGGTGGCATCGCCGCCCTGCGCATAGGACAGGTCGACCCGTCCACCGCCAAAGTTGGCTGAATCCGCATCGTCGAGCGCAATCGCCGCGTCGATCACCTGTGGCGCGGTATTCACCAGGTTTTCGCCGAAAGTTACGCTGTCGGCGACATCGCCCAATACCGGATTGGCCTGGCGTGGAAGTTGCGCGGCGCTGCCGAAGAGTTGCTGAGCGATTTCATAGGTGTTGACGCCAGATGCGCCGGACACCGTGTTCCAGTCGGCATAGGCGACCACGAAGTTCCCGCCGCCGAGATCGGCGATCGCCGGCTGGTATTCCGTGCTGTTGGTCGCGGATACCAGCTTGCGCTGGCCGTCGATCGCCGTGCCGTTGGCCGCGTATTCACGGATATAGACGTCCGCCGTCGTTCCCGTGCCGCCGACATCGTAATTATCGTTGTACCAGGTGACGACGAAGCCGCCGGTCGACAACCCCGTCACGTCGGGCTGATATTGACCGCCGTTGGTGGATTCATTGACCTGGAATTCGTCGCCGACCTTGGTGCCGGCGGCGTTGTAGCGCTGACCGTAAACACCGGCGCTACTGCCGTCCTGGTTGTCCGAACGCCAGACCACCACAAACCCGCCGTCGCTCAACGTCGCCACTCGCGCTTCGTATTGATAACTGGTGGTGTAGGTGTTGATCAGGAAGACGTCGGATAACGTCCCGCCCGCACTCACCGTGCGGCCGTAGACGCCGTAAACGTTGCCGTCGTTGCCTGACTGATCGGTCCATACGACCACCAGATTGCCATTCGCATACGCGGCGACGTCGGGATCGGTCTGCGTGCCCACCTGCGCCGTTCCCGGCGCGCCGGGAACCGTGCTGATCCGGGTCTCGGCAGCCACCTGATTGCCGGCGTTGTCGAAGCGGCGCAGGTAGATGTCGGAACCATTGCCGCCCGCTTGATTCGAGGACCACACCACGGCGAATCCGCTCGAATAACCCGCCGCGGCGCTGCTGTTCTGCGTGCTGCTGGTGGTGGCGTTCACCACGAAATTGGCGTTGACCGCCACTCCGCCCGCATCGTAAAGCTGACCGATCACCCCCTGGCCGGACCCGTCAACGCCGCTGGAATCGTCCCAGGTCACCACAAAACCACCGTCGCCCTTGGCCGCCACGCGCACATTCGCCTGCGTCGAGCTGGTGACCGCGTTGATCTTGAACTCGTTGCCAACCGCCACCCCCGAATGCGTGTAGCGCTGGCCATACACCCCAGTGCTGCTGCCGTCCTGACCTTCGGAATTCCATACCGTCACGTAACTACCGTCGCTCAGCACCGCGATCTGCGGACCATCCTGCGTGCTGCCCCGGTAGGTATTGACGGTCTCCTCGCCATGAACCACCGGCGCGCCATCGAGGTCAGCGGTTACGTTGATCGTCACGCTCGAGGATGGCGATGCGCCACCATCGCCATCCGACAAACGGATACCCACGGTGCGCGAAGCCGCCGGGCTCTGTGAAATGCTGGCGTAAGTGAGGTTCTGGATCAGGCCTTCGACCGCCTCGGTCGTCGCATTAGCGTTGAGGTTGATCACCAGATTGGCGCCGTTGACGCCATTCTGCGGCCCCACGGCAATGGTGCCGATCAACGTGCCGCCGTAACTGATGTTACTGCCGGAAACGCCAATCTGACCGAAGCCATTGCCTTGGTTGCGAACACTCAACTGATCGGTCACTTCCCCACCCTGGACGTAAAACAAATCCAGCCGGCCACCGGCGAAGTTGACGGAATCGAGGTCGGTGACACTGACCGCGGGGTCGATCACTTGCGGCGCCGCGTTCACCAGATTTTCCGCAAACGTCACCGTGCCCGAGAAATCACCCACCGTGGGGCTGGCCTGGCGCGACAGTTCCAGCGGGTCACCGAAAATCTGCTGAACGATTTCGTAAGAGCCGTTGCCGGTCGCGGAGTTGTCGACATCCTGATACACCACGACATAATTGCCTTGGCCCAGGTCGGCGATCGCTGGCTGGTATTCCGTGCTGCTGGTCGGCGAAACCAGTTTCACCTGCCCGGTAACCGGGTTGCCGGAGGCATCGTATTCGCGGACATAAACATCCTGCGTGGTACCCGAGCCGCCGACATCGAAATTATCGTTATACCAGGTGATCACAAAACCGCCGGTCGACAACCCGGTTACCTCGGGTTGATATTGACCACCGGTGGTCGTTTGATTGACCAGGAATTCGGGACCCACCTTGGCGCCGGCCGCAGTGAAACGCTGGCCATAGACACCCGCGCTGGAACCGTCCTGCAAGTCCGAACGCCACACCACCACGAAACCGCCATCGCTCAATGTCGCCACGCGGGCCTCGTATTGCGCATTGGCGGTGAAGGTATTGATCAGGAAAGTATCGGACAGCACGCCGGCGGCAGTCACCCGGCGCCCATACACGCCATAGGAGCTGCCATCGTTGCCTGACTGATCCGTCCACACGATCACCAGGTCTCCATTGGCATACGAGGCGACGTCGGGGTCGGTCTGCGTACCGACCTGCGCCGTGCCGGGCGCGCCGGGGACGGTGCTGATCAGCGTTTCGGCGGCCACCTGATTCCCCGCGTTGTCGAAACGGCGTAGAAAAATGTCATAGCCATTGCCACCGGCATTCCCGAAGGAGGACCACACGAGGGCAAAACCACTGCCGTAGCCAGCGGTGGCCGGACTGTTTTGCGTGCTGCTGGTGGTGGCGTTCACGACGAAGTTGGACCCCGCAGCCAGTCCGCTGGCGTCGTAGCGTTGCCCAATGACCCCTTGGCCGGAACCGTCGATGCCGCTGCTGTCTTCCCAGGTCACCACGAAGCCGCCGTTGCCGGTTGCGGCCACGCGCGCATTGCCCTGGGTAGAGTCCGTCACGGTGTTGACGCGGAACTCGGGCCCTATCGGCACACCGGCGCTGGTGAAATGCTGACCGTAAACGCCGGAACCGCTGCCGTCCTGCCCTTCGGAGTTCCAGACAACGATGTAGCTGCCGTCGGTCAACACCGCCACTTGCGGCGCCTGCTGGTTGCTGGGTTTGTACGTGTTCAGTTGCTCTTCGCCATAGACGTTCATGATTATTCCTTTGTGATTATGAGTATGTCGAGCGCCCGCAAATTCGAACATCACGAAACCCGTTCAATCAAAATCCGTACGCGTGATGCCCCACTGAAAATCCATTTCCACACATTTCAACCGATTTATGAAGCAAAAATCATGCTTAATATTTTTTTTCAATTTAAATCATTATGTTATGCTTGGCCCACAGGACTTATGTCACGATCCTGCCGAGAAATATTCCGCGTATTTAAAATTAAGTTATTTATTTTTCAGGATGTTGCGGGAGAAGACCCATGCCTGGGCCGATTTTCCGACACGGACCTGCTGTAAATTTTTTCGACAGTTCGGGCATTTCGGCCCGTCTGGGGCCAAACATAAGGTATCCAGCTGATTCAAGATGTGACCCACGGCACTACGACGGGTTCTGCTTCGCCACACCGATACGTCTTCGACACCGCGATACGGCGGTTTCCAGACCCTCGCCGGGCATCTCCGGAACAACGTCATGTCCGTTGTTGGCGGGCCAAGGGCCGGCAATGCGCATGGAAAGGCAACGGGCCGCCGACATCGCGGCGCGTCAGGACGTTTGCCGCCATTTGATGCGCGACATACGTTTCTGGACGTGCGTCGCCAGGTCGCATCTGCCGGTTGTTCGTGACGCACGCGCATCGTCCCCGGAGTTTGCGCATTGGGAGCAGATCTTTCGGCGCCGAAAGCTGCCGGGCAAATTCAGTTTGGCCGAGGGCGGCTTATCCGCCGATCAGCCTCGCGGGTCCAGGAGTCTGGCGGACTGGAGGCTGCTCGACTGGTCGGTCGGGAGACGATCCGTTTTCCCTCGGTTTCTCGTTGCCACGTCCCAGACGCCTCGAAATCGGGAAAACCTGTTCTCTTTTTCCCTTTCTGCTCTGCTCGCGACGATGACGCAAGCCCGGCAGGCTCCTGGCCGCCATGACTCACGACAACGCTTTCGCCATACGCGCCAAGCGGCTAGTGACAAATCAGCGCGCTTGACGCTCGAGCGTCCGTTCCCATGACTCGACTTCGCCGGTCTGGACTCGAAAAAGCGGGTGGCATTGAGGCGAGACTTCGCTGGACCAGCGTTGATGCCACTCGGGACTGCGCACGGCGAGTTTGTCGAGCAAGTGCCGCCATTCATAGTCGATCTGCCCGCTGCTAACCGCCATACCCGTTGACCGGGACGAGGGTTCGATTTTTCTGACGTCAAAGGCGTAGCCCCGCGACAAGGACTCGGCATGAACCGCCACCAGATAGGCATCGATCGCCGTCAAGGGTGACGCGTGGGCACGAAAACGTTGCAATTGCGGGTGATTGCGATAGCCACGGGTTTGGCCTTGCAACACGGCCCGCGCCAACAATGCCTCGCGCCAAAGCGCCACCAGACCCCGTGGATCAAGATATTTCGGATGCAGTGACCAGAGTCGCAATCTGTTTCAGTCCTTGAAGCACAACATCAGGGGCACGCCTGAGATCAGTCCGCCACCGCGTTGCCAATTATCCGCGAGTACCACAGTACGCATCGGTGCTCGCCAGATCGGCGTGGCCACGAACGACGTCGAACCGGACGAGGCATCGGCAAAAGGCTCGCCGGTGGACGTTCACCCCTCGCCGCTGTTCGCCTTATTGCCACGCGCCAAGGCATCCAGCGCGTCGGCCAGGCTCAAAACCGTGCGGTCGGGATTGTGCAGCTTTTCCAGCCCGAACAGACCGATGCGAAAAGTGTGAAAATCCGCGCCTTCGTTGCATTGCAGCGGCACGCCGGCAGCGACCTGCACGCCGACGTCGAGAAATTTCCGACCCGACTGGATCTCGGGGTCGTCGGTATAGCTGACGACCACCCCCGGAGCCTGGAAACCTTCCGCGGCAACGCTCTTGAAGCCGCGGGCAACCAGCAGCGCCCTGACCCGGACGCCGAGTTCGACCTGTTCCCGGCGCACGCGATCGAAACCGTAATTCTCGGTTTCACGCATCACCTCGCGCAGAGCGGCCAGCGCATCGGTGGGCAGGGTCGAATGGTAGGCATGGCTGCCGTTTTCGTAGGTTTCCATGATCTGCAGCCATTTTTTGAGATCGCAGGCGAAACTGCTGCTGTGAGTGGCGTCGATGCGCGAACGGGCGCGCTCGCTGAGCACGACCATCGCGCAACACGGCGAACCGCTCCATCCTTTTTGCGGCGCGCTGATCAACACATCGACGTCGTTGGCCGACATGTCGACCCACACCGCGCCGGAAGCGACGCAATCCAGGACGAACAAGCCATCGACCGCACGGACGGCATGCCCGAGGATCTGCAGGTAGTCATTGGGCAGGATCATTCCCGAAGCGGTTTCGACGTGCGGCACGAAGACGATGTCCGGTTTTTCGGCGTGGATGCGCGCGACCACCTCTTCGATCGGCGGCGGGGCGAATGGCGCCTGGGAATCGCTACCCTGACGCGCGGCGGCCATGACGATCGACTCCGCGGCGATCCGTCCGGTCTCGAGGATCTGCGTCCAGCGGTAACTGAACCAGCCGTTGCGGATGATCAGACACTTCTTGTCGGTGGCGAACTGACGGGCGACGGCTTCCATGCCAATGGTGCCGTTACCCGGAACGACGACTGCCGCCGTGCCGTTGTAGACGCTCTTCAGGATCCGCGCGATGTCCTTCATCACTCCCTGAAAGCGTTTGGACATGTGGTTCAACGCTCGGTCGGTATACACCACCGAATACTCGAGCAGGCCATCGGGATCGGGATGGGGCAGCAAGGCGGGCACGATAGTCTCCAATTCAATGATTCCGAAAAATCGCGAGGAACCGTCTACCCTGGCCGTGCCATCAGCGTGACCAGGGACAACGGCGTCATCGTCGATCAAACGGGATTAACCCGGCCGTAACGACCGCAAGACCGGCAGCATAGCGCCAACTCCGGAAGTTGCGCCAGTCGCTGACCTCGTCTGATACAGGCATTTCGAGGTCAAGCGGGATTTGCAGGCCAGAGAGGCCGACCGTCAAAAGAGATCACTTTAAACCAATCAATTGAAATTGATAATGTTTTTTATCAACCCCAACAGAAAGGCGCAAACGGCCAACTTTCCAGGAACAACTCCAGAAGCCTGTCAGGCCAAGCATGGAGCAATCCGTTGAGGAGCATTCGTGGCACGACGGCAGATTTTCTCCTGGCTTCGTGCCCGAACAACCAATACAACCAATGAACGATCCATGCTGGACAGGCGCCTAAGCCAATAAGCCGAGCGGGGTGCTTTCGGCAAATCCCGGAAAGAGTCGTTGACTCCCGATGTTCCAGGGTCTCACCACTTCGGCCAGCACCTGACGATAATCGGTGGTCACGGCCAGATCCACACCTTGATCGAGTTGTGGCGTCGCAAGCCCGGGCCAGCGGCCGTACATCTTTTTCCCACGCACCGAGTCGCCGAGCACCATCCAGCACCCGCCGTGCCCATGATCGGTGCCACCGCTCTTGTTGGCACGGAGCCTGCGGCCGAATTCGGTCATCCCCACCAGCACAAAGGGTTGCTTGGCGGCGGCCATGTCTTCACGAAAGGCGGCCATGCCAAGCGAAAGTTGTTTGACGAGCGCACCGACCTTGCCGCCTTGCGATTCGTGCGTATCCCAGCCGCCAAAATCGACAGTAGCCAGTTGCAACCCCACTTCCATGCGCGACAGCCGCGCCACCGACGCCAACGTGCGGGCAAGATCTCCTGCCCCTTCATAGCGGGCTTTCCCGGCAGGCGCATAAGGCAGTACGCGGCCCTGAGCATCCTTGGGCAATTGCTTGTCGATCGTCTCCAGCAGATCGAGGGTCTCGATAGTTGCACGGTCAACCGGGTTTTGCCCTTCGCGAGAGAATGCGCGCAGGACCTGCCCGGTTACGGGGCCCCAGGGAAACCCCACGCCGCCAGCAAGTTCGGGAGCGCTGAACGGCTGCGTTCCACCGGAAAGAGACAGCGCTGGAACAGACGAGGCCGAATACGCCGGAATCGTTGTCGAGAGGGGTCTTGCGCTACCGATAAGACGTGTCAGCCAACCTTCTTTGCTTTCGTGCAGGAATTTTTCATCCACTAGCCCACGTTCGATGAGATCCTGGGCGACAAAGTGGGAGCGGGTGCCATCATTCAAACCGACGGCGTGCACAATCGCCAGTTCCCCGCCCCGGTACAGATCGGCGAGCGCGCCTGCCGCAGGGTGCAATTTGAAACCGGCCGACGCATCGAGCGCTCCATCCAGGACATACCCTGAGTTTTCCCCCGCCTCCGCCACCCGCAGTTCCGGCGGCCTGGCCTGGATGTAATGAGGATCGGCGCTCGGCGCTACGACATGGAGTCCGTCCATCCCGCCGCGCAAAAACAGGATCACCAGCAGGGGATGCTTCCGGTTGACGCTTTCTTCGTAGGCCAGCCCGGAGATTCCACAAAAGGGCAAGCAGCCTGCCAGGGCAGCGGCTTTGATAAATTCACGTCGGCTTCTGGACACGGCACTCTCCTAGCGAAGCTGAAATGCGGGCGCCATGGCCGCCCAAGCGAGCATCTGGCGGGCCTGGACCGGGCGCAGTGAAGGCTGTCCACCGGCTTTGGCGCCTTCGATGAGAATGCCAGCGATCGCGGGAGCCGTGCGGCCATACAGGCGTTCAAGCCATACCCGGGCGAAGTTCTCCGGCATGGTGCTCTTGCTGCCAAAGGGATGCAGCGGATCAAGGACGCCGTTACCCCACCAGTTCTCGACCAGGCCGGCGATGAGCGTCCAGCGTCTGCGCATGGTGTTTGCCCCGCTCCAGAACAACGCCTGATCCGGGTGTCCGGTAGGCGTTGTCCAGCCGAACAGGCGCTGCCCCGCCGTTTCCATCTCTCCGAGCAGGCCCTCCGTCGGCACGAAGGGCAGTTCGCTGGCGCGAACGAAGCTGGCAACAAGTTCCAGAGGCCGCTTGAGTTTGGCGTTCGGTTCACTGGCAAACGCTTTGGCAAGCACGATATGTTCGATTGTCCGAGCAATCTGGTCGGGTTTGAAACGGTGTTCGTACCAGACCTTGGCCGCCGAATCGATCAATGCCGGCGGCGGCTCGTCACAGAGCAGACGGATGCAGAGTTTTTTTGCCAGATGCCGGGCCGTGGCCGGATGAAAAGCGGCAAGATCAAGAACTTTTCGTCCATCGGACAGTGCGCTCTGATACGGTTCAAATTCCGTTGCCAGGACTCTTTTCTGGTATTGATCGTGCCAAGCATCGACGTAGATGAAACGGCCACTGCGCGAAAGACTCTGCCCACCACCGAGACCACTGCCATCCTCCACGCCCCACCCGGTAAATGCACGGGCCGCTTCATAGACATCCTGGTCGATATAGCCTGCCGGTTGTCCTTTTTTCGCACCAGGCACATCTTTCCAGCGGTTATAGATGCCGTTCAGATAGGCATCCCGCCCCAGCGTATGCAGTTCAAAAAGTTCGCGGGCGTAGTTTTCGTTCGGCGCACCGGCCCTCGAGGAGCGGTTGTTGAGATACCAGAGCATGGCCGGGCTTTGCGCCACGGCTTCGAGCATTTCCCTGAAATTGCCAAATGCATGAAAACGGATGACTTCGCGGTCATAAACGGGTAAAGCAAGACCGATCGGAACATCCCAACCGTTGACGTTGAAGTGGTTATGCCAAAAATCGGCAAGGACTTCGCGCAACTGCCAGCGGCTATAAACGGCACGCATGAGCGTTGCCGCCGCCACTTCAACCCTCGGGCGAGTTTTTTCGGCGTGTGCGATCTGCCGGCCCGGCTCATTCAGTCTGGATAGCTCTTCAATATTGGCACCGAGCCAGTGCAAAGGGCGCATCTCGTCGACGGCGGCCCAATCCTTGGATTCCGGGTAGCGTATCCGCAACTTGAGATTCTTCAGCCGGGTCTGACATTCTCCATCCAGCGTTTCATCCGGGCGCAATTGCTGGGCAAGCCACGCGGTCAAGCCCAGTCGACCGATTTCAACCCGACTCGTTGCTTCGCTCCCGAAGGTGAGTCGGGAAAGGATGCTGTGCTCGGTATCTTTTGCAAGGGGTTTCTGCTTTTTGCTTGCCATGTTCCAACCAGAGGTTTGAGGTATGATTATGTATGCTCGTGAGATTACGCTTATTTTCGAGAAGTGTAGACGAGTCTGAAGTCATGAACTCGGCTCGCCAATCCGCGATTCATCGGCAATCCGAGACACGTAGCGCTGCTCTGTCTTGTCATGGGGATGAAACCGAAGCAGGTTGACGAACCGTAGCCGGCCAGAACGCTTGTTGCCTCGAGCGGGTTTACCAGTTCTGCTGAAACAAAAGGCATCGACGGTCAGACGAGCAATGCTCAGACAGGAAGCTGCCCGGCCCTTCAATGTCGTCCCTCGTCACGCGCCGCCAGATAAATTCCCAGGAGCAGCAACACGACGCCAACCGCCTGCGCGCCGGCAAACGATTCGCCGAAGAACAGCCAGGCCAGCAGTGCGCTGCCGACGGGCTCACCGAGGGTGACCACGGCAATGAAGGTCGGAGAAACGTATTTCAGCGCCCAGTTGTAAGCGCTGTGCCCGAGCAACTGCGGACCGATCGCCAGGCCAAGGGCAACGAGGTAAGCGGCACCTGGATAGCCGGTCAACGGCAAACCGCTGCCTAGGCAGGCGAGCAACAGAAAAATCGCCGCGCTGCCGTAGGCCAGTCCGAGATAGGTCGGCAACGGCAAATCGGCGCGCAGACGGCGGCCGAACAGCAGATAGGCCGAAAAGCACCAACTGCCGGCAACGGCCAGACCGTTGCCGAGCAGCGGCCGGCTGCCGGCGGACTGATGCTGGCTGTCGCTCCAGAAGATCAACAGGCTGCCGGCCAGCGAAATGGCGCTGCCGATCAGCAGCCAGCGGCCCGGCCGTTCGCCAAACAGCAGAAACGAAGCGAGACCGATCCACAGCAGGTTGGTGGTCACCAAGGCGGTGCTGCTGGCCACCGAGGTGTATTCCAGCGAACTGATCCAGGCCGCGAAATGCAGCGCCAGACAGGCGCCGGCGGCAGCGGTCAAGCGCCATTGCCGGCCGCTCAGGGGGCGCGGACGCCCTCCTCCCGACGGCCAGAGGGCAAGCGGGGCGATCAGCAGCGCGGCGATGCCCAGGCGCAAGGCGGCGATGACCAGTGATGGCAGCCCATGGCCTTGCGCGAAGCGCGCCAGGATGGCGCCAAAGGAGATGGCCAGCAGACCGACGCCGAGCACCAGCAACGGCAGCCAGCGCGGCGGTGCGGCGCTCACGGCTCAGGCCACCGCCGACGGGCCATTGCCGCCAAGCGGACGAGGAAATGGGTACGATGAAAACCAACACGGTCGTTCACGATGTGGCAGCCCATGGCAGATTGGGTTGGCGGAAAACCAGGGCGGAACGACTCCCTCAGCCCCGGGGCCGTCGATCGCAACCACCGCCGTGGCGCGTCACCCGGCTGGACGGGCATCGCCGCCGGCAAGGTAGGCCGCGTGCACCTCCGGGTTGGCGAGCAGTTCGCTGCCGGCGCCGGCCAGGACGATCCGGCCCTGCTGCAGCACGTAGCCGCGGTGCGCGACACGCAGCGCATGATGGGCGTTCTGTTCGACGAGCAGAATGGTCATGCCGTGATCGCGGTTGAGTTCGCGGATGGTCTGAAAAATCTTTTTGATGTACAGCGGCGCCAGTCCGAGCGACGGCTCGTCGAGCAGCAGCAACTGCGGGCGGCTCATCAGCGCCCGGGCAATGGCCAGCATTTGCTGTTCGCCGCCGGAAAGGGTGCCGGCACGCTGTTGACCGCGTTCTTCGAGGATCGGGAACAGCGCGTGCATGCGGCGGAGGTCGATTTCGAAATTGCTGGCTTCGGCAAGCACGGTGCCCATCTGCAGGTTTTCGATCACCGTCATCCGCGGGAAAATCCGCCGGCCTTCGGGGACCAGGGCGATGCCGCGGCGGGCGATATGGTGCGTCGCCAGACCGGTGATATCTTCGCCGTTGAAGACGATGCGCCCGGCCGAGGCGCGCGGCTGGCCGAAGATGGTGGTCATCAGCGTCGATTTGCCGGCACCGTTGGCGCCGATCAAGGTCACCACTTCGCCGACCTGGACATCGAGATCCACGCCGTGCAGCGCGTGGATGTGTCCGTAATGGGCATGCGTGCCCGAGAGTTGCAGCATCATCGCGCGGTCTCCGCGAACAGCGGATCGTCAGCGTCTTCTTCACCGAGATACGCCTTGATCACGTTCGGATCACTCTGGATCGCCCGCGGCGAGCCCTCGGCGATCTTACGCCCGTAGTTGAGCACGCAGATGTGGTCGGAAACGTTCATCACCACGCTCATGTCGTGCTCGATCAGCAGGATGGCGATTCCTTCGTCGCCCGCCAGACGCTTGAGCAAGTCGTTGAGTTCGGCCGACTCGCGCGGGTTGAGTCCGGCGGCCGGTTCGTCGAGACACAGCAACAGCGGATCGACGCACAAGGCACGGGCGATTTCGATCCGCCGCTGCAGGCCGTACGGCAGCGCACCGGCGGCGGTGTCGGCGTGTTCGAGCAGACCGAGCCGACGCAACCAATTCACCGCCTGGTCGATCGCCCGTTGTTCGGCCCGACGGTAGCCCGGCAAGGCGAGCAGCCCGGCGAGCGAGAAACCGGAAGCCCGCTGCAAGGCCGCGTGCTGGGCGACGATCAGGTTTTCGAGCACCGTCATCTTCGGAAACAGCCGGATGTTCTGAAAGGTGCGTACCACCTGGGCACGACGCGCCACCTGGTGGCTGGGCAGTTGTTCTAGGCGCAGCAGACCGTGTCGCGGATGGTGCAGGCGGACGCTGCCGGTGGTCGGCTTGTAGAAACCGGTCAGGCAGTTGAAGAAAGTGGTCTTGCCGGCGCCATTCGGGCCGATGACGCCGGTGATCTGGCGGGCGGCGACGTCGAGCGACAGGTCGTCGATGGCCAGCAGACCGCCGAAGCGCATCGTCAGCCGTTCGACGCTGAGCAGCGGCGTCTCCCGTGGGGTGTCGTTGCGAGCGGTGTTCATCGCGCGGCCCGCTCATCGTCCGCCACCGGCTGGTGACGCAGGGTCGGCTGGCGATGCGCCAGGATGCCGCCGGGTTTCCAGATCATGATCAGGATCATCGCCGCGCCGAAGAGCAGCATGCGGTATTCGGCCCGAGCTGGCTGCCCATGCCGCCGAGGACGACGATCGCCAGAATGATCGCCGATTCGTTGAAGGTGAAGGATTCCGGCGAAATGAAACCTTGCCGGGCAGCGAAGAACACCCCGGCAAAACCGCCGAGCATGGCGCCGATGGCAAATGCCGACAATTTGACGTTGGTCACGTTCATTCCCAGCGCCTTGCAGGCGATTTCGTCTTCGCGCACCGCTTCCCAGGCCCGGCCGATCGGCAGCCGGCGCAGGCGCGAAACGAAGAGGTTGGTCAGCAACGCCAGGGCCAGAATCAGGTAGTACAGGAAAATGATCCGATGACTCGGCGAGAACTCCAGCCCGAAAAAGGCGGCGAAAGTCGCTTCGTCACCCGGCGGTTTGAACGGCAGGCCGAAAAACGACGGTCGCGGGATCGAGGTGATGCCGTTCGGACCGCCGGACATCTCGGTCCAGTTGACCAGGATCAGGCGGATGATCTCGCCGAAGCCGAGGGTGACGATCGCCAGATAGTCGCCGCGCAGACGCAAGGTCGGCCAGCCGAGAAGGATGCCGAAGGTCGCCGCCACCGCGCCGGCCACCGGCAACGCCTGCCAGAATCCCCAACCGAGTTGGGTCGACAGCAAGGCGTAGCTGTAAGCGCCAACCGCGTAGAACGCGACATAACCGAGATCGAGCAGACCGGCCAAACCGACAACGACGTTCAGTCCCCAGCCGAGCATGACGTAGATCAGCACCGTCGTCGCGGTATCGACGACGTAACGGTTGTCGGCGAAAAACATCGGCAACAGGAACGCCAGGATCAACGCGCCCCAGCCGATTCGACGCAGCAACGTTCCGGTGGCCGTTTGACGAGGAGCACTCGCCAGACCGGCCCGTTCGCGCGCCTGCCGCCGCCACTGCCACTGATCGAGCGCGTAACGCAGCACCAGCCGGCCGAAAAAACAAGCGCCGACGAAAGCGGCCAGCAACGGCCAGCGGCTGGCGACCCGCAAAGCGCCGCCCTGGTCGACGGTGGTCAGGCCGATCATCGGAATGCCGAGCAGCACAGCGACCAGCGCCACCGCCGCGGCGTCCTTGAGCCGCGTGGCCGCTGACGAGTGATTTTCCTGCAGGACCAGCGCGGTCATCAGACTTTCTCCACTTCCGGGCGGCCGAGCAGGCCCGAGGGACGGAACATCAACACCAGGATCAGAATCACGAAAGTCGCCACATCCTTGTACTCCGCCGACAGATACGCCGCCCAGAACGCTTCGATCAACCCGATGATCAGCCCGCCGAGCATCGCTCCCGGCAACGAGCCGATACCGCCGAGCACCGCGGCGGTGAAGGCCTTGATCCCGGCGACGAAACCGATGAAGAAATCGACCACGCCGTAATAGACGGTGACCATCACTCCGGCGACGGCGGCCAGCGCGGCGCCGAGCATGAAGGTCAGCGAGATGGTGCGGTCGACGTCGATGCCCAGCAGCGCGGTCATCGTCCGGTCCTGTTCGCACGAGCGTTGCTGGCGGCCGAACGAGGTGCGGGTGATCAGCCAGGTGAAGGCGGCCATCAGCGCGACGGTAACGACGACGATCAGGATTTGTGAGTACGCCAGTCGAACGGTGAAGCCATCGACGGTCAACAGGTCGATGCCGCCGACCAGTACCGGGGCGATCGGTTTGACGCGGGCGCCCTGCGTCAGCTGGACCATGTTCTGCAGGAAGATCGACATGCCGATCGCCGAAATGAGCGGCGCCAGGCGGGTCGAGCCGCGCAACGGCCGATACGCGGTGCGTTCGACCGTCCAGCCATAGACGGCGGTAAACAGCACCGCCACCAGCAGCACCAGCAGCAAGGACAACGGCACCGAGCTGATGCCGAACATCGCCAGCGCGGTGAATGCGGTGACGGCAATGAAGGCGCTGACCATGTAGATGTCACCGTGCGCGAAGTTGATCATGCCGATGATCCCGTAGACCATGGTGTAGCCGATGGCGATCAGGCCATAGACCGCGCCCAGGGTCAGACCGTTGATCAGTTGCTGCAGGGCCAGCGCCATGTCGTCCTCCTTGTCGGGGCCTGTCCGCCGACGGCGGTCAGGCGGGTATGCATCGGCCGAACCGGCCGGCGGGTGCCGCGGCGCTCAATCATCCTGGTCGAGGGTCATCAATCCGGCGTTGCCACCGGCGGCGGTGGTGTCCACCGACAGCGTCCGCTCGCAGGCGAAACGGTAGAGGTAATGCGGCCCGCCGGCTTTCGGCCCGGTGCCGGACAATCCTTCGCCGCCGAAGGGCTGCACGCCGACCACCGCGCCGACGAGGTTGCGGTTGACGTAGATGTTGCCGACCGGCAGGCGGGCGACGAGGCGGTTGATCGTCTCGTCGATCCGGCTGTGAATGCCCAGCGTCAGGCCGTAGCCGGTGTCGATGATCTGTTGACAGACCGCGTCGAGTTGATCGGCCTGCCAGCGGACGACGTGCAGGATCGGTCCGAAGACCTCGCGCTGCAGGCGTGCCAGACTGTCGATTTCATACGCGCGCGGCGCGAAGAAGGTGGCGTGCCGGCTGTCTTCGAACTCGCTGTGGCAGATGTGGATCGGCCGGGCAAAGCTGTCGAGCCAGCGGGCATGCTTTTCCAGCGTCTGCCGCGCCGCCTCGTCGATCACCGGCCCGACGTCGGTGGACAGATCGATCGGATTGCCGACGCGCAATTCCTGCATCGCTCCGGCCAAGAGTTCGATCACCCGGTCGGCGATGTCGGCCTGCACGAACAGCACGCGCAGCGCCGAGCAGCGCTGGCCGGCCGAGTTGAACGCCGAGGTGACCGCATCGCGGACAACCTGTTCCGGCAGCGCCGACGAATCGGCGATCAGCGCATTCTGGCCGCCGGTCTCGGCGATCAGCGGCAACAGCGGCCCGTCCCGCTCGGCCAGCGCCCGGGCGATCAGCCGGGCCACTTCGGTCGAGCCGGTGAAGGCGACGCCAGCGCACTGGCGGGCGGCGACCAGCGCCGTGCCGATCCGCCCGTCGCCGGGCAGCAAGACCAGCGCATCGGCCGGGACGCCACCGGCGTGCAGCAGTTCGACGGCCAGCGCGGCAACCAGCGGCGTCTGTTCAGCCGGTTTGGCGACAACGGTGTTGCCGGCGGCCAGCGCGGCGGCGATCTGGCCGATAAAAATCGCCAACGGAAAATTCCACGGACTGATGCAGACGAACACTCCCCGGCCGTGCAAGGACAAGCTGTTGCGTTCGCCGGTCGGCCCGGGCAGCGGCAGCGGCGTAGCGAATTTCTGCCGCGACTGTGCGGCGTAATAGCGGCAGAAGTCGATCGCCTCGCGTACTTCGGCGACCGCGTCGGCCTGTGTGCGGCCTCCTTCGCGGACGATCAGCGCCAGCAGTTCCGGCAGCCGCCCCTGCAAACGGTCGGCGGCGGCGTCGAGCGCCGCGGCGCGCCGTTCGGCGGGCGTCGCCTGCCAGGCCGGAAACGCCGCCTGAGCAGCCTCCATCGCCTGCGCGACGTGTTCGACGCCGGCTTCGATCACCTGGCCGACGATATCGCGGTGGTCGGCCGGCGAGCATACCGGACGTTCCACGCCGCCCTGCCGCCGTCCGCCGATCAACGGCGCCGCCCGGTAGCCGACCTTGCGGCTGTTGTCGATCGCGCCGCGCAAATCGGCGAGGATGGCGAGGTCGCTCATGTCTGGTCCTTCACTGTTGATCCGCTCGGCACCGAAAAGATCGCGCGGTAGCGGGATGCGCGGCTGCCGCCGGCTGCTCTGCCGCGCCGCCTTGGCCACCGGGTCGGCGATCAAGGCTTCGATCGGCAGATCGGCGTCGGCGATGCGGTTGACGAACGAGGAGTTGGCGCCGTTTTCCAACAGCCGGCGTACCAGATAAGCCAGCAAATCTTCATGACTGCCGACCGGCGCATACACCCGGCAGGCACGGCCCCAGCGATCGTCGCCGACGATCTGGCCGTAGAGTTCTTCGCCCATGCCGTGCAGGCGCTGGTATTCCCAGTCGTCGTGCCCACCGGCGCTGATCGCCAGTTCGGCAACCGCCGCCAGGGTGTGGGCGTTGTGCGTGGCGAACGCCGGGTAGAACGCCGCCCGATCGGCGAACAGCCGGCGGGCGCAGGCCAGATACGAGAGGTCGCTATTCACCTTGCGGGTGAATACCGGATAGTCGCGCAGTCCGCGTTCCTGGGCGGCCTTGATTTCGGCATCCCAATACGCGCCTTTGCACAGGCGAACCATCAACCGCCGCCCGGAACGGTGCGCCAGATCGGCCAGCCAGTCGATGACCGGCAGCGCCCGCTTCTGATAAGCCTGCACCGCCAGCCCGAGACCGTCCCAGCCGGCCAGCTCGGGCGCGGTGGCCAAGGCCTCGATCAGGTCGAGCGACATTTCCAGACGGTCCATTTCCTCGGCATCGATGGTGAAGCCGATGTTGCGCGCCTTGGCACGCAAGGCCAGCGTCTTCACCGCCGGCAGCAATTCGTGGCGGACTCGCGCCTGTTGCGCGACTTCGTAACGCGGATGCAGCGCCGAGAGTTTGATCGAGATCGATGGGGCTTCGACGGTCGGCCGGCCACCGGCTTCACGACCGATGGCGGCGATCGCCTGGCTGTAGGACTCGAAATAACGCAGCGCGTCGGCACTGCTGCGCGCCGATTCGCCGAGCATGTCATAGGAATGACGATAGCCGGTCTTTTCGGCGCCACGCGCCCGTTCCAAGGCTTCGTCGATGGTCCGGCCCATCACGAACTGGCGACCGAGGATACGCATGGCGGCGATCACCGCCTGGCGGATCACCGGTTCGCCGGCGCGCGCCACCAACCGCTTGAGCGTGCCGCCAAGGCGGCGATCGTCAGGGTCGAGGGTGACGATCCGGCCGGTGAGCATCAATGCCCAGGTGCCGGCATTGACGAAAGTGCTGTGCGAGGCGCCGAGACGCTTTTCCCATTCGGTGTGGCCGATCTTGTCGCGGATCAGCCGGTCCACGGTGTCGGCATCCGGGATGCGCAGCAAGGCTTCGGCCAGGCACATCAGCACCACGCCTTCGCGCGACGACAGATCGTACGTGGCGAGAAAAGCGTCGATGCCGCCGGTTTTCAGCCGGCTCTCGCGCACCGTCCGCACCAGCGGCGTCGCCCGCTCGCGGATGCCCTGCTCCTCGGCCGGCGAGAACCGCGCCAGGGAAATCAATTGTTCGACGACGGTCGCCTCGTCGATCCGGTAATGATCGCGCAAACGCTGGCGCAGAAGCTCGGAAGTGGCGTGGGAGGCGTTCATGCGGAGAGTACTCGATAGCGCCGGCGGTTGCCGGCGTCAGACGGACGATCGATTGGCTGGTAGTCGGCGACAGCGGACGGCCGTCGATTACCAGCGATCATGAACCGAGCGGTCCGGGCGACCGAATGGACCGCCGGTAGCGCTCACTTCTTCACGTAGTCGTACTGACCGCCCTTCCACTGATAGACCATGAATCCCGGCAAGCGGTTGTCTCCCTTGGCGTTGAAGCTCAGCCGGCCGATGACGGTATCGAAACTGCCGCTGCGAATCGTCTTTTCGAGGTCTTTATAAGCGGTGCTCTTGGCCTTTTCGGCGGCTTGCGCAAAGAGTTGCATCGCCGCATAGGCATACATCACATAGCCTTCGGGTTCGATCTTGGCGTCGCGGAATTTCTTCACCACGCTGGCAGCCGCGGGATTCTTGCGCGGATCAGGAGCAAAGGTGAACAATACGTTGTCGGCCGCCGCTCCGGCAGCGGTGACCAGTTCCGAATTGGTCATCGTGTCGCCGCCCAGCACCGTCAATTTCATTCCCGCCTGCTGCGCCTGACGCAGGATCAGCGCCACTTCGGTGTGATAACCGCCGAAAGCCATCACCTCGACACCGGCCGACTTCAGCTTGCTGACCAGACCGGAATAATCTTTCTCCCCGGCGGTGATCGATTCACGCAAAGCCGGCTTGACGCCCTTGGCCTGCATTGCCTTGGCGATTTCGTCGGCCAACCCCTTGCCATAAGCGCTCTTGTCGTCAACCACCGCGATCTTGCGGTTCTTGTAGTGCTCGGCGAGGTAATCGCCGGCGACCAATCCCTGTTGATCGTCGCGGCCCATGATCCGGAAGATGTTCTGCAGCCCGCGCTCGGTGACCTGCGGGTTGGTGGACACCGTGGCCATCGGGATTTGCGCCTCGTTATACACATCGGAAGCCGGAATCGTCGAACTCGAGCACCAGTGACCGTGCATGAAAACGATTTTCTTATTGACCATGGTGTTGGCCACCGACACCGCCTGTTTCGGATCGCAGGCATCGTCACCGACTTCGAGCTTCAGCTTCTGACCGAGCACGCCGCCTTTGGCGTTGATATCGGCGATCGCCAGTTCGGCACCCTTGCGGATCTGGTCGCCGGCTGACGCGTACTGGCCGGTCATCGGACCGGCAATCGCCACCAGGTGATCCGCGTAAGCACTGGCGCAAGCCAGTGCCATCAGGCTGATGCCAGCCAGAATGATCGGTTTTTTCATCGGGTCGTGCCTCCTTGGTAAAGATGATCGCTAAAGAAAATGATGTTTCAATCCACGTCGATCGGTGGACGAAACCGTCTGGCAGTCATGATTCAATCACATCGAGCGCGGAAAACTTCGCCCGACCGGAGCACCGGGCCCGCAAAGAGCACCCGATCATTTGATACGGGATACCGATTCCGACACCCGGCACCGGCTGACCGGCAACGCGGCAAAGCCTCGGTGAGTACGGGGTCTTCGAACAGGCCGCGAAAATGGCGAGAAGCCAAAGAAAACATGGGCAAGATCGGTGAAATGGGCAGTGCCGTGGATCGTATCGATTCGACAGGTACGCGCGGACCATACAAGCCGTCCGCCACACTGACAAGCTGCAGTGCACCAACGATGTGGATCGAACAGGGGGAGTCCGGAAAGCTGGCGGCAACGCGGGAACACGATGAGAGGCCGGAAATCGGGATCGAGCGCTTCACGGCAAATCGACATAGACGGTAACCGGGTCCGAGTCTTCAGCACGAACCTTGGCGGCCAACGCAGAATAAAACAAATTAAACCAGATGTAATATCGTTATCTGCGAACGTTGTTCACTTCCCGACCGGCCGGGTGATGAAAGCAAAAACGCCCTGCACGACATGGCCCATCCGCCGGTAGTCCAGACGACTGGCCACATCCCCCGGCTGATGATATTGGTCATTTCGATAAAAAGCGGTATCCGTAACCATCAAGGCCGGGATTCCTTCCGCCCAGTAGCTGCGATGATCCGACAAATCTATTCCAGGCACCCACGGTGGGGCGTTGATCGAATGCACGGGGAGCGGCGACGCGCCCTGCATATGGCTCTTCAACGCCCGTGTCTGCCGCCAATCCGCAGGACGGGAGACGATGGCAATGAAATTACCCACCGTCGGATACAACAGTCGCAGGCCCACCCAAGGGAAATCCTGGCTGTTCGACACATCGCTGAAATAACCGATCATCTCCAAGGAGATCATCAAATCGACCGGCGCTGAACCGGACGCCAATAACTGCGCGTGATGCGCGCTGCCCATGTCTTCCGTCGGGAAATGCGGCGGCTCCTCGAGAGAATAAGCCACCAGCAACACGGGTCGCGGCGGCGGGT
>JAVMKC010000010.1:0-8857 GCA_031732795.1 Accumulibacter sp. | reverse complement strand
CAATGGGGCGCAGTATAGCAAAAAACCCACTAATATGTTAGCGCTTATGGCCTGTGGCACGGTCATGGCGTGCTGGCGAGTCGCGATGCCAATGGTCGCAGCTTTTCCCCGTGGCTACCCTTGGGCTGGGATTTCGACGGGGCAGCGCTGGGCAGTGGCGCGATCGGCTGGCAGTTCACCAGCAACGGCAGCACGCTGGGTACGCTGCAAGCTTCACCCGGCCACGTGCGACTCAGCGGCCTGATGCTGCACGCGCCAGCCAACGCGGCATTGGCCTCGATTCCCCACCCGGCTGCTCAGGCCGGCTGGCAAGGCGACCTCGTCTTCGAAACCGCCCACTGGCAATGTGCTTTGAACAGGATTTGCGATGGGGAAGCACGGCTGTCATGGCAAGGCGTGCGCAACGCCTTGTTTCCCGGTCGTTCATTCGGCGATTACGAACTCAAAGTCACCGCTTCCGCAGGCAACCTCAGTTTTCAGGTCGCCACGCAGAGCGGCGCGATCCAGATCACGGGCAATGGTGAAGCGCCCCAGGGCGGCGTTCCCCATTTCGACGGCTTCATCGCCGGCGATCCAGATTTTCTCGTCCGCTTGCCCGCGATTGCCGGCGGGGCGGCACAACCCACCGGCAAACCGGGACAATTCCGTTTGCGCTGGCCCCCTCGGTAATCTGCGCGGTACTCCACATGTAAAAATCTACAAAGCTGGCACTGAATCTGAATCAGTCCCCGGGAATTGAGGAGGCTCCATGAGTTGAGAGAATGGAGCAATGATGAGCAAGACGAAGCGCTATTCCTCTGAAATCAAAGCACGTGCTGTCCGTTTGGTGCAGGAAGCCTGCAAGGATTACCCCTGGCTGTGCTCGGCCGCTGAATCGCTCGAACGGGTCGCCTTCGAATGGGTCGTTTGGCTCAACCACCAACGACTCCTCGAACCGCTCGGATATAGTCCACCGGCCGAGGTTGAACAGCACTACTATTCACAATCTGCCGCGCAGGCCGAACACCCCTGCACCTGAACCACACAACCTCCTCGAAGACCGGAACGATTCAAAACGGGTAACCCACCTCTCGGCAACACCTTGTGTCAAATCCATTCGGAACTTCTACTGCCAGCATTTGCACGGCGGCGCAAGGCAAAGCATCCTCGACGATTGGCCCGGCGAGTGTCGACCTTGTCGGCCAACACCCCGCATCCGCCGCCGCCGTGACACATCGCGCCGTAAGTCGAGTGTAAGATTTCAAGCGTTTAATCCGACTGGATTGGCGGGGCTTATTGGCAGCAAACGTCGCTTGCCAGCGGTGTCACGCCAACCGGAAGTTACTTCACAAGAGACTTGGTAATACTTGGCGTATCGATTTTTCCAATCCTCTACCACTACTGCACAGGAGATGTGACATGTCACAAAGCGAGGACGTCAAACTATTTGAACCCTCCGCCGAATTCGTTCAGCAAGCGACGATTTCGGGGATGGACGCTTACAGGGCGTTATGTGCAGAAGCGGAAAAGGATTACAGCGGTTTCTGGGGACGTCTGGCGCGTGAACACGTCACCTGGAAGCAACCGTTCACGCAGGTGCTCGACGAGTCGAACGCCCCGTTCTTCAAATGGTTTGCCGACGGTGTGCTGAACGTTTCCTACAACTGTCTCGATCGCAACATCGAAGCCGGTCTTGGCGATCGGGTGGCGATCATTTTCGAAGCCGACGACGGTACAGTAACGCGAGTCACCTATAAGGAACTGCTGTCCCGGGTCTGCCAGTTTGCCAACGGACTGCGCGCCCGTGGCATCAAAAAGGGCGACCGGGTGGTCATTTACATGTCGATGGGCGTCGAAGGAATCATCGCCATGCAAGCCTGCGCCCGTATCGGCGCCATCCATTCGGTGGTTTTCGGCGGCTTCTCGTCACAATCGGTGCGTGACCGGATCAACGATGCCGGCGCCGTGGCGGTGATCACCGCCGACGAGCAGTGCCGCGGTGGCAAGAAAATCCCGCTCAAGCCTTCGGTCGATGATGGCATCGCCCTGGGCGGTTGCCAATCCGTCAAGACGATCATCGTTTTTCAGCGTACCGGCGGCGAATGCAAGATGGTCGCCGGGCGCGACGTCTGGTGGCACGACGTCATTGACGGCCAGTCGGACGTTTGCGAACCGGAATGGGTCGATGCCGAACATCCGCTGTTCCTGCTGTACACCTCCGGATCAACCGGCAAACCGAAAGGTGTCCAGCATTGCTCCGGTGGCTACCTGCTGCACGCCATCCTGACGATGAAATGGACCTTCGACCTCAAGCCAAGCGATCTGTTCTGGTGCACGGCCGATATCGGCTGGGTCACCGGTCATACCTATATCGCCTACGGACCGCTGGCCTGCGGAGGCACCGAAATCGTTTTCGAGGGCATCCCGACCTATCCCGACGCCGGCCGCTTCTGGAAGATGATCCAGGAACACAAGGTGACCATCTTCTATACCGCCCCGACAGCGATCCGCTCGCTGGTCAAGGCCGCCGACACCAATCCTTCGGTCGCACCGACACAATACGATCTGTCGTCGCTGCGTCTGCTTGGCACCGTTGGCGAGCCGATCAACCCGGCCGCTTGGCAGTGGTATTACGACGCCGTCGGCGGTAGCCGCTGCCCGATCGTCGATACCTTCTGGCAGACCGAAACCGGCGGACACATGATCACGCCGCTGCCGGGTGCCACGCCACTGGTCCCCGGTTCGTGCACCCTGCCCTTCCCCGGCATCCAGGCAGCGGTAGTCGACGAGACCGGTACCGAACTCGACTGGGGCAAAGGCGGGCTGCTGGTGGTCAAGCGGCCGTGGCCGGCGATGATCCGCAACATCTGGGGTGACCCCGAGCGGTTCAAGAAGTCGTATTACCCGGATGATTTCAACGGCAAACTCTATCTCGCCGGCGACGGTTCGATTCGCGACGTGAAAACCGGTTATTTCACGATCACCGGCCGGATCGATGACGTGTTGAACGTTTCGGGTCACCGGATGGGAACCTTGGAAATCGAATCGGCCTTGGTTTCGCACCCGCTGGTCGCCGAGGCGGCGGTGGTCGGCCGGCCCGATGACCTGACCGGCGAGGCGATTTGTGCCTTCGTGGTGCTCAAAGGGCAGCGGCCAACCGGGGAAGCCGCCAAGAAGATTGTCAAGGAATTGCAGGATCACGTCGGCCGGGAAATCGGTCCGATTGCCAAACCGAAAGACCTGCGTTTCGGCGACAACTTGCCGAAAACCCGTTCCGGGAAGATCATGCGTCGTCTGTTGCGTTCGCTGGCCAAAGGTGAAACAGTGGCACAGGATACGTCTACGCTGGAAAATCCGGCGATCCTCGATCAGCTGAAGGACTCCTGGGCAGTGTAGAATCGTTGGCATCGCTCGCGGACCAGCGAGTCCGTGAGCGCGTTGCGTTGATCGAAGATAAGGTCGGCGTTGCTGGTTCAGGTTGGGCCGCAACGCCGAATCTTTTGGGGCCTAGCGATCGCCAATCAATCATTGCGCAGCACATCCTGACTAATCGACAGGCGTGCCGTTGATCGCCTGCGAGGGAGCAAAGATGGAGACCAACCCAGCGACTGAAACTCTGATCGCCGCCTGCCAGCGGTTTTTGCGTGCTTTCGCGCCATTCGACCGGATGGCCGACGATGAGCTCCGTTTTCTCGTCGAACGGGTCAAGCTGACGCACTATCCAAAAACCAGCCGTATTCTGGCCAGCGAAATGGGGATCGCGTGCAGCCTGTTCATCATTCAAACGGGCAAAGTCCGCGTCGTCCCGGCAAGTTCGACCGAACACCACGAGACGTTGTCGCTGCATCTCGGACCGGGACAGATGTTCTCAATCGAAGCGCTGATGTCGCAGTCAGCAACGAGCAACGTTTACCTGGCACGCGAAAACGTCTTCTGTTACGAACTGCCGGCCGATGATTTCCTGACCTTGAATCGGACAAGCCCGGTGTTCGGTTTATTCTGCACACAGCATATCGCCACTTTGCTCAAGCAGTCGCAACAACAGTTGCAATTCCAGGTCGGCCAGGGCTCGGCCGAACAAAAGCGCATGCATTCCGCGCTTGGAGGGATCATCAGCCGGGAACCGGTCGCCGTCGAGCCCGAAACCACCATCCGTCAGGTCGTGACTCAGATGGCCGAGCAGCATCTGGGGTCGATGGTGGTGGTCGACGAGCAAAAAGCACCTGTAGGCGTATTCACTCAATCCGACGTCCTGAAGCGAATCGTTCTGCCGGAAACGTCACTGGAGCAACCGGTGTCCGCGGTGATGTCAGGCCCGGTATACACGCTGCCGCAAGCCGCCAATGCCTACGACGCGGCATTGTTGATGGCCCAGCGCGGTATTCGTCATGTGCTGGTGGTCGACGAAGGCGGCAGGCTGAAAGGCGTCGTCTCCGAGCGCGACCTGTTCAAATTGCAAGGAACCGGTCTGCGGCAGATCCGCCATGCCATCGCCTCGGCCAGCTCTATCGACACCCTGCGACAAGCCCGCCAGGATGTTCGTAATCTGGCGCTGACCATGCTCGGTGAAGGAGTCGGTGGACTCGAAGTGACCCGCTTCATCTCGACGCTCAACGACTCGGTCACACGTCGAGTGATCGAATTGAACCTCGAGCATCATGATTTTTACGGCATCGACTGGGCATGGCTGGCATTTGGATCGGAAGGGCGAGATGAGCAGACCTTCACCACCGATCAAGACAACGGTATCGTGTTTCTCTGTACCGACATCATGGACCGCGAACAGACGCAGTTGCGGTTCCTGGAGTTCGCACGCGACGTCAACCAGGACCTGGACGCTTGCGGTTTTCCGCTGTGCCAAGGCAATATCATGGCCAGCAATCCAGAGTTATGCCTGACCCTGGAGGAGTGGCAAGAGAAATTCGAACAATGGGTACGCACACCGGAACCGCAGGCTCTGCTCAACGCGACGATTTTCTTTGATTTCCGGCCGCTTTTTGGCCACTTCAATCTGGCGCACCGCATGCGTTTGTCGTTGCTGCGTCAGACGCAGGGGAATCCTCTGTTCCTGCGCATGCTGGCGCAGAACGCCTTGAGCGTCACCCCTCCGCTGGGTCGAATCCGCGATTTCATCACCGATGCCGACCCGGAGCATCCGGGAACCATCGACTTGAAGAAATTCGGCGTGCGCTTATTTACTGACGCGGCGCGCGTTTTTGCGCTCGCCCGCCAAGTCGAAGCGACCAACACCGTCAGCCGGCTCAAGCGCGGCGGAGCGTTGATGAACTTGCCCGAGGATGAGATCGCGGCCAGCATCGACGGCTTCAATTTCCTGCAATTGCTGCGCCTGCGCCACCAACATTTCGAGCAGGAACAAGGCCGTGAAGGCGATAATCTGATCCGCCCCACCGAATTGAACGAAATCGAACGGCGGGTCCTCAAGGAAACCTTCCGTCAGGCGCGCAAACTTCAATCGCGTCTGCGACTCGACTATCAACTGTGAACATGTCCTGGTTTGCCAATCTTTTTTCGGGACAAGCGATCCCTGATCAACGTCTGCCGATCGAACAGCAACAACGATTGCGCGACTGGAGACAATCGTCGGGCCCCGATCTCACCCTGCCGCATCACCAATCACGCTATGTGGTGGTAGACGTCGAAGGCGGTAATCCAGAAAGCCGTGCCGATCGTCCGTTGGTCATCGGTGCCCTGGCAGTCGATCACGGGGTAATCGATTTCCAGGATGCCTTTCATCTTTCACTGAATCAAGGAATCGAACCGACTGATGCAAGTCCTCAGGCGTTCGACTTGCGCGCCGCCGAAGGTTTGATCGATTTTCTGCACTTCGTCGGCAAAGCACCGCTGGTGGTCTACCACAGCATGTTCGCCGCCAAAACCATCGCACGCACCCTCGCCCATCAGTTGCGCGTTGAGATGATGCAACCCTGGCTCGATCTGGCATTGGTGATGTCTGATCTCTTCCGAGATGTTGGCGAAAATAACTGGCACCTCGATTCGTGGCTGAACCATTTCGGCATCGAAAGCATCGATCGCCATCGCGCTGTTTCGGATGCCCTGGCCACCGCACAATTGCTGCAGATTGCAATGGCCCGCGCCGCACGCAACGGGATTCCGTCGCCCCAGAACCTGCTCGAACTGGAAAAAGCGCGGCGACATATGTATTCGGACGGCTGAGAGCGTCACCCCCCCCCCCGGACAATGGCTGACTACACCGTATCGTTACGTCGCTATTACGGGTACTACACCGCAATCTTCTTTCTGGCCATTCTGGCACTGGCGGTCCTCGAACGGCACGGCATGCCGGCCCGTTGGATCGGCTACTCCTTCCTGCTCCTGACGCTGGTGCTCTACGCAACGATCGGTGTCCTGGCGCGCACGGCCAGCCTCTCCGAATATTACGTCGCCGGCCGCCGGGTACCCGCCGTATTCAACGGCATGGCCACCGGCGCCGACTGGATGAGTTCAGCCTCCTTCATGGGACTGGCGGGAATGCTTTATCTCGCCGGCTACCAGGGCTTGGCGTATGTGATGGGCTGGACCGGCGGCTATGTATTGGTAGCGTTGTTGCTGGCGCCGTACCTGCGCCGCTTTGGCCAATTTACTATCCCGGACTTTCTCGCTGCGCGTTACGGCGGCAACGCCGCCCGGCTGATCGGCGTTTTTGCCACCGTGCTGGCCTCGTTCGTTTATGTGGTGGCGCAGATTTACGGTGTCGGTCTGATCACCAGCCGTTTCGTCGGCCTGCAATTCGAAGTCGGCGTTTTCGTCGGGCTGGCCGGCATTCTGGTGTGCTCGTTCCTCGGCGGCATGCGCGCAGTGACCTGGACACAAGTTGCGCAATACATCATCCTGATCGTCGCCTATCTGGTACCGGTGACCATCCTGTCGTATCAGGTGACCGGAATTCCGTTGCCGCAAGTCACGTACGGCCAAGTGCTGCAAAAAGTGACACAGTTGGAAAACACCATTTTCCAGAACACCGCTGAAATCGACGTCCGGCGCATTTTCCGCGAGCGGGCAGACGTCCACTACCAGCGGATGCTGATGCTCCCGGGTTCGCTGCAGGAAGAAAGTCATCGTCTGACGGAGCAAATCGAAACCTTGAAGCGGAACAACGCCCAGATGCGTGACGTTGCCGCGCTTGAGCGGCAACGTCACGATTTGCCGAAATCGAGCGAGGAGGCGCGGAGTTATTGGGAAGGGCTGATGCGTCAGGAAGCGCGGCGCGGCGCCGAACCCGCACACCATTCCACGGCTTTCCCTGGCGAGAAGCAAGGCTTGAACAATACGGCACGGCTGAATTTTCTGACCCTGGTCTTCTGCCTGATGGTCGGTACGGCCGCCTTGCCACATGTGCTGATGCGCTACTACACCACGCCGACGGTGCGTGACGCGCGAAATTCGGTTTTCTGGTCGCTGTTTTTCATCCTGATACTGTATCTGACGGCTCCGGCGTACGCCGTGTTCGCCAAATACGAGATCTACACCAAGTTGATCGGCACAACGATCGCCGATTTGCCATCCTGGGTCACTGCCTGGGGCAAAATCGGCTTGGTATCGATCGAGGATGTCAACGGCGACGGCATCCTGCAACTCGCCGAACTGTCGCTCAATCCGGACGTAATTCTGTTGGCAACTCCCGAGATAGCCGGTCTGCCGTACGTGATTTCCGGTCTCGTAGCGGCGGGCGCCCTGGCAGCAGCCTTATCCACCGCCGACGGTTTGCTGCTGACCATCGCCAGTGCGCTGTCTCACGATGTCTACTACAAGATTTTCCGTCCACAGGCGACCACGCAAGGACGACTGGTGGTTTCCAAGTCCTTGTTGCTGGTAGTCGCCGTTCTGGCAGCAACGGTCGCCTCGCAACAGCCGGCGACGATCCTGTTCATGGTCGCCTGGGCTTTTTCATTGGCAGGAGCCGCCTTCTTTCCAGCATTGATTCTGGGAGTCTTCTGGAAGCGTGCCAACCCGGCCGGAGCGTTGAGCGGCATGCTCGTCGGTCTGGTGGTCACGCTTTATTACATGGTCCGCGTCGAATTCGACAGAATTCCCTGGCTGGGCTGGCATGGCATTGGCATGGAGCCCTGGTTCGGCATCGAGTCGACCTCGGCCGGTGTATGGGGAGTCGCCGCCGGTTTTTTGACGATCATCGGCGTCAGCCTATGCACTCGGCCGCCCAGCCGCGAAATACAGAATTTTGTCGAAAGCGTCCGCTATCCGGATTTGGTGCAATGAGCAACGCGCGGCTGCGTCACGGTCGTGGATCATCGGCCGGTAAGTCAGAATCCAGCGGCGGAGAACAGTATCCAATCGTAGACCAACGAGCCGACCGACAGCATTGTCCTGGCCAAGGTTTCTGATCGAGCGTAGTCTCATGCCGCTGGAACAAAGACATCATCGCTACTGGCAACGCAATCTGCGCTTCACCGGTCTATTGCTGAGCCTATGGTTTCTGGTCACCTTCGTCGTCAGCTACTTCGCGCCGGATCTGTCTGAAATCACCGTTTTCGGGCTGCCATTCGGGTTTTACATGGCCGCTCAAGGCGCCCCACTGATTTATGCCTTGATCGTCGGCTCCTATGCGCTGTATATGAACTGGCTTGACCTGAAGTACGGGGTGCACGACGGTACAGACAACGAGCGGGAAAGAGAACGCTGAATTCGTTTGTACTACGTCAAGAGAGTGTCTATAAGACGCATTCCTCACGGACGTTCCGTTATAGTGCAACGACTCTCCGCTTAAATTATCGGCCGTACGGAGCCCCTCCCCTTTGCAGTACGAAACAGCAGGGTCAGGCTTGAATGGTAATCCCCCCGGAAATTAGCGGCAGTTAAAAGTAGAATTTTCTCCCAAGTA
>JAVMKC010000009.1:0-46907 GCA_031732795.1 Accumulibacter sp. | reverse complement strand
GAGGTTTTCATGGATTTCTCCTTTTGGTAAGACTGGATGAATGTGTGGCCCAACGCTCGCGGTAAGCCGCGCCGGAGTGCGAAGCACGGAGGGTACCCGCAAGCGGAGCTTGTGGGCGTCGGCTTGACCAAATGGTTAGGCTATGAAAATTCACCTTCTTTTTCCGCCTTCAAAGCTACCCGACAACACCGGCGACCATTTTTTCTGGCGCATGGCTGGCCGGTTTATGGACTCTTCGACCTCAAAAATACTATTTACCAAATCCATATCTATGGTTCCCGGGGGGAGCTTGGACTTGCGCTCCTTCAGCTCTCGTAGAGTCGCTTTGAGTGATGCCACTCGCCGCCTTTCAAGGGCTTGCGGACTGAAGGAATGCTTGAGGACTTTGGGCTTGCACTTGGAACAAAGGAAAACAGCCCCTCGCGTCGTTTTGTGAAAAAGCCATGTTTCATGTGACTGCTCATTGCAGTTTGCGCAGCTTTGATTAGAAGATGACTTGACGGCTGATTTTTCAAGAATTTCCAGCCGAGGGAGACGAGGGTGAGTTAGCCGCTTATGTCTCTTCAGCTTTGCCTTAGGGAGTTCCAGCTTGCATGTAGGACAGACAGCCAGTTCAGGCTTGCTGGACTCTTTTGCGCTTGGAATGGATTCCTTCTTGGGCGTGCGAGCTGTGGTCATGCTGCTTATGCTCCCTATATGGGGCCTAACGCCCTGAGTTCAGCCGCCGCCGTAGGCGGTCGGCTGCGACGAATGGTTAGGAGTCACCTTTCTCGACCTCATTGATGATGTCCATGACGGGCCGATTACCCCGTCTCGAGTTGCAGTGAAGGCACGCGGTCACGAGGTTCGTGAGCGAATTGTCGCCACCTTCAGAGACTGGCTGAATGTGATCCAAGGTAGCAGTGAACCGTGTCAACTGCTTGTTGCAGTACTTGCATAGATAACCATCGCGCTCGAACACCTTGAGCCGGTTTTCTCGCACGTTGTAATAGTCCAAGTCGCGCACTACATCGACGGGTGCGATTGCAGCGGGTGAAATGGGTTTCATTAGCTCCCGACAGGCGGGGACTTCCTCGGGAAGAAGGACACGATACGGCGTGCCTTTTCGGGTTGGCTCCCCAACGCGCTGGACTGCGCCTCGCTCTTCGAGTCCTTGGAGAGCACCTCGGGTGGTCTGAATACTCAAGGTATCACCTTGCCCGCTTGCCGACCGTACGACGCCGTTCATTAACCCACGGGTGCTGACGTGGCAGTACTGGTCGCCTGAACGAAGCACCGCGAGTTCGAACATGTGCCAGTACACCGCAGCCTCGTAGGGGTTGAGAAGTGGTTGGAGGAACCGGATCACCGCGGAGACGAGCTCCGGTATCTCAAAAGCATCGAAATTCCGCACGAACGCCCGATCATCGGGGGTGCGCAATTCCCGCTCCAGTTCCCCAAGGAGGGTGCGGATCTTTTCGATTCGTTCGTCCGTGTCACTCATCGTCGTTGCCGTGATGTTCCTAACGCCCTGAGTTCAGCCGCTGCCGTAAGGCGGTCGGCTGCGACGAACTGTTAGCCCTGATGGATTGATTTGCAATTTTCATTTGCACCACTGCTGTTCACATGGGACGCCATCATTGTTCCCGTCCATTTTTGTGCCAGGGCAATTTTTAAGAAAAAAGGTGGCTTCTTCGCAAGAAGTCATTTGAGAGCAATGGGTTCGGCCATCACATTGGAATTTTGGCGCTATATCAATACTTCGATTGCGCCTAGAAGAGTTATTTGAAATATCAATCTCTTGGGGTATCCCTTGAAATTGTTGGGCTGCGCGCTGAGATTGATATTTTTCATAGCCCTTCCAAGCGCCAAAGGCGAGTAGGGCAACGAGAAGGATGCGAAACACACTCTCTCCTATTAATTGGCTAACGTTTGAGCTGAGGGGCCGGAACCGGAATGGCGCTTGGCCCGCGAGGCGGAGCATAGACCTGCAGCGCCTCGCGGGCCAAGTGCCAGGCCGGTGGAGGTCCCGCTCCAGCGAAGGGTTAGGCGTCACTGCGTTGCAGTGGCAGGCTGCAGGCCGGAGCGCAGGGCGGCGCTCATGTCGCTGGGCAGACTGGCCACGCCTTTGACTACGCCTGGGCCGCCATGGCGCCAATGAACTGTGAACTCACGTGCTTGACTGGACGGCTGCAGCCGGCGCGATGTGACTTGGAGGACGGCCTCGGTGCCTCCCTCGACAAGCGAAGCGGAAGACAGCAACTTGACCACGGGCCCGAGTTCGCGGACAGCAATGGTGACAACTGCGCTGAACTGGCCACCGGAAGCACCGAGCTCCGAGTTGACTTCTGAAGGGCTGAGACTGCTTACGCGGCGCAACTCTGTGCGGGCGAAGCAACCTGAACTTGCGAAGAAGTTACTGAGACCGGACGCTGCTGCTTCCTCACGCGCTGCGACATCCTTCTGATCAGGCCGCCACTGTGGTGCCCACAGGACAAGCGCTGAGGCTGAACGATCGCAGACTGGTGCTTGCGGTGAGGGCGTAAGCGTGACGTTCGTGCTCGCGCAAGCTGCAAGCAGCATGGCGCAAAGACTGACGGCAAGGGCGTTGACAGATCGCGCGGAGGTCCCCATGTGACGCCTAACGTGAAGTAGACATCCTAATTGACGCAAAGCTTTGCGTCAATTAGGATGTATTTATACACATGTATTAGTGTGCTGCCCACCGAAACAAGGACATAGGCCATGGATACGTTCACTAAAAATCCCGGAAATTGCGTCAGGGAGAACGGCGCGGCTCCACCTCCCAAGAAATTGCTTGACCAACTGCGCGACCGGATTCGCTTCAAGCACTATAGCATTCGTACGGAGCAGGCTTATAGGGACTGGGTAAGGCGTTTCATCCTTTTTCACGGCAAGCGCCATCCACGGGAGATGGGTGCGCGCGAGGTGGAAGCGTTTCTCAGCCATCTCGCGGTCGAAGGCCGGGTTTCAGCTTCGACACAGAATCAGGCGAGGAGCGCGCTCTTGTTTCTTTACAAGGAGGTGCTGGAGACCGAGTTGCCGTGGCTGGACGGTGTCAAGTCGGCAAGGACGGGCAAACGGCTGCCTGTGGTCTTGACCGCCGACGAAGCACAGCGTCTGCTGGCCCCGATAAAGGGAAGCACAGGCGCTTGATCCTCAGGCTGCTTTACGGTACGGGTATGCGCCTCATGGAATGTCTGCGCTTGCGGGTGAAGGACCTGGACTTCGCTCGTCGGGAGATTACGGTGCGCGAGGGAAAGGGCTTCAAGGACCGGATGACGATGCTACCGGAGAAGCTGCTGACCCCGCTCAGCGATCATCTGGCGACTGTGAAGGCTGTGCATGAGGCGGACCTCGCTGCTGGTTTCGGCGAGGTTTATCTGCCTTGGGCGCTCGAGCGGAAGTACCCGCGTGCGGCACGCGAATGGGCTTGGCAATATGTATTCGTGGCGGCCAAGCGATCCGCTGACCCACGTTCCGGGGTGGTGCGCCGACACCACGTGGACGCGCAAAGCATTCAGCGGGCCATGCGCGAGGCGCTGCACCTGGCCGGGATCTGCAAGCCGGCCACCCCACACACGCTGCGCCATTCGTTCGCGACCTCGTTGCTCGACAATGGCTACGACATCCGCACGGTGCAGGAACTCCTCGGCCATGCCGATGTAAACACTACGATGATCTACACGCACGTGCTCAATCGCGGCGGACGCGGCGTGCGCAGCCCGCTCGATTCTCTGCTTTGACGCGGGTTGCCAGCCGGATCCGGCGCGCGGTGATTGCGCTTGCCGTTCGCCTGGAAAAATCGGCAGGCAGACCCGAACGGCGCCAAGTCAAACCAAGTCGGCAAAAATCCATCAGGACCATTCAGGGCAAGCCACGATTTTCGATTTTCCGGGATGTTTTCGACTGGCAAGCTCGCATCGTCGCATAGGCACGTCTTCAATCCGAAAGACTGGCGACCCGCCGCCGCTCGATACGCCACTGATTGACCCAGGCATAGATCGCCGGAATGACCGCCAGGGTCAGGACGGTCGATGAAATCATGCCGCCGACCATCGGCGCGGCGATGCGGCTCATCACTTCCGAACCGGTGCCGCTGCCCCAGAGGATCGGCAGCAGGCCGGCGATGATCGCCACGACGGTCATCATTTTTGGACGGACCCGTTCGACGGCGCCTTCCATGATCGCTTCGTACAATTCGGCGGCCGTCGGCGGGCGACCGCTTTTTTGGCATTCGGCGAGACGCCGCTGCCAGGCGTGATCGAGGTAGAGCAGCATCACCACGCCGGTTTCCGCCGCCACGCCGGCCAGGGCGATGAACCCGACGGCGACGGCCACGGAAATGTTGTAGTTCAACAGCCACATCAGCCAGATGCCGCCGATCAACGCGAACGGCACCGAGAGCATGATGATCAGCGTTTCGGTCAGGCGTCTGAAATTGAGGTAGAGCAGCAGGAAGATGCTCAGCAGCGTCACCGGGATGACGATCTTCATTTTTTCGAGCGCGCGTTCCATGGCTTCGAACTGGCCACTCCAGGTGGCATAGGTGCCGGGCGGAAAATGGACCCGGTCGGCGACGGCTTGGCGGGCTTCGGCGACGTAGCCGCCGAGATCGCGGTCGCGGATATCGACGAAAATGTATGCTGACAGCAAGGCGTTTTCGGTGCGGATCGCCGGTGCTCCCTGGCTCACTTGGACGGTGGCCAACTGTCCGAGCGGGACCATCGTCCCGTCGCCGGTCGACACCAGCACCTGGCGGGCGATCTGCTGCGGGTCGGCGCGCAACTCGCGCGGGTAGCGCACGGTCACCGCGTAGCGTTCGCGGCCGGCGACCAGGGTGCTGACCGCTTCGCCGCCGATGGCCTGGGCGATCACCTCCTGCAGTTCGCCGACTCCCACGCCATGGCGGGCCAACTGCTGGCGGTCCGGGACGATGTCGAGATAGTAGCCGCCGGTCAGCCGTTCGGCGTACGCCGAGGTGGTTCCCGGAACGCTTTTGACCACGGCTTCGATCTCGCGCGCCAGCCGTTCCATTTCGTGCAGATCGTTGCCGAAGACCTTGATGCCCACCGGGGTGCGGATGCCGGTGGAGAGCATGTCGATGCGTGCCTTGATCGGCATCGTCCAGGCGTTGGCGATGCCGGGAAAGCGCAGGGCCTGGTCCATCTCGGCGATCAGTTTGTCGATGGTCATTCCGGAACGCCAGGCGGATTCGGGTTTGAGGTTGATCACCGTTTCGAACATTTCGGTCGGCGCCGGATCGGTGGCCGTTGCCGCGCGGCCGGCTTTGCCGTAGACCGAGGCCACTTCGGGAAAGCTTTTGATGATCCGGTTCTGGGTTTGCAGCAGTTCGGCGGCCTTGGTCATCGACAGTCCCGGTAAAGCGGTCGGCATGTAAAACAGCGTTCCTTCGTTCAGGGTGGGCATGAATTCGGAACCGAGCCGGCCCGCCGGATAGACCGACAGCAGCAGCGCCGCCACAGCGATGAAGAGCGTGGTTTTTTTCCACCGCAGAACCCGGGCGATCATCGGCCGGTAGAGGGCGATCAGCAGTCGATTCACCGGATTACGGGCTTCCGGCAGGATTTTGCCGCGAACGAACGACAGCATCAGCACCGGTACCAGGGTGATCGACAAGCCGGCGGCGGCGGCCATGGCGAAGGTCTTGGTGTAGGCCAGCGGCGCGAAGAGCCGCCCTTCCTGGGCTTCCAGCGCGAAAACCGGCAAAAACGAGACGGTGATGATCAGCAGCGAGAAGAACAGTGCCGGGCCGACTTCTTTGCAGGCGGCGAGCATCGCCTCGACCCGCTGGCCGGGGGAATGGCCGTCGGGGAGGCGTTCGAGATGTTTGTGGGCGTTTTCGATCATCACGATCGCCGCATCGATCATCGCGCCGATGGCGATGGCGATGCCGCCGAGACTCATCAGATTGGAATTCATTCCCAGCCACTGCATGGCGATGAAAGCGATCAGCACGCCCACCGGCAGCATCAGGATCGCCACCAGGGCGCTGCGCACGTGCAGCAGGAAGGCGACGCAGACCAGCGCGACGATCAGACTTTCTTCGAGCAGGGTGTTTCTCAGATTGTCGATCGCCCGGTGGATCAGTTCCGAACGGTCATAAACCGTCTGGATGCTCACCCCGGCCGGCAGACCGGCGGAGATGTCAGTGATTTTTTGTTTCAGGTGGTCGATCACCGCCAGCGCGTTCTGGCCGTAGCGGGCCATGGCGATGCCGGAGACCACTTCGCCCTGGCCGTCGAGTTCGCTGACGCCCCGCCGTTCGTCCGGCACCCGTTCGACCCGCGCGATATCCCGCACCCGCACCGGTACGCCGGCCGCGGTGCTGAGCGCCAGCGATTCGATATCGTCGATGCCGCGCAAATAGCCTTTGCCGCGAATCATGTATTCGGTTTCGGCCATTTCGATGACCCGGCCGCCGACGTCGCGGTTCGATTCGCGGATGACTTGCGTCACCCGCGACAGCGGAATGCCGTACGCGCGCAACCTGAGCGGGTCGACCGTCACCTGATAGGTCTGCACGAAACCGCCGATCGAGGCGACTTCGGCGACGCCCGGTGCCTTGGTCAGTTGATAGCGAACGTACCAGTCCTGCAGCGTGCGCAGTTCGGCCAGACTGCGGTCCTTGGCCAGCACGGCGTATTGATAGACCCAGCCGACGCCCGAGGCGTCCGGGCCGATTTGCGGGGTCACTCCTTTCGGCATCCGTCCGGCGGCGGCGTTGAGGTATTCGAGAACCCGCGAACGCGCCCAATAGATATCGGTTCCGTCGTCGAAGATGATGTAGACGAACGAGGCGCCGAAGAAGGAAAAACCGCGGACGACTTTCGAGCGGGGCACCGACAGCATCGCCGTGGTCAGCGGATAGGTGACCTGGTCCTCGACCACTTGCGGCGCCTGTCCGGGATAATCGGTATAGACGATCACCTGGACGTCGGACAGGTCCGGCAAGGCGTCGAGCGGCGTGCGGACGACGGCGACGATGCCGAAAACGATGACCAGGAGCGTCGCCAACAACACCAGCAGGCGATTGCGTCCCGACCAGTCGATGATGGCGGTCAGCATCGCGCGCGGCTTTCCGGAAGGTCAGTGCCCGGCATGGGTGCCGGCATGATGGCCGGCGTGCGCGTCGGCCTGCGGGACGGAGTGTGACCCGGAGTGCGAACCGAGCGGCGGTCCGGCCGGGACCGGCGCTGGCGACTGCGCGGCACGGCTCAAGGCGGTGATCACCCATTCCCCCGGCGCACGCTCGACGAATTCGAATTCGAAGTCGATGGCGGCACCCGCCTGCAGATCGCCGAGCAGCGACGCGTTCGCCGCCTTGAAGGTCATGGTCATCGCCGGCCAGTTGAGGCTGGCCACCGGGCCATGGCTGATCAGCAGCGTCGCCGCCTTGGCGTCGAACTGGTCGATCGTTCCCGTTGCCCGGTGGGCGACGCCGGCGGTCGCCGCCTTATCCGTCGTCGCTTGGTCGGTCACCGTCTTGGTGGTCGATTTCGTCCGGTCGGCCGCCGGGTCGCCGAAACCATCGAGCGCGGCCCGCAGATTGCTCTCGGAATCGATCAGGAAATTGGCGGCGACGACCACCCGCTCGCCCGGATGCAGGCCTTCGATCACCGCCACGTGTTCATCGTCGCGCGCGCCAAGCCTGACTTCGCGCGGCGTGAAGCGCCCTTCGCCGACGTCGACGAGCACGATCCGGCGCTTGCCGCTGTCGAGCACCGCTGAATTCGGCACGGTCAACAGACGGTCCTTGGCCGCCGCCGGCAGATCGACGCGGGTGAACATGCCGGGTTTGAGCAGCCGGCCGGGGTTGTCCAGTTCGATGCGCACGGCAACGGTACGGGTTTGCGGATTCAGCGTCGGATAAACCGTCTCGACCCGGCCGACGAACGATTTTTCGGGATAGGCGTCGACCCGCACCCGCGCCTGGGCGCCCGCTTTGACCAGTCCGAGATCCTGTTCGAAAACGTCGGCGAGCACCCAGACCTTGGTCAGATCGGTCACTTGATACAAGGATTCCCCGGCGCTGAAACGCATGCCCTGCACGGCTTTTTTCTCGGTGACCAGGCCGGTGACCGGCGAGCGGAAAGTCAGCGTCCGCCGGGCTTCGCCGGAGCGCTTCAAAGCGCTCAATTGCTCGTCGGAAATATCCCAGTTGCGCAAACGGGCCAGACTGGCGGCCGCCAGTTGACGCATGTTCGCCTGCCCGTCGGGACTGTCGGGAATCTCGTGGTCATCGTGCCCCTGATGACGATCGCCGCTGCCGGCTTTCAGGCGCTCGACACCTCGAACGGCGAGCAGGTATTCGCGCTGCGCCGAAACCAGTTCCGGACTATAGACTTCGAACAGCGCTTGACCCTTGGCCACCGGCTGACCGCTGACATTGACGTGCAGCCGGTCGACATAGCCGTCGAATTTGGGAGAAATGGTGTACATCCGCCGCTCGTCGGCCTCGACGCGGCCGACGGCATGGATTTGCCGGTCGAGCGTGCGCCAGGCCGCGGCCTCGCTGCGCACGCCGAGCTGCTGGATTTTTCCGGCAGCGATGCGGATGCTCCGGGCCGATAACGAATCCTCGCCCTGGCCACCTTGATCACCCTTCTCGTCCGCATAGACGGGGAGGTAATCCATGCCCATCGAATCCTTCTTCGGTGTCGGCGAGGTATCGGGCAAGCCCATCGGATTGCGGTAGTAGAGGATTTTCCGCTCTTGCTCCGGCGGCGACCCGGCAGCGGCAGCCGTTTCCGCGGCCGTTCCTTGCTTTTTGCCGAGCCAGTAACCGCTGGCCGCCGCGAGCACGGCAACGATCAGCGCGACGGTCGTGAGGCTGGCGGCGTTCATTCGCATCTCTGTGCTCACCACTCGTCTCCGGCGATCCGTTCGATTTCGGCGAGGCGCATCTCCATTTCGGCGCGCCATTTGAAGCGATTCTGCCGGGCTTGCCGGATTTGCCGCAACGCGTCGAGCAGCGTCGCAAAATCGACTTTGCCGTTTTCGTAGCCGGCCAAAGCGGCTTCGAAAGTCATTTCGGCCTGCGGCAACAAACTGCCCACGGTCAGGCGCTCGGCATCGCGCGCGGCGGTCAAAGCCGACAGATTCTCCGCCAGTTCAGCGAGCAGCCGGCGGGTTGCCGCATCGCTGCCGGCCCGGCTGGCCGACACCATCGCCGCCGCTTCGCGCTCCTGGGAGCGACGGCTGGCCTGCTGCAGGGGAAGGCTGACTTCGACCATTACATCCCATTGCCGCAAGCGGTTCTGCTGTTGATTCGGCGCCAGCCCGACGGTGAAATCGGGATAGCGGTTTTTTTCGATCAATTGACGGTTTTTCTCGGCCGCCTCCAGGCGCAATGCTTCGACGGCGAGCAGCGGGTTGGTCGCCAGCGCCCGGTTCTCGAGCCGGGCGTAATCGAGCTTTTCGCCCACGGGCAGCGGTCGCCAAGCCACCGGTGCGGCCAGCGGCGCGTCAGACGGACGGCCAAGCAAGGCATTGGTCCGGAAAGACGATTGACGCAGTTCGCTGTCCAGAGTGATCAGTTCGCTACGCAGACTGCTCTGTTCGGCCTGGGCGCGGATCACATCCTGCAGGGCGGCCAAGCCGCCGCGATAGCGGGCCAGGGCCAGCTTCTCTAGACGTTGCATCAGATCGAGCATTTCACGGGTCAGCTCGCGGCTGTGGGTCAAGAAATGGCGCTGCGCGTACAAGGTCTTGATTTTATAAGCGACTTCAGTCCAGGTGCCATCGGCGCGCCCCGCTGATCCCTCGGCATCCAGGCGGGCGATTTCACTGCGCAGATCCCGTTTGCCGAACCACGGCAACTCCTGCATCAAGGTGTAACGGGCCGCCCCGGCCCGGCTCGGCGACACCGTCGGATTCTGTTCCCCGTCGCGGGTGATGTCCATCAGTTCGACGCGCAGCCGGGGATCGGGCAAGGTTCCGGCCGGCAAGACGCGTTCGCGGGCGGCGTCAGTCTCGCGGCGCGCGCGCAGATAATCCGGGTTGTTCTCGCGCGCCACCGCCAGCAGGCTATCGACGTTGCCACCCGGCAGCGTCTCGGCCTGTACGGTCAGGCTGCAGAACAACGCCAACGCGCCGTTCAACAGCCAGGACGCGGTAAACAGCGGGGACATCGAACTTTCCTCGAGAGGGACACAGGTCGCGAAGTTTACTCTGACAGAGGGTGAGGTCGACGGCCCATCGGCGGCTCGCTCCTGCTTTTCGACGAAATCGGCGACGAAAGATCGTCACCAGGGCGCGCTGCCCTCCTCTTCCGCCGGCCAAAGTGCGCCTTGGCGCGCGGAAAATCATGACCGGTGTTGCGTCACCTGCTTTGGCGGGGAAACCGACCGACCGCTGCCCAGACCACCGGCCGCGCACGATTCATGACTGGTCGAACAAGCGGCGGAAATACGCCACGGTTTCCTTGAGGCCGTCCTCGAGCGCCACTTTCGGCTGCCAGTCCAGATGCTGGCGGGCCAAGGTGATATCGGGCTGCCGGCGAGTGGGGTCGTCCGGCGGCAGTGGCAGAAAAACCAGACGGCTTTTCGAATCGGTCAATCGCAGCACCCATTCGGCGAGTTCGCGGATGGTGAATTCGCCGGGGTTGCCGAGGTTGAGCGGTCCGACACAGGCCGTCTGATCGATCATCGCCAGCAGTCCATCGACCAGATCGTCGACATAGCAGAACGAGCGCGTCTGCTGACCGTCGCCATAAAGGGTGATCGGCTCGCCGCGCAGAGCCTGGACGATGAAGTTGCTGACCACCCGGCCGTCGCGCGGGTGCATCCGCGGCCCGTAAGTGTTGAAGATGCGCACGACCCGGATATCGACGCCGAATTGACGGTGATAGTCGAAGAACAAGGTTTCGGCGCAGCGCTTGCCTTCATCGTAACAGGCCCGCGGGCCGATCGGATTGACGTGCCCGCGGTAGTCCTCGGTCTGCGGATGGACCAGCGGGTCACCGTAAACTTCGGAGGTCGAGGCTTGCAGAATGCGTCCCCTGCGTCGTTTGGCCAGACCGAGCATGTTGATCGCGCCGAGCACCGAGGTTTTGGTCGTCGCCACCGGGTCACTCTGATAATGCACCGGGCTGGCCGGACACGCCAAGTTGAAAATCCGGCTCACTTCGAGGTAGATCGGCAGCCAGATGTCGTGACGGATCAATTCGAAATTCGGCTGGTGAAGCAGATGGCGGATATTGTCCTTGCTGCCGGTATAGAAATTGTCGAGGCACAACACGTCTTCACCGGCGGCGACCAGGCGTTCGCACAGATGCGAACCGATGAAACCGGCACCGCCGGTAACCAGAGTGGTGGGAGTCATTCCGCATTCCTCAAAGCGTGCTGCCGCGCCTGCCACATGCCGCGCACTGCGGCCTCCAAGTGACGGGCAAACCGCTTGGCGTCAAACAACGGCGAGACCAGCATCTGTTGCCGCAAGCTGGCTCGCCGCTCGGCCAGGTCGGCGAGATTGCCGGCCTTGTCGACCGCCAGTTCGACGTACCGTTGATCGTCGTCGGCGATCCAGTCGGCCAGTCCGGCGTTGACGGCCACCGTTTCACCGACGCGTGACAAAAAGCGGTCACCGCGGCGGGTGATCACCGGCACGCCCATCCACAAGGCTTCGACGCTGGTCGTTCCTCCCGGATACGGGAAAGGATCGAGAGCGATATCGACTCGCTGGTACGCGGCCAGCAACTCGGCGCGCGGTGAATGGCCTTCGAGAATCAGCCGGTCGGCGTCGACACCCAACGCGCTGAAGCGTTGCCGCACGTGAGCCTGGACGCTCTCCTCGCCGAGCAAGCTGGTCTTGAGCAGCAGTCTGGCGTTCGGCAAGGCACGCAGAATGGCCGCCCATACCTGAAAGACCCGATCATTGAACTTAGTGAAATTGTTGAAGCAGCCGAAAGTGATGGCTCCGTCGGTCAATGCCGGCAGCGGACCGACCGCAATGTCCAAGCCCGGCGGAGTGAAACAGAAATAGCTTTCCGGGAGCCGCCAGACCGCTTCGCAGAAGTGATTTTCTTCGTCGGGCGGCACCACCTGCGGATCAGCGAGCAGAAAATCCATCTCACTGAGCCCGGTGCTCGCGAAATAGCCCAGCCAACTCAATTGCAGCGGCGCCGGGCGCCAGGCGAAAAGCGGCAGCCGGTTATGCGCGGTGTGCCCGGAAAGATCGATCAGCACCTGGATGCCGTCGTCGTGAATCCGTTGCGCCGCCGCCTGATCGTCCAATTGCGTCAGCGAAGTCCACCGGACGACATGGGATCGCAAGCGTTGGCTCAGCGCATCATCCGCGTTGTACGTGACGTAAGCGTGTAATTCGAGTACCGCCGGGTCGATTGCGGCGACGAGATCGTCGAGGAAATAACCGACCGGATGCTGACGCAGATCGCCAGAGACCAGCCCGAGGCGCAAGGGCGTATCGGCCACTGGCGACGTGCGATGAACAAAGGAACGCTCGACACGCCGCGTCGCCTGTTCGCCGAAGCGCCGCGCGGCGCGCAGACATTCGGCAGGCGTGCGGTTGCCGAGATGATTGAGCGTTTTCAGCAGATTGCTGTGCGCTTCCAGAAAATTCGGCCGCCAGGTCACTGCCTGTTGATAGCAACTCAAAGCCTCTTCGGTACGGCCGCGGTCGATCAGCACCCGCCCCAGCCCGCTGTGCGCTTCGGCGAGCGACGGCTTCAACGTCAGTGCCTGGCGGTAGCTGGCGATCGATTCGTCGTAACGCTTAAGATCGCGTTGCACGTTGCCGAGATTGCAATGGCCTTCGGCGAGATCGGGCCGCCGGTTCACCAGTTCCTGGCAATAACGTGCCGACTCATCGAATTGTCCAAGGTCGCGCAAGGCGCTGCCGATACTGCCGATCGCCTCGACGCTGTTCGGATTCAGACCCAGAGCCTGCCGAAAACTGGCCAATGCCTGTTCAGGTTGCCGCAAATCACTCTGCAGATTGCCGAAATTGACCCAGGTTTCGGCACGCCGGCCGTCGATCGCCAAGCTGCGTTCGAAAGCCCGCTCCGCGGCGGCGAAATCGGCGGTCAACCGTTCAGCGACGCCCAGATGATCCCAGACTTCGGCATCCGCCGGCAGCAACTCGGCCGCCCGCTGCAAGGCCAGACGTGCCGGAACAGGCTGAGCGAGTTGGAGATAGGCAATACCCAGAAAATCCCAATCCTTGCCCTGCTCGGGCCGCTGCTCCAGCGATTGCAAGGCGCGATCGATCAGCACCGGCCAGTTCCCCTCGTTCAACAACCGCGTCAGCGCCGCGCTGGCCGTCTTGGAGGGCTTGCGGGCCGCGCGTTGCCGAAGACGTTTGTCGAGCAGCCTCTGCAAACGCCAGAGGGAGTCGTCTACCGCCGGCGGTATGGACGACGAATTGGCGGAGGCCGCCACAGGTGTCGCGACGGAGGGGACGACATTGGTCGCGACACCGGTACCGGCATCGAGCAAATCCAACAACCTTTCCGCCCGCGGATCGTCCAGTCCGGCGGCGCGAGCGGTCTGCAACACCTCCCGCGCTTCGTCGTAGCGTTGCAATTGCCGCAGACAATCGGCGAGAGTCAGCCATGTTTCGCCATCGGTCGGGTCTTCTTCGACGGCAACGAGCAAATAGGGCAGCGCGTCCTGCGGATCGCCCTCTTGCAGCCGCAACCGGCCGAAGTGATAGTTGGCGACGACATGCCGTGGCCGCAAGGCCAACACCGCCGCCAAAGCGGCCTGCGCCTCCCGCGGAGCCTGATCGACGGCGGCAACCGCCAGCAAAACACTTTCGGCCACCGCTGCGTCGATCGCTGATACGGTGGGGTCATCCTGGATGGTCGAATTCGACATCGATGGTTCCTGTCACAATCGCAAAGACTTTATCGGCCCGGTGGAACCCGCGACGCTCCGCCGAGACCCTTGATCGCTGGAAAGATTTTTCTTGCCGAAGACGCAACGACTACCCCTTCAACGTGGAATGCAAACCCTCCCTTCACGCTGACTCCGTCTCCACCGGGCGGCCCGGAAACGCTTATAAACCGGCGAGCCTGTCGCGCATCACGACCGAATCCCGAATCCGTCACGACTCCACGGACCCGGAAATCGTCGACAAGCACTCCTCAACTTACGGAGCGCCGGAGAACAACTTTAGGGAGGAGCGAAGCGATTCGAGCCGATCCACGGCCAGTTAGTTGATTTCTTGATCATTTGTTCTCGACAGTACAGGGCATTTTTCCGCGCTGCCGGCGTTCTCCAATTTGTTCTCCGGTTTCCAAGGCCCATCTTGGGAACCGAAGCAGCCCCCCCAAGTTCGACTGAGATTCCCCGGAATTTCGTCTTCCAAGGGTGATGTAAGATGACGTCAGATTGGAAGGGCGAAGAATGAAGATGCCGAAGCCAGCTATACGCTTGAATTCAGGGAGTTGGCTGTCAGAAGGGTGAAGGACGCCCCTTCGGCTGTGATCGGCAGCGACAGACGGATGTCCAGATGGTGACGCCGATCCGCGCCATCCCTACCGAACCCAAGGGCGCCTATGACAGCTCGCTCATGGTGCGGAAAGTGCGGTCACGGGGCTTACGGCCAGCAAGGAGCGGGCGGAGCGGCTGATGCGCGAACACGGCATCCGGGCGTGATACAAGCGGTGCTACACGGTGACGGCGGGCTCAAAGCACGGCCGACCAGTGGCAGACAACCAGCCAGACCGGAACTTCACGCCGACGGCCCCGCGCCCGGTGTGGACGTCTGATACCACCGATCTGGGGACTAACGAAGGCTGGTTCTACTTGGCAATCGTGACGGCTCTGTGCGACCAGGAAATCGTCGGGGCTGGTCGTTGAAGCCACACATGATGGCGGACATCGTCACTGAAGCCTTGATCATGGCCTGGTTGAGGCGGCGCCCGGTACCAGGGTTGTTGCTCCCCTTCGACAGGGGCAGCCCTTACGCCAGCCCTGCCTTCCAGGACAAGCTCCGGGAATGCGGCATGACGTGCTTGATGAGCGGGACGAGCAAGCGTTGGGACAACGCCCCGGCTAAGAGCCGGTTCAACAACTTCAAGAACCAGCGAGTGCAAGGTATGCGCGATGTCCCTCCATGCCGACATGCGAGCGGCCGGTTTTGAGTACATTGAGGTCTTCTATAACCGGAGACGGCAGCACTCGACTCTCGGCCACCTTTAACCCGCTCAATTCCTGGAGTATTGGATCAGTCAGCAGCATCAGGAAGAACTGGTCGCATAAAATCGACCCGTTGGAAGACGAAAAGTAGAGGGAAGCTCAATTTCATAGCGTCACGGGTTCCGGCGTCAACTCGACACCAAAGCGTTGGCGG
Source organism: Accumulibacter sp. (assembly GCA_031732795.1). Classification (GTDB taxonomy): domain Bacteria; phylum Pseudomonadota; class Gammaproteobacteria; order Burkholderiales; family Rhodocyclaceae; genus Accumulibacter. The sequence continues at coordinate 31,568 of JAVMKC010000009.1, read as the reverse complement.
ACACTGGCTTGAACGGCACGGGTCAGGGCAATGACATCCGTTCCGCGTGCGCCACCCCGGTTGACCAGAACCAGCGCTTGCTTCTCGTACATTCCCACAGGCCCGAGGTTTCGTCCTTTCCAGCCGCTGTGCTCGATCAGCCATGCGGCGGCAAGCTTGACGTGGCCATCGCGTTGCGGATAGCGTGGCAGCGACGGGTACGTTTGCGCCAACCGCTCCGCGTCCGTTGTCGGCACGACCGGATTCTGGAAAAAACTGCCGGCGTTGGGCAAGCGTGCCGGATCAGGCAATTTGCTTTGCCGGACGGCCATCACCGCTTCGGCGACTTGTTGTGGAGTCGGCGCGGAAATCTGCTGTCGATCGAGTTCGCCAGCCAGATCGGTGTAGCCGGTCAATGGCTGCCAACGCTTCGGTAGACGCAGCGTGATCCCGGTGATTACCCGGCGTCCTTCCAGATTCCAACCCTGTTGTTTGAAGACGCTGTCTCGATAAGCGAAACGGCAGGCGGCGTGATCGAGCCGCCATTGTTGACCGGTAATCAGGTCGAAAGTCTCCAGCGACAAAAAACGATCAGCGATTTCAAGACCATACGCGCCGATATTCTGTACCGGGGCCGCGCCGACCGTGCCGGGAATCAGCGATAGATTTTCCAGGCCGGGCCAGCCTTGCGCCAGCGTCCACATCACCAGTTCATGCCAGCTTTCGCCCGCAGCCGCCCGGACGTACCAGGCGTCGGCATCCTCGCCGATCAATTGCCGGCCGGTCAGTACCGGTTGCAGCACCAAGCCGTCGAAATCACCGCTCAGGACGACATTGCTGCCCGAACCGAGGATGAAACAGCGCCGGCCGTCAGTGGCCAGCGCCCTCAGCTGCTGCAATTGGTCGACCGAGCGTACGGTTGCCAGCAGCGCGGCGCGACCGGGCAAGCCGAGAGTCGTCTTTGCCGTGAGATCGGCGTTGCGTTCGACGAAATCGGGAAGCGGCACTTCGCGCACCGGGGCGCCGATCACAGCCGATCGATGTTCACAGCAGCGGCGCCAGCCAATAGGCGGCGTCGGCCGGGGTCAGCCGACAACGCCGTGTCCAGTCGTCGAGTTGGTCCTGATCGATTTTGCCGACTGCGAAATAGCGCGCTTGCGGGTGGGCGAGATAGAAACCGGCCACCGCCGCCGCCGGAATCATCGCCAAGGATTCCGTGAGCTGGATGCCGGCCGTTCCCGGCGCGTCGAGCAACGCGAACAGCGCCGCCTTGGCCGTGTGGTCGGGACACGCGGGATAGCCGGGTGCGGGCCGGATGCCGCGGTATTCCTCACGGATCAAAGCCTGCCGATCGAGCGTTTCGTCGCTGGCGTAGCCCCAGTCGTCGCGGCGTACCCGTTGGTGCAACCATTCGGCGCAGGCTTCGGCCAGCCGGTCGGCCAGCGCCTTGAGCAGAATGGCGTGATAATCATCGTGGGCCGCGGCGAATTCAGCCAATTTGTCGTCGATCCCGAAACCGGCGCTGACGGCAAAGCCGCCGATCCAGTCGGGAGTTCCCGTGTCGGCAATGAAGTCGCTCAGGCAGTAATGTGGTTTGTCGGCCGGACGTTCCTGCTGTTGACGTAATCCGTGCCAGACCATCGCCGTTTCGCTACGGTTTTCGTCACGGTAGATTTCGATGTCGTCGCCGACCGCGTTGGCCGGGAAGAGCCCGAAAACGGCGTTGGCGCGTAGCCACTTCTCGGCGATGATCGTCCGCAACATCGTCTGCGCGTCATTGAATACCGTGCGGGCCGTGGCGCCGACCACGGCGTCGTCGAGAATTTTCGGGTACGCGCCGGCCAGATCCCAGGTCTGAAAGAACGGTCCCCAGTCGATGTATTCAGCGAGCAGGGCCAGATCGATATTCTGGAGCACCTGTACCCCCGGCCGCTTTGGCGCCGTGGGCCGGTACGCCGGGTCGCCGTTCCAGGCGAAGCGTCGTTGACGAGCCGCCGCGAGTGGAATCAACGGCAGACTTTTCTTCCTGGCGTGTTGCGCGCGCACTTTTTCATGGTCGGCGGCCAGTTCGTTGCGGAAAGATTCGGCGTGGTCGATCGATAGCAGTTTGGTCACCACACCGACGGCTCGCGAGGCATCGGGAACGTAAACCACCGGCCCATGGTAATTTGGCGCGATCTTGATTGCGGTATGCGCGCGGCTGGTCGTCGCCCCGCCGATCAGCAACGGCACCGCGGTTTGCCCCGATGATTCACCGGCAAAACCGAGTCGCTGCATTTCGCTGGCGACGTGGCTCATCTCTTCGAGCGACGGGGTGATCAGCCCCGACAGGCCGACCGCCTGCGCGCCGTACTCGCGCGCGGCGTGCAGAATCTTGTCGCAGGGCACCATCACCCCGAGGTCGATGACCTCATAGCCGTTACAGCCGAGGACGACACCGACGATGTTCTTGCCGATGTCGTGCACGTCGCCCTTGACGGTGGCGATGACGATCCGCCCCTTGCTGCCGATGCCGCTGCGCAGCTTTTCCGCTTCGATGAACGGAATCAGATGTGCCACCGCCTGTTTCATCACCCGTGCCGACTTCACCACCTGCGGCAGGAACATCTTGCCGGCGCCGAACAAGTCGCCGACGACGTTCATGCCGCTCATCAACGGTCCTTCGATCACGGCCAACGGCGGTTTGCCGGCCGCTTCCAGCGCGACGCGGCACTCTTCGGTATCGGCGACGACGTAATCCGTGATGCCCTTGACCAGCGCGTGCGTCAGCCGTTCCTCGACCGGCAATTGGCGCCAGGAAAGATCGGGCCCGCCATCCCGTGCCTTGCCTTCGCGAACGGTCTGGGCGAATTCGACCAGCGCTTCGCCGGCGTCCGGGCGGCGGTTGAGGACCACGTCTTCGACTTTCTCGCGCAACACCGGGTCGAGATCGTCATAAACGCCGAGCATGCCGGCGTTGACGATGCCCATCGACAAGCCGGCGCGCACCGCGTGATAGAGGAACACCGTGTGGATCGCCTCGCGTACCGGGTCGTTGCCGCGAAACGAGAACGAAACGTTCGACACCCCACCGGACACCTGCGCGCCCGGCAGGTGTTGACGAATCCAGCGGCAGGCGTCGATGAAATCGACCGCGTAATTGTTGTGTTCCTCGATGCCGGTGGCGATGGCGAAAATGTTCGGGTCGAAAATGATGTCTTCCGGCGGGAAGTCGGCCTGTTCGGTGAGCAGACGATACGCGCGAGCACAGATTTCGGTCTTGCGGGCCAAGGTATCGGCCTGACCGCGCTCGTCGAAAGCCATCACCACGACCGCCGCGCCGTAACGCCGCGCCAGGCGGGCCTGATTCAGAAAAGCGGCTTCACCTTCCTTCATCGAGATCGAATTGACGATCCCCTTGCCTTGAATGCACTTCAGCCCGGCTTCGATGACGTCCCATTTCGACGAATCGAGCATGATCGGCACGCGCGCGATGTCCGGTTCGCTGGCGATCAGCTTCAGGAAACGGTCCATCGCCGCCTTCGAATCGAGCATCGCCTCATCCATGTTGATGTCGATCACCTGCGCGCCGTTATCGACTTGCTGACGGGCCACCGCCAGTGCATCGTCGAAACGTCCTTCGAGAATCATGCGCGCGAAAACCCGCGACCCGGTAACGTTGGTTCGCTCGCCAACATTGACGAACAGCGAGTCTGGACCCACGTTGAATGGCTCCAACCCCGACAGCCGGAGTTTGCCGGCCGCTTGCGGCACCACCCGAGGCGTGATGCCGGCCACTTGTTGGGCAATGGCGGCGATATGCGCCGGCGAAGTGCCGCAACAGCCACCAACGATATTCACGAACCCCTGGCGCGCCCAATCGGCGATTTCGTCGGCCAGTTGCTCCGGCGTTTCGTCATAGCCGCCGAACGCGTTCGGCAGGCCGGCGTTGGGATGCGCAGAGACGAAGCAATCGCAAATCCTCGACAATTCCTCGACGTATTGACGCAGATCGGTGGCGCCCAATGCGCAATTGAGTCCGAAACTCAAGGGACGCAGATGATTCAGCGAATTCCAGAACGCTTCGGCGGTTTGCCCGGACAAGGTCCGTCCCGAGGCATCGGTGATCGTTCCGGAGATCATCACCGGCCACCGCCGGCCCATGCGGTCGAAATACTCGGCGATGGCAAACAATGCCGCCTTGGCATTCAGGGTATCAAAAACCGTCTCCACCAGCACGATGTCGGCACCGCCTTCGCACAGACCGCGTACCGCCTCGCCGTAATTGGCCACCAGTTCATCGAAACTGGTGTTGCGAAATCCTGGATCGTTGACGTCCGGCGAAATCGAAGCGGTGCGCGAGGTCGGGCCGATGACTCCGGCGACGAAGCGCGGCTTGCCGGGGTCACGGGCGGTGAATTCGTCGCAGATTTCCCTCGCCAGCCGTGCGCCGGCGAAATTCAACTCGTAAACGATACTTTCCAGGTGGTAATCGGCCTGCGACACCCGCGTCGAGTTGAAGGTGTTGGTTTCGATGATGTCGGCACCCGCCGCCAGATATTCACCATGAATCTCCCGGATGATCTCGGGACGGGACAACAACAACAAATCGTTGTTTCCTTTGAGATCATGAGGGTGATCGGCAAAACGGCTGCCGCGGTAATCCGCCTCCTGCAGACCATGGCGTTGGATCATCGTGCCCATCGCGCCGTCGAGAACCAGGATTCTCCGCGCCAGGCAGTTTTTCAGTTCAGTGGTACGGTCAGCTTGCATGGTTCGCTTTCTCGAATTCTAAGTTGGGGCCGAACGGCTGATTAAGCGAGCGGCCCGCACCATCGACAGGACGCTTGACTTCAGGAGATCGGGGAACGGTTGGTCTCTGCTGCCGGAGACAGTGGGCTTGGGCCGCGTAGACGGCGGAGTTCGACATCGTGATTGAACAGACAGCAGACAGCACAAAGATGGGCCAAAGGGCGTGATACGGAGACTCATGAGAGCCCAACGGGGCCTGGACAGACAAAGCGCGGGATAACAACAGCTTATCCAGATCGGCCAGTCGTTTGACCAGTGACCGAAAAGAGGGGCGAATCTACCCGCGAGAGCATTGAATGTCAATGAAAAATGCCCAAACTGCTTGCCACCTATCGACTTTCTGGATCCCAGGGTCTGTCGTCTGTCTGGTTCCCAAGGTGGCCCTTGGGAACCAGAAAAATCATGCTGGGTGGTGAGGCCCAAACCGGCAGGCGGTTTGGGCAGCCGAGTCTTGTCCTACCTCTTCGGCACCTGGCGCGATTGTCACTCCGTTGAGCCGATGCTCGCCATGTGATCAGCCGCCATCGCGTCGAGCATTCGATCAATCAATGCTTCTCTCAATGGCTGATGCAGATTTTTCCAAACTGCGAACCACTTCTCAGATAATCGAGCGCGTCTTTCAAATCCTCGAAAGCGAAGACTCGATCGACCACCACCGGCATGCGGACTTGTTCCATCGCCCGGAGCATGGCTTCGAAGCCGTCGCGATTACCGACCGAGATCCCTTGCAAACGCACTTGCCGGGTGATGATCAACCCCAGAGAGGTTGAAAGTTGCGCACCTGACAGCACGCCGATCATCGACAGCGTCCCGCCAGGGCGAATGCAACGCAGCGATTGCGGCAAGGTTCGTTCCCCGCCGAGTTCGATGATCTGGTCGAAGCCGCGACCGCCGGTCGTTTCGCGTGCCGGCTTGTACCATTCGGGGGTCGTTCGATAGTTGATCGTCACATCGGCACCCAAGGCTTTGAGGCGCTCGATTTTATCGTCGCTTGAGGAAATTACCGTCACTCGCGCGCCAACCTGCTTGGCAAAAGCCAAGGCGAACAGCGCCACCCCGCCGGATCCCTGAATCAGCACCTGATCACCGGGGCGCACCGCGCCTTCCGTTACTATCGCGCTCCAGGCGGTGAGCGCGGCGCAAGGCAAGGTCGCCGCTTCGAGGTCGGAAAGATGGTCCGGCACCTTCACCACCCCCTGCTCCGGTAGACACATGAATTCGCACATCGTGCCATCGAGCGGACCGCCCAGAGAACAGCTCAAACGAGTGGCGTCCGGCGCACCGGCAATCCAGTCCTGAAAGAAAATCGGGCAAACCCGGTCGCCCACGTTGACCCGGCTGACGTCATCGCCGACTTCGACCACTTCGCCCACGCCATCGGAAATCGGAATCAGTGGCAACGTGCCCGTCAGATTGCCGTAACCGCGTTCTGGAACGACCAGATCACGATAATTGAGTGATGAGGCCCGCATCCGTAACAACACCTGCCCCGGTCGAGGGCGCGGCATCGGGCGTTCGGCGAGCTGCAGATGGTCGATTCCCCATTCCCCTTGAATTTGAAAGACTTTCATGACCACGCCCCTTGGCTCAGATGTTTATTTTTAAAAAATCAATTCACTATGAATGGCGACAGATCTGATTCCCCTGCCCTGCCCTCGCAAACCGCAAACCCGAATTACTCGATCCAGAAATCAGGATCCCATTTTTGTGTTTTGTGAATGTTTTCCGGTTAACCAGTGCGCCACATTTTCGCGCCCAGGCAGGGACTCACTCGCCGGGTTGCAGACTCACTGGTATCGACACTTTCTGTCCGTCACGCCGCACCTCGAGGTTCACCGTGTCACCGACGCGATAGTCGTCCAGCCGTGCCAGCAATTTGCCAACGGTATCGACTGGCTTGCCGTCGACGCCGGTGATCACGTCGCCAGCGGTCAGCGCTCCGGCGGGCGATAACGTCGCACCGCGCAAACCGGCGGCTTCGGCAGCCGACCCGGGGGCGACCCGCAGGACGACGACGCCGTCGACTTCGAGCAAACGTTTCAAACGGTTGTTGAGATTTTCATCGATGGCGATGCCCAACGCCGGGCGGATATAGCGGCCACCGGCAATCAATTGCGGAACGACGCGATTGACGGTATCGACCGGCACCGCAAAACCGATTCCGGCGCTGGCCCCGCTCGGACTGTAAATCGCGGTGTTGATGCCGATCAACCGGCCAGCCGAATCGAGCAGCGGCCCGCCGGAATTGCCGGGGTTGATCGCCGCGTCGGTCTGGATCAAGTGTTCGATGCTCTGACCGTTTTCACCGCCCAATGAGCGGTCGAGCGCCGAAATGATGCCGGTAGTCAAGGTCCAGTCGAGACCAAAGGGATTACCGATCGCAAACACTTTTTGACCGACCTTGAGATCAGCGCTGGTGCCAATCGGAACCGGCGGCGGCCGTTTGAAACCGACGCCGATCCGCAGCACGGCGATATCGTGCGCCGGCGAGGCGCCAACCAGCGCGGCCCGGTAGTCGCGGCCGTCGGCCAGCTTGACCGAGGCCTGACTGGCGCCTTGGATGACGTGAAAATTGGTCACCACATGGCCGGCATCATCCCAGATGAAACCCGAGCCCGTGCCACGCGGTACGGTGAATACGTTGCGGCTCCAGAAATCGCGCACTTGTGCCTTGGTAGTGATGAAAACCACGGAATCACGGTTGTTCTCGAAAAGGGCGATCGTCGCCTTCTCGTCAGCGGCGATGTCACCGCGGGCCGTTACTGCCCGAGGCGTGGCATTTTCCCGCGGCATCGACCCATCAACCACCAGGGGCACAGCACGCCACAAGACGATCAACAACGCGCCAGCCAGGGTCAGCCACAGCAAGCGGGAGAAAAACTGATCACGAACTGGCATCATCACCACTCTGGAAAGATTGATTGAATTATTTGGCTAATGACTGACGAGGCGTAGTGGATTCGAAGGACCCAATCCCGCCGCGGGTGCCCCCTGGGCCATACGAATTGATGAATCGATGACTGGCTGGCAGTCCAAAGCGATGACCGCAAGCAAGTCTCGACCAAAACGTGACCGAAAACAAGCATGTCGTAATACCGCCATTCTCGAGTCGGCAACGAACGCAGACGTCGCCGCTCGGGCTGGCGAAGCAAACCGACGGGGCACAACGAGATCCTCCGAAAAACGCGAGCGTCGATGGCCTGCCCGCGATCCGCACATTACACAAAGCAGGCGTGTTGCGCGTTTACAAGGCACGGTTACTTCTTGTCCTGGCACCGGTTCGCGGAGATCAATTCTTGGTCGACGGGGGAACTGCAGGCACACCCACGGCTGGCAATTTGATCATCAGACGGCATCCGCCGCCGGGTGTTTCTTCCAGCCAGGCACCTCCGCCGACGCTCTCACAGATTCTACGCAGAATGGCCAAGCCGACCCCCGTCCCTTCGCCTTCGGTCGACAAGCGCTCGAAAATTCGAAACACCCGTTCACGATAAGCTTCGGGAACTCCCAGACCATTGTCGCTGATCCGATAAATCACAAAGCGTCCCTGTCGCTCACCATCGACGACGATCTGTAAAGGCATGCCTCCTCGGCCATGGACCACGGCGTTGTCGATCGCCACCGTGAACACTTCCGCCAGCCGGGGAGCGTCGATCATCGCTGGCGGCAAGACACCGACGCGAATCCTGATCCCCAGTTCACGCAGCGAGCGGTCGAGTTTACCGACGATCGTTTTGACGATCTCGCCGGTTTGGCAGGCGCCGATATCGCCGACGGGCTGATCGGCGACCAGATACGATTCGACATCGCGCAGCAGATGCTGCAAGCGCGTTGATTGCTGAGTAATCAGATTCAACGACAATTGGACTTCGCCGTCACGCAGGCGACCCGCCAATTGCCTTTGCAAGCGCTCGGCGTAGCTGGTCAAACGCCGGGCCGGTTCCTGCAGATGGCGAGAACTGAGTTCGGCGAAATGCTGCAAATCGTTCGCCCGCCTTTCATCCTTCAATTCAAGCGCCCGTTCATGATCTTTGATCCTGCTGACCAGTTTGACCTGGAAAGCGGCCAACCAAGCGACGAACAGACTGCATAACACGCCGAACAGCATTTTCCGATAGACCGTCGAGCCTTCATTCCAACCTTGCACGGGCGCCAGCTTGAGTATCCAGGTCACATTGGCAAGACGCAGACTCCGTTCGACAGGCTGCAACAGCGGCTGCGGCGAGGAGGCAGCGATGACGACCTGTTCCGCCGCGGCAATATCCCGCCGCGACAATTCATAGTCATAACCGCGTTCCCGCAATTCCGCCAGTTGAGCCGGACCGATACTTTTGGGAAAAGCGATGAGCGCCACCACGAATCCCCAGAAGGTATTCGCCCCCAGCCCATCATCAAGAAACACTGGCAATTTGCCGACGATCACCGACCCGCCTTGCGCCAGATTGATCGGCCCGCTGACGATCAACTGGCGGGTTTTGCGAGCCAAAAAGGCATCCCGGTTACGGGCAGCGTCTCGCAACAGGTCGTAACCGATCGCTCCATCGTTACCGCGCATCGGCGCCACCTGGGTAATGATTCCGGCCGGCGCCAGTTGCAAGGTGCTCACTCCCGGGTAATAACGCAGCAGTGTGTTCGCCGTATCGGCGAAATCTGGAACAACCCCTTTATTGTTATGCAATATCGACGCCAAGGCATAAGTCACCGTCATCTGACGTTCCAAGGTGTTCTGCAGGGTGTAGGCGTATTCGATGGCCACGTTATCGGCCAGATTGCGCGCTTCGCGTAAGCGGTAATCCTCTTGTCGCCAGATCAATCCGCCGGCAGCCAGCAAAGTGACCAGAAAAGCGATCAGAGCGGTCCGCCAGGGCTGGGTAAGCCACAGCAGCTCAGGACCAGAAGAATGCGTCGGCCACTTCATTCGTTCAAACGCCGTTTCCAACCTTGCCGGGCTCGTATTTGACGTGCCCAGCGTATGATGGGAATGGTGTCAGAAGGTTATCGCTCTGCTCGAAGGCGAAACTATCGCTCAATAGGTTGAGCGGACATGGCCGGTCTGATGCAACAACCGCCTCGGTCATCTCACCCTCCGTCGCCGACGCGCCATCCCGCTTTTGCCGCCAGGATCTTGGCTGGGTCACCTCGCTCACCGATTCAGACTTCCGGCAAGGTCTGTCATCGCGCCGTATCACGCCGTGCAAGAGAAGCACCGTGATCTGTCCTGAAAACGTTGATTGTCGAAGCCATCAAAACATTCCATTCCGTCGGTAAAGCGATGTGAACTTGCCCGTCCGCGATCATTCCGTCGAAGCAAGGTGCTGAATATCCAGCTTTCAGAATATAACACTCTGTATAAACATCCATCGCGGCCACTTGTCCGTCGATGACGCCTGATTTGGCAAAGCCGCTCATCCATCAGCCGATTTCCACCTCTTCACCGTCGACAAGTCAGGTCGATCCGGCTCTGCTAAAATGGTCGGCTTGTTTCAAGCGCATCAGCAATCCTTTTGAAGGGGACTCTCCCCCGTTCGTTTCTCGTAGATAGAGGCCATCATGGAACCGACCGTAAAACCCAAGAATCCCAATTTTTCATCGGGCCCTTGCAGCAAACGCCCCGGTTATGACGTCAGCGCACTACAGTTGAACACCCTCGGCCGCTCGCATCGTTCGGCTCTCGGCAAAAAAGCCCTGGGTCTGGCCTGTACGGAAACCGCTCGCCTGCTCGGTCTTCCAGAGGGTTACCGGGTTGGTGTCGTTCCCGGTTCGGACACCGGTGCGGTGGAAATGGCCCTGTGGTCGCTGCTGGGCGCACGCGGTGTCGACGTTCTGGCTTGGGAATCGTTCGGTTCCGGTTGGGCCACCGACGTGGTCAAGCAACTGAAAATACCCGGTGCTCGGGTACTGAAAGCCGATTACGGCGATATCGTCGATTTTTCGCAAGTGGATTTCAACAACGACGTGGTGTTCACCTGGAACGGCACCACCTCCGGTGTCAAAGTCCCGAACGGCGACTGGATCCCGGCCGATCGGGCGGGATTGACCATTTGCGACGCGACCTCGGCGGTTTTCGCGATGGATTTACCGTGGGACAAACTCGATGTGATCACCTTTTCCTGGCAGAAAGTGCTCGGTGGCGAGGGTGCGCACGGCATGCTGATTCTCGGGCCACGCGCGGTCGAACGTCTGGAAAGCCATACCCCGCCCTGGCCGTTGCCGAAAGTGTTCCGGCTCACCTCCGGTGGCAAGCTCAGCGAAGGCATCTTCCGCGGTGAAACGATCAATACCCCGTCGATGCTTTGCGTCGCCGACTATCTCGACGCCTTGCAATGGGTCGAGCGCATCGGCGGTGTCGGGGCGGCGATTGCCCGCAGCAACGCCAACCTGGCGGTGGTCGCCGATTTCGTTGCCGCCAACGACTGGATTTCCTTCCTGGCCAAGGATCCAGCGTGTCGTTCGAATACCAGCGTCTGCCTGAGCGTCAAGCTCGATGGCGAGCAAGTGAAGAAAATGGCCAAATTGCTCGAAGGTGCCGGCGTCGCTTTCGATATCGGTTCATACAAAGATGCCCCGGCCGGTCTGCGCATCTGGTGCGGAGCGACGATCGAAACCGCCGACTTGCAAGCGCTGATGCCCTGGCTGACCTGGGCGTATCAACAAGCAGCGGCCTGATCGCCCGTTGCCGACGAGCCACTTGTCGGCAACCCTTCGCTTTTCATTTTCTTCATTCGGGCATTCTTCTCATCATGTACAAGGTTAGAACTTACAACAAGATTTCGATCAAGGGTCTCGACCGCTTCCCACGTCAATCCTTCGAAGTGGGCAGCGATATCGCCCACCCGGACGCTTTCCTGATTCGTAGCCAAAAATTGCAAGGCATCGAAGTGCCAGCGTCGTTGCTCGCCGTCGCCCGCGCCGGTGCCGGGGTCAACAATGTTCCCGTCGCCGAATACGGCAAACAGGGCATCGTCGTCTTCAACACCCCCGGAGCCAACGCCAACGCCGTCAAGGAACTGGTCATGGCCGGCATGTTGCTCAGCGCGCGCGGGATCGTCGATGGCATGAGCTTCGTCCAGTCACTGTCCGACATCAACGACCCGGCGGAAATGTCGCCGATCCTCGAAAAAGAAAAATCCCGTTTCGCGGGCACCGAAATCCGCGGCAAAACTCTCGGCATCATCGGGTTGGGCGCCATCGGCTCGATGGTGGCTGACATGGCCTTGGCGATGGGTCTGCAGGTGATCGGTTTCGACCCGGCGCTATCGATCGACGCGGCGTGGCGTCTGTCAAACGAAGTCGGGCGGATGGAAAACCTGCAGGCACTGCTGGCCCGTTCCGATTACGTGTCGTTGCACGTACCCGCGAACGACAATACCCGCCACATGATCAACGCCACGACTCTCGCGGCGATCAAACCGGGAGCCGTATTGCTCAATTTCGCCCGCGATGCCATCGTCGATTCATCGGCGGTGATCGCCAGCCTGGCGGAGGGCAAACTCGGCAAATACGTCTGCGATTTTCCTGAACCGACTCTGTTGGGTCACCCGAAAATCATCGCCATGCCGCACATCGGCGCCAGCACCGAAGAGTCCGAAGAAAACTGCGCCGTAATGGCCGCCAACCAACTGGTCAATTATCTGCAGAATGGCAACATCGTCAATTCGGTGAATTTCCCGGCGATCAGCATGGACCGCAGCCCGGGAACCTCCCGGATCACTTTTTCCAATGCCAACGTTTCGGGCGTGCTCGGCAACGTGCTGTCGGTGCTGGCCACACACAAGGTCAATGTCGCCGACATGATGAACAAGAGCCGCGGCGAATTGGCCTTCAACCTGATCGACGTTGAAAGTGTCCCCGACGCGGCGGTCATTCAGGCGATTGAAGCAGTCGAACACGTCATTCGCGTACGAGTGATCTGACGCCCGCGATCGCCAGCCGACTCGACAAATGAAAAACCCGTCCTCCGAATCAGCGGAGGACGGGTTTTGTTTTCAGAGTCGCGTTCTGAGCGGTTTTCCGCGCCTATCCGTGTCGCTTCTCGTCGAAACGACGCGAAAGATTTTTGACCATTTTCCGTAAACCGCGCTCGTCGATCCGCCGCAGTGCCTTCTTGACACTGAACCAGCGCCGTCTGCGATGATTTTCCTCCCAGGTCTTGCTGGTCTCGCTTTTGGTCACCGCCATCGGGAAAACGGTGACCTGGCACACTCCATGCCACTTTTTGTAGTCGAAAACACCGATCGCCTGCTCGTCGACCAGACCACCAATACCGGCCTCCTCCTGCGCTTCCTTCACTGCGGAATCACGCAAGGACAGCTCCAGCTCGCGGACGCCTTTGGGAATCACCCACCGGGTTCCCCTGCGCGAGGCAACCAGCATGATCTGCAACTGACCGTTTTTCCGACGATAGGGCAGCACTCCGGACTGGGTGTAGAAATGCCCCGGAACCGGACCGCTGCCCTCAACCGACTTTCCCTCGTCGTTCCCTCCTTCCGGCGAATCATCGTTATCGGCCAACAAATCATTCGGTACCTCGCTGGGACGGGTCAGTGAAATCAGCGAGGAGCCGCCGCAGCGCAGTTTGTCCCATTCGCCGTCGAATTCGAGTACGGCCACCGTCGCGGTCGGCAACATCTTGCCGTCTGCCGGGATGGCGATCGGTCCCTGGCTGAGATGATGCACCAGTTCCTCCAGCCCGGGGTTATGGCCGACCAGCATCGCGCATTGAGTGTTCTTCGGGCAATCGGCCAAGGCAGCCAGCAAAGCATCGACCGGCGCCGCGTAGATCCGCTGATCCCAGCAGATTTTTTTCGGGGGCAGGTTCATCGCCGAACACGCCGCTTCGGTCGTCCCGCGCGCGCGCGCCGCCGGCGAACTGAGCACATAATCGGGAACCAATTTCTGACGTTTCAGCCAAGCCCCCATTTTCTGGCTACCCAAGCGACCCCGGGCGATCAACGGCCGGCTGAAATCCTCGAGCCCGGTGGTCCAATCGGATTTTCCATGCCGCAGTATCAGCAGTGTCTTACGTTTCATTGGCCAGTTCCTATGACGTGTTGTTGGGTATTGATAGTCTTGAAATCAATTGCTTGTGGCGAAGACAAGATCATGACTTTCAGCGCGCATCATAACCGAAGATGATCGGATTGACGGCTTCGCAACTCCCGCATCGGGAGAATCGTCAAGCGCTGCCGCCGCGCAAGGCTTCCAATGGCGGTTGTCGCAATAAACGGCTGGCGGCGAACCAGCCGGCAGCGACGATCATCGTCGCCCCGAGGGCCGCCGCCGCGGGGGGCAGCCACCAGTCGATCGCCACGTCGAACTTGAAGATCTGGTGCGCGAGGAATTGTCCGACGGCCAGCGCGGCCACGGCCGCCAACAGGCCGGACAAGGCGCCGACGGCAGCGAATTCGGCGAGTAGCGCCCGCCGTAATTGTTCACGGCGTGCACCGAGCGCACGCATCACCGCCAGTTCATAGCGCCGTTCGTCAGCCGCCGACGCCAAAGCCGTGTACAGCACGAGCACACCGGCGGCGACGGTGAACAGGAAAACGAACTCCATCGCCCGCGCCACCTGTTCCATGATCGCTTGCAGTTGCCGGAGGATCGCCGCCACGTCGATGACCGTCAGGTTCGGAAATCTGCCGACCCAGGTATTGACCAGCCCGGCCCGCTCCGGTGACAAATAAACACTGGTGATCCAACTGGCCGGATAGCCGTCGAGCACCATCGGCGGGGTGAGCACGAAAAAGTTCGGCCGCATGGTATCCCAGTTGACCTGCCGCAAACCGACGATGCGCAGAACGATCGTTTCGGCGGCCACGACGAATTCGAGACGATCACCGACCTGCAGACCCAGGGTTTTGGCCAAACCGTCCTCGACCGACGCGGCGCCTTCGCCATCTCTTGCCTGCAAATCGGCAGCCGTAAACCAACGACCGGCGCGTTGGCTGTTGCCTTCGGGTAATTCTTTGCGCATCGACAGATTGAATTCGCGATCGACCAGACGCTGCGCCCGCTCGTCGGTATAACTGGCGGCGCTGACCGGACGCTCGTTGATCCGCGTCAGCCGGCCACGGACCATCGGGGCGATTTCTGTCGTCAGGCCGTGTTCGGCAAGCAGCGCACGGAACGGCCCGACTTGTTCAGGCTGAATATTGACCACAAAACGGTTCGGCGCCTCCGGTGGCACCGCCCGTCGCCAGGAGTCGAGCAAATTGTCGCGGATGACCGTCAACAACAAAAATGCCATGAATCCGAGCGCCAAAGCAACAATCTGCACCACGCTGACCGTCGCCCGCCGTTCGAGGCTGGCCAGACCGTAACGCCAACCGATTCCGCCGCCGCTTGCGGTCGGCGCATTCCGTCTGCCGCGCAGCGCCGCGGACAACCGTACCGCGCCGCGCGCCAGCAAGGCAAAGACCAGCAAAGCAGCGCTGAAAGCGGCGATGACCCAGGCGGCGAGCTCGATTTCCCCCGCCACCCAGAACATCAACGATCCCAGCGCCAGAAAACCGAGCAGATAAATGCCCAGCGAGCCGCTGCGCGGCGTCCCCAGTTCGCGGCGCAGGACACGTAAAGTGGACACGTTTTTCAACTGCATCAAGGGCGGCACAGCAAAACCGAACAGCAGCCACAAACCGATCGCCAACCCCTGCAAGGCGGGCCACAGGCTGGGCCACGGCAGCGGGGTGGCCAACAGATGCGCCAGCCAGGCATTCAACACGAAATGGGCGATGAAGCCGATCAGAGCGCCCAAGATCGCTGCCAACACGCCGAGAATGGCGAATTGCATCAGGCACAACCGCAACAGCATCGTCTGTGTCGCCCCCAGGCAACGGAGGACGGCAAAAGGATCGAGATGACGCTGCACGTAACGGCGTGTCGCCAACGCCACGGCCACCGCCGCCAGAACGACGGTCAGCAAAGCGGACAAACCGAGGAATTTATTGGCCCGTTCGAGTGCGCTACGGATTTCGGGGCGACCATTCTGCGGGTCCTCGACGCGTTCGCCGCGCTGCAAGCGCGAGCTCATCACCGCTTGAAAATTTTTGACCGCCGGCAATTCACCGGCCAGCAACAGTCGATACGACACCCGGCTACCGGTTTGCAACAAGCCGGTTTTCGGCAAATCGTCGAGGTGCATCAGCAAACGCGGCGCGACGCTGAAGAAATTGATTCCCCGGTCGGGTTCCAAAGTCAGAATGGCTCTCACTTTCAGCGCCACTTTGCCGACACGCAGCCGCTGTCCGACACGAGCGTCCAGGGCTACCGCCAAGCGTTCGTCGATCCACACCGTTCCAGCTTCGGGAACCCCGGTCGCCGGCTCATCGGCCGCATTCAACGCCGGCGCGATGCGCAAAGCGCCCCGCAGCGGATACCCCGATGCGACGGCCTTGATCTCGGCCAACTGCGCCCGCTGCGCTTCGCCCTCGCCGCGACTGACCATGCTCGGAAAAGTATGCGTCTCGACCGACTGGAGACCGGCAAGACGCGCTTCGTCAGCCACTGAGGCCGGCCACGGATGATCGGCAACCAGCAGCAAGTCGGCACCGAGCAACTGATGCGATTCACGATCGAGCGCCTGCCGTACCCGATCAGTGAAAAAACCGACCGCGGTCATCGCCGCCACGGCAATGACCACCGCCACGACCAGCAAGCGTAACTCGCCTCCCCGCATATCGCGGCGCAGCATTCGCCAGGAAAAAGAGAAAAAAGCACTCGCCTGCATGGCCGATACGCCTCGCCTATTCAGTCGTGCCGCAGCGGCTGGCGCAGAAGGCGAGCAGATCCTCTTCGTCGACGCAGGACGCCAACAAAACGAGCGGCGAAATCAGCCGCTTGCAGAAGAGCGTCGCTCAAGGGTTGAGCAGCAGGCCAAGGCGCCGTGCCAGCCAGGCGGTCGTCGGCGCCTGGATGAGGATGGTCATCAGCACGGCAACGAAAGTGACCGAAGCAATCATTTCGGCCCCAGGAGCTTTCATGCCCAGCAGCAGCCCCGCCAAAGCGGCGGGAATGACGCCGGTTTCACGAGTCCAGCACATGAACAGCAGTTCCTGCAAGCTCCAGCGGCTGCGACGATCCGGTCCGGCGCAAAGAAAAACCGTCACCGGACGGGCCACCAGCATCATCACCGCCACCACCGCCGCCCCGCCGACCAAGTATTTGTTCATCAGAGCGAAATCGACCTGGGCGCCGAGCAGGATGAAGATGAACATGCGCATGATCAGGGCAGTGGTGGTGATGAATTCCTCGAGGCGACCTTGCTCGGCTTCATCCATCTTGAAGCCGAAAGCATCTTTGTTGCCGATGATGATCCCGAAGACGAACACCGCCATGAAACCGCTGGCGCTCAGATTGTCTGCCTCCATATACGCGCCGATGACGGCCATCAAGGTGACCAAAGGCGCGTATTCGACCAGAAAATCGTATTTGTCGTGACCGATCAGGAACGCTGCCGCATAGCCGAGAACGCCGCCGACCAGAATGCCGAGCCCGGCCTGTTTGCACAGTTCGAAAGTCGAATGGCCCAGCGAAAAGCTTCCCGACCCCATGGCCACGCCCAGAACGGTGAAGGTGACGATGGCACCCATCGCATCATTGAACGCTGATTCACTCATCACCGTCTGCGCCACGCGATCCTTGATCGGCACCTGTTTGAAAATCGGCACCAGCGTCGCCGGATCGGTCGAGGCGAGAGAAGCGCCGAGCAGCAAAGCGACGATCAGCGGCACCTGGAGGATGTAATAGGCGGCCAAACCGGTGATCGTCGCCGTGATCAGCACGCCGATCGTCGAGATGACGACAATGGTGATCCACACCTCCTTGAGCACTTTCAGGCGCAGCGAAGCGCCGCCGTCGAACAGGATGTAGCACGATCCGAAAATCAGGATCACCTGATTCAACGCCGAATCGGCCTTGATATCGACAAAGCCGGCCATCGCCGGGCCGACGGCAATACCGATCAGCAGCAGCACCGCGACATCGGGCATTTTCAGCTTCCTGGCCAGTAATGCCGCCAACATGCCGAAAGCGAGCACGGCACCAAAGACGATCAACACGTGTTTTGCCGTTTCAATGGCTGCATTGGCTTCCATGAGAACTCCGGGAAAGTCGCGGCACCGACAGGCCGCGGAAATAGAGAAGCAGGACGATCGCCTGCTCAGAACAGGCTGGATCTGAACAGAAATCGGCAAAGAAGTGAAGCGCGAGCTTTCCGCCGTCGCCGGACAGTGAGCAGAAATGGGACGCACCTCCTCAGAAAGCAATTGTTTGCCGAATGACGATCGGTATATTCCCCAACGAAGCAAGTCCTTTACAATCACGCCCTGCTGTGTCGGGTAGCGCCGCTCACAGTGAATGACGGCAGATCTCGACGTTGGCTTGTCTTGTCCGGTCAAAACGGTCACAAGTCAACCGAGCCTGCGGAGAAGCAAGAAAAACGCCGGACCAGCGGGTGGGTGGTCCTTTTCGCCAGGCTGCATCGATCCGGTGTTCAGCGGGCTCATCAATTGAAAGGAGCAGACATGTCTTACTCGGCTTTCGTGCAGGCACGCGATTTTCTGCAGGCGCATCGCACCGATTACGAAACAGCGTATCGTGAGTTCAAGTGGCCGGAGCTCAATGAGTTCAACTGGGCTCTCGATTACTTCGACGTGATGGCTGCCAACAATGACCGCTTGGCGTTGTGGGTGGTCAATGAGGACGGTTCCGAGCAGAAGATGACGTACGCCCAGATGTCGAAGCGCTCGAATCAAGTGGCCAATTGGCTGCGCGGACTGGGAGTCAAACGCGGCGACCGGATCCTGATGATGCTCGGTAACGAGGTTCCGCTGTGGGACACCATGCTCGCTTCGATCAAACTCGGTGCGGTATTGACGCCGGCCACCACCTTGCTCGCTCCCGACGACCTGCGCGACCGCCTCGACCGCGGCCAAGTGCGGCATGTGATCATCGGCCATGTGCATGCCGAAAAGTTTGCCGACTTGCCGGGAGACTATTCACGAGTCACCGTCGGCGGTGCCGTTCCCGGTTGGCAACAACTCGAAAAAGCCTATCTCGAAGCCGAAGAGTTTCAACCGGACGGGGTGACCCTGGCCACCGACCCGCAACTGCTCTATTTCACCTCCGGTACCACGTCCAAGCCCAAGCTGGTGCTGCACAGCCAGCAAAGCTACCCGGTCGGCCACTTGTCGACGATGTACTGGCTCGGACTGCAACCTGGTGACGTGCACTGGAACATCAGCTCGCCGGGCTGGGCCAAGCACGCCTGGAGCTGCTTTTTCGCTCCCTGGAACGCCGGGGCGACGATTTTCATCTACAACTACAACCGCTTCACCGGCGCAGCGATTCTCGAAACACTGGTCCGTTGCCAAGTGACCACGCTTTGCGCGCCGCCGACCGTCTGGCGGATGCTGATCCAGGAAGATCTCGGCAAGTATCCGGTCAAGCTGCGCGAACTGATCGGTGCCGGAGAGCCTCTGAACCCAGAAGTGATCGACCAGGTCAAGAACGCCTGGGGCATCACACTGCGCGATGGCTTCGGCCAGACCGAAACCACCGCCCAGGTCGGCAATTCGCCGGGACAAGCGGTCAAACTCGGTTCGATGGGCCGGCCGATGCCCGGTTATCAAGTCCGTCTGGTCGATATCGACGGCAACGTCACCGATGAAGGCGAAATCTGCCTTGACCTGAGCACCCGCCCAACCGGACTGATGATCGCTTACGCCGACGATCCGGAAAAAACCGACGAAGTGATGCGTGACGGTTTTTATCACACTGGCGATACCGCTTCGGTCGACGCCGACGGCTACATCACCTATGTCGGCCGTGCCGACGACGTGTTCAAGGCTTCCGACTACCGGATCAGCCCGTTCGAACTGGAAAGCGTGCTGATCGAACATGAAGCGGTTGCCGAGGCCGCCGTCGTTCCAAGCCCCGACCCGCTGCGTCTGGCGGTGCCGAAAGCCTTCCTGACCTTGCGCGCCGGCTATGAGCCCGGGCCGGAGCTGGCGCGTGACATCTTCGTCTTCCTGCGCGGTCACCTGTCGCCGTACAAACGCATCCGCCGGCTCGAATTCGCCGAACTGCCGAAAACCATTTCCGGCAAGATCCGGCGTGTCGAACTGCGCAAGGGCGAACAGGATAAAGGCAGCAACCGCGGCAGTCTGGAATTCTACGAGGACGATTTCCAATACTGAGCGAGCCGATTTTCCGACGGCACCGACCTGTGCCGTCATTGCTGCACCAGCCGCCTGCGGGCGGCTGTTTCATTTTAAGCTTACGGCTGGTCAATCGCTGACCTACAATTTTTAAACCAATAATTAACGATCACCATTTTTCCCTCTCGCCCATGCGCCGTTTTTATTCCTTGCTCGCGGTCTTTGCCTGGTTAACCCTGTTCGGCAGCCCCTTGATCGCCGAAGAAAATCCGCCACCGATCGATCCTGCCGCCGAATTGCAAGCCGCCATGGAGGAGGTCAACGCTACTTTGCGCCCAGGTCCCCAGGATATCGATGTGGTCAGCCAGGCGCGGCTGAATTTGCCAGCGAAATACGCTTTTGTTCCCGCCGCCGCCGCCGCCCGCTTATTGACCGCCTTCGGCAACCGACCGGGCAACGACCTGGTCGGTCTGGTCGTTCCGAACAATAGCGACGACTGGCTGCTGGTCATCCGCTATACCGCATCCGGCTACATCCGCGACGACGACGCACGCGACTGGCAGGCGGATGAACTGCTAAAAGACATTCGCAATAACACCGACAGCAGCAACGCCGAACGTCGCCGGCGCAATCTGGCGGAAATCGAAGTCGTCGGCTGGGTCGAAGCGCCGCAATACGACAAAGCCAATCATCGCGCCGTATGGTCGGTCGCTTCGCGTCCCAAAGGGCAAAACTCCGACGATGCCAGCATCAATTACAACACCTTGCTGCTCGGCCGCGAAGGCCATATCAGCATGAATCTGGTCACCCGCTTGAAAGACATCGAAGAACGTAAACCGATTGCCCGGCAACTGCTCGGCGCGCTCGAGTTCAAGGCCGGCAAGCGCTATGTGGACTTCAATGACCAGACCGATAAAGTCGCGGAATACGGACTGGCGGCGCTGGTTGCCGGCGTCGCCGCCAAAAAGCTCGGCTTTTTCGGCTTCGCCGCCTTGTTCCTGGCCAAATTCGGCAAGATCGTCGCCGTCGCCGCTTTGGCTGTCGTCGCTGGCGCGGTGAAATTGTGGCGCAACAAATCCTGAGACATCCTGAGACATTTTTTCGGCCAACGGGGTACGAATGATTAAACTGCTGGCCGGATTGTTGGCTGCTGGAAAACTCGGTCCGCTGGTGGTCACCGGCAGCAGCATGCTGCTGTCGATTTTCGCTTACGGGCTGTTGTTTGGTTGGCCCTACGGCGTCGGTTTTGTCCTCTTGATTCTGGTGCACGAACTCGGGCATTACGTCGCCGCCCGGCAGCGTGGTCTGAAGGTCGGCGCGCCGACCTTCATTCCCTTCTTCGGCGCCTGGATCGATCTCAAGGAACAACCACGGGACGCCGAAACCGAAGCGTACGTCGGCTTTGCCGGCCCTTTTGTCGGAACGTTGGCGGCGATGGCCTGCTATTTCGCCGCTCGGCATTTCGACAGCCGGCTCCTGCTGGCTTTGGCTTACGCCGGCTTGTTCATCAATCTGTTCAATCTGATCCCATTGTCACCCTTCGATGGTGGCCGGATCACCGCCGTGCTCAGCCCGCGCCTGTGGCTGCTCGGTGTGCCGATCCTGATCGGCCTGTTTCTCTACCGACCCAGTCCGATGCTGATTTTGCTGGCGTTTTTCGCCGCACCGCAAGTACTTAAAGCTTGGCGCTACGACCCAAAAGCCCCGGAAAACGCGATTTATTATCATGCCAGCGGCGAAACGCGGCTGACCTACGGCATCTATTACCTGGGCCTGGCCGCTTTTCTGGCGATCATGACCAGCGAAGTCGATCAGATGCTGTCGCCCATCCGGGCGTTGAACTAAGCTACCGCCCTCAGCATTCATCCATCCGCAAACGTAAATAACGCGTTCCCCGGCTGGCTCCGGCCACGGCCGGCCGAAAACAAGCGGTTTCCTGACGTCATCTCGAGCGTTCGTTCTCACTCCGAAGGAGCCGCAGCTTATTTGCAAATCAATATCATGAATTAAATATAAAACTATAAAATTTCGATGGTCCGTGCATGTCTTTGTAGAGAACTCCTATTTTTGTCGATGATTGACGCATTTCGACGGTTCGTGATAATTTGTGAGAGATTATTCACGGGTCATTGATTTTCGTTGCCTACCGGGTGCACTCGGTTTTTCTAGGGGTGTCCGGACAGGCATTCCTGACGAGGAGTTCGCATGCCCAACATTTCCTTTCGTCTGGCCATCGTCCTGGCCTGTCTGCTGACCTTCTCCTTCTCTGTCACAGCGCAGGAGGGCGGCCGTCGGGTGATCCCGATCCAATACTCCGGAACGCTGAAAAAGATCAAGGACAGCGGCGTGATCCGACTCGGCTATCGCCAGAATTCGCCACCCTTCGCGTTCGTCGATAGCAGTACCCGCAATCAGCCGGTCGGTTACTCGCTCGATCTGTGCACCCCGATCGTCGAAGAAATCTCTGAAGAATTGGAAAAGGAGATTCGTGTCGAATATCGTCCAGTCACGCCTGAAAATCGATTGGACATGGTCACTTCCGGCGAGATCGATCTCGAATGCGGGTCTACCGTGAATAACTTCGAGCGTCGCAAACGTGTCGCTTTTTCGCCGACCATTTTCGTCACCGGCATCAAACTGATGGTTCCGACCGGCAGTCCGGCCAAATCGCTACGCGATCTGAACGGCCAGACCATCGCCGTCACCCGCGGCACCGTCCATGCCGAGCAACTGCCGAAAATCGTTGAACGGCAAAAACTGGCCATCACTTTCGTTACCGGCGCCGACCACAACGAATCCTTCGGCCTGCTGTCGTCCGGCAAAGCACAAGCCTTCGCCAATGACGATGTACAACTTTACGGAATGATCGCCGAAACCCGCAGTGGAAAACAGTTTCGCGTCATCGGCGATTACCTGACGTACGCCGACTACGCGCTGATGTTCCGCAAGGACGACCCGGAGTTCGCCGAAATCGTCGAACGCGCGTTCACCAACCGACTTTATGGCGGTCGGGTGGTGCGGGCGATCTACGACAAGTGGTTCATCAAACCCTTGCCTTCCGGCGTTCGACTCAACCTGCCGATGAGTCCGCATCTGCAGCAACAATTCGGCGTTCAGGAAGCGCGAGGTGATTGATGCCTGCCGTTGCCGCTCTCGGGCGGCGTGCCGGCTGAAAGACTGACCACACTCATGCATTAAATGGCCGCTCAGGCTCCCTAGATCAATATCAATACAATAAGGACATCTAAAAGGAGGAATCGATCGTGACAACAGAAACCGCACCCGTCCAAAAGAAGTTTTACCACAGCCTATATTTCCAGGTGGTCACGGCGATCATCATCGGTATTTTTCTAGGTCACTTCTATCCCGAACTTGGCGCGAAGATGAAACCGCTCGGCGACGGCTTCATCAAGCTGATCAAGATGATCATCGCACCGATCATTTTCTGCACCGTGGTCGTCGGCATCGCCGGCATGGAAAACATGAAGGCAGTCGGTAAAACCGGTGGCCTGGCCCTGTTGTATTTCGAGATCGTCAGCACCATTTCGCTGATCATCGGCTTGATCATCGTCAATGTCGTCGCACCGGGCACCGGGATGAACGTTGATCCGGCGACACTGGACACCAAGGCGGTGGCCGCGTTCACCGGCCCGGGCAAGATGCAGACCACCACCGAATTTCTGCTCAACGTCATCCCGCACAGTGTTGTCGATGCCTTCGCCAAAGGCGACATCCTGCAGGTGCTCCTGTTCGCGGTGATGTTCGGCTTCGCTTTGCACTCTTTCGGTCAAAAAGGCAAGGTGGTCTTCGACCTGATCGACAAGACCTCGCATGTGCTGTTCCAGATCGTCGGCTACATCATGAAGGTCGCTCCTATCGGCGCTTTCGGCGCGATGGCCTTCACCATCGGTAAATATGGCCTGGGAACGCTGCTGTCATTGGGCAAACTGATGGCCTGTTTCTACGCCACCTGCCTGCTGTTCATTTTCGTCGTCCTTGGTGGCATCGCCCGGTTGCACGGCTTCAACATCTGGAAATTCATCAAATACATCAAGGAGGAGTTGCTGATCGTCCTCGGTACGTCGTCCTCGGAGTCGGTTTTGCCGCGGATGATGGCCAAGATGGAAAATATCGGGGTGCACAAGTCGGTTGCCGGCCTGGTCATTCCAACCGGATATTCGTTCAACCTCGACGGAACCTCGATCTACTTGACGATGGCCGCGGTATTCATCGCCCAGGCAACCAATACGCCGCTCGACCTCGGTCAACAACTGACGCTGATCGGCGTGTTGCTGCTGACGTCGAAAGGTGCTGCTGGCGTCACTGGTAGTGGTTTCATCGTCCTGGCGGCAACCTTGTCGGCAGTAGGCAACGTACCAGTGGCCGGTTTGGCGCTGATCCTCGGGATCGACCGTTTCATGTCCGAAGCGCGTGCCCTGACCAACCTGATCGGTAACGGCGTTGCCACGGTGGTGGTCGGTAAATGGTGCCGGCAACTGGACAGCGACCGGCTGACCCGCAAACTGGATAACCAAGCCGGTCTGGAAGGCGAAGCGCCGGAAGCGGCACTGGTCGAAGCGGAAGAAGGCGGCAAGCCGGTTCCCGCTGCCCTGCACCATGCACGCGGTGGCTAATTAGACGAAACCCCTGCCAGCGCATTTCTTCGTTCAGTTTTTTCGTTCACTCTGACCCCAGGCACTGTCTTTTCTGACAGTCCTGGGGTCTTCGCCGTCAGGGAGCGGTGAATGTCATCAGACGGCCATCAACCGCGGATACGGATGATCAGACGTTGAATGAAGTCGAGACTGTTCCACCACCGCACACCGTTTTCCAGCACGCGCAAGCCCATTTCAGTCAGCCGCAGCATATGCGTACCCAACTCGGTAACGCCACTTTCGGCGATGGCCCCGGTTTTGAGCAGAAATTCGGCAATGACCGGTTGCACCTGCTGACCGTCGATCATCCAGCGCGTGCCGAAGCCGTCCTGATCACCTGGCAGCATCAACAACGGCCGTGAACGGCCCATGAACTGCATCACCTCGAGAGTCTGGGCACGACAAGGTATCAAGGGAGGAAAGGCGGATTGCATGCATATTCTCCGTAAGATATTGACTTATAGGTAGTCTGTAAGACTTTGAACGCTGCGCAATCGACTCGTTGGTCAATGATGTGTTAGCCAGGAGAGCCGATTTCGAGCCCCTCGGTTTCTGATCCAAGGAGCTCGTCATTCAGTTTAGGTGCTGATCGTGATTCCTGCTTTGACGAACATCAGCGTCGATCACAGATCGTGGTGCCATCTTCGTCATGCGGATTGGCAAACCAGGGCTCGACGACAACCGTGGGCAAAAATTCATTCGTTCGCCCGTCTCGCTCCGTAACCCACCGACAGTCACGACACGTCTGCGCCAAAGCTTGAGATCCACCAACGTCACGGTGGTAAGATCGCGCCGTTTGATCGCCTCCAGTGGTGACTGCCGATTTGGCCGATTTGGCCAATGAACGGCAACCACGGTCTCCTGCTTGCTCATCCAGCGCGGTTACGCGTGAATCGGCTTCACCGCTTTCGACCAATCGTCACCCGATGCTTCGTCTCGACCAACTCACGTTCCGTCATGTCGGTCCGCTGTCGCTAACCATCGCCACCGGCGAATGCGTCTGTGTACAAGGAGCTTCTGGGAGTGGCAAGTCGTTGTTGTTACGGGCGATAGCCGATCTCGATCCGCATGGTGGCGAAATTTATCTCGACGACGTCGCCTGTTCAGCGCAATCAGCCGCACGCTGGCGCGCCTCGGTGATCTTGGTGATGGCCGAAAGCCAATGGTGGACGGAGCGCGTCGGCGGACATTTCCCGAACGGCGTTGACCCGGTCTGGCTCGACAGGATGGGTTTACCGAAAGAGGCGCTCGATTGGACGGTGGCGCGTTGTTCGACCGGCGAAAGGCAACGACTGGCGCTGCTGCGCGCATTGATGTGTCAACCGGCAGCACTGTTGCTCGATGAACCGACCGGCAACCTCGACGAGCACAGCGCCCAGCGGGTCGAAGAACTGCTGAACGATTATCGCCAACACCGTCCCGCGGCATTGCTGTGGATCAGCCACGACGAACGGCAGGCGGCGCGGGTTGCCGATCGCCGTTTCCTGCTCAGCGACGGACAATTGACCGCCCTGCCCCGATGAACGTCATCGCCCTGACACCACTCGATCTGTCGTTGGCCGCACTGTTGGTCCTGGCATTGGCCGGCTTGTCGCATCACTTGCGACTGAATGTCGAACGACAGTTGCTGCTGGCAGCGGCACGCAGCACCATCCAGTTGCTGCTGATCGGTCTGGTATTGAAAGTGCTGTTCGACAACGCCAATCTGCTATGGGTGACACTGATCGCCGGGGTAATGCTGCTGGTCGCCGGACACGAGGTGAACGCTCGACAAAAGCGGCCTCTGCTCGGCGTCTGGGGTTGGGCAGTCGGCACGCTGTCGATGTTCGTCTCGTCGTTCGCGGTCACTGTTCTGGCGCTGACCTGCATGATCAGCACCACGCCGTGGTACGCGCCACAATACGCGATTCCACTGCTCGGCATGGTTCTCGGCAATACCATGAACGGCATTTCGATCGGGCTGGACCGGCTGACGCAGGACACCACCGTCAAACGTGCGGCGATTGAAACGCGGCTGGCCCTCGGCCAGGACTGGCGGCAAGCCATCGGCGACAGTCGGCGCGAAGCGATCCGCGTGGGACTGATCCCGATCATCAACGCCATGGCCGCCGCCGGCATCGTCAGCCTTCCCGGAATGATGACCGGCCAGATCCTCGCCGGTACGCCACCGGTCGAAGCGGTCAAATACCAGATTCTGGTGATGTTCCTGATTGCCGGCGGCACCGGTTTCGGCACTGCCGTCGCTGTCAGCCTGGCAGCGCGACGACTGTTCGATGATCGTCAGCGCTTACGGCTCGATCGTTTGCGCAACTCCTGAAAATCCCTGCAGAATCCTTCTCCGCACTCAGCGGGAACGAACGAAATCGAAATCGGCGCTGTTGCGCTCATCGATGAACAGTCGTGTCGGCTCCGGCGATTCCAGCTTGCGACAAGTAACGATGACATTGGACAGTTGCTGCCCTTTTTGCAGCACTTCGACGGCACAGCGGCCATAAACGTTCTCGATCGTTGCCAACAGGTTGCGGCTGTACGGCGTCGTCAAGGCGCTGTCCAAAATCAGATTGGCGATCAATGCGCCATCGTCGTCGAGAATCTGCCGCGTTGCGCGCCAGAATTCCCGGGTTACCAGGTGGCCGGGAATCGAGGTGTGCGAGCTATAGACATCGACCACCACCGCGGCGAATCGCTGCTCTGTGCGGACCACGAAACGACGCGCATCATCGGCGATGAATTCGCCACGCACCGGCTGACGCAGAAAATGTTTTTCAGCAATGCTGCGTACTGCCGGATCGATATCGACGTAAGTGTAACGATTGAGTGTTTCGCGATGCGAGAGCGTGAAGCCACCGGCACCGAGGACGAGAATCTTCCGGTCACGATAACCCAGATCATCGAGCAGCATGCCACGGATGTGACGAATGTAGCGCGCGTAATGCGGTGGTTCCGCCTCGTCGATCAACGAGGCAAACGAGCTGTTGTTTTTAAACGCCCGGCCATTCACCGCATCGGCAAACTGAGCCGGCACCACCAGATAGCTGGCATAAGCGGTTTCGATTTCCGGTCGCAGCCATGCGTTGGCGACGACGGCGCACACCGTGGCGAACAGTGCCGCAAACAGTGCTTGGCGATGCGGCCACGCCAGAAGCAGATAGCCGACGATCAGCAACAATGCGCACAACGCCACGGCCGCCGATACGCCCAGCCACTGCATGATCAGCAACGACAGTGACAACGAACCGAGAAACGAACCGAGTGTCGAGTAATACAGCGTCTGCCCGCTGGCCTCGCCGACCCGTTGATGCTGGATCAAATTGCTGAGAATCGGCACCGTCTGCCCGAGCAGCCAAGCGATCGGACACAGCACGCTACCGATCAACAACAGGTACGCCAGACCTGACGGCGGCATGGCCGCAAACAGCCCATCGATGACGGCACCCGATAAGCCGACTCCGATCAGCAATGCGGCAAACAGGAAATTTTTCGCCACCACGTGCTGAAACTCGTCGACCACCCGCGCGCCGGTCTGATAACCGAGCGCCAAAGCCAACAGAAAGAAGCCGATCGTCGGTGCGGTGACGACGATCGCGCTGCCCATATGCGGCACCAGTTGGCGCAAGGCGATCACTTCAGCGCCCAATGAACAGAAGCCTTCGATGAATACCACCGCAAACAAACGCCAGCGCGCCAGCGCCATGTGGTTCACCGGCTGAACCCCGCAAGACGACGGATCGCCCGTCGCCAGCGAACGGTCAAGGCATGTCGAGTAAAGCGCCGGCCAGATCTTCGTCCAGTGATTCGTCGGAAACGAGCACGGTTTCGTCGCTGCTCAACGAAGCCAGCGCATCGAACACCAGTTCGGTTCTTGTCGGCATGTCTGCGGTCTTCACCGGCTTCTCCGCTGGCACCGGAGGCGCCTCCAACATTTCCGGCGTCAATTGCAAACGTTCGAGCAGCGTCGGGTAATCGACGTTCAGCAAGCGTTGGATTGCCGCCAGATCGTCGGGAATCGCCGGATTGCTCCAGCCATCGACCGAGTGCCGCGCCAGATCGACCGCCAGCTTGACATTCTGCACTCGCGGCAAATGAGCGTTGGCGTCGTCCATCAAGGTGATCAGCAATTCCGGCAGATGCCAGGCATGACACAGGGCCAACTGCAGGTCGGCCAACGAAAAACCGAGCACTTGCTGTTGGACGTGGGCACTGCGCAGGGATTTGTCGGCGCGCAATTGCCCCTGAATATCCATCGCCTGCTCCGGTGCGAAACACCACAGCAGGATTTCGGCGGTATCGTGCAGCAATGCCGCCAGCGCAACTTCCTCGACGTTCAGGTCGTAGCGTGCGAAGGCCCATTCGTGGGCGTAACGTGAAGCGCGCTGCGTGCGCACGATCACTTGCAGCACACCGAGCAGCGCCGCCGGTTTGTCGCTCAGTTTCGCTTCCAGAGTCAGTGGCTGGTCGAACTTGCGAAAAAACGGTTCGACGCCGAGCATCAACACCGCATGTGCGATGTTGGTGATTTCGCGGTGCAGGTGCCGACTGCGGAATTCTTGAATGAACGCCAATACGCGCAAAGCCAGCAGCGGGTCGTGGAGGACAATCGCGGTGATATCGCGTCCATTCACCCGCTCGAGATCGCCACGCACGCTGGCCAACTGACGTGCCGTATGACGCAGGATCGGCAACTCGGCTTCGCTGAAAAATTTCAACCAACCTTCGAGGTAGGATTGCTGGGACGAGCTCATCGACACGGTCTCTGGAAAATAGCAAGTGAATGACCGGCAGCCGTCGACCATCGCAGACAGGGCACCACCGGTTCACTACCATCGTAGTCAGCGCCAACCAAGCCCGCAAGCCGATGACGGTGCTGATGTGCAGTCGTTCACATTCGACAGCCATCGCCTAAAACCGCTCATCCGAGCGCAACGAACGCCATTGACCGACCGGCAACTTGCCCAGCGTCACACTGCCGATACGCACGCGCTTGATCGCCAGAGCCTGGAGGCCGAGTTGCTGGCACATCTCGACGATCTTCCCGGCGCGGAATTCGCGCAACACCATCCGCAACAACCGATCGCTCGATAGCGAAACCTGCTCACACTTCAACCGCACGCCACCGACGCGCAGCCCGTTGCGCAAGCGTCCGATTTCTTCAAGAGTCGGTGAGCGGTCGGTGCGCACGTGGAACTCGCTTTCGATACGTGCGTCAGTCAGTCGGCGGGCGATGCTGCCCTGATCGGTGAACACCTGCATGCCACTCTCATCCGCCGCCAGACGAGCAACCGGCGACAATTTGCGTAAAAGGCTGACCGGCATCGGTCGTCCCGGCGGATCGGACGCCCAGCGGTTGCTGGAAACCAGCAATGGCGCCACCTGGGGATCGGCAGCCACGGTTGTATCAGGTTGATGATAAACGATAGTCACTCCAGCGGCGGCATGCCGCTTTGCCGCTTCGGCAATTTCGATTCGGGCTTTTGGGCTGACTCGGGCGCCTAACCGGTCGACCACAACGCCATCGACACGGATCCAACCGTTTTCCAACCATTCGTCGGCCTCACGCCTCGAGCAGCCGGTCAATTCGCAGACCCGCTTCGCCAATCGCGGTAATTCCTTGGCCGGCCCTCGCGCCGGTTGAACAGCGCTCGACGATGCCGGAGCGTTATTTACCGGTGGTAATGTGCTTGGCGCGAATGCCGGTTGTGCCGGCTTCGATGATGAGTCCCCCGCTGTCCCCCGGGGTGCCGGTAGTGCCGCTCGTACGCCGGTACTGCGGGCAATGCCGCGCGGCGGATAAACCCGTTCACCTGGCTTTGCTGGTTGGCGAGTCATCGGCCGCTCAGCGGAAACCGGTTTCGGTTCAGTCGCCGTCACTGGCCTTTCCAATAGCCTTTCCACTGGCCTTTCAATCGATGCCGCACCTGGTGTCTCCTCTGGTTTCGATGACGACGCCAATCGATCGACCGCAGGCGTGCGTCGACGTTCGGGAACGACTTTCTGCCGAGGAGCGGCAGTCGCCGGCCTTGACCGCTCACCATTTGCCAAACCTGAACGCTCCACTTCACCGCGGACTGCCGCCGGATGAGACGACCGGCGTTCGACCACTTGCTGGACTTTGCCGGCTGTGACCGACATTTGACGGCGTTCTGACGGCTGCTGGTCAGTTGCCGAGGCGTTACCGCTGCGGACAATGATCCGCTTGGCTGATGTGAGACCCTGACGCAGCGGTTTACGATAGACAGTCGCATCGTCGGCAGTACGTGCCGTCGCCGACTTGTTCGGCAGTTTGAGAATCGGACGGGACATCGAACAACTTTCAATCAACGTTTAAGCAGGAACACTCTCAGCCAACGTGGCGACGGCCTCGTCAGCCGAATGCCACGACTCACAGATCAGCGGGCCAACCGGCAGTTTACGTCATCAATCGGGTTTTCCGGGCACTGAATGAATGAAGACGACCCCGCTCTTCATGACAGCGAGCCGCCTGCCGGTCATTGAGCCGACAGGCGGGTCCCGCGTCTGCGGCACGTCATGCGGTTGAATGAATAATCGATTTCTGGCCGTTGATTCTCACAGCATATTTTGACAAAATCAAACCACCGTAATCTGGTTTGCTGTTGTTGACGACCTCCGATTCTCGTCGGTGGACAAATGACCTGTGCCACACCTCTTACGAAAAATAGTCCTTTGCTTCAGCCCATTGCAAATACTAAGCGCGATAATGACAAATAAATATGTGGCTCATGATCGGTTTTGGATGCAACTGACAATCGCAGATGACTCGACCGCTCCGTCAGCGAACTGCTCATGCAACAAACATTGCAGGCAGCCGGTCTTGATTCATCTCTTGGAAATTGAGCGGTTGATTACTCTTGACTTGATCAATCCGGCCCGTATAATCCGCAGTTCCTTGCAGCGGCGGTCGTACCAGATGCCGCAGAAGGCGCGTAGCTCAGCTGGTTAGAGCACCACCTTGACATGGTGGGGGTCGTTG
>JAVMKC010000008.1:0-47936 GCA_031732795.1 Accumulibacter sp. | reverse complement strand
TCGAACGTTAGGCGGCATCATCTCGTCGCGTCGTCAAAGGCTTGTTCGGATTGAAGGAGATTTCAGATGACTCTTCCAGCGCCCCCAACCCGACTTTGCTTGATCACCTTTGTCATTGGCCTGCATCTTTTGCAATACACACATGCTCAGCCGGGACCAGCGCCCTCTACTGCGGCTACCAAGACTACAGACAGAAAAGCTCAGCCGTCAGGGCGTGCGGCGATGATTGGCCAAATTGTCGACGGCGACGAGAGGCCTGCTGTCACAATTCAGCTGCGTCTTGCAATGTACGATGCAGCGGAACAGAAGATCACCTGGAATACGTCGCTACCTTCAACGAAGGCCTCCAAGTCTGGGCGCTTTGAACTTCGCAATATTCATCCAGGCACGTATGCGATTCTAGTTGGCCCTTACGGAGTGCCAATTACCAAGCGGCCCGATCAACTCATAGTCCCGGCGTCGGCCCAGGGAGAGGAAATTTTGGTGATTAAGGTGTCGTCAGACGCTCGAACGCTCGATTTGGGAAAGATCTTCGACTTCCGTGTCGAGCGCTAATGCCGCCTCTCAAGAAACACATTCCAAGTGACTGATTAAGGGAATGGTTTTAAGCAGCCTCTGGAACGGGAGTGAGCTGGAAGCCAAGCTGTCTGGCGCGTTTGGCGAGATGGTGCATGACGCGCTCGCGATAGCGTTCCTCATAGTAGTCCTGCCCCTGGTCCGAGTATTCGGTGCCCTTGGTCAGCATGGTGTAGATGAGACGGGCGAGCTTGTGGGCGGTGGCGGTGATGGCTTTGGCGCGGTCGAGACGGGAGGCCATGCGACGGAAGTAGGCGCCCAGCGCGGAGTGGCTGGAGCGCAGTGCGGCGGCGGCAAGCTTCAGGGCCTGCGCAGCGCGATTGGCGGTTCGCTTGGTGGCGCCGGAGAGGAGCTTGCCGCCGGAGATTTTGGTGCCGGGGCACAAGCCCAGCCAAGAGGCGAAATGCTTGGCGCTTTTGAAGCGGGACAGATCGGGGCCGATTTCGGCGACGACCTTCAAGGCCGTGGTGGTGTCGATGCCGTCGATGCGGGTCAGGTCGACGCCGCACATGCCGAAAAGACAAGTGCGGACATCGAAGCGCGGCGCATTCTTGGCACGTCCGCGACGCCGCGGCTTGGCGGGTGTGCCGACATCGTCTTGCCGAAGGGCCGCCAGCATCCATTCGAGTTGGCGGTCGCAAGCGGCCAGTTGCTCGCCATAGGCATCGAACAGCGCCATCGCCTGCGTGAGAGCGAACAGATGCTCGTCGCGCCAATTGCCGCGCAGGGACTTGGCGATGTCGGCCTCGCTGGCACGGATACGGGCATTCTTCATCTTGGCGAGCTTGGCGCCGTCGCGCTCGCCGGCGATGATGGCGCGGACGATCTTCTGTCCGGTCTCGCCGACGATGTCGGAAATCACGTTGGCCAGCTGCACGTTCATCTGCGTCAGCGCCTTCTGCATGTGCTGGACGTGCCGCGCTTGGTAGGAAAGCAGCATGTCCCGCTGGCGCGAGACGGCGCGCAGGGCGCAGATCTCGTTCTTGGGGCGGAAGGCGCCCGAGAGCAGACCGAAGCTCATCAACTGCTGGAGCCACTGGCAATCGAGCACATCGCTCTTGCGACCGGAGACGTTCTTGACGTGGCGGGTATTGACCAAGAATACCGTGAAGCCGCGCGCGTCGAGCAACTCGAACAGCGGAATCCAATAGACGCCGGTCGACTCCATCGCCACCGTGTCGATGCCGCAGGCAGCAAGCCAATCGGCGAGGCGCTCCATGTCCTCGGTGAAGCTTGCGAACTCCCGCACCGGCTCGTCGTCGCGGTCGGGCGGCACCGCCACGTAATGGCTGGCCGAACCGATGTCGATACCCGCTGCATTGGGGTGAGCCAATTCCACCACCGCTCTCTTGCGTACCGCCATGGCTTCCTCCATGATGTCGATTGGAATGCCGCGCTGACTCGGGTACGTCGTTGTACTCACTCTCTCAAACGGGATCGCCGCTCTCACGGCCTCACCAATGTCGCCGACGTGACCCAGAACCACGCTAACCCTCGGACGGGAACGCACCATTGCACCATCGGTCTTCGCCAGCGCGGTATTCCACATTACCGCATCAGCATGTCCAAGGCAGGTTTCTTCTCAACGCCTTGCGGTCAGCAGGCCGATTACTTCGCTAACTGGTCGTTCAACCGGAGCGCCAACGGCTGGCCACCTTGCCCGCGAGGCGCTGTGTGCATATCCTGCACCTCGCGGGCAAGGCGTCCATCCGTCATCGCCCGGTTAACTCTGCGTTAGGCGTCATGAGCGACGATATTGAATCTCGTGAGGTTTGGGACGCCGGTCTTGCTGAGTTGCTTCCAGGCAAGACTCTCTTGGTTGGCATTACCTATGTCGAGTCAGATGGTTCACTCATTGAGCAGCAGCAGTTCTTCGGCGAAGTTCAGTCGGCTCATCCGCGTCAAGGCATCTTGCTTACTCTGAACGGACGCCGTGCCGGTGAGCAGTACAACCTTCCACCAGACACCCGATCCATCAATCCAGCTGCTCCTGGCGAGTATCGTCTTCGATCTACCGGCGAGGTCGTGGTTGATCCCGACTACACCGTCACTTTTTCGCTTCGAAAGCAGCCGCGAAGCCATGGCGCCTAACCCTTCGCTCCACCCGACGTTCGCCAGCCGGCTACGCCGTCTGTCGCCCGCGGGTGAGCTCAAACGTTGGGCGCTCGCGGGGGAAAGCGCGTGAGTCTTCCTTGCGGTCGCGGCCGTCGGCCTCGTCTTCGGGGGAAGCGGCGGCGTTCCGTAGCGCTTCCGGTGGCAGCGTTGCCGGCGCTGATGCGGTGGCTCCGTTGCCAGTCGTTCCTGTCCTGCGGCCGCATCGGCGGGCGCGCTTGCGGCGGGGTGCCATTGGCGGGGTTCTGGCCCGCGGGCTCGTTGCTTTTCCGGTCAGCAGTGGCTACCCTCTTGACTATTCGCCCAACCCGGCGCTCCAAGGGACGCTGCGCGATAAAGCCGCGCAGCGCCCCTGAGCTTTCACGTTGGGCCTTTCGGGAGGAAAGCGCTTGAGCATTCGTTCTCTTCGCGGCCGCCAGCCGTGTTGCTTCGGCGGCACGCGGTCCGGCGCGGCGGCGTGGTGGGCGGTCGTCGTTTACCGGCGGCCGCGCGGGCTTTCGTGCCGGCGGCCTCGCGTGCCGGGCAGGGACGCCTTGCCGGAGACCGCTTCCGTTCGTCGCGCAGCCAGCGCGAGCGTTTTACGTCCCGTGGCCCAACCCGGCGCTCAACCGGACCGCCTGCAAGCTGCGCTTGCAGGTTCGCTCCGGCCTTCGGCCTCCGCCGGCCGGTTAGCTCTACGTTAGGCGTCGCATCAACGAGCGCAGCAGTAGATAACCCGCGGAACCACTGGCGAGCGCGGTGCGCTTCTCTCGATCCGACGGTCGAAACGAACAGCAGGTTGACAGGCTCGCGCCAAGCATGGCAGTCTGGCTCGGTGACCTTTGGAGTTCACCTATGACCAGCCAGAAGCCTTACCCACCGTCGAAGTCGGCGCTCCTCGCAGAACTGCGCTCGACCCAGTCCGTCCGTCTCTCGCGGGCAGCAAGCGACCGGCTCGAACGCGCCCCTTGGCAGTGGGCGGCCAGCCTGCTTCGACGGGCAGCAACTTTGCCGCCGCACTATAGGCTGCACGTAACGGCGCCCAATCGGCTTGTCCCCGGAGGCACAAACAGGGTTGCGCTCGAGGCCATTCCAAAACGCGACGCCTAACTCTGCGTTAGGGTTTTTGACATGGAAGTCAGGCCGCATCCAACACACGCTAGAACTACCAAAAACATTATGATTGGCTTCGGCATCATTGCTGTTCTAGGCTGGGCAATCGCTATGGTAATTGGTCGGCATGGTCAAAACCCAGAAATAGTTACCCGCATCATTTTTGTTGTCGTTACATCAGGTTTCGGCATTTTCTTACTCGCACCAATACGCGCATATTTGTTGATATGCCCATCCTGCAAAAAATTGCTAACCAAACAACTTCCAGTAAACATAACCACTGAAACTCGGAAATTTTGTTGTCAAAGATGTAACGTCATTTGGGACTCCAAGGTGCAGTATGAGTTTGGCGGTGATTGAACACCCTAACCCGTCCATCAAGCGGGACGCGCTAAAGCGCGCCCCTTATGTCAAACGTTAGGCCTCAATATTCCATCATCAGGAGTCATCGTGAGCCCTGAAGTCAAGTGGACGGTCGTCGCCACAGTCCTCGCTGCGGTAATCGCTGGAGTCTTTGCCGTAGTATCAAAGCGCATGCCCGAGGCAAAGCCAGAGCCGACGGCAAGGAGTTCCACCGCGTCGATTGTGAGCCCGCAGTCTGGGCAGTCCGTCGGACGGAAGTTCACAGTGACAGGAACCACCGCCCAGCTGTCAGATGATCGTTACCTTTGGCTTGGGGTCCAGATCGGACAGCTAGTGTGGCCCAAGGAACCACGACTCCGCAATGAAGACAAGAGTTGGAGCCAGACAGTTCACGAGGGAGGGACTCCGCCCAGTGGCGCCTTCACACTCGTTCTCTTCCAGGTGTCTGCAGACGGCGACGCATACCTCACAAATTGGTTCACCACAGGCCAACGAACAGGTGATTGGCCGGGAATCGAACCCAAGAACCTGAAGGGCTACGCTCAACTCCACGTCGTGTCCGACCTGAAGCTTGAATGAAGGGCTGCGCCGTTGAGGCCTAACCCCTCGCTCAACCGGACCAACTACGGCAGGCCACCTTGGCCCGGGCTGAGGTACACGGTACATTATCTCAGCCCGGGCCAAGGCGTCCTGCCTCCGCTGGCCGGTTAGCTCGAACGTTAGGCGGCGCAAACTCTTTCCGCTCAGCATTTCGCGAGAACACGAATGCAGAACGCCCTTCTCGGCAAGAAAGTCCTCATCACACAGTCCACAGAGTTCATGGGGCCGGTGCTTTGCGAGGTGTTTTCCGAGCAAGGCGCGGAAGTCATAGCCGACGAGAACCCCCTCTCTGACAAAGAAGCCGCAGCGCACGTTGTCCGCAATGCAGGCCACTTCGATGTCCTGGTCGCCAACCTGGCCCACTTGGCACCAAGCACGCCTGCCGCCGAGGTCGGCGAAGGCGAGTGGCGCCAGGTGTTTGCTGCACTGGTCGATCCACTGCCTCGTCTGGTGGCGGCAGCCGCACCCGCCATGATTGCGCGACGTTCCGGAAAGATTCTCGTCATTGGCAGTGCGTCTGCACTTCGTGGCATGAAGCGCGCGTCGACATACAGCGCCGCACGCGGCGCTCAACTCGCGTACGTTCAAGCAGTCGGCGTCGAGTTCGCTCCGCACAACGTGCAGGTCAACGCCATCGCGCAGAACTTCGTCGAGAACCCAACCTACTTTCCAGCCGAGGTTCAGGCCAACCCCCGCTTTAAAGAGCGTCTCGCGCGGGAAGTCCCCCTCGGCAGGCTGGTCGCAGCGCGAGAAGACGCGCAGTTTGCGGCCTACCTGTGCAGCGAAGCCGCCAATTGCTTCGTTGGGCAGGTCTTTCCGGTCAGCGGCGGTTGGGCCGTCCGCTAGCCGAGAGCGCCGCCTAACCAGTCGCTCAAGCCGACGCGCTACGGCATGCAGCGTAAGCCTGGTCCGCGGCCTAAGAGGCATCATCGCGTACCAGGCTTACGCTGCACGCCTCCGCACGCGGCTTAGCTCCACGTTAGGTTCTTTGAATGCGTGCCGACCTGAAAGCCACTGGAGTCGCATATCTCGTGTTCTTGGCCGTCTACCCGCCGGTTTACCTCGGGCCAATTATTGGCGAGCCGGCTGGCGCAGTCCTCTCACTTGTCACCCCGTGGCTTGCCTACATAGCTGCATTTCTTGGCGGCCTCACTGTGGCGTACCGGTCACGTATCGGCGAGCGCCTAAACTGCCTTCTACTGGCAGTTCTAATTGCGTTGAGTCTTGGCTTGACTAACTACTTCGGTCCATCTGACTTTCCCGGCCTTAACGCCTCTGCCTGGGTCGCCGGTTTGTCATTTCCCATCGCACTATTCTTGGTCGCTGCTGGTCTTGGTGCAAAGGGTTTCTTCACTCGCTCAAGTGAGGCAAGAACCTAACATGGCGCTCAACCTCGCTCCCTTCGGTCGCTGGACGCTGCGCGATGAAGCCGCGCAGCGCCGGTTAGCTCTACGTTAGGCGCGCGATTTGGCACAGCGGCTTGATTATCAGTAAGGCGTAATTGCCGCGAATGCTGAGATGACCATGCGTTTCAATAAATCCGTCTTTGGCTGAGCCTTGAAGTTGCGCGAATTTATCGCTCCGGCATCAAAAGCCGAAGATCGCAGCAGGCGGGAAGGGCGCTTTATCGCAAGTGGCCAACGCACGTCGTCGAAGGCCGACTGCCGTGACTACGCTGCGAACTCATGCCGCTGGTCGCGCGCCGGTCACAACCAAGACGAATACGCTCGCTTCGGGCAAGTCGCAGCGAGAAATCGCTTGTCGCCGTCGTCGGTACTCGCAATCAAGCGCGTTGTAGGCAGTGTCCGCTGCCAAAGCGCCACGTCACAAGCCTCAAATCAATTACTGCCGAGAATGCGCGCGCCTAAGCCTGCGCAAGATAGTCTCTCGAATCGATCGCCGCGGGCCCCAGTAAAATAGCCTTCTCCAGCGCCTGGATGGCTCGTCCGATATTGGGCGGCGAATTGGGTGTCGATCGATCGCAATTTTTCGTAAGCCCGGCGCAGATCGTCGTGACGATCCGCGAGATGGTACTGCATGATCAGCACCAGCCAGTTTCTGCCCTGTTTCGGATCGAACTCGATACTGCGCTCGAGCGCCGGAATACTTTTCTCCGGATTGGCCAGCGTGGCTTGAGCGAAACCCAGTTGCCGCCAAGCAAGCGCATTGCCGGGGTTGAGCGCGATCCGCCGTTCATTGATTTCGACGGCGCTCCCGGCATCTCCTCCGTCCTTGAGCGCGGTCGCCAAGCCGTGCAGCCCTTGGTCTTCGTCGGGCTCGATGCGTACGGCTTCCCGAAACGCCGCGATCGCCTCGGGAAAACGCTGCAATCCATGGTAGGCCCAGCCCAATGCCACCCATGCTTCCGCGGGTTTTTCCACGTTGCCGTCCAAACTCCGTCGATACAGGGCAACGGCGGCGAGCGGGCGATTCATCGCCATGGCCACGCGGCCGCGCCAGTAAAGGCTGGCTGGTCGCTCCTTTTCCTCTCCGGGCAAGGATTCGAGCAGCCGGTAGGCGGCCCCCGGCTTCTCTGCCCGCAGATACTACCAAATCAGCCGGTGGCGAAAACCTCGATCGTCCGGCATCAGTGTGCTCAACCGTCGCATTCCTGTGGCAACGGCAGCCCGGTCGCCGCGCGACTCCGCCAAGGCGATGCGTCCCCATGGGCGTCGAGTTGCCAGGAATCGATGGCGATGGCACGCGTGAAGGCCTGTCCCGCCCGATCCTGCGCTTTGAGCGCTACCTCGATCTGTCCGATCAGGGTCCAACAGTGCCGCATCTTCGCTACGCTCGGCGAGCAACTCGCGAGCCAGCTTCTCGGCCTCTTTGGCTTTGCCGTGCAGCAGCCAAGTCTTGGCAAGCCCCATGCCCACCCGGCACCGAGTCCGGTTCAAGCCTCCACAGTTCCATCCAGGCCTTTTCCTCGCCCTCTGGATCATTCGACTCTCGACTGGCGACGGCCAGATAAGCCCAGGCCTGACTATCGTTCGCCACCACCCCCAGCCGCTCCCTGGCCGCCTGAGCCAATTGCGTCCATTGGTTCGAACGGCGCAGACGCTCGGCCAAATCGCGGAACTGTCGTCGGGAAGCGTCAGCGGTGGCGTGTACATCAATTTTTGTCAAGGCATCGGCGGCAATCGCGAAATTGACGTTCTGACCGTCTCGATGGCGGTAATCGATCAGCCCGAGCAGGTGCCCATTGGCGTCAACCAACGCCCAACCCTGCGAACCCGGAGAGATCGGCGCGGAGAACTGCAGGTATTCGCCGGCGCGCGTCTTACGCACGGCGACCAGTGTGCCTTCGGTAACGCTGATGCCGTAACCCAGCGCATTGGAAATCGCGAACACCCGAGTTCCGGCGCAATGTCCCGGCCGTGAGCCGCGAGTTGACACAGGTTATGCTCATCGTCATAGGCGCTGAACGTGGCCATCCAGGAACGGCCACCGGCAGCCAATGTGAGCTTATCGCCCGCCACACTGCCACTACAGGTGCTGACCGCCTTGCCCGCGCCCAGGACAATAGCTGAACGCACACCAATCTCCTTGCCCTGCTCATCATGGACTGTCAACGCCAGCACCGCAGGTGCCGCACGCGAGACAATCTGTGCCGCGTCTATCATAGGTGCCGTTTCGCCGGCTTCGGCGGTCAAGGCCAGCAAAAACAGAGTCAGCAAAACCCCATTTCTGCCCATTGCCGCGAATATCCGCACCGCTTCCATCGGTAATCCCCAGCTTTATCGCTTCAAAATTCCCGACTGAATCGTCGTCTCGACGCCATGAATTGCTTCCGCCTCCACGTCGTAACGAAGTGTCGATATTTTTTACACGCGACCAGCGATGAAAAGAAAGAAAGACGCAACAAATTGAAAATAAATATCAAAACCAACAGGCATGGCGTTTGCTTCGTGTTCGGTGCTTCAACGTTAAAAACATGAAAGGGGAAGAAAAATATGAAAAGAGTAGCAAGCTTACAAGGTGGTTTGTTGAGTTGTGCTGTCATGGTGGCACTAGGGATTTCGTCGGCGAACGCGGCGCAGATTTCTTTGACCAACGGCGGATTCGAAACGGGCGATTTGACCGGATGGACGTCAGTCGGGTCAGTGATCGCTTCGCCGTCGACGACTGTACAAACCTATGATGGAACTGTTTGGACCGTCAGCGCAGGAGGTACTTACATGGCTCAGATGGTGAGCGCAGGCGAAAGTGCGTCCAACATCGAGGCCATGCTTGGTTTGAGTTCGTGAACACTGAATGCCTTGAACACCAACCCGGATGGTGGCTCTCTGACCAACGGCTCAGCTCTCTACCGATCGGTGACTGGAGCGGCCGGCGATACCATTTCCTTCTGGTGGAACTATGTTGCCACTGACTATATTCCGTTTAACGATCCTGCCTTCGCAATGTTGATCGGCCCAACGAACCAGATTGACGTTCTGGCGTCGACCCATGGAGACGGCGTTGCGGTCGGAACTTCCGGCAACTCGGGATGGCGTGAGGAAACGTTCACCCTACCCCAGGATGGCACTTACACTCTGGCATTCGTAACGACAAATGACAAGGACCAAATTCTCAACTCTTTCTTGCACATCGATAATGCGCAGGGGAGTTGTGCTCCCAACTGCCCCCCAATTGGTGTTCCTGAGCCGGGTTCGCTTGCCTTGGCGGGATTCGCTCTCTCCGGACTTGTTGGACTTCGTCGACGCAAGATGAAATAAGAATCCGTCACGCAGTTACTTTGAATGGCGGCCTGCGGGCCGCCATTTTTCTGATAGGGTGTTGTACGCCTTACCACGTAACACGCATCGGGGTCACACACGCACACTCTCGGGGTTACGCATCGGGGCCATCACACCACATCGCGACCACACACCACATCGGGGTCAGGTCTCAATACTGTTCGTATAGAAGATTTTCTGTCCTCATGGCAGGTCTGGAGTTGCGGAGCAAGGCATGGCACGAACCAAGGCGATGCTGGGTCCAGGCGCGAGGTTGAGCGACTACCTCAGCGCGAGTCTTCTGGAGCGCGTGTTCCCGCTGGAACTGGTGCATGAGGTATGCGCACTGGAACCCGCGCATGGTCAAGCGTCGCAACTCACCCTACCCCAGCCCCGACCCTTCCAAACGGTCGGGCGTCCGTCCAGACGTCTCGCCCGCACTGCTCCAACCAAAGCCGCTTTGGCCGAGACAGAAGTTTGCGGATGATTTTTGCTAACAAACGGCATTGGGTCGGGTTTTGCATTTACTCATTTCCCCCGGTTACACCATTGGGTAGCGGCTGATCGCGATCTTTCGCCTCTCAAGCGATTCTCTGCGTCCCCTGAGAGCGTGTTCACAATCTTGATTTTCCTGCGAATAGCGGGATGAAAACGAGAAAGCTCACGCGAGCGACATTAGCAAAGAGAGATTTGTCGAGATCGAGCTACTGTTGCGCAGCGTGCGCCGACGCACCAAGTCCACGACGGCGGTGGACCTTCACGGTTCTGTGCGGTGCTGTACCTGCTACGCACGGGTTGCTCGTAACGCTTTCTGCCAGCAGACTTCCCCAAATGGGACACTGTTTACGCGTGGTGGCCAAGTGGAGCCAGCCCGATTCAGACGGTGTGAGCGTGCTGGAGCGGGCTTTAAAAAATCAGGTTGACGCGGCTCGCTTGTGACAGGGACGCTGTGCCCAGTCCACACTGGTGATCGTGGACACACAGAGCGTGAAGAACACGGTCACGGCGGGCTTGAAGGGCCATGACGCAGGGAAGACGGTTTCAGGCATCAAACGTCGCATCGCCGTAGACACGCTGGGATTGCCACACGCGGCGGCGGTGAGTACGGCTGAGGTGACCGATCGCAAGAGGGCACTGCAGGCTCTCAGGCGTAGTAAGGACACGCCCGGGCAAGTCACCGGGACGCTGGTGGATGGCGGCTACACTGGCAGGCCGTTCGGGCGGGGCGTGCGCGAAATCGTGCGCGAAATCGTGGGTGAAGAGGTGACGGTGCAGGTGGCCAGGAGCCTGTCGGACTTGAAGCTGATCGATCGACTGCGCCGGTGGGAATGGGTTGATTGTGAGACACTAATTCATAGGTTTACGACAGTGGCATTCATGCGATTGCCTTGGCTGGACGTCCGACCGTCGGCCGACGACCATTATCGACCCGGTGGCGGCCGACAGTGGCGGTTTATTGATAAAGCTTAACAATCGCCGCTCGGCCTTGGCGGCGATCAAGTTTACCGAAAAGGGCGAAATCGTCTTGAAGGTCGAGATGCTGGCCTGTCGCGACGGAATCGCCAGGCTGGGCTTCTCGGTGCGCGACACCGGAATTGGCATCGCGCCGGAAAATCGGGCGCGCGTCTTCGAGGACTTCGCGCAGGCCGAAACCTCGACCAATCGTCGCTACGGAGGACCGGCCTGGGTCTCTCCATCTCGCGCCGGCTGGTGGCGCTGATGGGCGGCGAACTGTCGCTTGAGAGCGCGCTCGGCCAGGGAAGCACCTTTCGTTTTACTCTGGCGTTGGCGGTTGCCGGCGAAACGGCGGCTCCGCCAGCCGTTCGGCCATCCGAGATGCTGCACGTACTGGTCGTCGACGACAACCCGGTGACTCTCGCGGTTTTGGCGTCCATGGCGCGATCCTGGAATTGGCGGGTCGATGTGGCGAGCAGCGGGGCCGAAGCCGTCGCCATAGTGCAAGCAAGAGTCGATACGGCGCAGCCCAACTACGACGTCTTGCTCGTCGACTGGGAGATGCCGGGTATGGACGGTTGGCAGACCTTGCTTCGGGTGCGCGAGTTGATAACGCCCGAAGCCGCGCCGGTG
Source organism: Accumulibacter sp. (assembly GCA_031732795.1). Classification (GTDB taxonomy): domain Bacteria; phylum Pseudomonadota; class Gammaproteobacteria; order Burkholderiales; family Rhodocyclaceae; genus Accumulibacter. The sequence continues at coordinate 36,387 of JAVMKC010000008.1, read as the reverse complement.
GTCATCATGGTGACGGCACACAGCCGCGAAAAATTGCTTCGGCGCAGCGAGCAGGAGCGGGTTGGATTGGACGGCTACCAGCCGATCACTGCGTCGATGCTGTTCGATGCCATGATCGAGGCACGCGTCGGCCGCCAGCCGAGACCAGCCGCCACGCTTCCAGCGCCCCAGCCGCTCCGGCTGTCTGGCCTGCACCTGCTGGTGGTCGAGGACAACGAGCTGAATCAGATCATTGCGCGCGAACTACTGGCCAGCCAAGGGGCTCGGGTCGACATCGCGGCTGACGGTGAGCAAGGGGTGGCGGCCGTGAGAGCAGCGCAAGTACCTTACGATGCCGTGCTGATGGACGTGCAGATGCCGGTGATGGACGGCTTTGCCGCGACACGCGCTATTCGCCAGGAACTCGGCCAGTACGATCTGCCGGTGATCGCCATGACCGCCAATGCGATGCTTTCGGACCGTGCCGCCTGCCTGGCAGCCGGCATGGACGACCATGTCGGCAAGCCGATCAATCTCCCCAATCTGGTCGGCGTATTGCTGAAGCACGTCCGGCCACTCGAACTCCGCGCGGAAAGCGACATGACGCTACCGGCCGCACTACCGACAGATCCAGTCGCAGTGGTCGATGTGGCTACGGCGCTGACCGCCCTGGGTGGTGACAAACTTCTCTATGGTCGGCTTTTGAAGGCGTTTCTGAAGCAGCTCGAGCATGCGCCGGACGAACTGGATCGTCTTCTCGAAGATGGCGACCTGACGGCGGTAACGCGCCTTTTGCACACTTTCAAGGGTCTTGCCGCGACGGTGGGCGCGAGCCATTTGTCGGTCGTCGCGGCGGCGGGCGAAAGCGGGCTACGACAAGCCGACGATGGTTCACCGGATCGACTGCGCGCCGAGTTTCGCGTCGCGGCTGCCGAAGCCGGCCGGAGTTTACGCAAGGTGCTGCGGGAGGACGTTCCGGCTTCTTGACCCCACCACCGACGCGGTACATCAGCGATCTTCGACGACGCCTGTCGACCGATCCGGGAACCGCAAACTCTCAAGAAACAGAATTTACGACAGCGGTTTTCATGCCGCCGCCACCGGGTTGAGTTGGAAACCCAGAGCAGCGGCGCGACGTTTGAGCGCGGCTACAGAGCGCTGCCGCGGCTGTTCGTCGTAGCGCTGCTGCCCGTTCGACGAAGTCCTCGCCGCGGGTCAGCATGAAATACACCATGCGGGCAAGCTTGTGGGCGATGGCGGTATTGGCGCGCGGCTTGTCCATGCGCGCACATAGTCGACGATAGAAGGTCCCCAGCGCGGAATCGCTGTGCAAAAGGCTCGTGGTCGCCATCTTCAGCGCGTGTCGTGCGCGATTGGCCGAGCGCTTGCCGCCGCTGATCTTGGTGCCAGGCACTGCCCCAGCACGAACAGAAATGCTTGACGCTGGCAAAGCGGCTCAAGTCCGGCCCGATCTCGGACAGCCGCTTTATGACGACGGTCACGCCCAGACCGTTGATGCGCGTCAGATCGACGCCGGCCCATTTGGCCAAGGCTTGCCGCACGCCGAACTCCTGCCGCCGCTTGCTGCCGACGCGGGATGCTTTGCCAAGATCGAGCGGACTTTGTTCGCGCTCGGCCAAAAGCGCCTGCCACCGGGCATCGCATTCGGCAAGGTGCCGCGCAATGTCGTCGTACATCGCCGGGGCCTGACGCAATATAAACAGGTGTTCCTCGCACCAGTTGTCCGTCAACGCCTCGGTGATCAACGCCCTGCGCCCGGTGGGTCGCGTTGAATCGATGCGAGGGCCGCGTGGTGCAACGGGTTGGACTGCGCTTTGTGGTGCCTTCGCCGCCGCTGCATGCGGCGGCCACGCGTGGAGTGTCGTAAGCACAGCCGCGTGGCCCTGCCTACCGTGTGCCCGGCGATGACGCACTTCGGCAGGACGGATCCAGTGCTGTTTCAGTGACCCAGGATGAAGCGGCAGTGGCGCTTTTCCAGCCATGCCGGACCGGTGCGACTGCATGCGATCACGGCCATCGCGGCAACACCAGACCATACGCCATGTCAAACGATTGACTTCGAGCCGTACCTTTTTACAATCGTCCAAGACGATCGTCATCGCGGCGGCTCGGGTCAACGCGGTTTATCCGCCACCATGCCGCATCGCCCTCTTCAATTTCGCCCTCTGCGATTGACAAACGCGATCCATCATGTTTAAAAAGGAAATCCCCATGTCTCCCAAAGCGCTGTCACCCTGCATCATCACTGAGAAAGTGATCGAGTCCCGCGACTTTTACGTCAAACACTTTGCCGCCAAGGTTACGTTCGACTGTGGCTGGTATGTCAATCTCGAATTCGGCAAAGGGGCTTCTTTGCAATTCATGGCCCCACAGCCCGATCAGCCGCCTTGCAACCCTGCGGGACTGACCTACAACTTCTCCGTCAACGATGTGGATGCCGAGCACGAAGTCTTGGTTTTGTCCGGCATCACAGCCATCATGCCGCTCGAAGATCATCCGTGGGGTGATCGGGGTTTTGCGGTCCAAGATCCCAATGGCGTCGTTCTCTACATCTACTCCGATCGGGAACCCAGTCCAGAGTTCAAGCAGTACTACAAGGCATGAGACGCATCATGGCCATCGATCGCGCATACGGATTGACGCTGGCTCGCACCGGGCAGCGTCGTCCCCGTGTCCGTACAGCTTTACCTGGACCAACGTCCCGGCTGGGAGCTACAACAACCTGACAGCCCAGGCCACCGACAACCCTGGCGCGACACGCAGCAATCCGATCGGCGCAATCACTGCCGCGGCAGCGGACCGACAGTACTCTCTCCCTGCACGAAGATCATCTCGGTACGCCGCAGGTGGCGATCAGCGACTCCAACATCGTCGTTTACCGGCCAACCAACCGACGGGCTGTTCGGGATGGCCCTGCCAGAAGGGAAGCCAGATGACGGCGGACGAATGACGATGATCAACTTCAATCGACTGAATTTCCGGCAATTGGTCAGCGTCCGCTCCCGACACCGGCGAGCCGTCGCTTGGTTGCACGGCGCGGTCAATCGAGCAATTCGATCTGTCCGGAAATGTTGGCGGTGATCTGGCTGTCGCCGGCTTCGATCGGCATTGGCGCCGCTTCGGCGGCGAGCATGCCACGGGTCTTGAGCATCGGCATCTCCATCGGCCGACCGCTGCTGTTGATCGACAACTGTTTGATCCGATACGACTTGCCGAGCGCTTCGGCGATCACCGCTGCCCGGGCCCTGAAGGCGGTGATGGCGTCGACGATGGCTTCGTTTTCCGCTTTTTTCAGTGTCGCCGGTGCCGGGACCATCACCAGATTGGCGACGGCCAGCGAGTTTTGCAGTTGGCCGAGCAATTCCGACAGCGCGGCGGTATCGGACGATTCGAGCAGCAGATCGGAGCGCATCCGCCACGCGTCGATCTTGCCGCTCTTGCCGTAGCTGGGATAGGTGTGCGTCGCGCCGCTGCGAGTCTTGACACTGGTGTATGTTTTGGCGGTTTTCAGCCCTTCAGCGACCAGTGAATTCACCTTGCGGGCCAATTCTCCGGGTGTGGCGCCACTGGCTTCGGCGAACACCGTCGCCCGAGCCAGATCGTTGTTCGCCAGGCGACTGGCATCGGCGGACAGATCGATGGTGGTGGCCGAGGGGGCGGCCGGTGCGGCAGTGCTCAGCGGCGTGGCGCACAGAAGGGCCAGAACAGGGGCTGATTTAATAAGGCGACGCAGTGAGGTCATTTGATGCTCCCGGGTTGCGGCAGCCTGAGGTCGGGTCTAGGCTGCAAGAAGTACGGTTCAGGGTACTGTTCAGGTTCGACTCGTTGCAAATGGCTTCGCGGCCGTGGAGCCCCGACGCTACGGACATTCTAGCCTGAAGCGGATCGTGTTTTCCGGTAGTCAGTGATCGGAAGCTTGGTTAGAATCTGCCCGGTTCGTTCGTTTGCGGATGACCGAATGGGGCTTTTGAGAGGGTTGCCATGCTGAAAGCAGGACAGGCAGCGCCAATGTTCGTCCTTCCAGACGCGGATATGGAACTCATCGATATCGCCCAGTTCCGGGGCAGGAACAACGTCATCCTTTTTTTCTACCCCCGGGACGGCGCGCCGTGCTGCACCTTGCAGGCGACCGACTTTTCCGACCATGAGGAGGAGTTTGCCCGCTACGATTGCCGGATTTTCGGCATCAGTCGCGATGATTGTCTGCGCCATGCCGAATTCCGCGACGAGCATGGCATTTCCGTCAGCCTGCTGGCCGACGAGGACGGGGTCGTCTGCGAACAATACGGTGTCTGGCAGACCAGGGAAGTGAATGGCGTCGAGAAATTGGGCATTGTCCGCTCGACGTTTCTTATCGACAAACAAGGCGTCATCCGTCACGCGCAGTACGGGGTACACGCCAAAGGCCACGCAATGGACATGCTGCGCGTGGCGAAGGAAATCATTTGATGAACACGCAAGTTGCCAAAAATACCGTCGTCACACTCGATTACAGTGTCACCGATACCGACGGAGAACTGGTCGATGCCGGCCAGCAGCCGCTGGTGTATCTGCACGGCGGTTACGACGACATTTTTCCGCTGATCGAAGAAGCGGTGCACGGCAAGTCGATCGGCGAGTCGGTGGTCGTCAAGATGCAGCCCGACGATGCTTTCGGCGAATATGACGCCACTTTGGTCCAGGTCGAGAAGCGTCATCAATTTCCCGAAGAGCTGCAGGTCGGCATGGAGTTCGAAGGCCTGCCCGAGGGTGCGGATGATGACGAAGACGAAATTCTGATTTATCGCGTTACCGACATCGCCGACGACAAGGTGGTGCTGGACGCCAATCATCCACTGGCCGGCATGGCACTGGTGTTCACCTGCACGGTGACCGGCGTCCGTCCGGCAACCGCCGACGAAATCCGTCACGGTCATCTGCACGACGACGTCTGCGAAGACGACGATTGAACGGCACACTTTCCGCGGGCCGCTCCCGGTCAGCGATGCCGCCGATTTCGGTTGAACGATGAACGCGACGGTATCGACCATCGCCGTGCCGCGTACGCTGTTGCGTGGCGAACGTCGACCCCGGGTGGCCCTGGTCGGCCGCCAGCGCACCGGTAAGAGTACGCTGTTCCGCGCCGCATCGAGCACCTCGCCGCATCATGAGCAACTGCCCGAAGCCGGTGGCCAATACCACGAGTGTGTGGTCGATATCGGCCTCGAACAGATCTCGCTGGTCGATCTGCCGCCGATCGGTTCGCTGCACGCGCTCGCCGCTCACGATCAGGTGGTGGTCAAATATCTGTTGTGGGGTGACCGTTGGCCGCCGGTGGCGGCGCACGAAGCGGAACAGCCGGTGGCCGTTTTCCCACCGCCCGAGGTGTTGATCCAGGTGGTCGACGCCACGGCGCTGCAGCGCGATCTGGAACTGACGCTCGAACTCGCCCTGCTCGGCAAACCGTTGGTCATCGCCTTGAACCGGGTCGACGAGGCGCGGCGCAAAGGTTTGTACATCAATGCCCGGGCGCTGGCCGACCTGCTCGGCGTACCGGTGGTGGCCACTGTCGCGCACATGGGTCTCGGCCTGCGCGACCTGTTCGCCGCCACGCTGACAGCGGCGCGGGAAAAACGCCTGCCGCAAGTGCGGACGAACAGCGCGCACATCGACGCCGCGCTGGCACCGTTGCGGCAGTGCCTGGCCGGGCCGGAGATCGAAAGCGCCTTCCGCGTTCCCGGACCATTTCTGCTGATGCAACTGGCCGAGAACAACGACTATTTCTTTCAGGAACTGGCGATGCACCTGCCGGCGCGGCTGCCCGAGGTGCTGGCGGCGCGTGCCGCCGCCGAACTGCAACTGCCGCGGACCTTGTCCGAGGAACTGCATGCCGACCGTCATCATCGCGCGGCGACGCTGTTCGAGAATGTCACCCAGTTCGGCGGCAGCGCCGACGCCGGCCGTTGGCAGCGGCTGCTCGACGGCTTTTTTCTGCATCCGCGTTGGGGGCTCAGCGGCAGCCTGGCCGTTTTTGCGCTGGTGCTGCTGATCGTGTTCAAGGTCAGCACGACGCTCGACAGCTACACGGCGGCGCCATTGGCCGCCTGGGCGCAGGAATGGTCGCCGGATTCGACGTCAGGCGTCGTCGGCCGGGCGGTGATCGACGGTCTGATCGGTCTGATCGGCATCGTCGTGCCGTACATGCTGCCACTGGTGCTGCTGCTGGTGCTGCTCGAAGAGGCGGGGATCATGCACCGCGTCGCTTTCGTCGTCGACCGCGGCTTGCACCGTATCGGGCTACACGGCGGCGCGGCGGCGCCTTTCCTGGTCGGCCTGGGGTGCAACGTGCCGGCGATCTCGATGGTCGCCGGCGCGACCACCGGCAAGGACCGGCTGGTGGCGACGCTGCTCCTGGCTTTCGTCCCCTGTTCCGCGCGCTCGGCGATCATTCTGGCCATGGGCGGCAAATACCTCGGTGGTCTGGGCGTGCTCGGCATCTTCATCCTGACGCTGCTGGTGGTGGCGCTGCTCGGCCGGCTGCTGACCCAGCGACTCACCGAGAACGCCGTCGGACTGGTTCAGGACATCCCGCCATACGCTTGGCCGACCTGGCGCGCCGTGTTGCGTAAATCCTGGGAGCGGACCGAGGACATCGTGACCATCGTCACGCCGCTGCTGGTCGCCGGCAGCGTGGTGTTGGCGCTGCTGAGCCATTTCGAAGCCGATCGGCTGATCAATATCGCGCTGTTGCCGATCACCGACTGGTGGCTGGGTCTGCCGGTCCTCCTCGGTGTGCCGGTGTTGTTCGGCGTGTTGCGCAAGGAATTGTCGCTGCTGATGGTCTATCAGGCACTCGGCAGCACCGAACTGATGCCGGCGATGGACCGGGTACAGATCACCACTTTCCTGATTTTCATGACGTTCTACATTCCCTGCGTGTCGACCTTCGCGCTGATGACCCGCACCATCGGCTGGCGTCAGGCGTGGGCCTCGGTTGGTCTGTCGATCGGCGCCGCATTGTTGATCGCCGGCGTCGTCCGCGCACTGCTCGAATTCGGCCGCCTGCTGTTCGGTTGAACGGTGGTGAAGAAATGCTCACGAGCAGGCCAAGACGGCAGGCACGAGTGAGCAACGCCGCAGATCGATCGCACCGCAGATTCATTCACCACCGCTGAGGCGCACGGCTCAGCGGCTCGGGTAGGGATGAACCTCGAAACGGAACAGCCCGGCCTCGTCGCTGTCGATGATCACTTTCACCCAGCCGAGAAACGGCGAACCGAACGTTTCCAGTCGGGTGAAATTGGTCAGCGGCCGGCGCGTCTCGATGTCGTGCAAGGGGTGGTCGATCCGTTGCCAATGCGTATCGCCGTGGATCAGCAGCACTTGGCCGGCGAAGCGGCGCGTTTCGCGGGCCAGGAGGTCGAGCAGATCACGGAAACCAGGCGCGGTCAGGCCGCTGTCATGGCTCCGGAAATCCGGATTGGCCTGCATCACCACCACCAGCCCGCGCAGACCGTCACGTCGGGCGATGGCGAAACCCTCGCGCAGCCAGTCGAGCAGATGTGGGTTGCGGATCACGAATTCCTCGCGCGGGGTGCGCGACAAGCCGTAATGATTGTCCGGTCCGGGAACATTCAAGGTCAGAAACAGCGCCGGTCCCAGCCGCCAGCGCAACAACTCGGGATACCCGTTCGACGCCTGTTCGAACGGCAGCGTCTTTCGTCCCAGCGAGCGAGGCGCGGTGAAAAAAAGCTGCCGCAATTTCTGCAACCGTTCGAGCGGATCGAATCCGCCGGCGGGCAGGTAGCGGCAATCGGTCCACTCGTTGTCGCCGGGAACGTAAATCAGCGGCACGGCCGAGCCGTCGAGAACGGCGCGCCGTTCCTCGAGCAAGGCATCGGTACAGGGCTCGCGGCTGGATTTGAGATCGCCGGCATGCACGATGAACTCGACATTCTCCTCGGCGATCTCGCCGAGCATCCGCTGGACCAGTTCTTGCTGGCGCGGGCTGTACGGCGCATCGCCGATGGCCACGAAACGCCAGGTTTCCGCCAGCACACCGCCGGCCAGGAATAGACTCAACAGCGCACCCAGCCACCGGCAAGCGCCGCGGCGCCGGCAGCCCCGGATTCCGCCGGTCACAACAGCGCTTTCAAGGCGTACAGCGCGTCGAGCGCCTCACGCGGCGTCAGTTGGTCCGGATCGATCGTCTGCAGACGTTCCAGCGCTGGCGCCGGTGGCGGCTCCCGGCGCTCGGCGGCATCGGAGAGCGCGGTGGCGAACAGATCGGGCTGCAAGGGATTGATCGACGCCCGTTGTTCGAATTCACGCAACTGCCGTCGCGCGGCGCGCAGTACCGACGCCGGAATGCCGGCCAGCGCCGCCACCTGAATCCCGTAGCTCTGATTGGCCGGCCCTTCCTCGACGGCGTGCAGGAAAACGATCCGTTCGCCGTGCTCGACGGCGTCGAGATGGACGTTGGCCAGTTCGGCATATTCCTTGGCCAACAACGTCAGTTCGAAATAGTGGGTGGCGAACAGCGTCAGGCTGCGGTTTTTCTCCAGCAGATGACGACAGATGGCGAAGGCCAACGCCATACCGTCGAAGGTCGAGGTGCCGCGACCCACTTCATCCATCAGCACCAGGCTGCGTTCAGTGGCGTGGTGCAGGATCGCCGCCGATTCGGTCATTTCGACCATGAACGTCGATTGGCCGCCGGCCAGATCGTCGGCAGCGCCGATGCGGGTGAAAATCTGGTCCAGCGGCCCGAGCACCGCCCGGGTGGCCGGCACATAACTGCCGATATGCGCCAGCAGCGCGATCAACGCCGTCTGGCGCATGTAGGTCGATTTACCGCCCATGTTCGGACCGGTGATCAGCAACAGGCGCCGCTCGTCGGCCAATCGGCAATCGTTGGCGATGAAGCTCCCGCCGTCGGCCAACTGACCCTCGACCACCGGGTGACGGCCGCCGACGATCAACAGTCCCGGCGTCGATGAAAATTCAGGACGACAGTAGTTGCGCTGCTGGGCCACCTCGGCCAGCGACGCCAGCAGATCGACCTGCGCCAGCGCCTGTGCCACCTGCTGCAAGCGGGGCAGATCGGCCTGCAGCGCGACCAACAGTTCCTCGTACAGCCGCTTCTCGCGTGCCAACGCCCGTTCCTGCGCCGACAGCGCCTTATCCTCGAAGGCCTTCAGTTCCGGCGTCAGGTAACGCTCGGCGTTCTTCAGCGTCTGCCGCCGCCGGTAATCGTCCGGTACGCGCGCGGCATTGGCATGGCTGACTTCGATGTAGAAGCCATGTACTCGGTTGTATTCGACTTTCAAATTGGCGATGCCGGTACGTTCGCGCTCGCGGGCTTCCAGTTCGATCAAAAAAGCGCCGCAATTGTCGTTCAGCGCCCGGTACTCATCGAGTTCGTCGTCGAAGCCGTCGGCGATCACCCCACCCTCGCGGAGCAGGCTCGCCGGCTCCGCGCGCAGCGCGCACGACAAGCGCTCGAGGGCCGCCGTCGGCGTCGCCAGTTGCTGATACAGTTCGGCGAGCAACGCGGCAGTCGTCCCGGACAGCGGCGTGCGCAGTTCTTCCAGCCGGCACAGGCTGTCGCGCAAACTGGCCAGATCGCGCGGTCGCGCGGTGAATAAGGCGATGCGTCCGGCGATCCGCTCGACGTCGGCCATGCCGCGCAACAACAGACGCAGCGTACGCAGCGCCGTGCCGCCCGTTTCGAGCAGCACGCCGATCGCCAGCTGTCGGGCGATCGGGAGCGCCGGATCGCGCAGCGGATGATGCACTGCGTGACGCAGCAGACGGGCGCCCATGCCGGTGACCGTCCGGTCGAGCAGGCTGAACAAGGTCGGCGAACTCTGGCCGCGCAAGGTCTCGGTCAGTTCCAGGTTGCGACGGGTCGCCGAATCCAGACCGAGAAAGGTCGCGTCGCGTTCGACCAGCGGCGCCTGCAAATGCGGCAGCGCGCGGGTCTGCGTCGCCTTGGCGTAGCGCAGCAACGCCCCGGCGGCGGCGACCGCCGGCCGCAGCCCGTCGAGCGCGAAACCATCCAGCGAAGCCGTGGCGAATTGCGCGCACAATTCACGCTGCGCGCTCTGAAAATCGAACTGCCAGTCGGGCTGCCGGGTCAGCGGCACTTCACCCGGTATCGATGAAGCTCCGCTTTCCGGAACGACGACTTCCGCCGGCCGGATGCGTTCCAGCGTTGCCGTCAGTTTTCCCGGTGCCACTTCGGCCAGGCGGAATTCGCCGCTGGCCAGATTGATCCACGCCAGTCCGACCAGTTGCCGCGTCGTTTGCACCGCCATCAACAAGGTCGCCCGCTTCTCGTCGAGCAAGGCCGCGTCGGTCAGCGTCCCCGGGGTGACGATCCGGGTCACCGCCCGCTCGACCGGTCCCTTGCTGGTCGCCGGGTCGCCGATCTGCTCGCAGATCACCACCGACTCGCCGAGCTTGACCAGTTTCGCCAGATACTGTTCGACGGCGTGATACGGCACGCCGGCCATGCGAATCGGCTGACCCGCCGACTGGCCGCGGCTGGTCAGGGTGATGTCGAGCAATCGAGCCGCTTTTTCAGCGTCTTCAAAAAACAATTCGTAGAAATCGCCCATGCGGTAGAAAACCAGCAGACCGGGATGCTCGGCCTTGATGCGCAGGTACTGCTGCATCATCGGGGTATGCTTTTGTAACTCCTTGCCCTGATTGGCGGCTTCGTCTTTGTTCTTTTTCATTCAATAGCTTACGTTAAATCAATTTGCCTCACGTTACCTCAGTATTCCTCCATGTCCCTCACGATTTTTGTAGCATATGTGTAGCACGAGTCTTCAAAAGCGGTGTCCGTGCGTAGCATGCCAAATGGGTACACGCCACACTGAAGTCGTTCAAAACTCCATAAAAATCATCGTATTGCGCGGTGTGTCCGTGCGGCATAGAAAGGGCTTCGGAATGGCAAAATCGACCAGTTCAATCAGGGCCAATCTCAACCAAGATATCGTCAAGCGTCTAACGCATGATCTTAAACCCGTAGGGGTCGACCACAAAGGAAAACTCGTCTTCGAACCGAACGTAAACGGCGACATCTACACCGTTCTCGACGCATCGCAGGATGCACTCAAGGGCTTCGGCGTCCGTGCCGTGTAAACCGCACGAAGAGGGTTTATTTCGTTCAAAGACGTTCGGGGTTGAAGGTCGGCAAGACCAATATCGGTTATTGCGCCGATATGACGATCCAGCAAGCGCGGGAAAGAGCCTCGAAGGCGGCTCTGACCATCAAGGATACCTGTTTCTCGACGCCCGCTACGACCGGGTGCGCGAGGCCAGCCGCCTGGTCGATTGCGCCGTGTTGGTCGCCGTCGGCATCTCCCCGGACGGCAAGCGCCGGTTAGTGCGGCGGTGGGGAGTTTTGCCTGAGCAGAAACAGGTGACGTCGAGCCAAGTTATCCAAATGGTGCTCTTCAGCGGCAACATCAGGCCACAACAGTCCTCGCTGTAGACGAAGCTGTTCGGGTTGGCTTCCGTACTCTCTGATCCACACCCGCCTTCGAGCAGCATTGAACAACTCAAAACTCAAACGTGTGCCATTGTTATGGCGGGACGGTTGAACCCAGAGATAAGCGTCGATGCTGGATATCGCAGAGGACATATTTTCGGCGAACAGCGCACTTGCAATGGGAAGCTTGCCAACATGGCAAGCGCAGAAACTGGGTCTGCCCTCTGTTTTGCACTGCTACGCGGCTCCGGCGGCCCAGTAACTAGCACGTTAGGTTTTTTCTCACAGGAGTGCTCTCATGGCTGAAAAACTCAATCCTGATGACATCGTTCAACTCAAATCCGGTGTCCCCAAAATGCACAAACTCAAACACATCCTATGGCTGTCTCTCATCTTCACAACTCAGGCGTGGTCAGCCAGCATCGTCTATACCTACAACAGCAAGGGGGAGACGAACGGAATTGTTGGAATTGCCGGTATCGCCCAGGAGTCGAGCTGGCGTTGCAAGAGCGACAGCTCCCTTCTATGTCAGTGCCCAACAGCACTCTTTTCCGGAGTCATTGCCCAAGTTGACTACAGAAGGGGAGAGAATGTTGCCGAAGGCTTTGTGCTGGAAACCAATCAGGGGTCTGAATATATTGGCTTAGGTCAGGCTTGGGACAGCGACCTGGGAACAGCTGACTCTTCTTGGATCCCGAAACTTTTGCGAAAGGGCGAACGTGTCTTCGTTGTTGCTGAGATGTGCGGAGCCGGTGGTAGAAATATTGTCGGTCGGGATGTCTACAGCCACCGCATGCTTCCACCCACGCTTCTCAAGTCCCCACGCTGAAGCAGCGGACAATGCGCGCTGGAACCTCTCAAGAAACACATCTCAACCAATTGATTTAGATATGTGTAAATTTTTACCATGACGCGCAATATGCCGGTGAAAGACTTGTTTCTTCGGGACGATTTGCGGCCCGGCCCGATTACTTCGCTGATCCCTCGGTCAAGCGGGAAGCCCAAAGCGGCGCTTTGGGTTCCCCTCGCACCTACAGCGCTCCGGCTGCCGCTTATCTCAACCGTTAGGCAACATGAGTCTAACCATATTTCGTGAACGAGGTTATCGGTTCTATTTCTTCTCTCGGGAGGAATCGAGAATTCACGTTCATGTTTACCACGCCGATGGCGAAGCGAAATTCTTCGACACCCGTATCAGAGTGCCTTTCGGCCGTTCCGCCGAGACCGCCTCATGAAATATCCGGGGTCGGGGCACTACAGGCCCGTCATCTGTCGCAAATCCAACACACCACCAACCGGCTCGACGCCAGTAAAGTGATGGCTCTCTTGCGCGGCCAGTGATCGCCGCCATCGCCGTAGCCAGCCGTCAATGACGCTGCCCCGCTTCAAGCACCGAAGGCTTGCGCGTCGAGGACCACCGCCGCGCGGCCTTCGAGCAGGCAGTCGGCACCGTGGTGCACGGCAAAGCGATAGAGCACGTTGCGGTCGCCCCCCAGGCATTCAGCGGTGATCGCCAATTCGCCGGGGAGGTCGTCGAGGCGGGCGACGTGCAGGCTGACGGCGCGAACGCTGGTCAGATAGCCTTGCCGCGGCGGATCGTCGATGCCGGCGAGCAGCGCGCCGTGCACCGCCATCGCCTGCGCGGCGTATTCGATGCCGCACGCGGCGCCGAGGCGGCCGTCGGCGCGCAAAGGATTGTCGAGCGTCGCATGGCTGCGCGCCAGACAGCGAATGGCCGTCGGCGACCAGTCGACGACGGCGTCGAGCAGGCACATCGTGCCTTGATGCGGAATATGCGCGGCGATCCAGTCGCGGTCTAGCATGGCTGGCAGTCGATCGCCAATTGCAGCGGCGGCAGGTAATCGATGATCGTCGATGACGGATGCCCTGCGGCCAGCGCCTGCAGCAACGGCAGGCTGTGCATGGCCGGGATGCTCAGGCGCAGCTTTTCCAGGGCTTCGTCGAACAGATGGTCGGCTGGCTGGTCGCTGAGTTGCACCGTCATCCGCGCCAGCGAGCGGTCGCCGGGTGTCGGGGAGAGCAGCAGGGCCACGCCGCCGCAATCGGGAATCGGCCGTTGGCTGAACAGCGGTTCGGGGTATTCGCCGTCGTAGGCGACGAGCAGGATCGGCTGACCTTCGATCCGCAGTTGTGCCAGCGCGTCGAGCAACCCGGCGCCGAAGCTGGCGTCGTACGCGCTGAGCACCTGGCAGGGGTTCATCGCTTTGACGGCGATGCTCCAGTAACCGGCAGCGGCGTTATGCACCGAATTATGGAAGCGAGTTGGTGAAATCTGCCGGTCGTCGGTGGCCAGTTGTTCGCACAACGCGTGGCAGTTGTGGCCATCGGCGCCCGATGAACTGAACACGGTGGCCAGCGTCCCCGGGTCGGCCGCCGCCTGCTGACAGGCTTCGAGACCGAGCGCCAGCACCAGTTTGACGATCCGGCTCGCCCGCCGGCGCTCGGCCGGCGGCAACAACACCGGCACCGGCAGTTGCGACGGCGCCGCGACGCAGGGCTGATCGCCGCGCAGAATCTTTGCGGCAGCGGACCAGTCGGGGATTCCGGGGGCGAGCAGACCGACGCCATCGATCCAGGCGGTAAGCGCAGGCGAGTTCATGGGGCGACTCCAAAAACGAGGCTGCAGTTGCTGCCGCCAAAACCGAAGGAATTGCTCAGTACGCGGCGCAGCGCGGCCGGACGGCTGGTCAACTGGTAATCGACCGGGATCGTCGGATCGCGGGCACCGGTGTGCGGGCTGCCGGGAATCAAGCCGTCGGCCAGTGCCAGCAGGCAGATCAACGCCTCGACGCCCCCGGCGGCACCGAGGGTATGGCCGGTGGCGCCCTTGGTCGAACTGCACGGCACCCGGTCGCCGAACAGCGCCGCCACGGCACGTCCTTCCGTGGCATCGTTGGCCGGTGTCGCCGTGCCGTGCAGATTGATGTAGTCGATTTCCGTTGCCGACACGCCGGCCGAACGCAAGGCGGCGGCCATTGCCAACTGCGCGCCCAGGCCTTCCGGATGCGGCGACGACATATGGTGCGCATCGCTGCTCTCGCCGTAACCGAGCAGCAGCGGGCTGCCGGCGGGCAGCGTCGCCGGCAGCCGTTCGAGCAGCGCGAAAGCGGCGCCTTCGGCGACCGACAGCCCGTTGCGCGCCGCGTCGTACGGCCGGCATGGATCGCGCGAGGTGAGTTCGAGCGAAGCGAAACCGTACAGCGTCGTCAGGCACAGGCTATCGACACCGCCGACCAGTGCGGCGTCGATGATGTCGCAGGCGATCAGCCGGGCGGCGGCGGCAAAGGTCTTGGCGGCCGACGAACAGGCGGTGGACACCACCATCGCCGGACCTTCGAGGGCACAACGTCGGCGGACGAATTCACCGAGCGAAAAGCCGTTATGCGTCGTGCGGTAGTTGAAATCGTCGGGCAATGCGCCAGTTTGCGGGTCCCGCCGGCGATACGCCAGCTCGGTCTGCAGGATTCCCGAGGTACTGGTCCCCAGGAAGACGCCGACCCGCCGGGCGCCGTAACGTTCGCTGGCCGCGCGGACCCGATCGGCGAAATCGTCGGTTTCAAGCGCCAGCAGCGCCAGACGGTTATTGCGGCAGTCATACTGCGCCAGGCCGTCCGGCATCGTCTGGCGGTCGACACCCGCCACTTCACCGGCCCAGGTATCGATGGCGACACTTTCGAAAGCGCAGCGGCGCAGACCGCTGTCCCCGGCACGCAGACCGGCGAGAGTCGGCGCCAGACCGTTGCCGAGCGAGGTGCTCAGCGTAAAGCTGGAAACGAGCAAGGGCGTCACGGATGGATCTCCAAGGGATCGACGACGACAGAGGGTAAAACGGAATTCACGGCGCGGGCACCCGGCAGATGAGCATGACGTTGGCAAAAGGCTTGCCTTCGCTCATCGGCGCCGGCGTCACCTGAAAACCCAACGATTCGAGCTGAGCAACCCAATCGCCAAGCGCGCGCCCGTAAAGCCGTGGCAGACGGTGACCCCGGGCAAAGATCACCGCCTGGTCGATGGCGAGGCACAGATGATAAGGCAGCCCGGCATCGGCGTCGCCGACGCGGGTCAGGAACAGTCCTCCCGGCGGCAGCGCTTGGCGAATCCGTCGCAAAACCTCGTTCTGCGCAGCGATATCGATGTAATGCAAGGCATCGAGAATGGTGACCACGTCGACTTGGCCGAAATCGACCGCGCGCATGTCTCCCTGCCGAAGCTCGACCCGTGGCTCTCCGGCAAAAGCGCGAGCCGCCCGCTCGACATCGCGCGGCATCAGTTCGTAGCCGGAAAGGCGCAACGGCTTCGGCGGCGCCGGCCAAGCCGCCGGCCACTGGCCGCTCTCGTACAGCCGCCGTGCCGCTAGCAACCAGGCGAACAGGCAGCCCTGTCCGCAACCGAGATCGAGGAAACGGCCTTCGGCGGGAAAAATGCCGCGTTTGAGCACTTCGCGGAACAGACAATCGCTGCCGAGTTTGCCGCGCGCGTAGTGGTAAGAAAACCGGCCGGCGGCACGAAACGGCTGGCTGGCTTCGTCGAGCAGCCGGGCGAGGAAAGCGGCGCTCATCTGACCGCGGCAGCCAGTGTTACCGGCCGCAAATCTTCGTCGCGCAACGTTTGCAGCAACCGCGGCAGCACTTCGACGATCACCGCCGCACCACGCGGGGTGCGCGCGGCGTAGCCGTCGTGCATCAACAGAATATCGCCGGGAGCCAGATTGCGGCGCAGGCGTTGGTAAACCCGTTGCGGATCGCCCTGCAGGCTGTCGAGCGAGCGGTGGGTCCAGGACGCCAGCCGCAAACCGAGTTTGCGCAGCACCGGGTCGAGCAGCGGGTTGCGCAGGCCGGCGGTCGGCCGGAAAAACTCCGGCGCCTGCGCGGTGATGTCGGCGAGTGTCGCTTGCGCGGCGCGGAGATCGGCGAGGATGCGTCGCGGGCCGAACGTGGCGAAAGCCCAGGAATGCGAATCGCCGTGATTTTCGACGCGGTGACCGCGGGCGACGATTTCCCGGCACAGCGCCGGCGTCTGACGCGCCCGGCGGCCGATGCAGAAAAAGGTGGCGCGGGCGCCGGCGGCATCGAGCAGATCGAGAACGCGCGGCGTCACTTCCGGATCGGGACCGTCGTCGATGGTCAGCGCCACTTCACGGCGTTGTTGGGCCGCCGCCGGCAAGCGGTTGAGGTTGGGACCGAGCAGCGTGCTGCGCGGGAACATCCCGGCGGCGCCGAGCAGCAGGTGGTTGGCGCCGACGGCGCCGAGCGCCAACGGCCATTCCGCTGGCGAAGCCCAGGCACCGACCGCGGCGGCAGCGTGCGTGGCCACCGAGAGATGGACGGTATGGCGGGAATCCCAGGCGAAAGGCATCGGCTTCAGGCGGTAAAAATCGGGCTCAAGAGGAAATTTTGCCACGACCGGCGCCAAACCGCCCAATCGTGCCCGCCATTGATCACTTGCCGATCGGCGGCAGGAAAGCAGGCGGCCAGACGATCGATGCCTTCGGCGAAACGGTCGCCACGGCCATAGCCGATGAATACCGGCAAATCGGCCGGCGGTTGACGCAGCCAGTGCCAGACACGGAATTCGGGGTCGAGCATTTGCTCGGTCGACGGCTGCCAGTCGGCCAGCCCGCCGGCGGCGTCGATGGTCCTGGCCGTCAGCCGGCTGCCCGGATAAGGCGACAACAGACACAGACCGTCGATTTCGCCAGGCGTATCGGCGCAATGGCACAACGCCAGCAAACCACCCAAGGAAATGCCGGCCAGCCAGATGCTGGCGTAACCCTGCCGGCGCGCCGGCGCCAGAATCTGCTCGCGCAGCACCGGCAGAGCGTCGGCATTGGCGAGGCTGGCCAGGTCGAAATCGGCGGCCAGCACGTCCACCGTCGGCTGGTGCCTCGCCGCCAGTTCCTGAAAACCGTTGGCGGCGAAATCGGCCGCCGCGATGTAGGCGCCAGGCAACAGGACGATCAAAGTCGCCGCTTTCTCCGGCCGTCCAGTCATCGCCGCGCGTCTCCGCTGGCGAAAACGGCGGCCAAAAGCAACGCCAGTATCGCGCCGGGGCCGACGGTGACGCCGAGCGCGCGCAACACCGGCACCTGCGACAGCGCGAGGGTGCCGAAACCGATCGTCGTACACACGCAGGCGATGACCATCGAGGCGATGGTCCGCGGTTCGAACGCCAGGCGGCCGCGCAAACGATCGAAAAACAGCGCGTAGTTCGAACCGACGGCAACGATCAGCAGCACGCCGACCAGATGCAGCAGTTGCAGGCGAACCCCGGCCAGATGCAAGCCGGCGATGACGATCAGTACCGCCAGCAGCAGCGGCGCCAGCACGTCGAACACCCGGCGTGGCGAACGCAAGGCCAGCGCCAGCAGGCCGACGATCGCGGCCAGCCCGGCCAAGGACAGCATCAGCGCTTCGTGCAGATAGTTGCGGTAGATCTGATCGACTTCCGCTTTCATATCCACCAGCAAGGCGGCCGTCCCGGCCGATTCAGCCAATCCGGCACGCAGCGCCGCACCGTCGATCTCGCTGCCGGCGCCGGCCGGCGGACGCAAAGGCAGCAGCGCGCTCCAGCCGTCGGCACGGCGCAGCAGCAGGCCATCGACCGCCAGAGCCAGGCTGGTGCCGGCCAGCGATGGCAAAGCGATCAGCGGTGCCGCACGAGCAGCATCGACTTCGCGCAGGAAAGGATCGAGTTTGTCCGCCGACAGCGGTGTATCGCGCAACGCCGCCGGCAGGCGCGTCCGCAGTTCGTCAGCGGCCGGCAGGCTGTTCTGACGGGCACGCTGCGTCGCCTCGCTGGGCAGAAATCGCGCCGGGGTATCGTAACCGCCGATCACGCCGGCGTGGCGCAGACGGTCCAGCGAGGCACCGAGACGCTCGGCGCCTTGCAGCGCCTGCTCACGATCGGCGGCGTTGACCACCACCAGCCAGCGCGTGCCGCCGGCGTCGAGATCGGCGCGCAAGCGTCCGTCTACGGCGACATCTTCGGCCCGGGCGGTGCTCAACGCCGACAGATCATTGCTCCACAACGCACCGCGGTCGGCGATCAACAGCGCGGCGGCCGCCGCGGCGACCAGCAACACCGGCCAGCGCCAGGCCGGCAGGCGTTGCAGCGCGCGCGCGCAGGCCGCGCCCAGCACGCGCAAATCGCGTGGTGGCGTCTCGGGTAGCAATTGCGGCAATGCGAAGCGGGTGACCAGCGCGGCGACCAGCAGACCGCTCAACGAGTACAGCCCGAGCTGCGCCAGCCCGGGAAACCCCGAACAAAGCAGCACCGCGAAACCGCACACCGACGTCATCACCCCCAGGCGGATCGTCGGCCAGAAATCGCGCCGCCAATCGGCCGCGGTGGCCCGATCGGCCTGGACAAAATAATAAATCGAATAATCAACGGCTTCGCCGATCAACGCCGAACCGAAGCCGACGGTGATCCCAAAAACGCCGTCGTGGACCAGACTGACGGCGACGACGCCGGCCAACGCGCCGCTGGCCACCGGCAGCATGCCGATCACCGTCAACTTGAGCGACCGGTAGACGAACAGCAGCAGGCAGAAAATGGTCAGCGTGCTGATCGACGACAGCCGGGTGACCTCGGCTTTGATCGTGTCGCGGGCATGCACCGCGAAAACACCGGGACCGGCGATTTGCAGCCGTGCGTCGCCGGCGTTGCGAGACGCCCGCGAGTGTTCGAAAGCCTGTTCGATGGTCGCCAGGGCCGCGGCCTGTCCGTCGGTGTCGGTCCCCGAGGCGGCGGTCTGCACCAGCAACACCGCCCGTTCCCCGTCGCGCGACACCCACACCCCATCGCGGCTGTCCGGTTGACGGCCGGCGTCGAGCCCTTGCAGCAAACCGAGCAGTTCGCCGGTCGGATCGCGGGTCAGCAACGGTTTGATCAGCAGACCGACTGGTGAGGCAAGCAGGTCGATGCTTTCGGCGATCGCCGCACGCAGACCGTCTACGGTAAAGCGTTCCGCTGTCACCGCCGGACTGAGCAGATATCGGTGACGGAAAAGGAATTCGCGGTCGGCGTCGAAATTTTGCGTCTCGCCATTGCGGACGGCAACGAATCGGCCGCTGTCGTCGAGCCGGCGGCGCAGATCGCGCGACAGCGCCGCGCGCTGTGCCGGGTCGCCACCGCCGATGGCGACCATCAACAAGCGGTTCAAGGCGCCGTCCCGGAGTTGGTCGACCAGCACCCGTTGTTCGGCACTCGGTTGCGTCGGCAGGAAGAACGACATGTCGGTGACGAAACGGCTGTGCCAGACGACAGCCAGACCGGCGAGCATGGCCAGCAGCCACAGCAGGAGAGTGCGCCAGGCGGCCGACTTCACTGATCGGATAGCGGTTGAATGAGCGGTTGGATGGCCAGCAGCGAGCGGTCGCCGTCGGCCTGCAGCGTGTCGATGCTCAACACACGGTTCCGTTGACCCTTGATGGTGATCCGCTGTACCAGATTGGCGATCGCCTGATCGCTGGGCAGCAGGGTCAGGGTCCATTGCTCACGGTCCCCGGCCAGATGCAAACCGTAGTGTTTTTCGAGCGTCGCCCGGTCGCCGGTCAAGGCGGCGCGCGTGCTGGCGACGAAGGCTTGCGCCAACGGCTGCCCGGCCAGGTCGATGGTCGACTGCCGGCCGCCGCGCTCGATGGTCAGCCGGTCCTTGTCCAGACGGACGGTTTCTGGACGCGGCGACAGCGTGCGTTTTTCGAGGCGGTCGGGGGCGACGAAACTCATTTCGCCGCTGGCGACCAGCGGCTTGTCGAGTACGGCCAGATAGCGCGTTTCGACAAAGCGCGCTCGGCCGCTCTTGGTACGCGCCAGGAGATCCATCAATTGCGGCAAATCCCAGGCGGCCGATACCGGCAGCGATATCGACAACGATAGCGACAGGACCAACAGGCGAACCAGCAGGCGTCTCATTTCTCCGGGTGCCAAAAATCGAAAAAATTGAACCAATTATAGGGCGCCTGCCGGCAATGGTGCTCCAGGCGGGCGACATAGCGGGCCTGCGCCTCGCGCATCGCCTGCTGACGTTCTCCGGGCGGGATGGCCGAAAAATCGATCAGCGGCTCGAAGTGTACCCGGTACCGGTTGCCGCCAAGATAGAGCCCGGTCATGAACAGCACCGGCCGGCGCAGCATCGCCGCCAGCCGGAACGGCCCGCTCGGAAACGGCGCCGGCTCGCCGAGGAAGGGCAAAGTCACCGTCGCTTCGTTACTCAAGCCCCGGTCGGCAAGGATGCCGACCAGATAGCCCTGCGTGAGCCTCTCCTGGACGGCGAGCATCGAGTCCACGCGCCCCAGGGCGATGATGTCCTGACGCGCCGCCGGATTGATCGCTTCCAGCGTGGCGTTGAGTTTACGGGCGTTCTCCTCGTACATCAGCATCGCCACTTTCAGACCGGCCAAACCGCGGCCGATCGCGCGCATGACCTCGAAGCTGCCGAGATGTCCGCCGATCAACAATGCGCCGCCGGGTTCGGCGAGCGCGGCATGCACCGCGTCACCACCCTCGATGGTGATGTCGAAGAGCTCGAAACGGTCGTTGAGCAGATACACTCGGTCGTGGATGGTGCTGGCGAACGACAGCACGTGGCGGTAGCCGTCGCTCCAGGTCGGTTCGCGACCGAGCACGCGCCGCAGGTAATTGCGGCCGGCGCGACGCGCGTCGGGTGAGAACAAGGTGAAATAAAGCGCAATGCCATAGAGCACCACGCGGCCGATCCGCCGCCCGAAATGCAGCGAAATCCAGACCATCAACCGCAGGATCGAGCGGTTGCTGCGTTCCTGCCGGGCCATCCATTGGGCGGCCGGCCGCGGATCGCCGTTCATGAGACGGGCTGCAGGCGGCCGCCCGCCACGTCCACCCCGTCGCCGGTCCGGATGACGAACGTCCAGCCGGCATCGGCGGCCACCTGCAGGTGGTAATGCAAGTTTTCCCCCGGGCCGACCGGGTGGAAGAACTTGGCCTGGGCGATCTGCCAGCACAGGCCGGTGGTACCGTGGCACTGTTCGGCAAAGCGGATGGCCCGATCGAGCAGCAGTACGCCGGGGACGATCGGCTGGCCCGGGAAATGGCCGGCAAAAACCGGCTCATCGGCGGTGAACTGCCAGATGAATTCAGCCATCGCGAGTGCCAGCACGGTTGCGCAGGGTGTCGTACAGCGTCTGTAACGCCTCTCGCGGCAGCTTGCTGCTGGCGCTGCGCGGCAGCGCGTCGACCAGAAACAACGGTCGCGGTAGAAAAACGGCGTCGATCTGTTCGCGCAAGGCGGCAAGCACGTGCCGCTCGTCGAGTCCCGGGGCGACGACGAAGGCGCACAGGCGGACGACGGCCGCGCCGCTTTCGTTCGCCGTCGGCTGGAAAAACGTGCCGTCGATCACGCCGGGAATGGCCAGCAAACGATGATTGAGGTAGGCCAAGGAACTGCGTTTGCCGGCGATGCCAATCTGGTCGGCGTGCCGGTCACCGAGCAGGAAACGGCCATCCGGCAGAATCTCGATCTCGTCGCTCAACGCCACCCGTCCCTGAACGTGTCCGCCCAAGGCAAGCACCTGAGCACCTTCGGCGACCAGACGGACACCGTCGAACGGCGACCACGCCGGATCGACCGTCGGCCGGCGCGAAGCCAACTGGCCGCTCTCGGTGCAGCCGTAAATTTCATGCAACGGCGCCGCCAATCGTTGTTCCGCCGCCAGCGCGAGTTCGCGGGACAACGGGGCGGTCGCCGAAAGCAGCCGGTCGATGGCCGGCAGTTCGATATCCGCCGCCAGCAGCGTACGCAGATGAAACGGCGTGGTGACCAGCAACCGCGGTCGCGGCAATCGCGTCAGCGCGGCGGCGATATCCAGCGGATAGAACGGCTTGCCGGACCAGAACGGCGCGTTGCCGTGCATTGCCAGCAGCACCGTGGACTCGAAGCCGTACATGTGCTGCGGCGGCACGGTGCCGATGATGGCGTGGCGCGCCCCATCGAGCAGTCCGAGCCGGCGCGCTTCGGCACGTCCGTTGATCACCAGCGACCCCCACGATTTACCGTGCGGCAACGGTCGCCCGGTGGATCCGGAGGTGAACACCAGGATCGCCAACTGATCGTCAGGAATCGACGGAATCGCCATCGGTCGCTGGCGCAGCCCCGATCCGTCGCTGGCCGAAAATTCCGGAAAAACGAAGCGTGGCAGATCGCCAGTGGCAAATTCGCCGTCGCAGAGACAGAACACATCGGCGTAATCTTGATGAATCTGACGCAATGTTTCCGCCGACTGCGACGAAGGCTGCAGACTGACACGTCCGGAGAGCAAACCGGCCGCCAGACCGACGGTGAAACGGTAACGATCCTGGCACAGATTCAGAAAATGTCTGCCCGTCGGCAGACCGGCGGCCAGTTCGTCCGCCTCGGCCAGAAACGTGCGCACGTCGACCGGCCCATCGGCGGTGTAGGCAAACACCTCGTCGAGGCCGGCATGCCCGAGCAGCGGCGCGGCGTTCATCGGCGGTTGGCGAACAGCCGCCCGTCACGGACCGCCGTGCGATAGGCGCGGACCGTGTCGGCCATGCTGGTCCGGTCGGCAGGTGGCAAGGCAAACTGACGCACCACGAACTCGGCGGCGCACATCAGAAACAGCAGCGGCATACCCAGCACGTTGGCGAAGAACGACCAGCTTGCCGCCGGGGCCAACAGATACAGGGCGGTCGAGACCCCGGCGATGGTGAAAAAATAAGCCGTCCATGCCAGGGTCACCAGTCGGGTGTAACGCAATTGTTCGGTCGACAACACCCCGTGGTGCGCCAGACGCGCCATGTGCGTCACCAGCGAATCGGCGTTTCCGAACAGGGAACGTCCGAACAGCACCCCCAGCGCCAAGTGAATCCCCAGATGTTGCCAATAGTAAAGCAGCGCGACATTGTCGCGCAGTGCCGGCCAGAAATGGGCCAGCAAGCCCGCGACGACGACGACGGCAGCCAGTACCCAGGCCGGTTTGAGAAAGCGCCAGAGCAAAGGCAGTATCACCAGCGCCGGAATGACGGCGACGAGCACCGTCAGATCCGAACCGCTGCGCTGCGAACTCGCCTGATGCGCCAGCGCCGCCCAGCCAACGACCCCTCCGGCTACGCCACACAGGCGCAACACGTTGGCCAGGGTAGACACTCAGGTCGTCCGGTGACTGGCGATATGCGTCGCCAGACTGCGCAGCGACTTGAAGATGCGCACGTTGTCGTCGTTGTCGGAACGCAACTGAAAACCGTAACGTTTCGAGACCACCAGCGCGACTTCGAGAATATCGATCGAATCCAGGCCCAGCCCGTCGCCGAACAGCGGGGCGTCGGGAGCGATTTCCGCCGGGTCGACATCGAGATTGAGCGCCGAAACCATCAGTTGCGCCACTTCCTGGAGCAAGGCGTCATCGGCTTGAGGAGTATTTTCTTGGGTCATGACTTGAAATTCCACAAAGTTCATTGCGCGCAGGCGCGGAAAGCGAGAACGGCATTGCTGCCGCCGAAAGCGAAGGAACTCGACAGCGCGGCGCGCAAGGGCTGACCGGTACGCGCCTGCGTGACATGGTCGACACCGGCGCACTCCGGGTCCAGATCATGCAAATTCGCGGTTGGCGGGATCGCCTGTTCACGCAGTGCCAGGACGGTGATCAACGCTTCGAGCGCTCCGGCGGCACCCAGCAAATGACCATGCGCGCCTTTGGTGCCGCTGACCGGCAAACGCGCGGCCAGATCGCCAAAAACGGTCTGCAGGGCCTGGCACTCGACCGGGTCGCCTTCGGCGGTCGCCGTGCCGTGCGCATTGACGTAATCGATTTCGGCAGGGGACAGGCCCGCGTCGGCCAAGGCCAGCCGCAACGCCCGTACCTGCCCGTCCTGGTTCGGTCGCACCAGATGATCATGGTCACAACTGCTGCCATAACCGACCAATTCGGCGTGGATGCGCGCGCCGCGGTCGAGTGCATGTTGCCAGTTTTCCAGAACCAGCGCCGCACCACCTTCGCCAAGAACCAGACCGTCGCGGTCGGCGCTGAACGGCCGGCAAGCTTTTGCCGCCGTCTGTTCATCGGCGTGCGCCAACACCCGTAGCGCCTCCCAGGCGCGAAGAATGCTGTACGCTTGCGGCGCCTCGGACCCGCCGGCGACCATCACCGACGCCTCACCGCTACGCACGCGACGGAACGCATCACCCACCGCGATCGCCGAAGAGGCGCACGCCACCGCGTGACAGACGCTCGGCCCGCCCAGGCCAAGCCGAATCGAGATCTGCGCATTGGCCGCATTGTTCATCCCTTGCACCACCGCCAACGGCGACAGCCGCTGGCGTCCGTTCAGCCAGAGGTCACGATACCCTTTGTCGATGGCCAGTATGCCGCCCAGGGCGGTTCCCCAGATCACGCCCCAGTGATCCCGGTGTTCACCGTTTGCCGGCTGCGTTGACAAACCGGCGTCGCGCCAGGCGTCGAGCGCCGCCGCCAGACCGAACTGGGCGAAACGATCCATCGTCGCCAATAAGGAGCGGTCGAACAACGTCTGGGGATCGAAAGCCGGCAGACTGGCAAAAGGAATGGCGATCGGCCGTGGCACATCGTCGGTACGCAAAAACCGGATCGCCGATTCGCCGGCCAGCAAACGTTGGAAAAAATCGTCGGCGTTGCCACCGAACGGGCTGACCAAGCCCAAGCCGGTAACGGCGACCCGTTGAGCGCTCATTCAGTTCAACGGGCTTGCGCGCTACGCAAGCCGTCCATCAAGGCGGCCATTTCACCAACGGTCCGCGGCGGTGCGATTCCTTTGCTCAAGGTGATGCCGAAACGCTCCTCGAATTCGAACATCAGTTCGAGAATCATCAGCGAATCGACACCAACCTCGTCGAGCACCGCTTCGGGAACGATGGCCTCAGCGCCGACCCCCAGACGGTCGTGCAGAAAGTCGCGAATCAGGGATAAGGAGTCCATAGGCGCCGGATTTTAGCCCACTGCGTTTATTTCCACCAGCCGGGAAAGGGCTTCGGAAAGCGCTGCAGAAAAAGGGCTCGAAAAAAGGGTTTGGCAATGTCGCCAGTGCGCTGCGAGCCACGCCGAGTGCCGCTGTCAAACCAATCTTCACCCGGCTTTCGTGAAGCAATCGACCGTCGCCGTCGGCAGTCTTGAATCCAGCCGCGCCGTTACTGGTCGAGCGCCCCGCCGCAACTCGACCCCTGGCCGGCGGTACAGCCGAAACAATGTTCCGCGACGCGGATCGGCCGGCCGTTCTGTGTCGTGGCGGTCAATTCGCTGATATGCCGTCGGACGGCGCTGCCGGCCACCGGCAGCGCCAACTGCTGGTTGAAATCGCAGTCGTACACGTACCCCTGCCAATCGATCGACAGCAGATCGCGGCACATCACGTGGTCGAGGTTTTCCGGCCGGTGCGCGGCACGCAGCAGCGCCAGATAGTCGTTGAACTGTCCCTTGGAAATCAGCAGCGAACCGAAACGCTGGATCGGCATGTTGGTCAAGGTAAATAAGTCATTGAATACGATGCCATAATCACCGGCCAAACGCTCGCGGTAGGCCGCGGCCAGCGCGGCTTGCGGTGGCGGCAGCACCGGGCCTTGTGGATTGAACACCAGGTTGAGTTGCAATCCGCTGTCCGGCCGACCGTAACCGACGGC
Source organism: Accumulibacter sp. (assembly GCA_031732795.1). Lineage (GTDB taxonomy): Bacteria > Pseudomonadota > Gammaproteobacteria > Burkholderiales > Rhodocyclaceae > Accumulibacter. Next base: position 10,240 of record JAVMKC010000008.1, on the reverse strand, counting down.
GTTCAGCTTTTGCAGCCCGCGGATGCTGCCGTCGAAAACGCCTGGACCGCGTTGCCGGTCAACGTTCTCCGCCAGATAGCAGGGGAGCGAAGCGACGACTTCGACGCGTTGTTCGGCCAGGAATTCGGCCAGATCGTCCTGCCCGGGCTCGCTGAGAATGGTCAGGTTGCAGCGGTCGATGATCCGCAGCCCCCGGCTCCGGCCGGCGACCACCAGACCGCGGAAGCGCGGATTCAATTCCGGGGCGCCACCGGTAAGATCGAGAGCCCGGGTGGTCGGCGAGGTATCGACGAACGCCAGCACGGCGTCGATCGTCTCGGCGCTCATTTCCTCGCGGCGTTGCGGGCCGGCGTTGACGTGACAATGCCGGCAGCTTTGGTTGCAGCGATAGCCGAGATTGAGCTGCAAGGTTTCCACCGAGCGTCGGGTCAGTGGCGGGAAGGAGGTGCGCACCAGCAGGTCGAGAGTCGCATGCATCGAGAATCTGTTCCAGAACGTTGAGCGTTGATCTTCGGCGACACGCGCTCAGCCGCGCAGCCGGCGCCACAGCAGCACGGGCAGACGCCACAGAAAACCCAGGAAAAGGCGACTGTGCATCCAGGTCAGCAAGAGATTGTCGCGCAGATAACGGAAATGCGAAACGCCGCCCTCGTCGGCACTGAGGTAGCGTACCGGTGCATCGCGGTTGATCGGTCTGACGCCGGACCAGCACAGTCGGACGACCGCTTCCGGATCGAAATCGAAGCGGCGCATCCAGCGGTTGCGCTCCATGATTCGTCGCAGCGGCGCGATCGGGTAGACCCGGAAACCGTATAGCGAGTCGCCGACGCCCATCCACAGTGTTTCGAGGTTGGCCCAGCCGTTCGAGACTTTGCGACCGTTGACGCGCAGTGCCGGCGCGTCGGCCGCGAACACCGGCTTGCCGAGAATCATCGCCTGCGGCGCGGCGAGAGAATCGGCCATGAACGTCGGGATCAGCGCCGCCGGATGTTGACCGTCGGAATCCATGGTCAACGCGTGCGTGAACCCGGCGGCCTGCGCTTGAGCGATGCCTTCGAGGACGGCGGCGCCCTTGCCGCGGTTTTCCGGCAGGACGATCACCCGTAAACCGTCGTCTTCCGCGGCCAGCGCCTGCAGTTGCGCTTCGCTGCCGTCACGGCTGCCATCGACGACCACCCACACCGGCGTCCATTGCGCACGGGCGGAGCGGACCGTGTCGAGTACCCGTGGCCCGGGGTTGTAGCTGGGAATGAGCACCAGATGGCTGTTCGAGGCAGGGGGCATGCGGATCAACCGACGTTGGCGGAATTCTGCCATTGCGGCGTGAAAATACTGTCGCTCGCTTTCTCGGACGTCGTCCCGGCCAGCTCGCCGCGAAAATACTGCTCCAGTTCGGCGGTAAACGCCGCCGCATTCTCCGGCGGGTCGAAACGGCAACCGAGACGGACCCGGCAAAGCAGCGGCAACGCGGGCCTTTTGAACAATGGCCAGTTCTTGCCGAGATACGGCGTCGAAAACTCGATCAACAGTGTCTGCACCGCCACTTTGCTGCGGCGGGCCAGCAAACCGGTAGTCGGTTGACACCGTTCGAGCGGGAAATTGCGGGTGCGCGTTCCTTCGGCAAAGATCAACAGCTTGGTGCCTTCGGCCAGTTGCTCGCCGGCTTCGATGAACATCGATAACGGATGGTCGTTGCGAATGAAGCGCGCCAGACGCGCCGCAGCACCGAGCAACAGATTGTCCATCAACGCCGCCTTCATCACACAGACGGTGTTTGGCACCCGCGAGAGAATCAGCACCGCGTCGAGCAGAGAGGGATGGTTGGCGACGAGGATCAGCGGACCATCGTCGCGCAGGCCGTCGAGTTCGGCGAGGTCGAAACGACAGCCGCAAACCCTGCCGAGAAAACCGAGATAACCGTGAAAAGCGAAGCGGGCGACCGAACGACCCAACCATTGGCCTCGGCGTCGCGGCAACAGCCGGTAGGCGGGAAGGGCCAGCGGCAGCCAGATCAGGCAGGCCAGGGCGAATACGCCGAGACCGAGCCCCATGGCCAGGGTTTCATAGGCCGACCACAACCACCCGGCGTGATCGGCTTTAATCATCGACGCGGACACGGGTCGATGATTCTCCGAAGATCCAGGTCACTGCCACCCCGGCGGCCCAGTAATCCTTCTGCCGGACCAGCGGACTGTCGACGAAACGGGCACCGGCAAGATTGTCGTAGCGGACGAAGCCGCCGACCCACAGCCGGTCGAAGCGTTTCGACAACGCGGCCAGATATTGCATGCCGGCGTAGCCGCCGGCGGCGGCGTAGGCCGGCCGTGCCGCCGTGGCGTACTGGTTCTCGACCGAGTAGTAGTAGGCATGCTGACGGCGGTTGCCGAATAGCGGTCCTGCCAGCAAGCCGACGTTCCAGCCGGGCAGTAGCGACAGGTCGGTGAAGTCGGCGTTCAGTTTCGGGTGGAAGACCCAGCCGATGTCGCGCGGCGTTCCTTCGACGGTGAACGCGCCGCGCAACGGCAGCAACAGTTTGAGGAAGCGGGCACGGTTGGTCGACCGCCACAGGGTCAGATCGACTTGCGGGCCGATTTCGAAGGTGGCGTCGAGATCGGGCATGCCGGCGCGGGCGTCGATCCGGTCGCTGCTCACCGGCGGCGACAAGGCCATGCTGACGGTCAGATCGACGCGATCGCTGTCGAAAAGGCTGCCGCGGATACCGTGCCGATCGGCTTTCAGAAAATCGCCGTGGTAGGTGAAATGCGGCACCGGCAGCAGAAAATCGTGACGTTGATCCGAGCCGCGATACGCTGGAAAAGAAAGCCCGGCGACACCGGCGCCGATTTCCCATAACGGTTGCTCGGCAGCGACGGCGCTGCCGATGGCGCCGACGAGCAGACTCGTCAGCAGTGCGGACGATACGATTTTGGCGGACATCAACGACTCCTGATGGGAAGAGTGGCCATAGCCTCGATTTCGACCAGCAGGTCGTGGCGACAGATATCGGCCTGGACGCAAACGATCGCGGTGTCGACACCGAGACGCTTGTTGATCACGTCGCGGAAAATGGAATAGCTGTTGCCGTGACGAAGATAGGCGCGATAGGTCAGCTCGCTCAACGAAAAAGGCGGGCCTGGATGACGGCGGTTGGCTTCGTCGACCACCGCGGCAATATTGTCTAGCGTCTCGTGACATTGCGCGGCGAGGTCACTGACATGGATCGTGCGGTGGCCGACGATGCTGGCGGTGCCGGAAATGAACAGACTGCGCTGCTGGGCCAGCTCGACCAGCACTGCCCGCGAGAAGGTCGGGCTGCGTGGTCCGTAGGTGGTCGGATAATCGTAGGCGCTGATCTGGCGCGGATTTTCGACCGCCAAAGGCGGCTGCCCGCCGGCGATGAAGGCGATGCTCAGCGGCCCATCGCGCAGGCCGATGGCGCAGGCCGCAGGAACCTGCCCGACCGCCGCCCGACCGCAGGCTTCAAACGCGTTGTGACGACCGATGTTGAATTGCCGATAGCGTTCGAGGCCGTCGCTTTCGCGATTGATGTCGGCAAAATAATTCCACACCCGCCAGAGATACGGCAGCGACTGACGATCGAGCAAAGCGAAAATCCGCCGATACGCCTCTTCGGTCGCCGCCTGCAGCGGGTGCTGAGCCATTGCGCCGGCGAAGTTCTGTTCATCGAACCGCAACACGCCATAAAGCAGCTCACTGTTGCGGCGGAAGGCGATGCCGGCGAATTCACCCGTCCGACAATCCTCGTCGGTTTGCCAGAGTTCCTGTATCCGTTCGCGGGCATCACCGAGCAAGGGCGCGGTGACGGCCTGAACTGCCGGCCATGGCAGGGTCGGACGGGGGTACGAGCTGAGGCCGACGATCGCTCCGCCGAGGATGTGATCGGCACGGGTACGAATCAGCGTAGCCAGTGATGTCGGATCACCGGCGATGCACAAAGCAAAGGTCATGGACTGGAACTCAGCGCGCCATCGTCGACCGGACGGATGTTGAAACGCCGCCGCGTGAAACCTTTCAGCGCCCGGCGCGGCTGGATCAGGTTGGCGATGTAGTAGAGCAGCTTGAATATCCGGATCGAGCGCCAGATCGGCGTATTGCCGAAGATGTCACCGGCGAGCACCGCCAGCAGGGCTTCCTTGACCCGGAAGATGTTTTTCGGGCCCATGAAGAAATCGCGCATGATCGGATTGGTCATCCGATAGATGAACCACGAAAATTCTTTCGGACCGTGCCTCATCTGGGCGTCGAAACGCTTCAAAGCCGCCGCGGTCTCGCCTGGGGTGCGCAGACAGGTATCGATCGTCTCGGCGGCGATCACGCCACTGTTCATCGCCAGCCACACGCCGGAGGAGAATACCGGGTCGATGAAGGCGTAGGCGTCGCCGAGCAGCAGGTAATTGTTCCCGTGGTTGCGTTCCGAGACGTAGGAGAAGTTGCCGGTCGCTTCGACCTCATTGATCAGCCGGGCGTCTTTCAGACGTTCGGCGAGCGGCGGACAACTGGCGATGCCGTCGCGCAGAAACTGTTCGATCGTCCGCTGGCCCTTGCTTTTCATGTGGTACGGCCAAGTGACCATGCCGATGCTGGTCACGTCGTCCTGCATCGGAATGAACCAGAACCAGCCGTGTTCGAACCAGTAAATGCTGATGTTGCCTTCCTCGCGGCCCGGGTGCCGCCGAGCGCCGGCGAAGTGACCATACACCGCCGAGCTGTTGTGCTGCGGATTGCGGTGCTTGATCTGAAAACGGTTGGCGAGAAACGTGTCGCGTCCCGAGGCATCGACGACGAAACGCGCCCGCCACTGGCCCTGGCGACCGTCGTCGTAGCGGGCGCCGATCACCGCCGACTGATCGGGCTGGAAATCGACCGTCTTCACCCGGCATCCCTGGTGCACCTCGACGCCTTTGCGGGCGGCGTTGTCGATCAGGATGTGGTCGAATTCGGCGCGTTTGACCTGGTAGGCGTAGGGCATCGATTTGTCCCAGGCGTCGGCGAATTGAAACGTTTGACAATGATCGTGATTCGGCGAAATGAATTCGGCCCCCCATTTTTCCATGCCGATCGCCTTGATCTGCCCGGCGACCCCGAGACGCTCGAAAAGCGCCAGATTGGCGGGCAGCAGTGATTCGCCGATGTGGAAACGCGGGTGATGAGCCTTTTCCAACAAGACCACTCGATAGCCTTTTTCGGCCAGCAAGGGAGCGACCGTCGAACCGGCCGGCCCGCCGCCGATCACCAGCACATCGCAGTCTGCTGTTCCATTACGGGTCATTTCTTGGGCGTTCATGGTGAATCCTCTGCATCAATGGACTCGCGGCGCGCCGGCCGCGCTGGTCAAGCGCTTTGCGCGACGATCTCACCACCGGGCGGGGTCGGGCAAGCCGCCGGAAACGCTGCTTTCAGTGGGCGGCGTGACACCTTGATCGGTGACAGCGATGCGATCGCATCCGCCTGCAGTTCCGGACTGAGGAAGGGCTGCAAACCGACCGGCTGGCGCGGTTCTCTGACAAACTCCGCCTTGGCACGTTCGAGTTGCTGCTTGTTGGCGCTGAAATAGCGCGCGGCGGCGATCGTTTCGGGCAAGTGTTTGAGCACGTGCCACAAACTCCAGCGATGCTGCCACAGGCGTTTGACGAAACGTCGGCGATACCCCGGGCTGTCGTAGAACCGTTTGACGTGCCAATTGTACAAGGCATCCATTTCCTCACGGGAGGCGAAGCCGGCCGGCTTATAAACGAAATTCAGGCAGTTCATCAACCGCCAGTCCTCGATGAAGTCGCCGCTTTCGCCGCTGACGCATTCGTCCCAGATCGGCGCACCGTACATCGGGCTGAACTTGGTCATGTTCATCTCGTCGAGATCCAGTGAAAGAATGAAATCACTGGTTCGGCGCAGCGTTTCCGGCGTTTCGCCCGGCAGGCCGAAAATGAACAAACCCTTGGCGCGCAGCCCGGCCGCATGGATCTGGCGCACCGTCTGACGTACCTCGTCGAGCGTCACCCCGGCCTTGTGCCGCGCCATCATCGCCGGATCGGCCGACTCGATGCCCATCGACACCATCAACGCGCCGGCCCGCTTGAGCATCGCCAGCATCTCGTCCGAGGTGTGGCCGGTGCGGATCGCGCAGTTGAACTGCATGCCCAGCGGTTCGGCGATCAACATTTCGCACAGATCGGTGACCCGTTTTTTGTGGGCAGTGAACAGGTCGTCGTAAAAATTGATGTGATAAACCCCGAAACGGTCACGCAGATAACGCATGTGCTCGTAGGTGTATCGTGCCGAGTTGGTCTTGTACAGACGTTCGAAGACCGTGCGGTCGCAGAACGAGCAGGTGTAGGGACAACCGCGCGAGGTGATCATCGTCGCCCCGTGCCGTTTTTCGTAGGCGAACAACGGCAGGTGGTAGGCTGCCGGAAAACCGACCAGCTTCTCGTAAGCCGGGAACGGCAGCTCGTCGAGATTGACGATCCGCGGCCGGCGGGGATTGCAGACGATCCGCCCGTCACGGTCACGAAAGACCAGATTGTCGATTTCCCGGAGCGGTCTTTCGTTGGCCAGATCGAGCAGGCAGCCTTCGCCTTCACCGATGCACAGATAGTCGATTTCCGGGAAACGATCGAGGATCGGCGCACCGATCGACGAGACATGCACCGCGCCGAAAATGATCTTCAATGTCGGGCGCTGCTGCTTGAGGCGGGCGGCGATGGCAAAAGCGTCCATGAAACCCGAAGTGGTGGCGCTGAAACCGACCAGGTCCGGTTCTGTTGCCAGAATCAGGTCGACGTTGGACGCGATATCCGGCGGCGCATACGGGCCGAGACAATCGTGCAATTGCGTCGGGTGACCGTGCTTTTCCAGCCAACTGGCCAATTGCATGATGCCGATCGGCGGCATGCGGTTGGCCAGTACAGCGAAATCCGGTTGCCCGGGAACGAAATTGAAGCCGGCGGGATGGACCAGAGTGACACGCATCGCTTACCCTCCACAAACGTTGCGATGGTATTGAAAAATGGCGACTGGGAAACGCCAAGTCTCGGCATTGCCGCTACCGGTCAGAGCAGCGGCAAGCGGAACGAAGCCATCAACGATAAGCCGGCTCGTTGGCGTTATGGATGATCCACACCAGGTGGGCGCTCGAAAAATCACCCATCGACCCGCCGGCAAAGATCAACCGCCCCTGGTTTTTGTAGACCAGTTCCTGACGATGCTTGTCGGCGCCGAAGAAAAATGGAATGAACGCTTTACCCGTGACATAAGCACCTTGATCGGAAGGCGGCCCGACCAGATCGGTCACCTGCTTCATCGGCATGCCGATCTGCAAGCGGGTGAATTTGCTGTTCGGCGCCGGCCGGCCGGTGATCTCGCCTTCCCAATCGCGAATTCCCTTCACCTTCTGCCCATAACCCGCTTCGACCTTGCTCGAATCGATTACTTCGCCGCGGGCGTTCATTCCCGGACCAATCTTGCCGGTTGGCGCGGGTTCGGCGGCTTTTTCGGCAACGGCGGGTTCGGTTGCCGCCGGTTTGCTGGCGGCGGTATTTTTTGCGCCGCGACGACCACTCTGCCTGACCGGTTTGGCCGGTGGCGGCGGAGGCGGCGGGGTAACGGTGGATTTGCCTTCCGCAGCCGAAGGTGTCGCAGCGGCCGGCTTGTCGCCGTCACCGCTGCTCGGCTGGCTGGCGCAACCGGCAAGTCCAACACTGATAAGCAATGCCAACAGACCAGCGGCAGAAGGAACGGAGCGGCGATTCATGAACAGTCTCCCGTGAAAGGTGAAGATCGAAAAGGCGATAATACGGCAGGGACAATGGCCGCGCGACTATAGCGTGGTGATCCGCTGATCACAAGCCAGTGCGCTACCGGAGCTTATCGATCGGCCATCGACCCGGCCACGTTCTCTACCCGCGGCTTCGCGCACCGGCTCCCGTGAATCTGCGTTGATTATCGGCAGGGTCAAGGACGAAGCGATCCATGCGCCTTCTTTGATGGCATCGGTACTCTTGGCCCTGGATAGGGATTTTGCCCGTTCGTCGTTCAGGATCGTGATCAATCCGGCTTTCGCGTACGCGGTTCAGACAGCGTAACGCCCGATTGGAAACCAACTTCAGTGTTCCGGCAGACAAGGACCGAGTGTCGGCCAGAGCAAACCGTCTCCCGAAGATCGGTTTGAGCAAACAGTCGGCACCTTCCAAGCCTGGCGATGTGCAAGCGGATCGTTTGCCGTCAGAGCGGCCAATCTGGCAAGATCGGCGACATGCCGATACTCGACCATCAGGAAAAACGCTTGGTGAAGACCGCCGACGGATCGCATTCGATCGATCTGCCCGGTCTCGCCGAACAGTATCATTCCACCCACGGCGCGATACAGGAATCGCAACACGTCTTCATCGACCACGGCTATGGCCACGCACAACCCGCGCCACCACGTCGGCTACAAGTGCTGGAAATGGGGTTTGGGACCGGTTTGAATGTCTTGTTGACCTGGGCTGCTGCCGAACGCGAGCGATTGCCGGTCAGCTACACCACTCTCGAAGCCCACCCCCTGCGACCCGAATTCGCGCACCAGCTGAATTACCCAAGACAAATCAGGGTTTCCGGTGCCGATGCCGTTTTTGCCGCCCTGCATGAGTGCGCATGGAGCATCCCGCAATCCCTGGGCATGCACTTCACTTTTCTAAAACTGCGTATCCGTCTGCAGGACTTCGAACCCGGCGAACGATTCGATCTGATCTACTACGATGCTTTTTCGCCAAACGTCCAGCCCGAGCTATGGACCCGCGAAATTTTCGAGAAACTCTACCGCAGCCTGAGCAATGGCGGCCTGTTGCTGACGTACTGCGCCAAAGGACAGGTCAAGCGTAATCTCAAAGCGGCGGGCTTCATCGTCGAAAACCTGCCCGGCCCACCCGGCAAACGCGAAATCACCCGGGCGTACAAACCTTGAAAATCTTGACCCGTGTGACGATTTCCATGCTCCACAGGCTTGGAGTCATCCTGGAATTTTTCGTCGGACTTCGCGGAACGCATCTCCCGATTCTCTGACGCGAACGAATACCGGCGACAATGTCGCCGGCGTATCCGTCCAGCTATGCGAGCGAAATATTTACCAACGCTGAGAGCGATGGGGACTCAATGGGAGCGCTTCAAATGCCGGCCTGCCCATCCATCAACTGCTGGATATGGGCGATCAGTTGCTCTTCCGGATAGGGTTTGCCGAGAACCACGTTGACGCCGATGCGGGCAGCCTCGGCGCGCAATTGCTCGTTGTCCGAGGTGACCATGATGATCGGCAATTTGGCAGTCCGTGGATTGTCGCGGACCATTTTGGCGAGTTGAAAGCCGTTTAATCCGGGCATGTCGACATCGGTGACCAGCACATCCGGCGGTGACGCTTCGATCTGGCGAGCGGCATCGACGCCGTCTTCCGCGGCGGCCACCCGATACTGGTTGGCGGTCAGTAGACGACTCGTTTTGACACGTACCACCCGCGAATCGTCGGCAATCATGACGATGGTTTCTTCAGGCAGCTTGGCTTTGCGTGCGGGTTGTTGTGGTGCGGAGCTGATCGACCGTTTCCGCTGTTCTTCAGCGATCGCCTTCTCGACCGCCTGACGTTCGTCCTCTTCACTGCGGACGGCCTGCTCGATCGCCCGACGATCGATTTCCAGGCGTTCGGCGTCGCGGCGTAGCGCGTCTTCGGCAGAGCGACGGCGGGCTGCCAACTGTTCGATCGTCGTCCGCTCGGCAACGACACGCTCAGGCCCAGCAACGGGTTGTCGTTCGGTTTCTTGACGTGTCGTTTCGTCGGCGGTTTTGGGAAGCGCGTCCTGGCGAGCGGCTTGTTCGCGAACCGTTCTTTCGGCGGCACGTCGGGCCGCGTCCTCGGCGGCTTGACGTTCGTTGGCGCGACGCGCTTCCTCGACCCTCTCGCGTTCGGCCTCGCGGCGGGCAGCTTCATGTCGCGCTGCATCCTCGGTGGCTTTGCGCTCGGCGTCGCGTCGTGCGGCGTCTTCGGCAGCTTTGCGCTCGGCCTCGCGTCGTGCGGCATCTTCGGCGGCTTTGCGCTCGGCGTCGCGTCGTGCGGCGTCTTCGGCGGCTTTGCGTTCGGCCTCGCGTCGTGCGGCATCCTCGGCGGCTTTGCGTTCGGCCTCGCGTCGTGCGGCATCCTCGGCGGCTTTGCGTTCGGCGTCGCGTCGTGCGGCGTCTTCGGCGGCTTTGCGTT
>JAVMKC010000007.1:0-48015 GCA_031732795.1 Accumulibacter sp. | reverse complement strand
CATCCCGATGACATCACCTCGGAATATTTACAGAAAGAAAGTTGCACTGCCCATCAGCGCTTCGCGGTTACCACGCATCGCCGCCTGGATTTCTTTCTGCACTCCATCGACAATCTCTTTGCGCATTCCAACAAAGCTGACGGTCGCCAGCACCGCTACTACGACCACCAAGAGCAACGTGATAAAAAACACCAGACGCTTTTTGAGAGACATAGGCACTCCTCTCGGAACTGTTGATCTGAAAAACGCTCTTTTTCTGATAGCGATAGCGTAGTAGAAAGATAGGAAAAATGACTGTTAAGTCAAGTTCTTTTTAAAACCTGCCGCATGACATGTGTTTTCATGATCCACATTCTGTTTATTGATTTTGTTGAAAATAACTTGTTGAGGTTTAATGGTTCATCTGGCTGGACAAATCTCTTTAAGCCTTCTTAATGAAGTGGTTTTATGCTCATGGTTTTGTTAGCCAGGAACGTGAAAATTTGATCAGTCGTTGTTGCACTAACTTGCGCGACCTGCCTGACGCGATGTTATTTGCGTGGGGAGACAAGATGATCGTGCGTGCTGTCAGCGTCCGTATCCGAAGGGCGGATGTTGTCCACGATCGCCGGTTCGATGATGCTGAAATGGGGCTGGGCGGGCCGCAGATTTTCTGGTTTCCCCAAGCCCGCCGTGGAAACCAGTGAGGACCAAGACATCGGCGGGCAGGAGAAAACCGTGCCGACATGTCGTGACCACAGCGTTTGCTCTCCCGCTTCTACCTGGTGTTCCTGCGATGTGTGTCTATCGCTCGAAGGGTGCGATATTCGGTATCGTCCAAGCGTTGTTGTGGCATGCCGATGCCGCGACAACCATGAGCTACATCCACGTGTCAAACACGGGCGATGTTGTTGCCAGCCTGTTGATGCGTTTTGACAGTCAGCGTCTGCTGCGGTCCCGGGCTCGGATTGCTGTGATCAACGTGCTCGTTTCGTGAGGCAGTCGAAGACTTTTGCTCGTTTTTGGCTCGCGTCATGCTTCTCCCGCAAGAGGGGCGACCAGTCCGCTCTCATCGGATCCGATACGTGGACACGATTTCCTGCATTTCGCGGGCCACATCGTCCAGGTTTCGGGCTGCCTCCGCCGTTCCCTGGGCGGCGGAATGACTTTTGTCGGCCATTTCGGCAACATTTTCGATGCTGCGGGCGATCATTTCGCTGGTTGCGCTTTGTTCGCGCAAGGCGGAGGTGATTTCCTGGATCATGGCGATCGTTTTCCGACTGCCTTCACCGATCCGGCGGATCGCTTCGCTCGCTTCCTTGGCTTGATTGACGCCCTGATCCACCTGGTCGACGGCTTTGACCATGCTGCCCGAGGCTTCATCGGAGACCGAACGGATGGCGCTGATCATCGTTGCGATTTCCCGCGTCGAAGCCGCTGTTCTTTCGGCAAGCTTGCGCACTTCGTCGGCAACCACGGCAAAACCTCGGCCTTGTTCGCCCGCGCGCGCTGCTTCAATCGCGGCATTGAGCGCCAACAGATTCGTCTGGTCGGCGACTTCCTTGATCACGGAAATGATCGAAGAAATTTGTTCGCTGCTGGCATCCAGATCGTGAATACGTACCGAGGACTGTTGAACGGAGCCGGCAACGACATTGATATCGGCGACGGTCCGCTCGATGATCTGTTCGCCCTCGGCGGCCCTTTCTCCAGAATGCAAGGCCAAGCCGTGAGTTTCGACGGCCCGGTTGCTGACATTGGCGATATGATCGTTCAATTGCTTGACGCTGACGGCCATGGCGGATGCGGAATGGCTTTGTTTGGCCGAGAAATCGGCGACTTCGCGAGCGGTCTGTGACAGTTGGGCGGCGGAGGCGCCGATGCGATGGCTCCGGGCGACGATCTCGCCCATGCTGGAGGCTATTTTTTCTAGCAACTGGTTGAATACGCGGGAAACTTCTGAAATTTCATCATTCCCCATGACGTCGATGCGTTGCGTGAAATCGAGTTCGGACTCGATTTTTTTGACGTTGCGCTGAATTCCGGACAAGGAACGATTGACCCCGCGCGCCAAAATCACCGCCAGGATGGTGCTGATCAGTATCACGCCAATCCCCAAGGCCAGGAATTTGATCGCATTCTGCCAGTACGCTCGATCGATATCGTCAGTGAACTGTCCGTAGCCGACGATCCAGCCCCACTCGGGAATCTTGGCCAAGGCATTGGCCTTGGACACTGGCTCCCGCGTCTGGGGATGCGGACTCAGGATGGTAACCAGTGCTTCGTCGGAGGATTTCAGGGCGTCCAGATACAATTGCAGGGTCGTCCGTCCGTCCGGTTGGGTCAGACCGGGATCCATGCTGCCTTCACGCCGTTTGTCCGGGTGGACCAGCATCATTCCATCGGCATTTCTCAGGAAAAGATAATCGCTTCCCTTGCGCAATCCGGCAAGTGCGGCCTTGGCCTGGGCCTGCGCGTCTTCCCGGGACAACTGTCCATTTTTCTCCTGCGCGACGTAGGCTTTGATCTGGCTGCGAGCCAGTTCGGCAATCAGTCGAACGCTCGCCTCCCGTTCGCCCAGCAAGGATGAGTGCATGATCTTCAAGGCTGACAGGGAGAGGATGCTAATGCCAACAGCCGTGCAGACGACGATCAAAATGATGCGAGTGGAAATTTTCATTTCGTGGCCTCGATAAGATTTCGACAAACGATAAGTAGAAAAACGAATTGATTCATATATATACAGTCCTGTTCCTTCAGGCCTGGGCCTTGCGTGGCACTTGCCGAGCCGAAGCAGGGGAGCACATGGAAATCCGGTCGGCGCGCGCCGACGGATGCTCTCGCGATTCCGGGCGGGGCTTTAGATTCGGGGGGAGGGTTTTTCTGGCCACAGTCGAACAGGGGCTACCCTGGCAAAACCAGTAACTTGAACTTGTCGGGAAATTGGCGGACGCTCCGCAACGCAACCAACAGTCATTTGAATTGATGTTAGTGCAGAAAAAGCGGGGTTGCCGGGATTGTTAACCGGCCAACAAGGATCGGAGGAGGGCGGGATTGCTGGGGGCGAGCCGGATAGCAATGGACTACCAATTTCGCCGGCTCCGGCTTTTCGCCGTGGGCTACAGAAAATCCGACCTGTTTTCTGTAAATCGCGAGCCGTTTACGAACACGCCGGCGACGAGCCGGCGTTCGATCATTGCGATGGCGTCTGACCGGTCGGCTATTCGCGCGGCCGCGGCTGCGGCAGACGTTTGCCGATTTTGACCTGGCTTTCGATCAGATTGTTTCGACGACGGAGTTTGAAGGTGACGGTGTCTCCCGGTTTCTGGCTGGCGATCAAATCGAGCATGCTTTGCGGGTCCTTGACCGGCCGGCCGTTGACGGAGAGCAGGATGTCGCCCGGTTTGATGCCACTGGCGTCGGCGGGGGAGCCGCGTAGCACGCCGGCGATCAGGGCGCCGTTGGCATCGCTCAGTCCAAAGGATTCGACCAGATCGGGCGTGATTTCCTGGGCTTCGATGCCTACCCAGCCGCGGGTCACCGAGCCGTTCTGGATGATCTGCTCCATGACGTTGCGGGCGATCGAAATCGGAATGGCGAAACCGATGCCCAGCGATCCGCCCGATCGCGAGTAAATGGCGGTGTTGATGCCGATCAACTGTCCTTTGCCATCGACCAGGGCGCCGCCGGAATTGCCGGGATTGATCGCCGCGTCGGTCTGGATGAAATTCTCGAAAGTATTGATACCGAGGTGCGAGCGCCCGAGCGCCGAGATGATGCCCATGGTCACCGTCTGGCCGACCCCGAAAGGATTGCCGATCGCCAGCGCCACGTCGCCGATCGCCACCTGTTCCATCTTGCCAAGGGTGATCGCCGGCAGGTTCAGAGGTTTGCCGCTGGGTTGGGTGATCTGCAGAACCGCAAGATCCGATTCCGGGTCGTTGCCGACGACGCGGGCGCTCAGATTACGGCCGTCGCTGAGCGCGACCTCGATTTGATCGGCGGATTCGATGACGTGGTAGTTGGTCAGCACATAGCCGTTGTCGCTGACGATCACTCCCGACCCCAGACCGGACGTGGCCGGATTGTCGCCTTCGCTGCCGTCGCCGAAAAAATGGCGCAAAATCGGGTCGTCGAGCAGCGGATTGCGCCGGGTCGTGACTTTCTGGGACGTGAAGATATGCACCACCGACGGCAGAGCCCGCTTGGCCGCTTCACGAAATGATGTGGGTGAAGCGGTTGCTGGCGCTACACTTTCTGCTTCGCCTTCGCGCACCGTCACCACCGCGGCGCCCGGGAAAGAAGTACCCTTGCCCAGCCATTCCGGTTTCAAAGTCATCACCACGAACAGCATGGCGAGAGCGACAGTTACGGTCTGAGCGAATAACAGCCAAAGCCTACGCATGGAATAAAACCATTAAATGAAACGTGAAGAACTGATTCTTTATCTGGACACACTGCTGGAGGCCGGGCGTTGCCGGGATTATTGCCCAAACGGCCTGCAAGTGGAAGGAAGTCCCGAAATCCGCCACCTGATCGCTGGCGTCAGCGCCAGTCAAGCGTTGATCGATGCGGCGATTACAGCCGGCGCCGATACGTTGCTGGTGCACCACGGCTGGTTCTGGCGCGGCGAGGATGGCCGTGTCATCGGGATCCGCAAACGGCGCCTGCAAAGTCTGCTGGCAAACGAGATCAACCTGATTGCTTACCATCTGCCGCTCGATGGGCATGTGGAGTTCGGTAACAACGCGCAATTGGCCAAGCGTTTCGGTTGGCTGCCCGAACGGCGTTTCGGCGAACAGGATCTCGGTTGGCTGGGCCGCCCGACGATTCCCTGCTCCGTCGCCGAGTTGGCCCGGCAGGTCACCGACGAACTGCAACGGCCGCCGCTGCTGGTCGGCCCAGCCGACCGTCGGGTCGAACGCGTCGCTTGGTGTTCCGGCGCCGCGCAAGGGCTGTTCGAACAGGCTATCGCGCTTGGTGCCGATGTTTATTTGAGCGGCGAAGTGTCTGAACCCACTGTTCATCTGGCGCGGGAATCCGGCGTTGCCTATCTGGCGGCCGGTCATCATGCCACCGAGCGCTACGGGGTGCAGGCGCTGGCTACTCATCTGATCGAGCGCTTCGACCTCGATGGCCAGTTTCTTGATCTCGACAACCCGGTTTGAGCCAATTCGTCTTTGGAACGTCTTGTTCTCCGCGCGCCAGATGATCGATCACGGCCGGATTCGACGAAGTGGCAACAGCCAACGTTCAGCCGACGGGTGCCGGCCCGATCACCGGTCGGATGGCCCATGAAGCGCAGGTGGTGGGATCCCCGGCATCTCGTCGTATCGAGGTCGCATTTTCAATCGTAACTTGGTTTTGCTTGGCGTTGCCCCGACGTCGGCAGCCCTCATCACCTTCCAGGAGAATTGCCATGCCGCAGATAGCCAAAGGAGAATTTGTCGTCACGTTGACTTCGCTGGCGGTGGAAAACCAGCCCAGCGGCTCAAAAATTGGTCGCATGTCGATCGATAAAACCATCACTGGCGATCTGGTCGCCACCACAGCAGGCCAAATGCTGACTGCGATGACCGATGTCAAAGGTTCCGCGGGTTACGTCGCCATCGAGCGAGTGGAAGGCGCCCTTCACGGCAGACGTGGAAGCTTTGTCCTGCAGCACACGGGAACCATGAAGCGAGGACATCCCAGCCTTGTCGTTTCAGTCGTTCCAGACTCGGGAGCCGAAGAACTTGCCGGGTTGTCCGGGCAGTTCACTATCATCATTGCCGATGGTCAGCATTACTACGAGTTCAAGTACGAATTGCCATGAATTTTTCTGCTTGTCGTTCGGTTGGCGCGGTAGCCGTTACAGGCTGCTCCGTTGGCCTGGACACGCATGTCGACGGAAGCGTTGCCTCGTGATCCTTTCTTCACAAGCTCTCAGCGGCGAAGGCCCGGCGGCCAACGGTAGGTCAAATCGAGAACCGAATTCAGGCGGCTGTCGACCCACGCCGGCTGGCGGGTCGACCGGCTGATCCAGACCGTTTTCATGCCCAGACGCTTGGCGGTCTGCAGGTTGGCCAACGAGTCATCAATCAGCACACAACGTGTGGCTGCCAAGTGTTCGCGGTGCATCAGTAATCTGAAGCCGCCGATTGCCGGTTTGGGCTGGTAAGCGACGCGTTCGACCGAGTACAGCGCGTCGAAATGGCGGGCGATGCCGGTCAATTCGAGGACCGCGCGGCTGTAATGCCCGGGAGCGTTCGAGAAAACGATTTTACGTCCGGGCAAGCGCCGCAACAGTACTCGCAAGGCGCGTTCAAAAACCAGCATGCGGCGCAAGTCGGGAAACTGATGGGTATGCCAGAGAAAATGCCGCGGATCGATGCGGTAATGACGCATCAGACCGAGCATTGTCGCGCCGTAACGCAACCAGTAGTGTTGCCTCAAGCGCACAGCTTCTTCCTCGGCGACCTGTAGATGCCGACAGATGTAGTCGACCATCGCTCGGTTGATGTGCGGGAAGATGTGTCGGCTGGCATCGTGCAGGGTATTGTCGAGGTCGAACAGCCAGACCGGCGTGTGCGTCATCAAAGCGTCTCCCGCGTCCTGTCGAGCCATGAATCATCCACTGCTCTGCCGACGCACGGGACGACGTTTCCGCTATCGTCTGCGTCAGCCGTCTCCGGCTCGACCCACGGATGGACGTTCGAAGCCTCTCTTCGCGTCATGCGCGCGCTCTCCTGATCAAGCCAGAAATCCTCGGGGCCACTCTACCGGCAACGGTCGACATGATACGTCTGATCGTGCACCATCCGACCACGACGAGTACCAATCCACGGTCTGCCGCTGCCTTGTCGCGACGAATTCGACAGCAACGGGGACAGCGGAGGCGCCGTGCGTCGTTGCGTGCCGTGCCGCAGGGCTTTACCATTCGCTCTGCGCGACTCGCGGTTGGGGCTGCCTTGGCGAGTTGAGCCTGATGGCCCTGGGGTGAAACCGACGAGTTGCGACAGGTGAATCACCCATCTTCACGATTCTTGGAGGATCAGTGGGAAAGAATCAGCCGAAGCGTGTTCTTGTTCTGGTCAGAGACTCCGCCGTTGTCGAGCAGCTCGGCCACGTTTTCGGCTCTCCGGATTGCCAGAATGATTACCATTGCGAACATTTCGGCGATCCGGCAGACGCGTTGTCCCGGACGCGCGAACAGTCATTTGACGTTGTGATCTGCGATCTTGATCTGCAAACCGTCAATGGTCTTGAATTCATGGCTGAAATTTCCGCGCTGCAACCGACGTGCGCTTATTTGCTGCTTGGTGATTCGCATCAACCGGGTCGATTTCCCACGAGTTCCATTCCGGCGCGTCACTTCCTGGTCCCGGCGTCTTGTCCTGAGGAGCAATTCAAGGTTCAGATCATGGATGCGTTGGCTCAAGTCGACGACTCCTCACCAAAGTACAGCAGATTCGACGGGCTACGGCCTGACGACTTACGTGTTGCGCCACTGCTGTCTGGATTGCCGCAGGATCAACTGCAGGATTTGGCGATTGTCGCCAACTGGCAAATCCATCAGCCCGGTAGCCGTATCGCTAGTCAGCACGACGACTCGGAAATGGTTTTCGTGGTGATTTCGGGTTTTGTCAAGATCACTTGCCATGACACCTGCCGCTATCCACCGCCTCCACCCGGAATTCCTGAGCGGCGCTTGACTGCACGCCGCCAGAAGCTCGTCGCCTTGCGTGGCCCGGGAGACCTCATCGGTAGCGTGCCGTCTTTATTGGAGACGGGGACGGTCACCACTGCCTTGGCCTTGACGAGTTGTCAGGTGGTGGCGCTTCCTTGCAAAGAGTTTCTGATCTGCATCCAAAGCAATGCCGGTTTTGCGCAAGCAGTCACCTTCAAAATTGCCCGCAACCGGATCCAAGCCTCCCGAGAATTGGACGCGCATTATCTGTCGAACGGTTGACGTCGTTTGTCTCGACAGGCTGGCGTCCTTGACAAGCGAGACTTGCAGCAATTCATTGATCAAGCCATCAACCGGCGGAGCAATTGTTCGCCATGACGCTGTAGCGTATCGCCGAGTTTGGCTTCAATGGGCTGCCAGGTTGTTGGCGGCTTATTGATTGCGGGTGACGCGGCAAGGACGCTGACTTCAAATAACGTTCGCTCAGCCGCCAGAAATTTACACAAGCCGGTAAAGCGCTTGACGACAATCGGATCCGGGTCGCAGCGTCCAGGCTTGAGCATTTCGAAATTATGGGAAAGGATGACGAAATGCTCAACGCCGTTGGCCAACGCGGAACGTAAGGCTCTCTGCAATTCAGATAAACTGCAAGCGCCCAGTTGAGCGGGGCGTAATTTGCCGAACCCATCACGAAAAATCGACAAAGGGAGGATGCTGACTCCAAGATGACTTTGCGGGTGATAGAAATCGAGGGTATTGCGTAAATCCAGTCCTGATGCCGGATGAACGGCATTCAGACTGCTGTCGACTGCAAAGCCACAACGCTGCAAAGCGCGGTAGGTATTGCTATTGCAGGCGAAACTTCCGGCGCGGAATGCATTGATCTGTGGGCAGCCAACCAGCGAAAACATTTTTCTGCCGTACTCCAGCAGGATGCATTGCTCTTCGAAAGTATAGTAAGAAAGATGTTGGCGTTTGGTTTTTGCATTTTCAAAAAGCAACGGCCGGATTTCGTCAGTCCACTCCGGATGCAGATGCAATTGGATATCCTGACCAGCCTGTTGAATCATTTGCGTTATCTGCGCCAAATGTTCTACGCCAAAACGGCCGGCGAACATGGGTTCGACAAAAAAAACGCCTTTCAAACCGTATTGGTCGAGGATTTCCAAGGTTTTTGGCAAGGCGTAATCGCCTTTCACTGAACGTCCATAGATATAACGATGAAAGCTTTGCGGAAAACGGCTGTCGAGTTCGTCCCAGTTGTTACACCAGACCTCGATGTCAAAGGTGAGATAAACTTTCATCAACAACGTTCCTGTTGGGTTTTGATGGCTAAAAATAAAGCTTAATGATCGTTCTTTTTGACGCCAATAATGACGGTATCCGAAATGAACATATGACCAAACATTCTGATTGGCGGAACTGATTTCAACAAATTAAGAGCGAAACGCTTGGCGCCGTCCAAAGAATTGACATCGAGCATGTCGAAGCGGTCATACGCCTTGACGCCGTATTTTTCAAGAACGGTGGCGAGCTGATAATAACTGAACCAGTTGACCGCTGGATAACGGGCGGAATTGGCCAATTCGGGGCGCGAGGTTACCGCAAGCTGCTCATACCGTTTTTTCAAAAAGCCGGGATACCAGCTGTAAAAAGGCAGGTTGAACTCTTCCTGTTTTGGGCAAAGCACATTGGTAGTGCTGAGATAAAGGATTCCTCCATCTCGTAAGACCCGACAAGCCTCTTTCAGGCACGATTGCCAATCCACCACGTGTTCCAGCAACTCCGGTAAAAGACAGACATCCATCGACTGATCTTCCAGAGGAAGTTCCGTTGCGCTGCCAACCTCGAAACGAATCGTAAAACCGGCCTCGGCGGCTCGTTTTTTTGCCAGATCGACCAACGGTTTATTGATGTCGATTCCGGAAACCCGATGACCCAATTGCGCCCACAACAGGCTTTGTGTTCCGGCGCCACAGCCGATATCTGCTACATCAAGAGAGTTTTTTTTACCAGAAGCCAGACTGGCGTAGAGTTTTATGACTTTATCGCGAACGATGACAAACCGATCGTAGGTTGCTTTTGATTGACTCTGTTTTTCATAATATTCAAAAAAACCAGGGTCGGAACTCGAGTCCCATTGTTGCGGGTCTTTTTTTTCGGTTGTTTGCATGGAAAGCTCCATCAAGTCAGGGTGTTCGTATGAGCCAATGCACTGCAGACGATTTTTAATCGAGGTGGTGATATTTATCCATAATGCTTCTTTTTTATTGCATCGAACTCATCGACCAAAATCGGAATCCGTTTCTTCCATGAATTATCCTTGGCGTAGGAGATTATCTGCTGATTGTCCCAGGAACGCCGCAAAGAATCGGCAATGGCATCGCGCAAGGCAATTTTGTCGCCATAGGTGACGACGATGCCCAGCGATGGCGAACTGACGACTTCGGCGTTGCCACCAACCCGAGTCGTTACCACTGGCAGCCCACAGGCCATAGCCTCGAGAAAAACATTGGCCCAGCCTTCCATACGCGTTGCCAGAACGAAGACATTACCCGCCGAGTAAACATGGCGCAGCTCTTTTGGAGAAACCGGGCCAAGGAAATGTACTTTGTCGGTCAACCCGAGTTCGCTGGTTTGCCGCTTGAGTTTTTCTTCCCAGTTTCCTTCCGGACTGGGGCCGCCAGCGATCACTAAATGCAAATCAGGAAATTGTTCCAACAAATAAGGCAAATGTTCAATGACTCGATGAAAGCCTTTTCTTTCGGTCAGTCCGCCAACGGAAATCAAAACTTTTGCAGTTTTGGGCAAACCAAAGCGTTGACGGCAGTGCTCTAAATTCTCGGGATAAAAATTGGTCAAATCGACGCCGTTGCCAATCACGCGGACGTGTTCGGGAGGCTCGCCCATCGCAATGGCGCCCTGACGCAAGGATTCTGAAACGGAAAATACTTTCGCAGCGCCGGCCATTGCAGAACAGGCCAGCTTTTTTTTGAGCCAAGTTTGCGAAATTGCCGCGATCTGACCGCGCAATGTAATGGTATAAGGCTTTTTTAGCCATCGGCCAAGGATTGATGCGGCATGGCCATCTGGGAAAACAAAATGTGAATCGATAATATCAAAATCAAACCGTTCCTTTATTTTCTTCACCGTGCCGTAACTGCCGATGGCCAGAAAAAAGCCGTCCAGAAATTTCAGATAGCGCGGAATTGAAAAAAAGCGCGGGTGATACACTTCGATGCCGTCTTGAATTTCGAACTTTGGAACCGGCGGTCTGAATTCCGGTTTGATCAATCGAAGTAGCCCAAGCAATGGAAACCAGGCTACCGGGGCGACAACGATCATCGGTAATTCGGCTGCCACTCGTGACATCCTGGCCCTAACGAACAAGCCGAAATTTGGCTGCGCCTCATTTGGGTAAACGGTGGTAAAAACGAGTATTTTTGTTTTTGAAACCTCGATTTTTCTGCTTTCCCGCGTCGATCTGATAGGCGTGCTGTTCGTTGGTGTTTTGGACATATCGACAATCTGTTGGTTATGGAAGGGCTCACCGTGCTTGGAAAATATTAGCAATCGATGCCGCCACAAGCAATTTTTGCTTATCGATCAATATTTCACAAAAATTATTCATTGAATCAACGTCTATAAAACTTGCGGCTTTTTTACCGATTTCGACAGTGGGGTTTGCCACGAAACGTGCAAATCCGTAGCGATCTGGAGGGTGTTGCGTATTGGGAGGCCGCAAGATGTTCAATCCGGCAAAGGCCGGAGTGACCGCTCAATTGGCCATCCTGGTCAGTAGTCGGCCTGTTACGGGGTCGCGCGAGGCCGGATGGTTGGACTTTGAGGAGGCCGTGGATTTGATGATGGCCTGCGATAACGCTTGGCATTCCTGGCAGTTCATTCTCCGGTGAGAAAATGGGGGCTTATCTTCCTTCTCTTTCCGCGGCTGCCGCTTGAAACCGTGCAGAAACTGAACAGGGTGGCGGTGCTGGTCAGCGCAGGAAAACCGAGGTTCCTGGGCGTCATCCGCTCCGAAAATGAGGGTTGCCTTGCTCATGGCGTTACACGTGTTACACGATGAGTCCATGCTAGCATAGCGTTGCCAGTGCCGAAATTGTCTTGCGACGCCATCCGTGTCAAAGTGCCTCATCGGATTCCTTCTTCCTGTTACGTGCACGGGCGGCGGGCGGCGGATACCGATCTCGAGCCATGGTGGCCGAGCGTCTCTTCAGGGCGGGTGCTGTTTTAGCTCGCGCTGGCGAGGGCAAGGGAAAATCCGATCGTGCTGCCGATGTTCTACGGTCTTCTGGGCAAGCTCTGATTTATCTCGGTGACCGGTTTGTCGATCACACGTCATCAGCCGCCCAGACTTTGAGAAGCGCGCGAATCGGTTCAATCAGCGGTTTTCTGGACGATTGTCAGGCACTACGAGCAACTTTCGTGGCCGCATGGCCGCATGGCTGGAGATGGCTCAGGTGGTTTGCTGCTTGGCAGGAGCGACTTCGACCCGATCGTATCCTTTGGCTTTTGCTTGCTGCAAAGCGTATCCGGCCCGTCGCAGCAACCCGTCGGTCGTCGTGTCGTCCGAGGTGGCTTGGACGACACCCACGCTGGTGGTGAAACTCACCACTCCTTCTGCTGATTCGATGGCGACTTCGGACGTTTTTTTGCGAATCCGTTCGGCGGCGATCACCGCTTTTTTGAGTGGCGTGTGAGGAAGCAGGATGGCAAACTCTCCTGCACCGAGACGTCCCAACAGGTCCTCGTCGCGCAGACAGCTTTTTGCCGCGCTGACGAATGCGATCAGAACCTGGTCGCCGATCGCATGCCCGTAGCCATCGTTGAGACGTTTGAAGAAATCGATATCGAGAAGCAACACACTTAATGCGGAACCGCCGTTGCCGATTGCGTCGATCTTCTCGGCCAGCTTATCGACGAAATAGGGACGATTGCTGGCACCCGTCAGTGGGTCGTTGTTTGCCAGTTGTTGGAGATGGGCGTGCTGCACGGTGAAGGCATGAATCAGTCGTAGAGAGCGATAAGCGACGACCGCCAAAGGTACGGTGATCCCGATGGCCAGCAGAACGATCCAGAAAGTTTGACGTAACCAGGGCGCAAGTGCCTCATCGACGGGTTGTGAAACGATGACGATCAGCGGGTGATCGATAAGCACAGCATAAGTGGCCAACTCTCCCGCCTGGGCATGTTCCTCGGTGTCGATCAATGGTTGATCCAGCAATACTACGCCGGAAGACGATTGGTCCATCGGGAGCGCCAGCAATCTTTCAATGTCCAAGCGTTTGCTGGAAAACTCATTGTCGTGGGGCGCGTGCAGCAAGACGTTTCCTTCGCGCGTGAGAAGCAGGATGCGGCCGTAGGATTGGAGCCTTTGTTTTTCGTAAAGGCTGTTCAACGCCGATAAATCGACGACGGCCAACAGTCCCACCAGATGCGGCGGCCCGCTGTTGACTGGGAGGACCATTGGCAAGCCAGGAAGACCGGATTCTTGGAAGGTGAGTGGAATACCGATGGTCAATTCGCTGGCTTTGCCGAGTTCGAGCAGAAATTGACGTGCGGTTTCACCAGTGGGCGAAGCGCGCTGCTGTAAGACGTCGAATACCGCTCCGTCGTCGGTCAACAGACGGATCTGCACCAAACCATGGGTCGTGGCGGTGAGATTGCCCAGCAAGCGTCGGAAACCGGGATCGAAACGCGGGTCGCTGGTCGGATGGTCTGCCAACCAATGGACGCACGCGGTGAGCAAGGTTTCAACCAGTTGCAACTGCTGGTGTGTCTGCATTTCGACGGCGTGAGTCGTCCGGCGTAATGTTTCACCGGTGGTTTCGATGCTCTGCAATCGGGCGTTGGTGGCTGACGTGATGACCACAACCCATAGAGCGCTGATCAACAGGGCCGTCAAAAGAATGACCGTTCGCGGGTTGGCCCATTCTTCCAGATGTTTGCTGGTAGCCTTGAACATGTGTCGGAGTTGTTAACCGTTCATTCGGCAATCGGTGACCAGCGGACGTTACCGCGCGCCGCTTTAGTGCCACCAGCCGCCGGTACCGTTACGCGCGGTTGCGGGCTCGTCAGACGACGGAACCTGTTCCCCTTCGATGTCGATGACGTCCCGGAAGAATTCGATGGCTGTTTTGGCGACCTGGTTGGTGTCGAAATAGGCGTAGGCTCCGGCACCGATGGCGCCGACGACGGGCACGAAACGTGACAAGCCTTTGCCAAGCAGCCTTTGCGAAATATGTAAACCGATTTTGAGTGCCAAAGCGGCCAAGTCGGGCTGCGCTTCTCTTTCGACGACTTCCCGCCGGCCGATTTGCGAAAGGTGCCCGCGGATGGTCTGCGCATCCGTGTGACGGAAAAGACAATAAATCATTTCGGTGCGGCCGAGCTGTTCACTCTTGCCGTAACAGGCGGCGATGTCGGCGACCAATTGGGTCTGCAACTCCCACAACGCCCGCAATTCAGGCAGCAGCGTCAGCCAACCCAGTGGCCCGGGAGGCAGGGTCAGCCCGCCGGCGGTCACCGCCGCGTGGCGCGCCGCGGCCCGGCTGATCGCTCGAGCGCGACTTTCCGGATGAGCCAACTGGATTTCCGTGCTGCTCGGCGTTTGGCCGACCAGATCGAGAATTTCTTCGGCGATACGCGGACCAGCGCGAAAGCTGAAACGGATTTTGCTATGCTTTTTGTCGGACATGGTGGGTCTGCTGATTGAAAAATTTATGCGCCGCAAGTTGGCGATAGCGCAATCGTGAGCCATTTTGGCGTTTTGCGCCAGTGGCTTGTCGATCGGCGATCCTCGCTCCGACGTCGTGGTTCCGAGGGGCAACCGAGTCAAGACGTGTGACCCAGTGAGAGCGTGGACAATCGTCCGGGGTTATGCGAATCTTCGCCGATTTGCCGATAATCAAGACGGCCGGCGATAGGCGTTTGTGGTGTCATACAGTGCCCTCTGTAGTGCCTTGTTACGCCATGTGCTGCCAAGTCGTGCCTTTTTAACGATCCGGCAATAGATTTTCACCCGCTAGGTCCGCTGATGTTCGAACGCCCTCCGCAGAACGCCAACAAAGCGCGCCGTCGTCGCCGTGCGAGCGAATCGGCCATGCGTGGCGAACTGCAATTACAGCGGATCGTCGTACGCATCATCTGGGCCGTGGTGGTGGTTTTAGCGTTGATCGGGATCGGTACCTACGGGTTTTACAAGATCGCCGATGAAGGGGGCGATCTGTCGGATGCGTTATATATGACGCTGATCACCATTTCGACTCTCGGCTATGGCGAAATCATTCCGCTACATACCATCGACGATCGACTGTTCGCGGGGGTGATCGCTATTTCGGGGATGGGGGCGCTGACCTTTCTTTTCACCAGCCTTTCGGTGTTCTTCCTGGAAAAGGACCTCGATTATTCTCTGCGGAGACGACGAATGGAAAAAAGAATCCAGAAATTGCGTCAGCACTTCATCATTTGCGGTTTTGGCCGGGTGGGGCGCAGCGTGGGCCGCGAACTGCTCAATACCGGTCGTCATTTCGTGGCCATCGATGTCGATACGGGCCGTTTCGATGACAATCTCGACAAGTTTCCCGACTTGTTGTACTTGCACGGAGATGCTTCCGACGACGATCTGATGGAAGAGGCGGATATTGCCGATGCGCGAGGGCTGTTTGCGGTCACCGGCGACGATTCGCGTAATCTGATGATCATCATTACCGCTCGTCAACTCAACCCGGGTTTGCGAATCGTTGCCCGTGCGCAAGAGATGCGCAATGTCGAAAAGATGCGCAAGGCGGGTGCCGATACGGTGATTTCGCCCGATTTCACCGGCGGAATCCGGCTGGCTTCGGCGATGGTTCGTCCGCATGTCGTCGGCTTTCTCGACGAAATGATCCGTTCCGACAAGAATGTCCGGGTCGAAGAAGTGTTGGTGCCGGCGAATTTTCCTCCAACCCGGGTCGGCGATTTGCGCCTGCGCAGCCCGGATTACATCCTGCTGGCTTTACGCGAAGAGGACGGCGCCTGGGTTTTCAACCCCAAGGTCGATCATATCGTGCAGCCCGGCAACACCATCATCACCATGGCCAACCCCTCCGGCCGGGCACAGCTCAAGGCCCATCTGGTCGAAAAAATGTCCTCTTGAGCGGGCTTTTTTCCATTGTGGCTGATGGATATCATCGGCCGAGAACGGCGACTTCGCGCGGATGAGCGATTGCCGGCATTTTCCGTTAACCCCCGGCATAGTATTGACAAAACTGAAATACGGCTGTGCTAATCTACGCCCGTTTTGCTCTAGAAATGATTCGGCAGGCTGAAATCGGCAAATTTTCAGCGTAATCACGAAATTAATGACAAGGAATTGCAGGTTTTCCCATACCACGGGGGTGCCATGGCTATTGAAACGGAACTCAAGCTGTCACTTTCATTACGCGCGGCGAGTCAACTGAACGATCATCCGCTATTGCGCGGCATCGAACCGCAGAAGCATCGACTGGTATCCACCTATTTTGACACTCCGGACAACCAACTGCGTAGCAGACGCATTGTCGTCCGGTATCGCCGTAAAGGAAATGAATGGTTGTTGGCAGTTAAAACCGCGGGCGCGCTCAGTGCCGGTCTGGCGCAGCGCGGTGAGTGGGAGACTGCCGGTACGCCAGGGGAATTCGATTTCTCGCACGTAGACGATGCATCGGTGCGACAGGCCGTGGAAGCGGCACGTGACCAACTACAGGCCGTGTTTACCACCGATTTCACGCGTCATGCCTGGTTATTGACCAACCAAGACGGTAACCGTGTCGAGCTGGCATTGGACCGGGGCTGGATCGTGGCCCAGGAAAGACGCCAACGGATTTGCGAAGTGGAACTCGAGCTGTTGTCCGGATCGGTCGGCACGCTGTTCGGTATCGTGCAACAGTTGCAAGACGCTCTGCTTCTGCACCCGGAGGTGCGCAGCAAGTCGGAGCGGGCTTATGCGCTGGCCTCGAACGGGCCGTTGGTTCCGGTGAAGGCCACTCCGGTTCCGTTGACGCGGGGATTACGGACGACCGATGCTTTCCGGATGATCGCCCAGTCCTGCCTCAGCCATCTGCAGAGCAATGAACTGGGGGTGTGCGCCACCGAGCAGCCGGAATTCGTCCATCAGGCGCGGGTGGGCATCCGCCGCCTGCGCTCGTCGATCCGTCTGTGGGAACCGTTGCTGCCGGAGGACTTCGTTGCCCGTTTCGAACCGTTGTGGCAGGACGTGGCCAGCAAACTCGGCGATGCCCGCAACTGGGACGTTTTTGCCTCTGAGACCCTCGTTGGTTTACGAGAGGTCTTCGGCAGCCGCCCCGAGCTGGAGAAACTGGCCGGCTATGCCGGCAGGCGTCGCTTGGCCTGTCGTCGAGCAGCTCGGACGCTGTTCAAATCCGCGGACTATTCGCGGCTGCTGGTCGATTTTGGCGCGGCGTTGATCGCCTTGCCGGAGGAAGGCGGCAAGATCGAGAAATTCGTTCCACGCTGTCTGGCAAAACGTGCCAAGCGGGTCGCGGAACGCGCAGCCACTGCCGCCGGTGGCGACGATGCCGCTCGTCATCGCTTGCGCGTGGCGTTCAAACAATTGCGCTACGCCCTGGAATTTTTTGCGCCGATCATCGACAAATCGGTTTTCCTGAACTACCACGAAGCTGCCAGCGTTCTGCAGGAACTACTGGGTCGCCTGAATGATCTGGCGGTGGCCAGGCAACTGGTTGCCGAAGCCTTGCCCGCGAAACAAGGGCAAGCCATCCAGGAAGGCCTGGAACGGCAAGCCGCCGTCTTGTTGCCGGAGATGAACGCAGTGCTTGATGCGTTTCTCAAGCAAACCGTTTCCTGGGATTGATTACCGGCGGCCTCGGTCTGTCATCGGTTTCAGCATCGCCTTGCGTCAGAGCCTGCCGTTGTGAATCGACGGCAGGCTCTGGCGCAGGAGGGCATGGAATCTCGTTGGCCGGTCAGAGATGGTAAATCCAACTGGCAATCACGAAATAGTTCAGCACCCCCAGAATGTCGATGGCCGTAGTCACAAAGGGGCCGGTGGCAACCGCCGGGTCAACCTTCAGACGCTGAAACATCATCGGTAGCAACACGGCCAGCAAGGCGGCGCCGGTCATGTTGCCAAGAATGGTCAAACCGACGACCTGCCCGAGTTGCAGGCTGTGGTGTACGGCGTAACCATAAACGCCGAGGATGCAACCGTAAAAGCCGCCGAGCACCAGTCCGACCCGCAATTCCTTGAGCACCAGCGGCACGGTGTCGCGGACATCGATGGCGCCGGTGGCCAGGCCGCGCACGGCGACGGTCGCCGATTGGACACCGACGTTGCCGGCCATGCCCATGATCACTGGCAAGAAAGCGCTCAACACCAGCACCTGCGCGAGAATTTCCTCGAATTGACCGATTACTCCCGTTGCCGCCAGACCGCCGATGAACGCCGCCAACAGCCACGGCAGGCGGATACGGGCGATTTTGAATGCCGAATGCGTGAGAGTTTCCGATTCGCTGGTGCCGGCCATTTTCAGGATGTCGCGCGTGGTTTCTTCTTCGATGACCTCAATGACGTCATCGACGGTGACCATTCCGACCAGGACGTTGTCATCGTCGACCACTGGCACGGCCAGTAATCGATATTTCTCGACGAGCATCGCCACTGTTGTCTGGTCGGAACCGGTGGTCACTTTCATCACCCGGCGGTTCATGATCTTGTGCAGAGGAGCATCGGCCGGGTTGATCAGCAATTGACGCATCGACACCACACCAACCAGGCAGCCGGCTTCGTCGGTCAGGTAGAGATAGAAGATCATTTCGACGTCGGTACGGCGGCGGATGTTGGCCACCGCCTCCTCGACAGTCATGGTGTGCGGTAATGAGAAGAAATCGGTGGTCATGATGCCGCCGGCGCTGTCTGGATCGTACTGGAGCAGGTTTTCCAGTTCGTCCTTGCTCTCGCGACCTAGCAGGGCCATCAACTGCGTCCGAAGCTCTTCCGGCAGTTTTCCCATGATGTCCGCCAAGTCGTCTGGCGGCAGCCCTTCGAGAACACGGGCCAGTTTGTCGATTGGTGATTCGTCGGTTACCCGATTGCGTAGATCTTCGGAGAGTTGTCCGAGAACATCAGCCGCCATCCGGTGGTCGGGGATGGAGTGAAAAATGTCAGTTACATGCTCAGTGGGTAAGTCGTCAAGGATCGCCGCCATATCTGCCGGGTGAAGGCGGGCAATCAACTTTTGTAAGGAGGCTTTGGCATCGCGGTGATAAAGCCGGTCGATGGTATCCACCAGCCGTTTCTTGCGAGCGTCGTAACCCGAATTGGTGACGGGTTTCGTTTCTACGTTGATTTGCATGACGACTTTATCTCCCTGAAAGCTATTCTCGCGATCACCAAGCGCGCTAGTTTAGTCGCAGGTCAACCCTCGGTCCATAGGTTTCTGACAGTTTGCTGACAAATTTATTGTCACAGATTGATCGCTCCCGAAGAGGATCATCTGCGCAAAAATGTGGGAACGGGGCTGTCGTCGCCAGCGGCGTTCTGTGTTTTTCGGGAAATATCAGCGCTTTCGCAACCTTTGTTTCGAGTGGTGAATTCCCATTACAAATGAGTGAAAAGTAACGGCTCTAGCTGTTCGTGGCGTTTTTGCAGTGAGCAAGCTAGAGTTAACTTGCCGAATCATTGGCATATCGCGGTATATTTGCGCCCGGAAACTTTGTAATCGGAGCCACGCTGATGAAAATTGCCGCTTTTTTCAGATATCTGCTGTCTGGCATGCCGATCATTTCAACCTTGCGAGAGTATCGGCTGGCCTGGCTGAGCAAGGATATGATCGCCGGCTTGTCGGCATGCATCGTGATGATTCCGTCGGTGATCGCTTATGCCGAACTGGTTCATCTGCCGCCGATTGCCGGCCTTTACGCAGCGCTGGCGGCGTCGATCGGTTATGCCATTTTCGCCAGTTCACGGCATGTGATCGCCGGTCCGGATGCGGCGATCGGGCTGTTGGCCGGATCGGCGATCTTGCCGCTGGCCGCTGGTGATCCGTCGCGGATGGCGGCCTTGGCGGCGGTGCTCGGGGTATTGTCCGGAGTGGTGTTGCTGCTGGCAGCGCGGCTGAAACTCGGCGTCATTGCCGATCTTCTGTCGCGGCCGGTGCTGATCGGTTATTTGAACGGCGCCTCGCTGGTGCTGATTTCGACCCAGTTGGGCAAGATGTTCCGCATCAAGACCGAGGGTGAAGATTTTTTTCAATTGCTGTTCGCCGTTTTCGAGAAGTTGCCGCAAACGCATTTGCCCACTTTCGGTTTTGGCGTATTGCTCGTTCTGCTGCTGATCGCTTTGGCGCGCTGGTTTCCGCGCGTTCCGGGTGCCTTGGCGGTGTGTACGGTGGCGATCGTCGTCACCTTCGTTTTCGATCTGGGCAGCTATGGCATTTCACTGGTCGGCAAGGTACCGTCCGGTATACCTCAGGTGTCGGTTCCCGCTTTTTCGATCAGCGACATCACGGCGTTGGCACCGGCGGCGGTGGCGATCGCCTTCCTGGCTTTCTCCGACGGCATTCTGTTGGCGCAGACTTTCGCTGAAAAAAACGGCTACGAGGTCTATCCGAACCGTGAATTGGTTGCTCTCGGTTCGGCGAACATTCTTGCCGGAGTCTGGCAGGGATTCCCGGTCTCGGCCAGCCAGTCGCGGACGTCGATCGTCGATGCCGCGGGAGGCAAGACCCAGGTCGCGCAACTGGTGGCAGCGGTGGGCTTGCTGCTGTTTTTGTTCTTCCTCACCGGTCTGATTGCTTTGTTGCCGCGGGTGGCGCTGGGCGCGATCCTGATCGTTACCGCCATCGGCATGCTCGAAGCGGCGTCATTGCTTGAAATGTACAAGGTGGACCGCGTCGAATTCGGGATTGCCATGGGGGTTACCGCCGCCATCCTGATCGCCGGCGTGGTGCCCGGAATCATTCTCGGCCTGTTGCTGTCGTTGATCGCCGTACTGGTCGAGATTTCCCGTCCCGACGACGCGGTGCTGCGCAAGCGGCTCGATGACGGCAAGTTTCATGATTGCCGGGACGACGAGAACGCCGTTGCCGTTCCTGGGCTATTGGTTTATCGGCTGTACGCGCCGTTGATCTTTGCCAATGCGCGGCACGTGATGATGCGTTTGCGCACCTTGGTTGACGAGGCGCAGCCGCCGATCAAATGGCTGGTGATCGACGCGCAGGCGATTCACGACATGGACTTGACCGCTGCGCAACGTTTTGCAGAATTGCATCAGGAGTTCGCCGACGAGGGAATCGACGTCAAGATTGCCGACGCGCCACGGCCGTTTCTTGAAGAACTGGCCAAAGTCGGGTTGTCGGAGGAGATTGGCAGCCAGGATTTCTTCGTTTCGGTCAAGAAAGCCGCCGAAGCGTTCGAACAGAAATACGGTGTCGCCGAACTGCCGGTGGTCCCGCCCAAGCAGCCGGCGGAGCAGTACCCTGCGTCACCGGCGTCCGGGGACTCAGCTTAGACGACTGGGCAAGACCTCGCGCAGCGTGGCGGCGGCGCGACGAATCATCGTCTCTGTGGTTTCCCAGTCCACACAGGCATCGGTTACCGAGCAGCCGTACTTGAGTTGCGAACGGTCCTCGGGGATCGCCTGGTTGCCGGCAACGAGATTGGACTCGATCATCATGCCGACGACCGAGCGGTTGCCCAGGCGAACCTGATTGACCACGTCGGCCATTACCAGCGGTTGCAGTTCCGGATTCTTGTAACTGTTGGCGTGCGAACAGTCAATGACGATGTTGCTGGCCAAGCCAGCTTTGTGCAGCGCTTTTTCGGCCATTTGCACGCTGACAGTGTCATAGTTCGGGCGGCCTTCGCCACCGCGCAGCACCAGATGGCCGTAGCGGTTACCGTTGGTGCGAACGATGGCCGTCCGTCCCTGACTGTTGATGCCCAGAAAGCTGTGTCGACGCGACGCCGAAAGGATGGCGTTCACCGCCACGGCCGTGTCGCCGTTGGTGCCGTTCTTGAAACCGACCGGCGTCGACAGGCCGGATGACATTTCCCGGTGGGTTTGCGACTCGGCCGTGCGGGCGCCGATTGCCGTCCAGGAAATCAGGTCGCCGAGATATTGCGGACTGATCGGATCCAGGGCTTCGGTGCCCGCCGGCAGACCGATTTCGGCAATCTGCAGCAGAAATTCGCGCGCGTTTTTCATTCCCTGATCGACGCGGAACGAATCGTCCATGTCCGGGTCGTTGATGAAGCCTTTCCAGCCGGTGGTCGTGCGCGGTTTCTCGAAATAGACCCGCATTACCAGATACAGCGTGTCACCAACCTCGTCGGCCAGAGTTTTCAGGCGACGGGCGTAGTCGATTCCGGCGCGCGGGTCGTGGATCGAACAGGGGCCGACGACGACAAACACCCGTGGATCGCGACGATCGAGAATGTTGCGCAGCGTTTCTCGTCCGCTGGTGACCAAGTTGCCGGCCGTCGATGACAGCGGCAACAAGGCGTGGATGTCCTCCGGCGAAGGCATCGGGTCGAAGGAACTGACGTTGATGTTGTCGAGGTTGAAGTCGGTCATGAGGGTTATCCACGACTGAGTTGATGAACGAGATCCTTGACTGCGGCGACACGTTCGGCGAGTTGCGGACACGGGCGTTTGAGAATCAGCTTGTGCTGTCCGGCCAGCCGGTAGTTGCGGTTCTTTTGGATCAAATCGATGATCCGCATAGGATCTATCGGCGGCTGGTCAGTGAACTGTACGGCGACCTGATCGGCGCTGGTGTCGACTTTGACGATGCCCAATGGCTTGCACAGCAGGCGCAGGCGGTGGCTGTCGAGCAGGGCCTGTGCCTGCGGCGGCAAGGGGCCGAAGCGGTCGATCAATTCCTCCTGCATGCCGGTGAGTTCGTCGCCATGTGCGCAATGGCTCAGGCGTTTGTAGATCGTCAGCCGTTCATGGACATCCGGCGCGTAATCGTCGGGCAGCAGAGCCGGGGTGTGCAGGTTGATTTCGGTGACGATCGACAGCGGCGCCGCTGGATCGGGGTCCTGTCCCGATTTCAGCGCCGCCACCGCCCGGTTGAGCATTTCGGTGTATAGATTGAAGCCGACTTCCTGCATCTCGCCGGATTGATTTTCGCCAAGCACCTCGCCGGCACCGCGGATCTCCAGATCATGCATCGCCAGGTAGAAGCCGGCGCCGAGTTCGTCCATCATCTGAATCGCTTCCAGGCGCTGCCGGGCCTGTTTATTGAGCGCGACTTCGTCGTCGGTCAACAGATAGGCGTACGCCTGATGATGCGATCGGCCGACCCGGCCACGCAATTGATGCAGTTGTGCCAGCCCGAAGCGGTCGGCGCGGTTGATGACGATGGTGTTGGCGTGCGGATTGTCGATCCCGGTTTCGATGATCGTCGTACACAGCAGCAGGTTGGCGCGCTGCTGGGTGAACTCGCGCATCACCCGTTCCAGTTCACGCTCCTTCATCTGGCCGTGGCCGATGACGATACGCGCTTCGGGTAACAACTTGCTCAGTTTGTCGCCCATTTTTTCGATGGTCAGGACCTCGTTATGCACGAAGTACACCTGGCCGCCGCGTTTGAATTCACGCAGCAGCGCTTCGCGCAAGATGCCGTCGGAAAAACGGCTGACGAAGGTCTTGATCGCCAGACGCTTCTGCGGTGCGGTGGCGATCACCGAAAAATCGCGCAAGGTTTCGAGCGACATCGCCAGCGTCCGCGGGATCGGCGTCGCGGTCAGCGTCAGCACATCGACTTCCGCCCGCAACGATTTCAGCGCTTCCTTCTGGCGAACGCCGAAGCGATGTTCCTCATCGATCACCACCAGGCCCAGTGCTTTGAAACGCACGTCCTTTTGAAGCAGGCGATGGGTGCCGATGACGATATCCAGCGTGCCGTCGGCCAATTCCTTGAGCGACTGAGCGGCTTCCTTGGCGGTCCGGAAACGCGACAATTCGGCGATGCGTACCGGCCAGTCGGCAAAACGGTCGCCGAAAGTCTGGAAATGTTGTTCGCAGAGCAGCGTGGTCGGACAAAGTACCGCCACCTGTCGGCCGCCGGCAACGGCGCAAAAAGCCGCGCGCAAGGCGACTTCCGTCTTGCCGAAACCGACATCGCCGCAAACCAGTCGATCCATCGGCCGACCCGAGCGGATATCGTCGATCACCGCGGCAATCGCCGCTGCTTGGTCGGGCGTCTCCTCGAAGCCGAAACCATCGGCGAACGCTTCATAATCCTGCGCCTTGAACTGGCAGGCGTGTCCCTGGCGGGCGGCACGCAGGGCGTAGAGCGACAGCAACTCGGCGGCGGTATCGCGTGCCTGCAGAGCGGCGCGGCGTTTGGCTTTTTCCCATTGCGGGGTGCCGAGCGTATGCAGCGGTGCCGATTCGGGGTCGGTTCCGGAATACCGGGAAATGACGTGCAACTGAGCCACGGGGACGTAGAGTTTGGCGTCGTTGGCGTAGTGCAGTTCGAGGAATTCCATTTCGCCCTCGCCGAGGTCGAGATGGATCAACCCTTGGTAGCGACCGATGCCGTGCTGCTCATGCACCACTGGTGCGCCGACCTTCAGTTCGGTGAGATCGCGCAGCCAATTGTCGATCGATGCCTTGCGGGTCGCCGACTGGCGCGTGCGCCGTGACGGACTGTTGGCGTACAACTCGGCTTCGGTAACCACCGCCCAGTCGTCGAGCAGAAAACCCTGGTGCAGCGGAGCAATCGCCAACGACACCGGAGCGGACGAGGTGACAAAATCATCGAACCCGGCGGCAACGGCCACCGGAAAGTGATACTCGGCAAACAGGCCGGCCAGCGCTTCCCGGCGACCGGCCGATTCCGCCAACAGCAACAGACGTCCGCTGAAGCCGGCGAGGAACGATTTCAGCAGCCGCAGCGGGTCGTCGGCGCGCCGGTCGATGGCCAGCGTCGGCAGCGGGCGGAGGGCATCGTCGGTGCCGGGCTTCAGGTTGGCCCGACCGTAGTCGCCAGCGGCGACGAAGAACGGTTCCTCGGCGAGAAACAATTGCTCGGGGGGCAACAACGGACGGCTGCGGTCGCCGCCGAGCAGGCGGTAACGCGATTGGGCTTCGTGCCAGAAATCGCGGATCGCCGCCGGCACGTCGCCGTGCAGGACGAGCACGGCGTTTCGCGGCAGATAATCGAACAGCGTGGCGGTGTCATCGAAAAACAGCGGCAGCCAATACTCGATTCCGGCGGGAGCGACGCCGTTGGAGACGTCCTTGTAAATCGCGCAACGGCCGGGATCACCTTCGAAAATCTCCCGGAAGCGCTGGCGGAAGCGCGCTCGTCCTGGTTGATCGAGCGGAAACTCGCGCGCGGGCAGCAGCCGGACTTCGGGAACCGGATAAACCGTGCGCTGGGTATCGACGTCGAAAGTCTTGATGCTCTCGATCACGTCGTCGAACAGATCGAGCCGGAAAGGCATCACCGAACCCATCGGGAACAGATCGATCAACCCGCCGCGGATCGAATATTCCCCAGGAGCGATCACCTGGGTGACGTGGCTGTACCCGGCCAGGGTCAGTTGATCGCGGAATCTTCCGGCGTCGAAGCGCTCGCCCTGCTTGAGAAAAAAGGTGTAGGCCGCCAGATACGCCGGTGGCAGCAAGCGATAGACCGCGGTGCTCGCCGGAACCAGCAGCACCTCGCATTCGCCGCGGTTGACCGCGTGCAGCGTCGCCAGCCGTTCCGAGATCAGGTCGTGGTGCGGTGAAAACGTATCGTAGGGCAACGTTTCCCAGTCGGGAAGCAGACGCACACGGAGATCGGCGGCGAACCATGGAATCTCTTCGAGCAGCCTCTGCGCATCGCCGGAGGCGGCGGTGACTACCACCAGCAACCGAGGTTCCGCCTCCCGGCTGGCGCGCAATGCCGCCTCAGCGATCAGCAGGGCGTCCGAAGAACCGGTAACGCCAGAAAAGTGTAGCCGCTCGCCGGTGACGGGCAACGGCAGACAAGGAAACGACAGAAGCAAGGGAGGATGACTCGAAGGGGAACGGATGGACGAACGCTGGGCAGCGACAGCCGGTTGGCGAAAAGAGAGGGCATTATACGCGTCGACCGTTGCCGGTCGATCGAGTGTGCCGAGCAGGGCGCGGCACGATGAGGCGTTCGGGAGGGACGGTGCGACCTTGCCGTTACCCACGCACTGTTCTTCTGCGACGCTCACCAGCGCTGCGCGCGCTTTTCGAGTGCCTCGCACAACGCGCTGAAAAATTCCGAAGCGCCGCTACGAACCGAAAAATCGGCGATCTGTGAAAATGGCGTTGGATGCGGATTGACTTCGACGACGGTGGCACCGAACGATTTGGCCCACATCGGCAGTTGCGCGGCCGGTTGCACGGTAAATGACGTGCCGACACAGAAGAAAACGTCGGCTTCGGCGCTGCGGGTTCCCGCCGCCGAGAAAACCCGCTCATTCAGCGCCTCTCCGAAAAGAACCACATCCGGCCGTACCGGTGCGCCGCACGCCGGGCAGGCGTAAGGTTCGTCGGCCGACTGTTCCCAGACGGCAGTGAAACCGCAATGCTGATGGCAGCGCACCCGGTGGATGGTGCCGTGGATCTCCAGGACCGGGTCGTTGCCGGCCGAGCCGTGATAGCCGTCGATGTTCTGGGTGATCACCGACAACCGTTGTCCAGCGCACAGCGCCTGCAGGCGGGCGATCGCCAGATGCCCGGGATTCGGCTGGCGATCATCGACCAGCTTCTTCAATTGCCGCAGCCACTGCCAGACGACGCGAGGGTTGCGTTCGAAACCATCCACACTGGCGACTTCGTCAGGATCGACGTTGTTCCACAAGCCGGTGGCGCCATCGCGAAAAGTCGGGATGCCGCTGTCGGCCGATAATCCGGCGCCTGAAAAAATGGCGATTTCTTTGGCCCGGACCAGGGATGCGACGATTTCCGGCAGGTGCTTCATCATTTTGGTCTCCTCAAGGCGGGATGGCTGGTGACGGATCATGCGCGGCCATCGGCGGATATCATCGCGCCGAATTGGCTCCACGCGCTTGATCAGATCGCCGTCCGGCCATCGATGACGGTACAATTGACGTCTGTTCATGAGCGGCGAACAAAAATTGTCGCATGCCGCCAATGATCGCTGAATAGTCCGAGGGCGGTCAGCCAACGCGTGCAGGAGGGGGGTATACCCCAGGCTCGTTGCATAAATGCGACACAATTGTCGACTCGCAGTTGATGGTGGCCAAGTTTGTATGCTTAAATCGTCTGACTGCGCAAAAATCGCATCGCGTTACACGCATTCGGACCTAACAGAGACTACTCGAGGAGGAACATCTTGAAATCGAAACTCATCACTACCTTGCTGGCCTCCCTGGGCCTTTTCGCTGCGGTGGGCGCGGCACAAGCCCAAACCACGGCTGATCGCGTCTATGTCATCGACCAGCGTGGCGACGTCGTCGTCAGCGGTACCGGCCTGTGCTGGCGCACCGGCTTCTGGACGCCGGCTGCGGCGGCCAAGGATCCGGCGGGCTGCAAGTGCGACCGCGACCTGCTGCCGAAGGAAGCTTGCGAAGCGGCCGCCGTTTCCAAAGGGCCGGTCGTTCCTCCCATCAAACCGACCGAAGAGAAGATTACCCTCGCCGCTGACGCGCTCTTCGACTTCGACAAGGCGACCCTGCGTCCAGAAGGCCGCGCCAAACTCGACGAAGTGGCGTCCAAAGCCAAAGCCTACAGGCTTGAACTGGTGACCGCCAAGGGTCATACCGACCGTTTCGGTTCGGATGCCTACAACCAGAAACTCTCCGAGCGCCGTGCCGCTGCGGTGAAGAGCTACTTGGTTGGCAAGGGTATCCCGGCCGATCGTATCTCCACCGAAGGTTACGGCAAGAAGCGTCCGGTGACCAAGGCGGATCAGTGCCCGGGTGCGAAGAGCAAGAAAGTCATCGCTTGCCTGCAGCCCGACCGTCGTGTCGAAATCCAGATCATCGGCAACAAGTAAGCACGCCGAAATCGAAAAGCCCCGCTTTGGCGGGGTTTTTTTTGCCTGCAAACGGGAAAATCTGCCGGATTTGAGACGGATTTATCGTGCTGGTGAGGTGGCAGCCCGTTTTTCCCCGATTTTTCGTGGCCCGGGTCTGTACTGCGTCGCGCAATCGGGAAAAAACGTTGTCGCTTTCCCGCGCGGCTCGCAATGGCCGCCAAAATCCGACAGGTTCCGGGGGGTTAAGTCATGACCAGTCGATTGCCACCGATCGATCTGCTGATTGAAGCGCGCTGGATCGTCCCGGTCGAACCCGCCGGCGTGGTTCTGGAAAACCACGCCGTGGCCGTCGATGACGGGAAGATTGTCGCCATCGTTCCCCAGCGGGACGCGGCGGCGTATTCCGCCAGACGCCGGCAGATACTGCCGCAGCACGTACTGATTCCCGGGCTGGTGAATCTGCACACCCACGCCGCGATGAGCCTGCTGCGCGGGTTGGCCGACGACCTGCCGTTGATGGACTGGCTGCAGAATCACATCTGGCCGGCCGAGGCGGCGCATGTTTCGGCCAGATTCGTCCGCGACGGGACGGCGCTGGCATGTGCGGAAATGTTGTGCGGCGGCATCACCTGCTTCAACGACATGTATTTTTATCCGCAGGCGGCGGCCGAAGCCGCGGTGGCGGCCGGCATCCGGGCGGCGATCGGGCTGATCACCGTCGAATTCTCCAGCAACTACGCCAACGACGCCGACGATTATTTGAGCAAAGGCTTGGCGATCCGCGACCGGCTGCTCGACGAACCCCTGCTGTCGTTCTGTCTGGCGCCGCACGCACCCTACACCGTCGAAGACCGCAGCTTCGCGCGAATACTGACGCTGGCCGAACAGATCGATCTGCCGATCCATCTGCACATCCACGAAACCCTGCAGGAGATCGACGACAGCCGGCAACGGTTCGGCATGCGGCCGCTGGAACGCCTGCGACGCTTGGGATTGTTGAGCCCGGCGCTGATCGGTGTCCATGCCGTACATCTCGAAGCGGACGAAATCGCTCTTCTGGCCGCGCATGGCTGCTCGGTGGCCCACTGCCCGAGTTCCAACCTCAAACTGGCCAGCGGGATCGCGCCGATCGCCGCGCTGGCCGAACAAGGCGTCAATATCGGCCTGGGTACCGACGGCGCGGCGAGCAACAACCGCCTGGACATCCTCCAGGAAATGCGTCTGGCCGCCTTGCTGGCCAAACACCGCAGCGGCCGGGCCGACGCCGTCGATGCCCATCGCGTCCTGGCCATGGCCACTCTCGCAGGGGCGCGGGCCTTGGGACTCGACGGAATCATCGGGTCGATCGAAGCCGGCAAACAGGCCGATCTGGTCGCCCTTCGTCTCGACGACACGGCGTCGATGCCGTGCTACGACCCGGTCTCGCATCTGGTGTACTGTCTGGGTCGCGAACACGTCGACGCGGTCTGGGTTGCTGGGCGGCAACGGGTCGAACACGGGCAACTGCTTGAAAACAACCGTGCTGACTTGGTAAGGCAAGCCACTCTATGGCAGAATAAAATTCGCCCGTGACGCGTTCGTCCCTGTTTACGCATCGAATTCGTCCGGTTGACGGCGGCTCGACCGACCCGGTGGGCGCGCTCCGTAGGCTTTGATCATAGAGGGGAAACCGATGATAAAAATCGCAAAAAAATCCATGGCGGCGCTGCTGCTCGCCACCCTTGGCCTGGGCGCCTCACTGTCGCAAGCGCAGACCTCGATTCCGCTCAACCGTGTTTATGTCATCGATCAGCGCGGTGATGTCGTGATCAGCGGCACCGGACTGTGCTGGCGCACCGGTTTCTGGACTCCAGAAGCGGCGGCCAACGATCCGGCCGGCTGCAAATGCGACAAGGATCTGCTGCCCAAGAGCGTTTGCGAGTCTGCCGCCACCAAAATGCCCGGGCTTCCTCCGGAGACGCCGTCGGCCGATAAAATCACCGTTTCCGCCGATGCCCTGTTCGATTTCGACAAGGCTCTGCTGCGCGAAGAAGGCAAGCGCAAACTCGACGACGTGGTTGCCAAATCGAAAGCGATCAAGCTGCAGGTG
Source organism: Accumulibacter sp. (assembly GCA_031732795.1). GTDB lineage: Bacteria > Pseudomonadota > Gammaproteobacteria > Burkholderiales > Rhodocyclaceae > Accumulibacter. The sequence continues at coordinate 18,284 of JAVMKC010000007.1, read as the reverse complement.
GTGATCGCCGTCGGCCATGCCGACCGTTTCGGTTCCGACGCCTACAACCAGCGTCTTTCCGAGCGCCGCGCCGCAGCAGTCAAGGACTATCTGGTCGCCAAGGGCCTCGAAGCCAACCGCATCTACACCGAGGGCAAGGGTGAGAAGCAGCCGGTGACCAAACCCGACCAGTGTCCGGGTCCGAAGAGCCAGAAAGTGATCCAGTGCCTGCAGCCCGATCGCCGCGTCGAAATCGAATTGATCGGCAACAAATAACGCCATCCCGACCGGTTTCATGAAAGCCCTGCCCCGGCAGGGCTTTTTTTCTCCTGGCAGAGGCATGAGTTCAGCGTCGTCCGACTTTGATCGTCGCCCGCCGCCCGATATACTGCCGTCGTTTCCAGCCGGGTTTTCATTTCCGCCAGTTTTCAAGTCCTTGCCACCATGATCAACGCCGATCCGAACGAACTCGACAAATTCAGCCAACTGGCCCATCGCTGGTGGGATCCGACCAGCGATTTCAAACCCTTGCACGACATCAACCCGCTGCGCCTGTCGTGGATCGACGGCCATTGCCGGCTGGCCGGCCGGCAAGTACTCGATGTCGGTTGCGGCGGCGGCCTGTTATCGGAAGGCATGTGCGCGCTGGGGGCCAAGGTCACCGGCATCGATCTGTCGGAAAAAGCTTTGAGCGTGGCCCGCCTGCACCTGCTGGAAAGTGGTTTGAACGTCGATTACCGGCAGATCGCCGCCGAAGATCTGGCCGCCGAAAACCCCGGCCAATACGATGTCGTCACCTGCCTGGAAATGCTCGAGCACGTTCCCGACCCGGCGAGCACCATCGCCGCCTGCGCGACCTTGGCCAAACCGGGCGGACATCTGTTCTTTTCGACGATCAACCGCAACCCGAAAGCGTACCTGCTGGCGGTGATCGGCGCCGAATACATCCTGCGGATGCTGCCCAAAGGCACGCACGACTACGCGAAATTCCTCAAACCATCCGAGATCGCCCGCTGGGGACGGCAATCGGGGCTCGAAGTCGATGAATTTTGCGGCATGACCTACAACCCGCTGACCGGTCGCTATTCCCTGGGCCGCGACCTCGACGTCAATTATCTGGTGCATTTGCTGAAAACCGGCTGAACGGCGAGAGGACAGACGGAATGACCGATGGCGCAAAACAGGCGGCAGCCAAGCAAACGACGGCCATTGGCCAAAGTGATCACCGTTCTAACACGGCGCTGATCCTCTTTGCCCATGGCGCACGCGATCCCGAGTGGGCGGCGCCGATCCGGCGGATCCGCGCCACGCTCGTCCAGCGCGATGCCGGTTTGCGCGTCGAACTGGCTTTTTTCGAATTCATGTCGCCGACCCTCGCCGATTGCGTCGACGGGCTGATCGCCGAAGGATCTCGGCGGATCGTCGTCCTGCCGCTGTTCATCGCCAGCGGCGGACATTTGAAACGCGACATCCCGGCTTTGCTGGAGCATTTGCGTCAGCGCCATCCGGAAACGGAATTCGAACTCGCCGCGCCGGTCGGCGAAGCCGAGACGGTGATCCAGGCGATGGCCGAACACGCCTGCGCCTTGCTGGATCGTTCCGGTTGAACCCGGAAGACACCGCCGGCCACCCCGACTCATCGCCGACGCCGCCGGCTGAAGCAGAGCGCATCGCCGACTACCGTGTGTCGCCGATCGGTTACCTGGCCACCCCTTTCACCGACCGTTTCGCCATTCCGCGGCAGCCACGTCTGGTGCCACACGCCCGCGGCCGTCTGCGCTTGCTGCCGGCGTACGCCCGGCCGGAAGCGGTGCGTGGCTTGCAGGATTTTTCGCACGTCTGGCTGCAGTTCATCTTTCACCGTAGCATGGAGGAATGGCATCCCACGGTCCGCCCGCCGCGTCTCGGCGGCAATCGCCGGGTCGGCGTTTTTGCCAGTCGCAGCCCCTATCGCCCGAATCCGCTCGGTCTGTCGCTGGTCGAACTGCTCGATGTCGATACCCGCGACGGCGTGCAACTGCTGTTCGGCGGCGTCGACCTGCTCGACGGCACGCCGATCGTCGATATCAAACCGTATCTGCCGTTCATCGAAAGCGAGCCGACGGCGCGCGGAGCGTATGTCGATGGTTGGCCGCCGACGCTGGACGTCGAATTTTCCCCGGTGGCGGAAAAGCAACTGACGCACGCCTGCCGCCGCTGGCCCGAACTGGCCGAACTGCTGCGCGAAGTGCTGGCGCAAGACCCTCGACCGGCCTACGCCGATGATCCCGAACGGCTTTACGGTTGCCGACTCCACGATCTGGAAATCAAATGGCGCTGCCGGCAACGGCGGGCGATCGTCGAAGACGTCTCGCCGGCCGATGAGAGTCGGGAAGATCGGGAAAACCGGCCGTTTCAGTGCCCCTGACGCCGCGCTGAACGACCTCAGCCGAAGCGGCCGGTGATGTAATCCTCGGTCTTCTGTTGTTTCGGCTTGATGAACAACTGATCGGTGGCGCCGTACTCGACGATCTCGCCGAGATACATGAAGGCGGTGAAATCGGAGATGCGCGCCGCCTGCTGCATGTTGTGGGTGACGATGGCGATGGTGTACTCGGACTTCAACTCGTCGATCAGATTCTCGATCTTGGCCGTCGACAGCGGGTCCAGCGCCGAGGTCGGCTCATCGAAAAGGACGATTTCCGGCTTGACGGCGATCGTCCGGGCGATGCACAAGCGCTGCTGTTGGCCGCCCGACAGCGCCAGACCGTTCTGCTGCAGCTTGTCGCGGGTCTCGTCCCATAGCGCGGCTTTGCGCAAGGCCCATTCGACGCGCTCGTCCATCGCCGAGCGGCTCAAGGTTTCGTAAAGCCGCACTCCGAAAGCGATATTCTCGTAGATGCTCATCGGGAATGGCGTTGGTTTTTGAAAAACCATGCCGATTCGCGAACGCAACTGATTGACGTCCTGTCGCTTGTCGAGCAGATTCCGGCCATGAAAAAGAATCTCGCCGGTGGCGTACTGGCCGGGATAAAGGTCGTACATGCGGTTGAAAGCGCGCAGCAACGTCGATTTGCCGCAGCCGGAGGGGCCGATGAACGCCGTCACCCGATTTCGGACGATATCCACCGAAACATTTTTCAAACCAAGGAAGTCGCCGTAGTAAAAATCCAGTTCACGCACGGCGAGGATCGTTTCACTATTCACCGACAGTTCACCAACGGACATCATCTCGCTCCAGTTCGATCACGCAATCTGCGACCATTCGATCGCTTCATTCAATTTTTCAATCAATGCTTTAATCAATTTTTCCTGACCAATAGCCGCGCGCAGATGTTGAGGGTCAGAACCAGCAGCGCGATCAGCAGCGCGCCGCCCCAGGCCAGCCGTACCCAACTGTCGTAGGGACTCAAGGCGAACTGGAAGATCACCACCGGCAGGTTGCCGATCGGTCCCGACATGTCGGTGCTGAAAAACTGGTTGTTCAAGGCGGTGAACAACAAGGGCGCCGTTTCGCCGGTCACCCGGGCTACCGCCAACAGCACGCCGGTCAGTACGCCGGCGCGGACGGCGGGCAGGCAGATTTTCAGCGCCACCTGCCAATGCGGCGCGCCGAGCGCGAAAGCGGCTTCCCGCAGGCTGCCTGGAACCAGCGACAACATGTTCTCGGTGGTGCGGACGACTACCGGCAAGGCGATCAAAGCCAGCGCCAGCGAACCCGCCCAGCCCGAAAAACCGCCGACGGTAGCCACTGCCAGCGCATAGACGAACAGGCCGATGACGATCGACGGCGCCGAAAGCATGATGTCGATGACGAAACGGGTGAGTTGCGCCAGCCGCGAGCGGCCGCCGAATTCGGCCAGATGAATGCCGGCCAGGATGCCGACCGGCGTGGCGACCAACGTGCTGACGCCGACGATCAGCGCGCTGCCGACGATGGCGTTGCGCAAGCCGCCGTCGCTGCCCGGTGCCGGCGTATCGCGTACGAACAGGTCCATGCTCAGCGCCGCCACGCCGTTGGCCAGCAAGGTCCACACGATCCAGGCCAGTGCCAGCAGCCCGAAAGCCATCGCCAGCATCGACAGGGCCAGCGCGCCGCGGTTGATCCACAAACGGCGGGAATAAAGGGTCATCATGGATCCTCCGGCAAATGAAGACTGTTCAACGGCCCTGGCGGACGGCGCTGCGCCGGATCAACCAGCGTGATAAAGCCAGCACGATCAGGGCGATGACGAACAGCACCAGCCCCAGGGCGAACAGCGATGAAAGATGCAGGCCGGGCGTCGCCTCGCCGAATTCGTTGGCCAGCGTGGCGGCGATCGACGTTCCCGGCGCGAAAAGGCTGCCACCGATGCGGTTGGCGTTGCCGATGACGAAAGTCACGGCCATCGTTTCGCCGAGCGCCCGGCCCAGCCCGAGCATGACGCCGCCGATGACACCGACGCGCGTGTAAGGCAGCACGACGCGGGTGACCACTTCCCAGGTGGTGCAGCCAAGGCCGTAAGCCGATTCCTTGAGCGTCGTCGGCACGGTTTCGAAAACGTCGCGCATCACCGAAGCGATGAATGGAATGACCATCAACGCCAGGACGATGCCGGCGGTCAGCAGCCCGACGCCGATCGCTGGGCCGGCGAACCAGCCGCCGACCAGCGGCCAGTCGGCGAAAAGCCTCTGCAGCAGCGGCTGCGCGTATCGGGCGAACAGCGGCGCAAAAACGAACAGTCCCCAGATGCCGTAGATGATCGACGGAATCCCCGCCAGCAGTTCGATCGCCGTTCCCAGCGGCCGCCGTAGCCAGGACGGACAGATTTCGGTGAGGAACAGCGCGATGCCGAAACTGACCGGTACGGCGATGGCCAGCGCGATCGTCGAGCTCAGCAGCGTCCCGTAAATTGCGCTCAACGCACCGAACTGTTCATCGGGAACGTTCCAGTTCGTGCTCCACAGAAAACCGATGCCGAAAGCGCGGAACGCCGGCAGCGCCTCGAGAGTCAAGGCGAACAGCATGCCGGCGAGCACCGCCAGAACCAGCACGGCGAAAAACCAGGTCAGCCAACGGAAAACCGCGTCCTGCCGCTTGAATCCGCCGGATCGCCCGCGGCTGGTCCTTGGCGTGGCGTCTGCCGCCGTCCGCTCGACCAAGGTGCACGTCACAGAACTCATTTCGTATGCCTCATTTCGCCTGATTCAGGCCGTCTGCCGGCCCACTCCCGGCGTTCTGACGCCGCGGGAGCGGGACCACACGGTTCATCGGATTCGCTTCAGTTCGGTTTCGACCATTTTCACCACTCCCTCGGGCAAGGGTACGAAACCGAGATCCCGAGCCATCCGTTGGCCGTGATTGATCGACCAGGTGAAGAAATCGACCACGCCCTGCTGCTTTTCGGCGTGCTCACCCTTGGCGTAAGCCAGCACATAGGTGGCGGTGGTGATCGGCCACGCCGACTCCTGCGGCTGATCGAGCAGATCCGGCGCCATGCCCTGACTTCTGAAATTGGCCCCGCTTGCCGCTGCCGCCACTGCCTCCTGCGACGGAACGATGTACCGGCCGGCTTTGTTCTTCAACGCCACGAACGACAGCCGGTTCTTCAGGGCGTCGGCGATATCGACATAACCGATCGCCCCGGCGATTTTCTGCACGTTGGCGGCAACACCCGGGTTGCCCTTGCCGCCGACGGCATTCGCCGGCCAATTGACCGTCGTCCCGACGCCGACCGCGCTACGGAACGCCGGTGATTGCCGTGCCAGATAGTCGGCAAACGCCGCCGTCGTTCCCGAGCCGTCCGAACGGTGGGCGAGGGTGATCGCCAGATCCGGCAGTTTCAACCCCGGATTCTGCTCGGCGATCGCCGGCGCGTTCCAGCGGCTGATCGCGCCGCGGAAAATCTCCGCCGCCGTCGTCCCGTCGAGCCGGAGTTTGCCGGACGGGATTCCCGGCAGATTGACCACCAGCGTCACGCCACCCATCACCGTCGGCACCTGCACCAGGCCGGCCGACGCCAGTTCACTCTCCTTGAGCGGCGCGTCGGTGCCGGCGAAATCGACGGTGCGCGCCTTGATCTGCTTGACGCCGCCCGAGGAACCGATGCCCTGATAGTTGACCTGCTTGCGCGTCGCCGTCTGGTACGCTTCCGCCCATTGCGTATACACGGCATAGGGAAAAGTCGCGCCGGCTCCGGTGATGTCGGCAGCCAAAGCGGTGCCGTTGCAAGTCATCGCGGCAGCGGCAATCGTCAGAGCGCTGAGCGGTTTCAGAAAAAAGCTTCGCTTGATCATGAGGTACTCCACAAAGAAAGCCCCGTATCGAGGCCCAGCCAGTCTAGCCGCCGCCTGTTGCAGACGTGTGACAGCCGGCCAATTCCCGACGACTGCCTCGCCGGAACGGCTGGAGTCCGCAAAACCGCCGTTCGTCAGGTGTGGAAAGCGCGCATAATCGGCCGATGACTTGGCATATCCTTCCCTACTCGCCGCCGGCCGGGCGCATCGAACGTTGGCTGTCGCTCGACGGCAGCCGGCTCGAAATGCGGCCGCTGCCGCCCTTGCAGCCGGGTGACGAAGAACGGGTCGGTGACTGGCTCAACAGCCTGTCTCCGCAAACCCGGCGCAACCGCTTCTTCGGCACCATCCGTGAATTTTCCGGTCTCGCGGTCCACCAGTTGCTGAGCATCGATCCGGCGCGGGACTATCTGCTTGTCGTTCTGCGCCATGACGGCGATCAGCAGCAGCCGATCGGCGGCGGCCGCTTCGTCCACGACGACGGCCAGGGCGCCGCCTTCTCGCTGCTGCTGGGCGACGAATGGCAAGGGCAGGGCATCGGCCGCCGCCTGCTCAAGGCGCTGCTCCGTGAAGCCTCGCGTCGTGGCCTGCGCCGGATGCACGGCGACGTACTCGCCGACAACGCCGCGATGCTCGGCCTGGCCCGTTCCCTGGGCTTCGACGCCGTCGAAGCGCCAGCCGGTTCGGCCGTAGACGCCGGTGTCATCCACATCGTCCGCACCTTGCGCCCCGGGCGCTTCCATCCCTGGCGGCGACTGCAACGCAATTTCATGCGTAAATACTCACTGCGCTGAGCGGCCGGCTGCATTCAGACATTCACACTGGCCAACAGCCTGGATAGCACCCGCCCTCCACCCTGAAGAGGAAACCACGACACCGGTCAAAGTTGCCTCCGAGCAAGTCGCCCACTGAGTACCGAATGTGCGCAGCAACTACAGCGAAGCCTTCAGAAGCGGTCGAGCAAGCGGTATGCGCTGAATACAAAATCTCGGCCAGTCGGTAGCGCGTGGCGCAATTCATGGCCCAAATCCGGCACGAATCCGGCACGAATCCGGCACGAATCGGGCGGCTTTGGCGATCCAGTTCGAAACCTCAACTACAGCCGCACGCGGCTACCGAAAGTCCGACTGCCGCGTTTCCAGCTGGCAGAGCCGCTGGAACTGGCGGCCTACGCCAACAGTCCGCGCAAGCTGGCTAATGTCGCTTTTGCCGACGATCCAATACGCGTTCGTGCCGATCACGTCAGCCACAATCTCGCCGTGTTGCGCCAGTTCGTCATGGCACTCATGTGCCTTGGATCGGTATGGCGCAAGAACGGCCGCAAGATCCCGCGCTTGATCGCCACCACCTCCGACTCCTTCCGTACGAAGTTTCTCAGCCTGACATAGGATTCACGCAAGTGCTCGTAGAATCAGTCGACTATGCGAATTCGATATTTTTTGAATGCGCTTGCGGAAAATTAGACACTTGGGAGCAGGCAGGCCGTCTGGTGGTTGATGCAGTTGGGCTATGAGAATAACGTTATGGTTTAAGAGTGATTCTTTGACAACCCTGAAAAAGCGTTCTGGAGTGTCGGATTTTTTTACACTTTGTCGAAAAAAGCGCAACGAATGTGTGAATTATTTCATTGCTTACAATGGCTTGATATATTAGGTATGTATTTTGCTTGCGATTTCTAGGGGAATGTATTGGCTGCTTTCTGTCAATTTCCACTGTGACTAACTCAGCTACTCTTGAGTTTTGGTGTTTTGTTGATGTGGTTCGGTTGGTCGTTCTTACGCGCTGATCGTTATCATTTTGGGAGTTTTTTATGAGTACATTCGGGTTTAAGGTAAAAGCGTTGGTCTCGGCAGTGATCATGACGGCTGCGGCTGGTGCGTCAGCAACGGCGTTGAGCAGTGTTGTGATCACTGGGAGTGTCATTGTTTGGGGAGAGGGGGCTGGTGGCTTGCTCGTGCCGGTACCGCAAACGGCGACGAGCATTGCCAATGCTTTGGGCGGCAATGCAAGCGCTCCTGGTGGGAATATCGAATTGAGCAAGTTTGGCGGGCCGGTGACAACTCTGAGTGGCGTGGCCGGTGCTCATCATGTCACTCTCAGCAGCTTGACTTCTGCGGACTGGACCAACAATGGCAATGCGCTGGCCATCCAGTATATCCAGGATGCCGCCGTTTCGACATTCGGCGTGCAGTTGGGCGCAGCGGATTTGAATACTGCCTTGCATAATTTCCTCGTCGTCGACATCGATCCAGGTGTCTCGACGCGGTTTTTGTGGCAACTGGTTAGTGACCCGAATATTTCCTATGTCGATGTCACCGGTAATAAGCTGTCCGTTGGTTTGGCCGGTTTGTTCAATGCGACAGCATTCTTGAATAACCTCAGCGTCGGTACCGCAGCGCCGGTGCTGACTGGTGTTCATCAAGTCAGCGAGGTGGTCAAGGTCGGTTTCGATAATTCTGACCCGGTCTATCTTTATGGCTTCAAGGCGACGCCCTCGGGTGTTCATGCTCCTGACATGGTTTCCTATACGGGCAATTACGACGTCGCGCTTGCTGTTCCCGAGCCGGCTGGTTTGGCCCTGCTCGGCGTTGGACTGTTCGGCTTGCTGGCAGCCCGTCGTCGAGCCTGATTCCAGGCTGACCTTGCTTCTCTTCTAAGCTAAGGCGGGTGGTTTGCCACTCGCCGACTCGTGCTAAGCCTATCGACAGTGCTTTTCAGCACTGAGAGGGTGTTTTTTGCCGCGCGTGGGGGCGGCCATCATGTCTTTGGCCCTTTTTTTTGGGTTGTGTGTGATCATTGCAGCGGTGGTTATTCGGTTCGGGATATTTCTTACCGCGCGTCTGGGGTTGCTGGATCATCCTGGTGGGCACAAGCAGCATGGCTCCAGTACGCCTTTCGTTGGCGGCTTCGGTCTTGTTGCGATCGTGATGACCGTTCTTTATTGCGGTTCGACTTATTTCCCGGGTCTTTCTCTACATCCGCTCCGGGTTATGGCGGTTGGTGCCGCGATTCTGTTTGTCACCGGTCTTGTTGATGACATGTGGCATCTCGGATTCAAATCTCGTCTACTTATTCAAGCCGTTGTCGCTCTTGGCATGGTTTATTGGGGTGGTGTTGAACTCGCAACCTTGGGTCGGATTTTCCATTCCTTACCCATTAATTTGGGTATTTTTGCCGTGCCTTTTACCGTTTTCGCTACCATTGGGCTCATTAATGCGCTGAACATGATTGATGGTATCGATGGTTTGTCGGGTTCGCTATCCTTTATCAGCTTGGCATTGGTTGCTGCCGTGGCCGCCGCCGTGCATAGCATTACATATCTGATTTTTGCTGTTGCCCTCATGGGTGGTGTTGCAGGTTTTCTTTATTACAATCTGCGCTATTCATCAAATAAGCAAGCACGAGTTTTTCTTGGTGATAACGGTAGTATGTTGCTCGGATTCGTTTTTGCTTGGCTGTTCATCGCGCTTTCGCAAGGAGAACGCCCAGCAATGACGCCGGTGACTGCCTTGTGGTTTTTTGCCGTGCCGCTCATGGATACTGTAAGTGTCATGCTGCGACGCATCCGGTCTGGAAAGTCCCCTTTTCATGCAGATAGGAATCATCTTCATCATCTGTTCATGCGTGCAGGATTTCGCGTCAGCGACACCGTGTGTATCGTCTCGCTGCTCCAACTGGTTTTGGGAGGGATCGGTATTGCCGGACTGTGGCTTAAGCTACCGGAATATCTGATGTTCTGGTTTTTCATAGGGGTTTTTGCAACTTACGCCTATGTGATTTTTCAACCCCGACATTTCGTGCTCAATCTCCGTCGGTTGAACGCCGCTTTGGGGCTGATTCCGGTTCCAGCGTGTGGGGTTTTCGTTGGGTATCTTGAAAAAGAGGCTGCCAAAAAAATACTTGATGTGCTTGCTGAAAAATTCACAGGCCGCTACGATTACCGCTTTAGCCTTCATCAGGTTGATCATCAGAAACTAGGTGACGCCAATACCTATGCTCTAATTGAGATCGATGGTGGTTTCGATGAGGCACCTGCTCGAGAAATCCGGAGACTCATGTCTCATGTAAAAAACCATTTCGCTGACGGTTCGCACGATTTGCAACTGCGTTTGTTCATGCGACGTAACAAGGAAAACGAACGGCGAATAGTGCGCGTGAATAATAAAATAATGGGCTGTCGACGTGAAAAAGATCGGCGAGCGAAATCAAGAAATGCGCCGATTTATACGGATGTCTTGAGCTGCAATAAGAGAAGGGTTAACTTTGTCAGGGTTTAGGGCTTATTTGCGTGGTGCTTGAGATGTATTTTGTTCAATAAGATTCTTATTGTCTGTACAGGTAACATCTGCCGTAGCCCTGCTGCGGAATATATCCTGCGACAACAACTGGAAGAGGTACGTGCTTGGCGGGGAACGGTGAGTTCAGCGGGCACCGGCGCGTTGGTCAATCATCCTGTAGATGAGACCATGGGAGCGCTGTTGCGGGCTGAAGGTCTGGATCTTAAAGCACATCGCGCTGCGCAACTCTCTATTGCGCACCTCCGCTGGGCAGATCTGGTGCTGGTCATGGAAAAGCACCATCGGCAGGAGGTTTTGCGTATTGATCCGGTCGCGCGTGGTAAAACTTTCTTGCTGGGGCAATGGCAGAATGTCGAAATTCCCGATCCCTTCCAACGTGGAGAGCGGGCGCATGTCCATGCTTTGCAACTCATTCATGCCGCCATTGCCTCGTGGCTCAACAAGTTTCGATCTGCCAAATAGCCGGCTCCGGCTGGCAGTGTTGCGGCCTTTCCTGGTCAAGTGACGACTGTCCAGGAAATTTTAATACAAAAAATTGTTTTAATGTGCAAATTATTTTTAGAGCTTTCAGCGTGGTGTTTGACATCGCGGTTTGTGTTGAAAAGATTGAGGCCCGTCTCGAGAATGGACAGTTTCACCGAGTGATAAAAGGATTGAAGGATGACTAAATCTGTTGCGCCGATCAGTACGTTCCGCTTGATGCTGATTGGTCTGCTGATCGGTTCGCTGTCTGCTTGCGCCTTGTCGCCGGGTAATCACAGCTATTCTCCAGGCGAGCAATCAGAAGTCAAAGTGCCCGTACAAAAAGGCGAAGACATCATTCCAGAAAACATCAAGGTAAAGCAGATCAGTGCCGAACTGATCATCGATATGTTCAAAGCGGCTCGTCCGAATCGACCGATGGGTAGCGGTGCCAATACCAATCCAGCGCGGGGTTCGCAGGTTGACCCGGCGGCTCAAGCCATCAATTACCGACTTGGCCCAGGGGACATTATTTCCATCATCGTTTGGGATCATCCGGAGTTGACCACGCCAGCAGGCACTTTTCGTACCGCCGAACAGGCGGGCACCGTAGTGGCCGAAGACGGGACGATTTTCTATCCCTATGTTGGCGTGATTAAGGTGGCGGGAAAAACCACTCGTGAAGTGCGCGACATTCTGGCCAATAAACTCGCCAAGTACATCGAAAAGGTGCAAATTGACGTTCGAATGGCACAGTTTCGCAGCAAACGGGTGTATGTGGTCGGAGAGGTTGCCAAACCCGGTACACAGGATATCACCGATATTCCGATGACCGTTCTTGAGGCCGTCAATCGCGCCGGAGGCTTTACCGCCGAAGCCGATTACAGCCGGGTGCTGCTTACCCGACGCGGCACCACCTATCGTGTCGATATTCAAGCTATGTACGAAGATGGAGCTACCGAACAGAACACCTTGTTGGAACCTGGAGATATCCTCAATGTCTCCGACCGCAGCTACAACAAGATTTTCGTATTGGGCGAGGTTCTGAAGCCGGGTTCAATGACCATGAACAAAAAGCGCTCGACGCTTGCCGAAGCCCTGAGCGATGCCGGCCATATCAATCAGGACCGTGCCAGTCCGCGCTGGATCTACGTCATGCGTAGCGACAGCGATACGCCGGAACTCTTCCATCTCGACGGACGTTCGCCGGATGCCATGTTATTGGCCGATCGCTTCCCACTGAAACCACGCGATATTGTTTACGTTGATGCTGCCGATATCATTCGCTGGAATCGAGTGATCTCCAATATTTTACCCACATCCAACATGCTCAATCTGACCAGCGGTACGCGTTATCCGCTTTTCGGCGGGCGGCAATGAACAAACACAACCGCTCGCTGATACCGCACCGTATCGATTACGTCGGTACTCTATTTCTTTGCCGATACTTCTTTCTGGGACGGGTATAACGGATAACGCATGGAAAACGATCAGCATTACCCTGTAGCTGCGTCGACAACGCAAATTGTTCACGACGACGAAAGCGAAGGCATTTCCATCGGTGAAATCATCGCTGCAGTCATGGATTACCGTTGGCAGATCGTCGCAATCACCATGATCTCCGTGGTTATTGGACTGTTGTATATTTTTGTTGCCAAGCCGGTTTATCGTGCCGACGGTTTGCTCCAAGTAGAGGAAAAAAGCGCTGGGGTCGGCTCGCTCAAAGCGTTGCAGCCTTTGCTGGGAGACGACACAACGGTTGCCGCCGAGTTGGAGATTCTAGCGTCGCGCATGGTGCTCGGTCGTGTCGTCAATAAGTTGAAGTTAGACATCGTTGCTCTGCCTCGAACCTTCCCATTGATCGGTAACGCCATTGCCCGCCGTTACAATGGTGATGACGTGAGAGATGCTTTGTTCGGTTTTTCCAGTTATGCGTGGGGCGGGGAGAGAATTCAAGTCGACTCACTGGATGTGCCAGAGTCTTTTCTAGATGAAACATTGAATCTCGTCGCTGGCGAAGCAGGGAGTTTTGTCGTTGTCGATAAAAATGACGAATTTCTCCTCAAGGGAAAAGTCGGCGTGAGATCCACAGACAATGGTTTTTCAATATTCGTCGCGCAGTTGACTGCCAGACCGGGAACCTGTTTTTGGCTCATCAAACGGTCGAACGAACTGGCAATTGACGAAATTCGCAAGCAATACGCTGTCAAAGAACGTGGGAAAAAATCCGGTGTGCTGGAATTGTCTTTGCTCGGTAGCGATGCCAATAAGATTGCGCTCGTTCTCGACGAAATTCTCAATACCTATGTGCGCCAGAATGTTGAACGTCGCTCGGCGGAGGCGGAAAAAACTCTCAAATTCCTCGAGACGCAACTCCCCGCTCTTAAAGCCCAGGTCGATACCGCCGAAGCAGCCTACAATACTTACCGCCAGAGCCGGGGTTCGCTCGATCTCAGTATCGAAACACAAAGTGTTCTGAAATCTGTTGTCGAAATTGAAGACGCGGCGCTCAAGCTCAAGCAGGAACGGGAAGAGCTGCGTCAACGTTTTACGTCCGAGCACCCGGCGATACAGGCTGTCGACGCGAAACTGGCCCGGCTCAACGAGCGTCGCAAGCAGTTCGAAGGCGCCGTGTCCAAGTTGCCAGATACGCAACAGACCGTCCTTCGCCTGGCGCGCGATGTCGAAGTGTCTACCAAGCTGTACACCGAACTGCTCAATACCGCTCAGCAACTCAAGGTTTCCAAGGCCGGGACTGTTGGGGATGTGCGTGTCATCGATACCGCCGCCGTGCCGCGTCTGCCGGTAGGACTCAGACCGATAGCCATCCTGGCTGTTGCCGCGCTGCTTGGTTTATTTGTCAGCCTGATTGCGGTTTGGGTGCTCCGTGCCCTGCGCGTTGCGGTGGAAGACCCCGAAGTCATCGAAGCCAGACTGGGGCTGCCAGTGTATGCGACGGTACCGCATAGCAAAGCGGAACTGCTGCTGAGCCGAAAAATTAAGACCGGTGAAAGTGTCGGTGAACTGCTGACTACCATCCAGCCGGACGACGACGCCATCGAAAGCTTACGCAGTCTGCGTACGACGCTACATTTTGCCATGCTCGACGCACAGCGCAGCTCCTTGCTGATCACCGGTTCCAGTCCTGGCCTAGGCAAGAGCTTCATTTCGAAAAATCTGGGTGCCGTGTTGGCGCAGCTTGGCAAACGCATCGCTGTTGTCGACGGCGATTTGCGCCGTGGCCACATCCACAAGGAGTTCGGCTTGCCACGAGATGTAGGCGTTTCGGAATTCGTTGCCGGTCAGAACGTGCTGGACGATATCGTCAAGGCCACGCGAATGCCGAATCTTTTCGTCGTCACCACCGGTCACATTCCGCCGAACCCTTCCGAATTGCTGATGCACCCACGATTCGAGCAACTTTTACTCGAACTCGGTCAGCGCTTCGACATCCTGATCGTTGATGCGCCGCCGATTCTCGCCGTTTCCGATGCGGCGATCATCGGTCGGCATGTTGGGGCTACCCTGTTAGTGGCGCGGGCTGGCAAACAACCGATTCAAGAGCTGGAGCAGGCCGTCAAACGTTTAAATCAGGCGGGTGTGCATGTGAATGGTTTTATTTTCAATGACTTGAACACAGATCGTCAGCGTTACCGCTATGGCTATAAAGGCTACGTTTACCGCTACTCCTACAAGAAATAGTCGACGTGCTCAAGTCGGTGGCACACGAAAAACCTTCACTTCAGTGACCACAAGAAATGTCGGGACCAAAAAAAGTCGCACTTATTACCGGGATAACTGGCCAGGACGGCGCTTATCTAGCCGAGCTGCTATTGAAGAAGGGTTACGAAGTCCATGGCATCAAACGCCGTTCGTCGCTGTTCAATACTGACCGCATTGACCATCTCTATCAGGACCCACACGAAACTGATCGGCGGTTCATTCTCCACCACGGCGACCTCACCGATTCCACCAGCCTGATCCGCATCATTCAGTTGGTGCAACCGGATGAGATCTACAATTTGGCTGCCCAAAGTCACGTGGCCGTCAGTTTTGAAGAGCCGGAATACACTGCCAATGCCGACGGTACCGGCGCCTTGCGCCTGCTTGAAGCCATCCGCATCCTCAAGCTCGAAAAAAAGACCCGTTTCTACCAGGCCAGCACTTCGGAACTCTACGGTCTGGTCCAGGAAATCCCGCAAAAGGAAAGCACTCCTTTTTACCCGCGCAGTCCCTATGCGGTGGCCAAGCTTTACGCTTACTGGATCACCATCAATTACCGCGAGGCTTACGGCATCTACGCCTGCAACGGCATTCTCTTCAACCACGAAAGCCCAGTGCGTGGCGAAACCTTCGTAACTCGCAAGATTACTCGCGCCATTGCACGCATCGCCCTCGGCCTGCAAGATTGTCTCTATCTCGGCAACATGAGCGCACTGCGTGACTGGGGGCATGCCCGTGACTACGTCGAAATGCAATGGCTGATGCTGCAACAGGAAAAACCCGAAGACTTCGTCATCGCCACTGGTGTGCAATACAGCGTGCGTCAGTTTGTTGGATTCGCCGCCGAAGAACTCGGCATCAAGCTCCGCTTTGAGGGCGAGGGGGAACAGGAAGTGGGCCTCGTTGAAAGCGTTACCAATCCAGATGTAAAGACCAAGGTCGGCGAAGCGGTTGTTCGTGTAGATCCGCGCTACTTCCGCCCCACCGAAGTCGAAACCCTGCTCGGCGATCCTAGCAAAGCTCGCGAAAAGCTGGGCTGGACACCGCAAACCAGCCTGCAGGAACTGGTCAAGGAGATGGTGCAGGCCGACTACACTTCTGCCAAACGCGATGCGCTAGTCAAGCTAGCTGGTTTCAAGACCATGAACCATCATGAGTGAGTTTGCAATGAGCCAACCCAAAATTTACGTCGCTGGCCACCGTGGCATGGTCGGCTCTGCCATCGTCCGTGTGTTAGAAGCTCAAGACCAGACCAACATCGTTACTCGCACCCATGCTGAACTGGACCTCACCGACCAAGCCGCCGTGCGCGCTTTCTTTCAAACGGAAAAGCCTGATCAGGTCTACCTGGCGGCATCCAGGGTCGGCGGCATTTATGCCAACAACACTTACCCGGCCGAATTCATCTACCAGAACCTGATTATCGAAGCCAATACCATCCATGAAGCGTGGAAAGTCGGCGTGCAAAAACTGCTCTTTCTCGGCTCCAGTTGCATTTACCCCAAGATGGCATCGCAGCCGATGCGCGAAGAAGCACTGCTGACCGGCACTCTGGAGCCCACCAACGAACCATACGCCGTGGCCAAGATTGCCGGCATCAAGCTCTGCGAAAGCTACAACCGTCAATATGGCACTGACTACCGCAGCGTGATGCCGACCAACCTCTACGGGCCGGGCGACAACTACGATCTACAAAACGGCCACGTTATCCCGGCCATGATCCGCAAGTTCCACTTGGCCAAACTCGCCGCCAAACACAATTGGTCCGCCATAGAAGACGACGAACGCATCCACGGCCCGATTCCCGACGACATAAAACGCCAACTTTACGAAACTTGCATCTTGAACTTTGCTCCTTGCATTCGTCTTTGGGGCACAGGCGCGCCAATGCGCGAATTCCTCTACGTTGACGACATGGCCAAGGCCAGTGTCCATGTGATGAATCTGGATCAAGCCACCTATGCCGCCCATACCCAGCCGATGCTGTCGCACATCAATGTGGGAACTGGTGAAGACATCACCATTCGCCAGTTGGCAGAAACAATCGACAAGGTCATCGGCTTTAACGGCGCGATCGAATTCGACCCAAGCAAGCCGGATGGTACCCAACGAAAATTGATGGATGTTTCACTCCTAGAGAAGTTGGGGTGTTCTGCGCGTGTAAAGCTTGGAGAAGGCTTGAGTAACACTTACGCCGACTATAAGGCTTCGGAAGGCAAGTGAATGATGGATAAATTTCTGGCGCGATTCTCGTTTTGGAGGGATTTCGGAAGGCCGACATCCATACCGGGCATTTCCAGTGTCGCCAGGCATTGGTGTAGTATATTGGCATTATTTTGAGTGTGGCGAGTGTTAGTATCGGAGGGTTTGGGCATGGCCGTGCGCGTGAAGCCCGAGACGGGCGAGGTGGACGTAAAGCACCGGTGTCGGGTGACGAATGAGCCGGAGTACGACCGGACGCGGGGCAATCTGACGATCTGGTTCGAGGAGACAAGCATCCGGGAGAGTTGGACGCCGCCGCGTCCGATCGGGCGCGGTAAGCCTGAGTGGTACTCGGAAACAGCGATTCAGACGTGCCTGAAGATCAAGACTTCGTTTCAGTTGCCGTACCGCGTCACGGAAGGATTGATCAAGTCGCTGATAAGTCTGAGTGACCTGGGCCTGCCGGTGCCGGATCACACCTCCCTGTCGCGACGAACCGGAGCGCTTTCGGTGCAAATACTGCGCCGGCCGCGTCAGGGGGCGACGCACGTCGTGGTTGATTCGACGGGGCTGAAGATTTTTGGCGAAGGCGAATGGAAGGTGCGTCAACATGGTGTCGGCAAGCGCCGCACCTGGCGCAAGAGCCATCTGGCTGTGGACGAAACAGCTAAGGACATCACCGGCATTGAAGTGACGACCACCGCCGGGGGCGACAGTCAAATCGTGCCAGGACTGTTCGATGAGTTCGACGGAGAGGTTTCGCAGGTCTCAGCCGATGGCGCCTACGACAGCCGCGGCTGCCATACGGCGACCACCGAGCGCGGCGCGCGGCCGCCACGTTACGGCGCCGTCGCGAGGGGAGCCGAGCACCCCGACGCCTTTCTCCAGGAAATCGGCGCCAAAAGACTTGCTGGTTGGAAGAACGACAGCGGTCACCACCAGCGCAACATCGCCGAAAACGCGGTGTACCGGCTCAAGCGACTGAGCGATTGCCCGTACTCCCGAACCTTCGAATGCCAAGTCACAGAAGCGTACTTTCGCTCCACCACCATCAACACGCTGGCCTACTTGAGCATGTCGCAATCTATCCGGATAGGGCAAATTGCGCCTGCTAAATGAAGCAGCGTAAGAAAAGGGGGAAATCATGCCGCAAATGAGAGATCAAACCTTACAAAATATTGGGAGCCTCTAATATAGCGCCGGAGCCTGCTAACAAATTAATATAATTGAGACATATTTATGCATTTTGTCGTATAATTGTGCTCATGAATACGAACGACATTGAAACCGCCAACAAAATCTCCCGGCGCGCCGAACAGCAAATGCATCGCATTCAAGGCGTGAAAATGATTCGAAACGGCTACT
>JAVMKC010000006.1:0-48597 GCA_031732795.1 Accumulibacter sp. | reverse complement strand
GCCATACAAATCCTCACGCTGGCGGCGTTTCTTAAGAGGGTGTGAACGGTTACTCTTTCTCGCGATCAACAGTCCAGTATTCAAACCAAATATACCTGTTTCGACCAAGAGGTTGGTTGTGCTCCGCACACGCCCTTTTCATGTCGTATTTTTCGTAATCCGCTTCGGGAACGTATTCATTCTTGAAAGCCATGGCAAAGCTCCTGTATTTCAATGCCGATATTCGTGAATGCGTGTTCTGTCGTATCCGGCAATCGTTCCATCCGCTGAGGTCATGAGGCGGTCGAGACCACAGGCATGCTCAACGCATGCTGCCCCATATTCACCACCTCATCCACCTGCAATCCCTTGGGCACTTGATGCGTGATGAAGATCATCGTCACCTTGCCTTTCAGGCGGTTGATCGTCTGCGCAAAGTGCTCGGCGGTCTGCTGATCCAGATTCGATACCGCCTCGTCGAAAATCAGAATCTTCGGGCGCTTGAGTAAGGCGCGGGCAATGGCGATGCGCTGGCGCTGCCCGCCCGAAAGTCCTGTGCCGCGCTCGCCCACCTCGGTCTGGTAGCCTGCGGGCAGGTGTTCGATCACCTCGTGGATCTCCGCAGCCTTGCAAGCCTGGATGACTTCCTCGAAGCTGGCATGCGGGTGCGCCATGACTAGGTTGTCATACAAGGTGCCGGAGAACAGCACGGTCTCCTGTGGCACCACGCCGAAGTTCTGCCGCAGTTCGTTGGCAGCGAGATAGCGAATGTCACGCCCATCGAGCTGGATCTGCCCTTCATTGGGGCGGTAGAAGCCCAGCATCAGCTTGGCCAGCGTGCTCTTGCCGCAACCGCTGGGCCCCATCAGCACGGTCAGTTTGCCGGGGGCAAAGACGATGTTGAGGTTTTGATACAGCCAGGGAAGGTGTTCGCCGCAGCGGAAGGCGATGTCGTGGATGGCCAGGCGACCTTGGCTTCTGCCTTCGCGGGCTGGGGTCAGAGTATGGGGTTCCTGCGGCATGTCGAGAATGTCGCCCAGGCGCTTGACCGAGATATTGGCCTGCTGGAACTCCTGCCACAGCCCAACGAGGCGCAGCAGCGGCTGGCTCATGCGGCTGGCGAACATTTGAAAGGCCACCAGCATGCCGACGGTGAAGGTCTCGCCACCCTGGCTGCCGCCAATCACCAGCAGGGCGCCGACGATGAGGATGGAAAGTGTCATGACCTGCTCCAACCCGTTGGCGACGACGTTATAGGTATTGCCTACCTGCTTGGTGGCGAAGCCGGCAGCGAGGTATTGCGCGAAAAGGTCGCTGTATTTCTTGTCGACGTCGGCTTCCATCTGCAGCGACTTGATGGTGCTCATACCTGCCACGTATTCGGTGAGGAAGGCTTGTTGCCGTGCACCATGCAGGAATTGCTGATTGAGTTTGTCCCGAAAAACCGGGGCGGCAAGGAACGACAAAAAGGCAATCAGCCCCAATAGCCCCACGGCAATGAGCGAGAGCTGCCGGCTATAGGAAAACATCACCGCGAGGAAGATGAGCAAAAAGGGCAGGTCGAGGCAGAGCGAAACCGCCGTACCAGTAATGAACTCGCGAATGGTTTCCACCCCATGCAGACGGGCGATCAGGGTGCCGGTGGGGCGATGTTCGAAATACGGCAACGGCAGGCGCAGCAAATGCCGAAAAACCTGGCTGCCCAAGACGGCATCAATGCGGTTGCCAGTGTGCAGCACCAGATATTGGCGCAGCCAAGTCATGCCACTGGTAAAGAGCATGAACATGATCAGCGCAATGCCCAACACCCATAGCGTGCTCTTGGTCTGGTGGACGACTACCTTATCGATGATGACCTGCGTGAACAGTGGGGTGGCGAGACCAACGAATTGGATGGCCAGGCTGGCCAGCAGCACATCGCGCCAGATGCGCTTGTGCTTCAGAAGTTCGGGGACAAACCAGCGAAAGCTGAATTCTTGCTTCTGTGCGGCAGCGTCCGGATCGTCAGCCGTCGTGCCAGCGCTTGAGGGACGGGCCACAAAGAGAATCTGCGGAGCAAGCTGGGCGTCGGTATCGGCAACGGGGAGAGTTTCAGCTTGTTGACCGGGGCGGAAGTAAAAGAGTTGCTCAGCGTCAGCTTTGAGGATGAGAATGGGCTGTGTCTGCGGGGCGGCTGCAATCTCGTTCGCTTCCAGCTGTTCGCCGGCGCTTGCCGCCGGAGGCAGTGGCACTGCAGTGAGAAAGGCGATGGCGGGCAGCGGGGCTGTGGACCAATCAAGCCCTTCGGTGCGGCTCAGCGCGGCTTGAAAGCCCAAACTGCGTGCGGCGTCGATAAGAGTGCCCAAGTCATACGGCGGCGGGTAGTCCTGAGCGACGAGTGACGCATCAAAAGGAATACGATGCAGGTTGCACAGGCTACCGAGCAGCCACAGCGCGACCTGCGTGTCTATTCCCCACTGCGAATCCGCAGTGGTATCTTGATACACTCCCTGCATGCTTTGATTTTCTTTGTTCTTGGTTGAAATTTAAACAACTTTACGACAAACGAATTGTGCAATTGCAATGAGGGGAGCTGTCAATAGAAATATGGCATTGTTTCCGGGCCGTTCTGCGTGTGCCGCCCGTCGTCGGGCAAGGGGCGACACCGTGCCCGGTTCGCCCCTGTTCCGCCCTATCTTCTCTCGAAACCTGCGCCAACTTTTTCGCCGTGGCACACGCAGACGGCGTTGTTCGTCAACCACTTATGCGTGCGCCGACGGGAATGGTTGGCTCGCGGGTTTGCACGAGCAAAGCACAACGGCAAACCCGCGAGGCCAGCCTCCACGTCAGCCCTTGGGTGGGAACAGGTCGTCACCGTAGCTATTGCGCTCACGGATCTGGCCGTTCCGTCCTTGGATGAGCATCTCGCTCTGCTGGTTGATGGCAATGTCCCGCGCACGGTCTCAATCACCTGTTGCTGCGTGTCATGGATGGAGGTGAGACGGCCGTTGCCTTCTCCTCGCACACCCCACTGATCACCCGCCGTTGATGGGTACGACCCATTGGTTTTTTCCGCTCATTTCACACACTCCAAAAATTGTAAAGGTCAGGCTCTTGAAGTCGGCGCGAGCCTGGGCGCATCGGGTGGTGAGATCACGTAATGGCGACCTCCTTTCCCGTTGCCGCGCACGGCATCGCGTACAGCCCCACGCGTTGCTGCGTGAACACGGGCGCGCTGTAGGCCGCGTGCTGTGCAGCAGACCCCGGCTTGCCCTTGTCCTTCACTTTGAGTCGCTCGGCTTGGCACTGTCCAAACCCGCGCGCTACATGAGCTGGGCTGGGCGGCCGAGGTGCTGCGCATGACCATGCTGGCTCCGGACATCGTCGAGGCGATCTTCGAGGGTCGCCAGCCCCGGCCTCTGAACCTGCACACGCTGCATGGCCGCCAGGACCTGCCACCCCGCGACTGGGCCGAGCAGCGTCGGCTCCTGGGCTTCCCCCGGCGCCTGAAACCACGCCTTTGATTTCCCCGATGACGGCGAGCCATGTGCCCGCCGTCTGCGTTTGCGCGCCGGCGGATTGGTGAACCCGAAGTTCCCGCGTGGTTCTCCACTGCGTCCCTTAAAGGTTCGCCACCCGAAGTCTGGAATGACATGCCCTTCCAGTTCGAGGCGCACGCCGTGCACGTGCAGGTCGACGACGCGAGCTTGCTCTGATATTGGACGATGGCGTCAGCCAGGGTCTGCTTGGTCAGCGAGTTCTTCAGCTTGAAAGTCAGCACCGGCAGGCCGTTGATGAAGACGACCAAGTCCAGTTCGTTGCCGCCGTCGTTGCCAGTACTGTTGCTGTAGCGCACCTGCCGAGTGACGCTGAAGATGTTCTTGCCGAAGGCGTCCGCTGCGGCAGTGTTGCCCGTCGTGGGCAGCAGCTTGTAGAGATCGATGTGTACCGGCCCGTGGCTCACGCCCTTGCGCAGCACGTCCACCACGCCGCGCTTGGTAATCTCGCCCTGCAGCCGGTGCAGAAACTGAGTGTGCTTGATGCCGTCTGCTTTTGGGTCGGTTCCCAGTTCCAGCGTGTCCACCACCTTGGGCTGGGTGGCCTGCAGGAAGGCCAGCAACTGCACCACATCCAGCGCCACATCGCGGTTGTAATCGCTCGCCCGACCCAGCACATAGCCAGCCGACCCGTAGATGGCTTCTGACTCCTGCAACGAGTTCGCTGCAGCAGGCGAGGGCTCGCTAATGCCCGGCAGGTGACGCACGATCAGACGCTCCAGGCCCAATTCGCTGGTATCGGAGGGCTTCATGCTTCGTCTCCCTTGTTCTTGCGCAGCTTGCTTGCTGAATGCAGGTGCAAGGGCTCAGCTCCTCGAACACCGTGCCCATGCCGTGGTTGTCCAGCGCCGGGAGCTTGATGCGGCCGTCGGCATCCTTCACCGGCAGCGGCGCGAGATTGACCTCGGGGTCGAGAAAGTCGTCGATCAGGTAGCCGAGAACGTGGGAATCCACCAGCTTCTGAATCTGGTTGCGGAAGTTGAACTTGGTGAGGATTTCCTGCACGTTGGGCGAGAAGCCATCGAGATAGGCGATGAAGTCATCGCGCAGGCGCTGGCCTGCCGCACTGGCCTTGAGCTTGGCCAGCGTGAACTCCGAGACGTTGTAGAAGGCTTGTCCTGCCGCCAGGCGCAGCGCGCCGTCCTGCTCGGCCACCTTGAGGGTGTCGAGGAACTTCTTATGTTTCAGCACTGCGTTCTTCGTGGCTTCGAGCACGGCATCGAGCCGCCGCAGCACAGTGAAGGGCAGATCACGTCGCGGTACTTGCCGCGCACGTAGACGTCGCGCAGGCGGTCGTCAGCGATATTCCAGATGAAGTCGGAAATCCACTTGATCTGGCTTTGGTCTTGTTGTTTTGTCATGCCTTCCCCCTGCGTTGTCTGCTGATCGTTTGCTGCGCGATCCACTGTCCCAGGTCGACTTTGCGGAACCGCCAAGTACCACCAAGTTTGAACGCTGGGATCTTTTGTTCCGCTGCAAGCCGCTAAACCGTGCGCTTGCCCGCCTTCAGAAAGGCTGCGACTTCCTCCAGCGTGAGGATTTCACCCACCGTGTCTGCCATCACATCTTCCTTGCCAATACTGTCATTTAATTGACAGTTACTGCCAATTTTCCCATGTTTGAGCTATGCAAGCCAACCCCTTCAGAGTGTTCTGTTCGAAAATTCCACCCGGCAATGCCCCGGAAAACCGGCTGACAAATTTACAGAAGAGATGTTGTACTAACTTTGTACCCGGTAGCGGTATCTCGTCTTCGCCGCGCGTCCTTCTTCGCCAATACAGCCATGAACACCCCACCCTCCATCATTCCACCGCCAATCAGCAGAGTATGACATCATATTGCGCCAACGCCGATGCGCGCTCGTAGCCAAGGCTTTGGCCACGTGTCAGCGCGCTTGACGCAATTGCTCGAAAGCCGCGTTCGTCGACAAGAATACTTCGCCGCTCAACGTTTCCCAAAACGCCGTATTCACCAGACGATCCTGCACCGGCCCCTTTACTTCAGCCAGATGCAGACGGATTTGCCGAGCACTCAGATCGCGGTTGATTTCGCCGAGCACTTCGACGGCGGTGGCATCCAGCCGATTGACGGCACCCATGGCCAGGACCAGATGCCGCACCGCCGGCGAGGCCGCCAAGGTCTGCTTCAGGCGCAGTTCAACGGGACCGAGATTGCCGAAAAAGAGGCTTTCGTCGATACGCATGAAAATCACCTGCGGCAGGGTTTCCACCCGGTGACGTTCGATGTTGCGGAAATGTTCGGTCCCCGGAACGCGGCCGATGACCGCGATATGTGGTGTGCTGGCCCGCAACAGCAAAGTTCCCATCGACAGAACGATCCCCAATCCGATACCTGTCGCCGGTCCGACGACCAACACCCCGATCGCGGTACCGAGATAGGCTATGCCATCGGCACGGTCGTACGCCCACGCCCGCCGGAAAGTGCGCAGATCGATCATCCGCCAGGCGCCGACGATGATGTTTGCTGCCAGCACCGCCAGGGGAACCCGGGAAAACCAGTGCGCCGCGCCCACCGCCACCAAGGCCATGGCCACCGCCGAAACCACTCCGGCCAGCGGGGTTCGCGCCCCGGCCGCTTCATTGACCGCTGACCGCGACAAACCGCCGCCCACTGGCATGCCACCATGGAAGGCCGTGACGATATTGGCCAGCCCCAGTCCGAACAGTTCAGCGTTGGCACTGAAAGGCTCGTGACGTTTGATCGCCAGTGCCTGGGCCATGGTCACGTTCTGGACCATCCCCACCAGGGCCAGTGTTGCCGCAGGCACCAGCAGGATTTGCACGGTCTCCAATGTAGGGATGAAAAACAGCAAGGACGGCAGCCCTTCGACGACCTGACCAATCACCGCCACGCCGTGGCTCCGGTCAAGGTCGAAAACGATCACGGCCAGGGTCCAGCAGCCGACCACCGTCACCGGCAACAAACGGACGGCAAATCCGGCAGATATCGCGCCGACGCCCACCCTGGCCAGACTCCAGACGACGGCACGGCGGCCAAGCGTCAGCAGCAGCAGAGTCACCAGCGCGATCAAGGCCGTCGGCAGGTGGATGTCGGTTAGTTGACGCCAGACGGACAACACCGGCCACATGCCTGACATGGATGACGGCAGTCCAAAGAGGTATTTGACTTGGCCGAGAATGATCAGAATCGCCGAGCCGGCAAGAAAAGCCGCCATCACCGGACAACTGAGCAACTGGGCCAGGAAACCGAGGCGAAGAACGCCACCAGCCAGCAACAATCCTCCAGACAGCAGGGACAAGGAAGACGCCAGGCCCTGATACGTCGATGATCCCGGCACCGCCAAGGGCCCGAGCACGCTGGCAGTCATCATGGCGATGATCGCCACCGGGCCGACCGCCTGAGTCATGCTGCTGCCAACCAGGGCGTAAGCGGCCACCGGCAAGATGCTGGCATAAAGCCCGACTTCCGCCGGCAGTCCGGCCAGCATGGCGTAGGCCAGACTTTGCGGAATCACCAGCACGGTGACGATCAGGCCGGCGATCAGGTCGCCGACAAAGGTATCGGCGCGACAGGTGGCCAGCCAATGGGGTTGCAAGCGTCGAAAAAAAGACATCTCAGCCGCGAAAAACGGGGACCATCGACGATGCGGCCCGCCGATGTTTGGTCAAATGCCGTGGAAACGTCATGGTGATTCGTCGCTTGTCGGCACGGTGTCCGTCTGGAATCACATCGAACTGATCGACACGGAATACGGTATGACCCATCAAGTGTTCACGCGTCATGCGAATGCCTCGGCGGAAATGGAATAACAGGACGGGATGACGGAGGATACGCGGAGAATCCCCGGCCCCACCATCCCCCTGGACGAGATTTCGTGGCCGCAATTTCGCGGTTGATCGACAGGCGCTACCGATTTGCCGCATAGACGCAAGTAGTTGCCGCACCTTGACCAGACAAACGGTTGACTCATTGATCCACTTTATCGTCAAAGATGATTTTATTGGCTCCGGAAGCATTCCATCAGGCTATTTGACCATTTAGCCATATGAAAAATCACATAAATCAATGCTTTGTCAGCCAAGCGACAAAAAAAACCTTTGGCAGGCAGAATATTTTATCCATTTCATATCCGGATGGAATTTTTTGGCCTTATCTTCGATTTGGGTTGATGGCTATTGTCGTGCATACTTCGTAGTACCATGCGCTGTGGCGTGCGCGGTCGTCCCGAGTAGCCGGACGGCGACTGATAGAGGAAGGTGAATGTTTCTTTCGAGTTTGACCGAACTGACGATAAGCCAAGGCTATCGCAGATTTTTCAAGGTGGTGCCTGCTCTTTCCGACGAATTGCGCGCCGAGAATTACCGCATCCGTCACGAAGTGTATTGTCGCGAACTCAGTTTCGAGTCTGTTCAGTCCAATGGTCTTGAAACCGATGCCTTCGATTCACGGTCACTGCATTGTCTGGTCCAGTCGGTCGCTTCAGGCCAGTTCGTCGGCTGCGCCCGTCTGGTGCTGGTCGATCCCAATATTCCAGGACCATCGTTACTGCCGGTTGAAATCAGTTGTGCCAACACCCTGGACCGCTCGATCATCGATCCCTTGCAGATCGACCGTTCGCGAATTGCCGAAATTTCCCGTCTGGCGGTGATCGGCAGTTACCGCCGTCGGAAAACCGACCAGGGCAAACCGATCTCGATCGCCGAAGAAGATTTCGGCACCGAAAAGCAACCGCGACAACCGTATTTGGCAATGGCGGTCTATCTGTGCCTGATCGCCATGGCCCGGCATTACGGCCTCACCACCCTGTTACTGCTGACCGAACGGCGGCTGGCAATGAATTTGACCCGCCTGGGCGTCAACGTTCAGCAGATCGGCGGCCCGGTGGAACACCGTGGCGAGAGAATCCCGTCGATGATCAAGGTCGACGAGCTGATCGATGGCATGAACTTCCTGGTCCGCGCGCTCTTTGAAGTCGTTTCGCGCGAAGTCAAGGAGGGTTTGACTGCCGCCGGTGAGCATGTCGTTCGGGCGGGTCACCGCCCACTCGCCTCCTGATCGTTCCTCTGATCATGCATCACCAGCTTCTCTGGCCTTCTGTCGGAACCTTGTCTTCAGTCCATCGCGCCCATGTTGCCTGACTTGCCGGAGCCGATCCGTGACGCGATCGAAGCCGCGGATACCCCCTCCCCTCCACCGATCATCTTGCGCCTGCTGCGGATGCTCGATGACGAGCCGTCGAACTATGCGGACATCGCCCGTCTCATCGAACAGGATCCGGGTTTGTGCGCACGGGTTCTGGCTGCAGCCAATACGCCGACGTTTCGCCGAAGCCAAGCCTCGCGTAACGTCGAAAGCAGCTTGCGCGCTCTAGGCGCCCGCTTGGTACGGGTCATCGCCACCTGTTTGGCCGTGCGATGTCTGATGGAGGAGCGCCTGACGCCGCAGGCGGTCGATCTCGCCGTTTTCTGGACACACTCGGTGATGGTCGCCGAATTATCGCGCGACATCGCCGTAATGGTCGATTATCCTCACCCCGAAGAAGCCTATCTGGCAGGACTGCTGCATGATGTCGGACAATTGATCCTCGTTTCGTCACTGGGAGAACCGTATCTGCGGCTTCTGGCGGGCTGCAATGACGAGTCAACATTGACGGAACAGGAAATCCGGGAATTCGGCACGCATCATGGACAAGTCGGTACCGCCTTGGTCGATAGCTGGCAACTCGAATCGTCATTCGCCGACGGTATTCTTTATCATCATCTGGCCGCCGAAGAGATCCTCGGTGCTACCGTTCTGCCGCAGATCGTCTGGTTGGCACACGCATTGAGCCGCGCCAATGAAATCTCCGCCGATCTGTTCGACGCCGCCGGACAAATGTTCCCCGATCTCGACCCCTCCCGCTTGCGAGCTGGTCGGCAAAACGCTGAACGGCTCGCCCGCCAGGCGGCCAAGACCGTGGGAATCGTCATCGGCGATACCGTGCCCGGTGGTCTGACCGGTTTGGCGCGCCTGCGCGAATCACCGGCACGCGACGATTCGGATCCACATAGCCAATTGGCTTCAATGATCGGCAACAAGGCGTTACTGCAAACCTTGCGTCAGGATCTGTTCGCCATCGAGGGACAGGAGGAATTGCTGCTCGCCTTGCGCGAGTCGGCACGCCTGTTGTTCGGCCTGCGCCGGGTAGCCTTTGTGCTTCACGATCCGCTGTCCGGCGGCTTGAGTGGCAAGGGGATCGCCGGACAGGCGCCGATTTTCTCGCAAACCCACAATTTCGGCGACGCGAGAGCGAACGTGATGACGTCCGCCGCCGTCAGTCAGCAGATCCGTTCGACGTATGATCAGCCGCCGCCTCACTCACTGAAAGACCAGCAGTTTGCCAGGGCTTTCGCCAGCACCGGCTTATTGTGTATTCCGCTGCTCAGCGGCACACGAACCGTCGGGGTAATGGTCGCCGGAATAAGCATCAGCCAACACGGCCGTCTGTCACCGCGCTTGCCGGCTCTGGCCAATTTTGGTCGTATCGCCGGCCATTGTCTGGAGGATCGTCGCCAGGCGCAGAGCATCCGCGAACAAAGTGAGGCGTCGGCCGCATTGCGTTTCACTCGTCAGGCACGACGCATCGTTCATGAAGCCGGTAATCCACTGACCATCATCAGGGGCTACCTGCGTCTGCTCGACGGCAAATTGCCTGAGCAGGCCGAGGTCCGCCATGAACTGACTGTCCTCGGTGAAGAAATCGAACGCGTTTCGTCGATCATCCAGCGGATGAGCGACGTTCCCCCGCAGCAGGCCGCCGAACTGGCTCTGGACATCTGCGATCTGATCCGCGAGTTGCTGTTGCTGTATCGTGAATCGCTGTTCGATGGGCGTGGCATCCGCTTCGAAGCCATTCTGCCCACTGAGCCGATCCGGGTGTGTTGCGACGCCGACAGTATCAAACAGATCCTGCTCAATCTGTGGAAAAACGCTTCAGAAGCGCTCTCACGCGGACAAAGCCTCACCCTGTCCTTGACAGGCAACTTGCTGCATCAGGGACGTTCTTTTGCCGAGCTCAGGCTGGAAGATGACGGCCCGGGAATGAGTGCGACGACGTTGAAGGCTTTGCATCAACCTCCAGGCAGCGAGCGCCTCGACGGCACCCGCGGCATTGGGTTGTCGATCGTCGGCACATTGACCCAACGGCTTGGCATTCCAGTCACCTGTCGCAGTCAAGCCGGTGAAGGAACGATCATTTCGCTGTTGTTGCCCACTACCGACGAGGCGGTGCTGGAAAAAAAAGAGAGCGGAACACCAGGAGCCTGTCGGACTTGAGACCAATCGACAGTACCAAAGGGAATGCACCTCATCTTTTCCTGATTTCTCCTGGCATAAGCCCACTATGCGCATCGAAATCGGAAACAACTGTTCTCGCTTTCTCTCACGACCCGCAACGATCGCTCAAGTCCGAAAAGAACTTGAATGAGCGAGCGCCACAGCCGTTGGCGCATGACCGGAAGCTCCAATGACGGCCTTACCCCCGATGTCCCCGGTTCCCCTCTATCAAAAGCCCAGCGAGACGACTGACATCATCGTCATCGTCGACGACGAGCAACGCATCCGTAACGCCTATCGGCAACTGCTCAGCGCACCGGGACGCTCGATCGAGGATTGCAGCAGCGGGAAATCGGCCATGCGCCGGCTTGGACGGCGCGATGTCGATGTACTGATACTCGACCTCGATCTTCCCGATGTCAATGGTTTGGCGATCATGGAATGGATGCTCGCCGAACAGTTGCCCACGGCGGTAGTCGTCTTCAGCGGCGACGATTCGATCGATTCCGCGATCCGCGCTTTGCGGCACGGGGCATTCGAATTCATCCGCAAGCACAGCGATCCCCAGGATTTGATCGATACCGTAAACCTTGTCCTCCACCGGCGACGCATCGAACGCGAACACGCACTGATGACCGTGCAACTCGAACAATCCGAACGTTTGCACCGTTTTCTGGTCGAGCAGTCGCCGGATATCATCTATACCTTGGACGAAAAAGGGCATTTCGTTTACCTGAATTTTCGGACGCAAGCTCTGCTCGGCTACCGTGTCGATGAATTGCTCGGTCAGCACTACACGGCCATCGTTCACCCGGACGACATGGAACACGCCCGCCATGCGTTCAACGAACGACGAATCGGCGACCGCGCCAGCACCAATGTCGAAATCCGCCTGTTGAGCAAACATCACGGCGGTGGCCAGGCATTCGAAAATCGCAGCATCGTCACCATTCTCACCGCCCAGGGAATCTATTCAAACACCCGTGAGGGACCGAAAAGCCTGCAGTTTCAAGGCACCGCCGGCGTCGCCCGCGACATCACCGATCGCAAGAAAGCTGAAGAAACGATCACTTTTCAAGCGTTCCATGACCTGCTGACCGGTCTGCCGAATCGCATCCTGTTCAAGGATCGTCTGGCGATGGTCCTTGCCCAGGCCAAACGCTCACAAAAGCGGGTCGGAGTGATGTTCATCGATATCGACCGTTTCAAACTGGTGAACGATACCTATGGACATCATGAGGGGGATGAACTGTTGAAATCATTCGCCCAGCGGGCGGTGCATTGTCTGCGCGCCGGCGATACCCTGGCGCGACAGGGCGGCGATGAATTCACTGTTCTGCTGCCCGATCTCCACTCGGCCACCGACGCGACGACGATCGCCAACAAGATGATCGCCGAGCTCAAACGTCCGTTCAAAATTGCCGGCGTCGATTTTTTCACCACCATCAGTATCGGCATCGCCATCTACCCCAGCGATGGCGACACCCCCGACCTCCTGTTGCGCAACGCCGACATCGCCATGTACCAGATCAAGGGTCGCGGCAAGAACGGCGCGGTCCGCTACAACCCACAGATGCACAGTGGGCATCGCGTACGCATTTCATTGGAAAACGATCTGCGCAACGCGCTGAAATCCGGCGATCAGTTCGAACTGTACTATCAGCCGCAAGTCTGCTTCAGCCGCCGGACGACGCTGGGCATGGAAGCGCTGCTACGTTGGCACCATCCGCAGCACGGCTTGTTGTTGCCGGACGCGTTCATTGCGCTGGCCGAGGAAACCGGTCTGATCATCGACATCGGCAACTGGGTACTCGACCGGGCGTTGGCGCAACTGGCTGCGTGGCGTGACAAGGGATTCAACCATCTGCAACTGGCAGTCAACGTCTCACCGAGGGAATTCGATCGTCAGGATCTGCCGATGCGCTTGAACCGGCATCTGGCAACACATGATGTGCCGCCTCAATCGCTGGAAATCGAGATCACCGAAAACCTGCTGCTCAACGATGCGGAAAAAAACATCGATCTGGTCAAGCAATTGCGGCGCGACGGCCTGAAGGTGTCGATCGACGATTTCGGCACCCGTTACTCCTCATTGAATTATCTGCGCCGTTTTCCGATCAACAGCATCAAGATCGACCAGTCCTTCGTTCGCGACCTGACACCTTACAACCACAGTTCGACATCGATCATCCACGCCATCGCCAGCATCGCCCGCAGCTTCGGCCTGCATACCCTCGCCGAAGGCGTCGAAACGCAGACACAGCGACAACTGCTCAGCGCACTCGCCTGCGACAACATGCAGGGCTTTCTGTTCAGCAAGCCCTTGAGCGCCAAGGATTTCGAAGAGTTTCTGGTGTCCGGCGCCTTCCCTTCACCGGCCCGGGCCGTCGTGCATTAAATCATCCAATCCCGTCGGATGGCGGCGTGTTCTGCCGCGCCAGCACCGGGGCCAGAAAGCGGCCGCTGTGACTGGCCGGCAATGCGGCGATATCTTCCGGCGTGCCCACGGCGAGAATCTCGCCACCGCCGCCACCGCCTTCGGGGCCGAGATCAATCAGCCAGTCGGCCGTTTTGATCACATCCAGATTGTGTTCGATGGCGATCACCGTATTGCCGTGATCGACCAGCCGATGCAAGACCTTGAGCAGCAACTCGATGTCCTGGAAGTGCAGTCCGGTGGTCGGCTCGTCGAGAATGTACAGCGTACGGCCGGTATCGCGTTTGGAAAGCTCGAGCGCCAGTTTGACGCGTTGCGCTTCGCCGCCGGACAACGTCGTCGCCGCCTGGCCAAGGGTAATGTAGCTCAGGCCGACATCGACCAGAGTTTGCAATTTGCGTGCCACCACCGGCACGGCATCGAAAAACTCGCGCGCCGCTTCGACGGTCATCTGCAGAATCTGATGAATGGTCTGGCCTTTGTATTGAATCTCCAGCGTCTCACGGTTGTAGCGTTTGCCGTGGCAGACGTCGCAGGCGACGTAGATGTCGGGCAGGAAGTGCATCTCGACCTTGATCACGCCATCGCCTTGGCAGGCTTCGCAACGCCCGCCCTTAACGTTGAACGAAAAGCGGCCCGGGCCATAGCCGCGGGAACGCGATTCCGGAACGCCGGCAAACAGTTCGCGGATCGGCGTCAGCACGCCGGTATAGGTAGCCGGGTTCGAACGTGGCGTGCGGCCGATCGGACTCTGGTCGACGTTGATCACCTTGTCGAACAACTCCAAACCTTCGAGAGCGTCGTGTTCGGCCGGCTCACCAACCGAACCGTAAAGGTGCTTGGCCGCCGCCAGGTACAGCGTGTCGTTGATCAAGGTCGATTTACCGGAGCCGGAAACGCCGGTAATGCCGATGAACAGACCGACCGGCAAATCGACGGTGACATTCTTCAGATTATTGCCGCGGGCGCCGACGATGCGCAGCCGGCGCTCGGCATTCGGCGGGCGCCGCTGGGCGCGCATGACGATCCGCCGTCTACCGGCCAGATAATCGCCAGTCAACGACGCCGGATTGGCGACGATCGCCGCCGGCGCGCCCTCGGCGACGACCTGACCACCATGCACGCCGGCACCGGGACCGATGTCGACCACATGATCGGCGCTGCGAATGGCGTCTTCATCGTGCTCGACGACGATCACCGTATTGCCGATATCGCGCAAGTGCCGCAAGGTTTTCAGCAGACGTTCGTTGTCGCGTTGGTGCAGTCCGATCGACGGTTCGTCGAGCACGTACATCACGCCGGTCAGCCCTGAGCCGATCTGCGACGCCAGGCGGATGCGCTGCGCCTCACCGCCGGACAGCGTTTCCGCCGACCGGTCGAGCGACAGGTAATCAAGTCCGACGTCGATCAGGAATTGCAGGCGGCTGACGATCTCCTTGAGGATCTTTTCGGCAACCCGGGCTTTGTTGCCCGGCAGATGCAGATTGAGAAAGTAATTACGCGCCGGTCCGAGCGGTTGCCGATTGAGATCATGCAGGGTACGCGCCTGCGCATCCGCACCGATGCGCACGTTGCGCGCCTCCTCGCGCAAGCGGCTGCCCTGGCACGCCGGACAGCAACGGTTGCTGATCAGACGGGACAATTCCTCGCGCACGGACTGCGAGTCGGTTTCCTTGTAACGACGTTCGAGATTGACGACGATGCCTTCGAACGGATGCTCACGACGGAACAAACGTCCGCGCTCGTTGAGGTAGTCGAACGGAATCGTCGTCGATCCGGAGCCGTACAGAACCACCTGGCGAACCGCCTCCGGCAAAGCCTCGAAGGGGGTATCCAGATCGAAACCATAATGAGCGGCCAACGAACCGAGCAGTTGAAAATAAAAGGGATTACGCCGATCCCAACCGCGGATCGCCCCGGCGGCCAACGACAACTCCGGGCGCGAGACGACACGTTTGGGGTCAAAAAACTGGATCACGCCCAAGCCATCGCACTTCGGGCACGCGCCGAGCGGACTGTTGAAAGAGAAAATCCGCGGTTCGAGTTCCGGGAGCGAATAAGAGCACACCGGGCAGGCGAATTTCGCCGAAAAGAAGTGTTCGCCTCCGCCGTCCATTTCATAGGCGATCGCCCGACCATCGGCATGGCGCAAGGCCGTTTCGAAGGATTCAGCAAGCCGCTGCCGGTAATCCGGCCGCACCTTCAGTCGGTCAACGACGATGTCGACCGAATGTTTATGGGTCTTGGCCAGTTTCGGCAGGCTGTCGATCTCGTGGATCTCGCCGTCGATACGCAGCCGGGCAAATCCCTGCGCCCGCAGTTCGGCAAACAATTCAAGTTGCTCGCCCTTGCGGTTGGCGACCACCGGCGCCAGGATCATCAGCCGGGTTTCCTCGGGCAGCGCCAGCACATGATCGACCATCTGCGAAACGGTTTGCGCGGCCAGCGGTCGCTGATGTTCGGCGCAGTACGGCGTGCCGACACGCGCGAACAACAGCCGCAGATAATCGTGGATTTCGGTGACCGTGCCGACCGTAGACCGTGGATTATGGCTGGTGGCTTTCTGTTCGATCGAAATCGCCGGCGAGAGCCCTTCGAGCAAGTCGACGTCGGGTTTTTCCATCCGTTGCAGAAATTGCCGCGCGTAAGCTGACAACGATTCCACGTACCGACGCTGCCCTTCGGCGTACAGGGTATCGAAAGCCAGCGAAGATTTACCCGAGCCGGAGAGACCGGTAATGACGATCAACCGGTTGCGGGGCAGATCGAGATTGATGTCCTTGAGGTTGTGCGTGCGCGCACCGCGCAGACGGATGTGGCTGACCTCGCGGCCGTCGTTGATCTGGTCCATGGCAGGCAGCCCCCGGAGAGGGCTTTGGCAAACCTGTTAATATACGAAATTTCGCTGTCTGGTAGCAAATTCCCATGTCCACCTCCCCGCCCCCCTCTCGCATGAGTTCAGACGAAAAGCGTGCCGGCGTCAGCCTGGCAGCGGTTTTCGCCTTGCGCATGCTCGGCCTGTTCCTGATTCTGCCGGTTTTTGCGATTTACGCCAGGACGCTGCCTTCCGGAAACGACGTTTCGTTGGTCGGGATGGCGCTCGGCGCCTATGGTTTGACGCAAGCCGCGCTACAGATCGCTTACGGCGCAGCATCGGATCGCTTCGGACGCAAACCGGTGATCATCTTCGGCCTGCTGCTCTTCGCTCTCGGCAGCTTCATTGCCGCCGGCGCCAGTGACATCCACGGCGTAATCGTCGGACGCATCCTGCAGGGCGCCGGCGCCATCTCGGCAGCAGTAACCGCGCTGGCCGCGGATTTGACCCGCGAACAGCACCTGACCAAGGTGATGGCGATGATCGGCTCGTCGATCGGTCTGGTCTTCGCGTTATCGATGGTCGGCGGGCCGTTGCTGTACACCGCCATCGGCATGACCGGTATTTTCCTGCTCACCGGTGGTTTGGCGCTGTTCGCCATCGGCGTGGTGCTGAAAGCGGTGCCGGCGGCTCCCGTCATACCCCGACAACCGGCTTGGCCGAGCTTCATCGAAGTACTCGGCAATCGCCAGTTGCTGCGACTGAATTTCGGCGTTTTCGCGCTGCACCTGATGCTTACCGCCATGTGGGTGCTGATCCCCGCCGAACTGATCGCCACCGGCGACCTGCCGGTCGCCGAACACTGGAAGGTTTATCTTTCCGCCCTGCTGCTTTCCTTCGCCATCATGGTGCCGGCCATCATCGCCGCCGAACGCCGCGGGCGGATGAAAGCGGTGTTCAACACCGCCATCGTCATGCTGCTGCTCGCCCAAGCCGGCTTTGGTCTGCTGGCGCACGGTCTGTACGCGCTGGCGTTCTGGTTGACGCTCTTCTTCATCGCTTTCAACATCCTGGAAGCGACACAACCGTCACTGATTTCGAAAATCGCCCCACCGCATGCCAAAGGTGCGGCACTCGGCGTATACAACACCACCCAATCGCTGGGCCTGTTTCTCGGCGGGGTGATCGGTGGCATGCTGGCCAAATACGCCGGCCCCGGTGCCGTCTGGCTGACGGGCGCCGTATTGGCTGTCGTCTGGTTATCTCTCGGTTTGACGATGAACCTGCAGACGGCGCGTTGAAGGATGCACGACCCGGCGGCTTTGGCTCCAGCCATGGCCAATCATCAAACACGTTCTCTGTTCCCCGGGACTGACGTCATCGCGCCGTCCAACCCACGCGTGATCACCACGTCGATGCGCCCATCGGGGGTGTCGATACCGCCAAATCGATGCAGTCCCAATCAACGCTCGACGATCGCCGACAGGAGTGGGCCACCTTCGACTACCCACAGGCCTGGACGGTTCGCCGCGGATCGGAATCGGAAATCGTCGACGGATGCACAGCGTTACTGTCGTCGACCAACTTCGTGGCCAAAGAAGGACGCATCCGCGCCACCACTCGGCTGAATGCGATTTCCAGACCCTGCAACTCTTCGACCGCTGTCGACAGGGACGCCGACTTGCCGAGATTTTCCAGGGTACGGGCGATTTTGGAAAACGCGGTCAATCCGAGGTTGGCACTCCCCGATTTGAGGTAATGCGCCGTGGCCGCCAGTTTGTCAGCATCACCGGTGGACAAAGCTGCCTGCATTTCAGCAATTTTTGCTGGCGTCTGGTTGATGAACATGTCGGTGATTCGGTTGACCAGAACGTCGCCGCCGGCTTGACGCAGGGTTTCGATCGCCGTGGGATCGAATTCGTCCAACTCCTCTTCGATCGGCTCCACCGGAGCTGGCGGAGGAAGGGCGTCAATAACGGAAAGGTGGGCTGGTTTCCAGCGTTCGAGGACCTGTTGCAGAGCGGCACGATTGAACGGCTTCGCCAGATAATCATCCATTCCCGCGGCAAGACAGGTTTCACGATCGCCGCGCATGGCGTTGGCAGTCAGGGCGATTACTGGCAGCCGGCGAGATGACTGGTCGGTTGAAGCCTGCAGCGCTTCCCACTCCCGGAACAGGCGGGTGGCTTGATAACCATCCATCTCCGGCATCTGACAATCCATCAAAACAATGTCGTAACGGCCGGTCATCGCGGCGCTGAGCCCTTCATGACCGCTGCTGGCGATCCCCACTTGGCAGCCCAGACGACGCAGGCTGACACCAGCCACTTCCTGATTGACCGGATTGTCTTCGACCAGCAATACCTTGAGGCCGCGCAGGGCGTTATCTTCCACAGTCGTTGTTCGGGAGTCTTCCTCCGACTCGTCGATCAATCCCAGAGCCAGTCGCAAACTGCTGTACAACTGGGCTTTCCGCACCGGTTTGACCACATAGCGATCGACGCCCGCGTCAATAGCGGCCAGCGACGTGGCGCTGCGGATCATCGAGGTGAGCATGACGATCCGCGTTGATCGGATTTCCGGGGCCGCTCGCAAGCGGCGGGTGACTTCGACACCATCGATATCGGCCATCAGCATGTCGAGCACGACGATATCGTATGGACGGCCCAGCCGGGCCGCATCGAGCAGTTGATCCAAGGCGGACTGGCCGCCATCGGCCGAATCGGCCGACATGCCCCAGCCAGCAAGATGACGCAGTAACACGGTACGATTGGTGGCATTGTCATCGACCACCAGCGCCCGGCGACCGCGCAAGCCATCGCCATCCTGCTCCCAATCCCCCGGAGCGATGGCCTCCACCAGTTCGAAGAGGACGGTGAACCAGAAGGTGCTGCCGACGTCGACGCGGCTATCGACGCTGACATCGCCACCCATCAACTGACACAATCGCCGAACGATCGCCAGCCCGAGACCGGTGCCGCCAAAACGACGGGCGGTGCCAACATCCCCTTGGTCAAACTCTTCGAAAACCGATGTCAGTTTGTCGGGCGGAATCCCGCAACCACTGTCGTTGACTTCGAAGCGCAGCAACGCGCTTCCCTGACGGTGTTCGAGCATCTGCGCGCGGATATTGATTTCGCCACGCTCGGTGAATTTGATGGCATTGCTCAGCAAATTGGAAAGGATTTGCCGCAAGCGGCCAGCATCGCCGCGAACCCACAACGGCATGTTGTCGGAGAGGATGGCGTTTATTTCCAATCCCTTGCCTTGCGCACGCTCGGCAAAAAGTCCGGCCACATCCTCGACCATGTCGCGCAATTGAAAATCGACCGGATCAAGTTCAAGCTTGCCGGCTTCGATCTTCGAGAAATCGAGTATGTCGTTGATCACGCTGAGCAGCGCTTGCCCGGAACGCAGAGCGGTGTTGGCAAAGCCGCGTTGTTCGTTATCCAGCGGTGAATCGAGCAACAATTCGGTCATACCCAACACACCATTCATCGGGGTGCGGATTTCATGGCTCATGTTGGCCAGGAACATCGATTTGGCCCGGTTGGCCTGTTCGGCGCTCGATTTGGCCTGGTTGGCTTCATCGACGGCCGTCTGCAGATCGGCGTTGCTGCGGGCCAGTTGCTGTCCACGTTCGGCCAGATCTTGGTCGCGCTTCTCGATCTGAGCCAGCATGTCGTTGAACCCGTCGGTCAATTGGCCGATTTCGTCCCGGTCGACACTGGTAACGCGCAAGCTGAAATTCTGGTGTTCAGTAATTTGGCGCATCGAGTCGGCCAGACGGAAGATCGGCTCGATGATCCGTTGCTGCAAACGCTCCGCCGATAACAAGGCGAGCCAGGCGGACACGACGGTCACCCCGAGAATCAACAACACGCTGCCCGCAAACTGGGTGTAAAAGCGCCCGGGACTGGCCTGGAGATGAACGTAGCCGATCGTTTCCTGATGCAGGATGATCGGTGCTAGATAGTCGATGGCCTGGATGGCGAAACGGTGCGTGGGCTGCCCCCTGTCCATGCCACTCTGCAGCCAGGGATCGCCCACCCCATCCGCCGGGGGGCTGTCGACTTTTTCGCCGGCCGGCTGGCCGTAACCGGCGAAGAATTGCCGATCGACGGAATAGACCGCTACCGCAGCGATGTCCTTTTCGACCTGCAGCGAGGCAAGCAATTTGTTGGCTTGCCGTGCGTCGCTGAATTCCAAGGCCGCGGTGCTGTTCGCGCCGACCACCTGCGCGACTACCGACAGTCTTTCGATCATCGTCTGACGAAAAGTCCAGACTTGGAAGATCATCATCGTCAAAGCGACCACGGTCAACGCGGTACTCAGCGGCAGACCGACCAGACGCCGCAGTTTGTCACGGAGAGAAGGCGTTCTACGCAGGTGCAAATCAATCGCCATTTTGTTCTACTCGATGATCACTGCCAGTTCGAGCAACGGTGCGCCCGGTTCGAGCCCGCCTTCGCGGGCTGATCGCAAATTGATTTCGAATGACAATTTATTTTCGTTTTGGACCAAGCCGATCATCCCGCCGCGGCGAGCAAAATCTGCCGCATCGCTGACGGTCAATACGTTTCGTCCACGCAGGTGCCCAGGCAGACCATTCGCAAGTTCGCGCGCCTGAGCAGGGAGGTACAACACATGACACCCTTTGATCTCATTCATCGCCAGACCCGTTATTTTGCGGAACTGCGCCAAGCGGTCGCGCGCCGGTTTGCCATCGACAGCAGCAAGCGCTTCGCCGACGCGCGAGTCGCCAAGCGCGCAGATTTGAATCGGTTCCCGGCCGGACATCGCCGCCGCCGGCCAATCGACAAATTTGACCAATTTGAAAACTAGTGCCGCCTTGATCCGATCTTCCCGCTGTAACGACGATTCAGACCACGCCACAGCAGGTTGCCCGGCCAGCATCATTGTTAAAGCGATCGACAACAGACGACGATGGAGAAGACTGTCAGTAGCGAAGGTCAGACACCAAGACATCGACGAACTCA
Source organism: Accumulibacter sp. (assembly GCA_031732795.1). Classification (GTDB taxonomy): domain Bacteria; phylum Pseudomonadota; class Gammaproteobacteria; order Burkholderiales; family Rhodocyclaceae; genus Accumulibacter. Next base: position 27,534 of record JAVMKC010000006.1, on the reverse strand, counting down.
GAATTTCCAGTTGACCTGCCCGAATATCGAACGCTCGATCATCATCGTCGGCATGTCGGCAAGTTCGGAGGCAAATTCCTGATGCCTGCGATGCAACAGGTTACGACCGACCAAAGCCAACTCGACCTGCTTGCTCGGTCGCCAAGCCAAACGTAAATCGAGTTCGTTATAGCTCGGAACCGAACGACCGCCGGGAATCTCGCTCACGCGGCCTACTCGCCGCAACCAGAAGTCGACATCGGTGTCTGGGCGCGGGTTCCATGCCATGCGCAAAGCCCCTTGCCATTCAGGAAAGCTGCCGCTCTGCTCCATGCTTTCGACACCCGGTTTCCTGTGCAGATGCATCGAGAAATAACCCATTGAAGCCCGGAAAAGCAAAGTCGGTTGCGGACGCCAGTCAGTGGTCAATTCAAACCCGTGGCTGTTGCCCTCGACGTCATTACCGGCTTCGACGACTTGCAAAATGTAGCTCGCCGGTGAGGCAAAACAGGCCGCAGGCGGCTGGGTGGCCGGTTGGCAGAGAGGTGGGAGAAAAGCAACCGAACGAAGGCTGCGATAATCATGATAAAAAACCGCCAGATCAAAACTCAGCGCGGACGACAGGCGCTGCTTCCAGCCCGCTTCATAGGCATGCACCACTTCCGACGCGGCAACCGACCCGCCGGTTTGAATCAGCACTGGCCAAGGAAAATTGTTGAGTGGTGAAGACGGCGCAAACACGTTTTGATTGACATTCCCGTCGTGATCGACACGGGTAGGTATGCGCACGGCTCGGGCGGCTGAGGTCCACAGTGTCGTATCCGGTTGAGGGCTCCACAGCAACCGCACATTGGGTTGTGTTTCCAAGCCGGTGTAATCGTTATGCTCGAGCTTGATTCCCAGCGTCAGGATCAACTTTTCGGGTAATAGAATGATGTCGTCCTGAGCGAAGAGACTGAGCAGATCCTGTCGAATCGCATTCGGGGTAAAGATGGCAAACGGTACAGCGCTGCTCGGAACACCGGAATACGACGCCTTCAGGGTATCGCGGCTGGTGCGATAACCGGCACCGAGCACCAGATCGTGTCCCGGGAAACGGCGGGTCCGATACTGAAAGTCGAGGTCGAACGTATCGCGTCTTTCCTGCAGGTGCGCGGGCCAGTCGCGCCGAGAGTGATCGATATACGCTTGCCAAGTAAAAGAATCATTGGGCGACAACTCATGCTGCCAACGGGCTAACAAATTACCCCCGGAAACTTTCTGATCGGTACCCAACAGAGCGTTATACGGTGGAATAAGAAAGTTGATCTGACTGGTTTCACCGCTGTGGCCGCGGTAAATATCTCCTTGCACGGTCAGCGAATCACCGCTGCCAGGGACCAGGTCGGTCCGGAAGCCCAATCGTTGCTGGCGCCAGTCGTCGTTACCGGCACGACCGGTATCGCCAATCGAGGCCCCGTCGCGCTCGAAACCCTTGGCATAGATTCGCCAGTGACCAATGTCCCCGACCCGCCCGCCGTAGCGCATTGCTGCACTGCCTCGCTCTTCGTTGCCGACGGTCGCCGTTAACAACCCTCCCTGCGTGGCCGCAGCCGATTTGGTGATGATGTTGATCACCCCATCGACCGCGTTTGCGCCCCACAGCGAGGCACCCGGGCCGCGAATGATTTCGATGCGCTCGATGTCCGCCAGCATCGTATCCTGGACATCCCAATAGACGCCGGAAAATGTCGGCGTATAGACACTTCGTCCGTCAATCAGAACCAGCAGCTTATTGGTAAAACGGCCGCCTGGACCGCGTGAACTGACCGCCCAACTGTTGGCGCTGATCTGCCCGACCTGTATCCCCGGCGCCATGCGCAATAGATCCGGGATCGTCGTCGCACCCGACCGACGGATGTCGTCCGCGGTAATCACGAACACTGCCGCCGCCGCGCGCGAAACCGTTTGCGGTTTTTTCGACACCGAGGTGATCTCCAGATCAAGAACTTCGTTGAGGTTGAGATCGAAAAATGGATCGTCGACCGCTGCTAACACGGTAGGCGCGATCAACGCCACGGCCCATCCGAAAATAGCTTTCCGTTTCCCAGCAATGCTTCGTACAGACTTGCCCATTTATCTCCTCCCTGGGTGAATGTCTACTGAAAGCTTAGTTCAACCGTAGACGCTTCGAGAGGAAAAACAAGATCATTCCCGCTTCAAGTTGTTGAATTTTACCGATTTGATATAAGACAAGTTCTTCACCCTGCACCTCACCAGGACAAAGACATTGCAAAAGAAAGAGAATTTTGTAGAGATGCGCGCCTGTTTTCCAAACGGCTAGCTGTGTCAGCCACGTATTTTCAAGACGTCAGAAGACGTATTTTTGACGGAAAATCACTTTGGTTTTAAATGCCTGCACCTGTCAACGCGGCCCTTGTTCAACGCGTTACCTGATCGTCAGCAATCGCTTGGCGCCGTCAAGCATGAGACCTTTTCAAGGTGGCCAAACTGAAATATGATCGTCACGTTTTATCCCCCTACCAGAACGGAGTAAGAGCATGAAAGTAATCCATATGTGCTTGCTGGCGGTTGCCGGAGCGATGTCTGTGACAGCGGTACAGGCTGATGAAGCCTTGGCCAAGTCCAAGAACTGCATGTCGTGCCATGCCATCGACAAAAAAGTCGTCGGTCCGGCGTACAAGGACGTCGCCAAGAAATACACCGCCAAGGATGAAGCCAAGCTGGTCGAGAAAGTCCTCAAAGGCGGCAAGGGCTCATGGGGTGAAATCCCGATGCCACCCAATGCGTCGGTCAAGCCTGAAGAAGCAACCAAATTGGTCAAGTGGATTCTCAGCCTCAAGTAATCCTCTTCGCGCCAACCCAAAAACCGGTCTCACGCCGGTTTTTTTGTTTATACAGCCGGCTTCAAACTGGTTTTTTATTCCATATAGGCGTCGAAATATTCGCCCCGATCTCTGCCCAAGGACAAGGAAGTTGACAAGGTGCTGATGTGCTTGGACAATTCCGCGCTCATTCGTTCACATGAACAATATCTCGGAGACTAAATCTATGAGCCATGTACGTATTCCTGGTGTGCTGGTCGTTCTGGCCGCTTCCGTAGCCATTATTGGTTGTGGCAAGAAGGAAGAACCCAAAGCTGCCGCACCCGCTCCCGCTGCCGCGCCGGCCCCCGCGGCAAAGCCGGAACAGGTGGTCAAGATTGGCCATGTCGCTCCGCTGACCGGCCCGATTGCCCACCTCGGCAAAGACAATGAAAACGGTGCCCGCCTCGCCGTCGAGGACGCCAACGCCAAGAAAATCGAAATCGACGGCAAAGTGATCAAATTCGAATTGTTGGGCGAAGACGACCAGGCCGATCCGAAAACCGGCACCGTCGTCGCCCAGAAACTGGTCGATGCCAAAGTGGCCGGCGTCGTCGGTCACCTGAACTCCGGAACCACCATCCCGGCGTCGGCGATTTACAACCAAGGTGGTCTGCCGCAAATCTCGCCGTCAGCGACCAATCCCAAGTACACCCAGCAAGGCTTCAACACCACCTTCCGGGTGATGGCCAACGACATCCAGCAAGGCTCGGTGATCGGCACCTACGCCGTCAAGGACCTCGGCGCCAAGAACGTGGCGATCATCGACGACCGTACCGCATATGGCCAGGGTTTGGCCGATGAAGTCGAAAAAGCCGCCAAAGCCGCCGGTGCCAATGTCGTCGCGCGTGAGTTCACCAACGACAAGGCCACCGACTTCAAGGCGATTCTGACCAAGATCAAAGCCAAGAATCCCGACGTGATCTTCCTGGGTGGCATGGACGCCATCGGCGGTCCAATGCTCAAACAGATCAAGGAACTGGGCATCAAAGCCAAGTTCACCACCGGCGACGGCGGTTGCTCGCCGGAGTTGATCAAGCTTGCTGGCGAAGCTTCCGAAGGCGTGGTCTGCTCGCAGGCCGGTCTGCCGGTCGACAAATTGCCGAACGGCCAGAAATTCGTCGAGGATTTCACCAAGAAGTACGGGCAAATCCAGATTTATTCGCCTTACAGCTACGACGCGGTGATGGTCCTGATTGATTCCATGAAGCGCGCCAATTCCGTCGAGCCGGCCAAGTATCTGTCGCAAGTCGGCAAGACCTCGTACAACGGCGTTACCGGCAAGATCGAATTCGACGAAAAAGGCGACATCAAGAACGGCGCGATCACCGTTTTTGAAATTAAGGGCGGCAAGCTGGCAACCTTGAAGTCCGAAGGAGGCGCTGCCGCTGCCCCGGCTCCCGCTGCGGCTCCTGCCGCTGCTCCGGCTCCCGCCGCACCAACTCCGGACGCCAAGAAATAAGCGTCCCAATCTCGGAGGAATGGTCATCCATTCCTCCGTTTTTTTGCTTCTGCGTTCGCTTGGCCTCCACTGGATTCAACCGACTCGGTTGGCCAGGGCGCCTGAACGGTCCGGGTTTGTCGTGAGCACCCGGCTACCGAAAGCTTGCAATGGACACCCTCCTCCAGCAACTGATTAACGGCATCACCCTTGGTGCGGTCTACGCCTTGGTCGCACTGGGTTACACCATGGTTTATGGGATCATCGGCCTGATCAACTTCGCCCATGGCGAAGTGGTGATGATCGGGACCATGGTCGCCTTCACGGTCATCGTCTCCCTTGCCGCTGCCGGCGTTCCGCCGATGGCCGCATTGACCATCGCCTTGCTGGTCTCGGTGGTCGTGTGCATGATTCTCGGCTGGGCACTCGAACGCGTTGCTTATCGCCCGCTGCGCCATGCGCCACGGCTGACCCCGCTGATCACCGCCATCGGCATGTCGATCGTCCTGCAAAACGTGGCCATGATCATCTGGGGCCGCAACTACATCACTTTCCCACCGATGATCGACAAACGGATTTACGAATTCGGCGGCGCGACATTCACCAACGTCCAGATCGCCATCGTGACCATGGCGGCACTGATGATGATCGGCCTGATCTTCCTGGTACACCGAACCAAGATCGGCATGGCCATGCGCGCCACAGCGCAGAATCCGCACGTCGCTTCCTTGATGGGCGTCAACATCGACCAGGTAATCGCCATGGCTTTCATCATCGGTTCGGCATTGGGTGCCGTTGCCGGCGGAATGGTCGGCTCCTACTACGAAATTGCCCATTATCAGATGGGTTTCATGCTTGGCCTGAAAGCGTTCACCGCCGCCGTTCTTGGCGGTATCGGCAATCTGGCCGGCGCAATGGCTGGCGGCATCCTGCTCGGGGTGATCGAAGCACTGGGCGCCGGTTATATCGGGGACCTGACCGGCAACTTTCTCGGCAGCCATTACCAGGACATTTTCGCTTTCATCGTGTTGATCATCGTATTGATGTTCCGCCCGTCCGGGCTGTTTGGCGAACGTACCGGAGACCGGGCATGACGATGTTTCGCTCTGGAAAATCCGTCTCCTGGCTGGGAGTGGTACTGATCGCGGCAGTGTTGCTGGCCGTGCCGTTCGTTGCCGCGCTGGGTGGCCAAGCCTGGGTGCGCATCGCCAATTTCGCGATTCTTTACATCTTTCTGGCGCTGGGCTTGAACATCGTCGTCGGCTATGCCGGATTGCTCGATCTGGGTTATGTCGCCTTTTATGCCGTTGGCGCCTACGCCTACGCCCTGCTGGCTTCGCCGCATTTCGGCATCCATCTGCCTTTCTGGGTGATTTTGCCGGTCGGGGCGGCTCTGGCCTGTTTCTTCGGCGTAATCCTTGGCGCGCCAACCCTCAAGCTGCGCGGCGACTATCTGGCGATCGTCACCCTCGGTTTCGGCGAAATCATCCGCATTTTCATGAACAACCTCAACGCGCCGATCAACGTCACCAATGGCGCACAAGGCATCACGCTGATCGATCCAATCCGCTTCGGCGATTTTTCCTTCGCCCAAACCGGCCACCTCTTCGGCTTCACCATCACCGGACCGCAAAAATATTATTTTCTGCTGGTCGCACTGGCGATCCTGGTGATCGTCATCAATATCCGCTTGCAGGATTCGCGTGTCGGCCGCGCCTGGCAGGCAATTCGTGAGGACGAGGTGGCCGCCAAGGCGTGCGGGATCAATACCCGCAACATCAAATTGCTGGCTTTCGCCATGGGCGCCTCCTTCGGCGGCATCGCCGGCGGCGTCTTCGCGGCAATGCAAGGTTTCGTCAGCCCGGAAAGTTTTTCGTTGATGGAGTCGATCACCATCCTGGCAATGGTCGTTCTTGGCGGCATGGGGCACATTCCCGGGGTGATTCTCGGCGCCGTACTGCTGACCGCCTTACCGGAAGCGCTACGCTATGGCATCGAGCCGCTGCAGCAGATCATTTTCGGGCGGATGATCCTCGACCCGGAAAGCCTGCGCATGCTGGTCTTCGGTCTGGCCTTGGTACTGGTGATGCGCTTCCGGCCGGCTGGGCTGTGGCCCTCGTCGCAGCGTCGTCGGGAACTGGCTGAATCGGCGGACCGAGCATGAGCGAACCGTCCGTTCTCCTCGAAGCGCACGCCGTCGCCAAGCATTTCGGTGGCGTCAAAGCCCTGCACGACGTGTCGTTGACCATTCGCCGCGGTGACATCTATGGCCTGATCGGTCCCAATGGTGCCGGCAAGACGACTTTCTTCAATTGCCTGACCGGCTTGTATCGGAACGAAAGCGGCCATTTCGTTTTCGATGGTGTCCGGCTGGCGGCGGATGCGCCGCACAAGGCGGCCGCCGTCGGCATCGCCCGCACTTTTCAGAACATCCGCCTGTTCGGCAACATGACCGCCATGGAAAACGTCATGGTCGGTCGCCATCTGCGCACCCGGGCCAACGTTTTCGGCGCCATCTTCCGCAATCGGGCGACCCGTGACGAGGAAGCGGCGATCCTGCGCCGCGCCGAGGAACTGCTGCACTATGTCGGCATTCACGAGCGGGCGCACGATTACGCCAAACACCTGTCCTACGGCGACCAACGGCGCCTGGAAATTGCCCGCGCGCTGGCGACCGAGCCGAAGCTGCTGGCGCTCGATGAGCCGGCGGCCGGCATGAACGGCACCGAAACCGAAGCCTTGCGCGTCCTGGTCGAAGGAATCAGTCGCGATGGCGTGACCGTGTTGCTGATCGAGCATGACGTCAAGCTGGTAATGGGGTTGTGCACCCGGGTGGCCGTACTCGATTACGGTGAAAAAATCTGCGAGGACGTGCCGGCGGTGGTACAACGCGACCCGCGGGTCATCGAAGCCTACCTTGGCGGGTCGGTGGCTTGAACGGACGGAAAAAACATGCTCGAAGTTAATGGATTGCGGGTCACCTACGGGGGTATCCAAGCGGTACGCGGCATCACTTTTCATGTCCACGAGGGCGAAATGGTGGCGCTGATCGGCGCCAATGGCGCCGGCAAATCCAGCACCTTGCGGGCGCTTGCCCGTTTGCTCGACCCTGCCGGCGGCAACGTTCGCTACCGTGGCCAGGAGATTCAAGCGTTGCCACCGCATCGTCTGGTCGAACAAGGCATCGCTCTGGTTCCTGAAGGCCGCGGCGTTTTTCCACGGATGAGCTGCCTCGAGAACCTGCGCATGGGGGCGTACAGTCGGCACGATCGTCGCGAAATCGACAACGACCTCGAACACGTGCTTGGCCATTTCCCGCGACTCAAGGAACGGGCGCAGCAACTGGCCGGCACCCTCTCCGGCGGCGAACAGCAGATGCTGGCCATCGGTCGGGCGCTGATGAGCCGGCCGAAGCTGCTGCTGCTCGATGAACCGTCAATGGGTCTGGCGCCGATCATGGTGCAAAAGATTTTCCAGGTGATCTGCGCCGTCGCCGCCGAAGGGATGACCATTCTGCTCGTCGAACAGAATGCCAAACTGGCTTTGGAAGTCAGCCGCCGCGGCTACGTGATGGAAAGCGGCCAGATCACCGTCAGCGACGAATCCAGCAAACTTCTTGCCGATCCAAAAGTGCGCGCCGCTTATCTCGGGGAATAGCTCACCAGCGCAACGTTAGCGCCCCCGAGCTACTAGACGACACCCTCGATTTTCAGCGGGTGGGATTGCCGGAGCCAAGACGTAGAGCGATCCAGCCTTGTTACAATGCCGTACCAGACATCATTTCCCGGGCCTCTCGATCATGAAACGCAGCCGATTTTCTTCCCGTAAGCGTATTTCCGCCGACGCCAGCGAGCTCGGCCGGCTGGCAATCGGCTTGGCCGAATCCGGTAGCAAGCTGGAAGATTTTTTTTGGCAGGGCCGGCTCTCGGAAATCGTCAACAAGCTGTTTCATGACGGCTCGGAAGATGACCTGACCTCGGCGCTCGACCGGCTGTTCGACACGCATCCAATGGCTCATGACGATCTGGCCGACATCATCGAATCGCACGCCGAATCGTGTGTGATGGTTGATCAAGGAAGCGAATTCGACGTCCTGCTGTTCGCCGTGCCCCTGTTGGCTTGGTCGCGTTTCTCAATTCCCACCGCAACGATCCCGAAAGCCACTTTGCAGAACCTGAAAGTGCAGTTGGGTGCGCATATCTTCGCCCACGATGCCCGCATCGCTCTGGCCGACTATCTGTACAGTCCCGACCAGTTGCCGCACAGTTTCGTCGACACTTGGCAATTGATGCGCCATCTCGGCGATTGCGCACTGGCCGGCGAAAATCTGCGCATCGACGCCTCGGCAATGCCGGAAACCAACCGTTTTCTGTCGGACACTCGCTATCTGGTTGGCGCGCTCTCCGTCAATCGCGGCCAACCGTTGTTCCGCTGGAATGAACCGGACCGCAGTACCCGGGAAAACGTCCTGAAAGAATGGGTTCGCCAGGGCGGACCGGTTCTCGAACCGCTGCTCACCGGCTGCGCTTACCAGCCCCTGCTCGCCGACGCCTATCATGCGGCTTGCCGTTCCGCCGACAGCGCCTCACGACCTTACTCATTGAATGCCTCGGTATCGTTTCTGCAATCGACGCTCGGCCAATCGGCCGCGGATTTGCGGGCGGTGATCGGTGCATTTCACGACAAGCGGCTCGAGGAATACCGGGTCAGCTTCTGCCCGCAAAGTGGTGACGAGGTCTACCATGGCGTCGTCTGGCCTTTGCTCGGCGTCGAAGACGACAGCAGTGACATCGCCAGCGAAATCGAGAGCGTTTTGCGCAAAGCCGGCCTGAACGAAATCGTCATTCTCGACCAGCAGTTTCCTTATGAATTCTGCGACGATTGCGGCGCGCCGTTGTATCCCAACGCCGAAGGGGACACGGTGCACGCCGAGATGCCCGAGTCGACCACCGTGTCTTCGCAGTCGCTGCATTGAAGCGGAACGCCCCGATGCCCGACAATGATCATCTGCTGACGCGCAGTCTGGCTGCCGTCTGGCATCCCTGCACGCAAATGAAACACCACGCGGCGGCCGTCGAAGCGCTGCCACTGATCCCGATCGCTCGCGGACAAGGCGTCTGGCTTTACGACGTCGATGGCCGACGCTATCTCGACGGCATCAGTTCGTGGTGGGTCAATCTGTTCGGCCACTGCAACCCGCGGATCAACGCGGCGTTGCGCCAGCAACTCGACGAACTCGAGCACGTGATTCTTGCTGGTTGCACACACCAACCGGTGGTCGAGCTGTCGGAACGCTTGTCGAAACTGACGCAGGGCCGGCTCGGCCACTGTTTCTACGCCTCTGACGGCGCGTCGGCAACCGAAATCGCCCTCAAGATGGCCTTTCACGCCTGGCGTAATCGCGGCCGCCCGGAAAAGCAGGAATTCGTCTGTCTGGCAGGCAGTTATCATGGCGAAACCATTGGCGCGCTGGCCGTGACCGATGTAGCCATTTTCAAGGACGCCTACTCGCCGCTGATCCGCCAAGCGCATATCGTCCCGACTCCAGATGCCCGGCGCGCCGAATACGGTGCAAACCCGATCGAAGTGGCTTTTCGCGCCGCCAGCGCCCTCGAGACGTACCTTGAGGCAAATCATTCGCGGATCGCCGCGTTGATCGTCGAACCGCTGATCCAATGTGCCAGCGGTATGGCAATGTACGATCCGGAGTATCTGCGGCTGGCGCGCCATCTTTGCAATCGTTACGAAGTGCTGTTGATTTGCGATGAAATCGCGGTCGGCTGCGGTCGCACCGGCACCTTCTTTGCCCATCAGCAGGCCGCGATCCGCCCGGATTTTCTCTGTCTGTCGAAAGGTATTTCCGGCGGCTACCTGCCGCTGTCGATCGTGATGACCACCGACGATGTCTACGCGGCGTTCTACGACGACGCCACCAGCCGTGGCTTCCTGCACTCGCACTCCTATACCGGCAATGCCCTCGCCTGCCGGGCGGCTTTGGCGACGCTGGACATCTTCGTCGAGGATCAGGTCATCGACAGCAATCGCCGTTTGGCCAAAATCATTGCCGACCACCTGGCGCCGCTCGGCTCGCATCCGGCGGTCCGGCATCTGCGGCAGCGCGGAATGATCGCCGCCTTCGATGTGGACACCGACGATGTCGCCTTCCCACGACGCTTTTACCGGGAAGCACTGGCTCGAGGGCTGTTGCTGCGGCCGATCGGCAACACCGTCTATTTCATGCCCCCTTACGTGATCAGCGCCGAGGAATGCGAATTGCTGATTCATGGTGCCGCCGCCGCGCTCGACGCCGCTTTACAACCATGATCGCCGACGAGTTGCACCAAGAACTGGCGGCGTTGCGCAACGACGGCCTGTATCGCCAACGGCGGACATTGGCCACACCTTGCGGACCGCAGGTCGAGGTCGACGGCCGCTCGTTGATCAGTTTTTGCAGCAACGACTATCTGGGATTGGCCAACGATCCGGCACTGATCGACGCCGCTTGCGCCGGCGCGCAACGCTGGGGTGTCGGCAGCGGTGCCTCGCATCTGGTCAGCGGTCATCTGGCACCGCATGCCACCGTGGAGGAAAAACTCGCTGCCTTCACCGGTTTTGCGCAAGCCCTGCTCTTTTCGACCGGTTATCTGGCCAATCTGGCCGTCGTCCCGGCGCTGGTCGGCCGCGGCGACGCGGTATTCGCCGACCGCCTGAATCATGCCTCATTGATCGACGCGGTACAGCTTTCCCGCGCCGACAGTCGGCGCTACCCGCACGGCGACCTGGCGGCGCTCGAACGCCTGCTTGCCGACAGTTCGGCGAAACGCAAGCTGATTCTCAGCGACGCGGTATTCAGCATGGACGGCGATCTGGCACCACTGCCGGGCCTGTTGGCGCTCGCTGAACGCTTCGACGCCTGGCTGGTGGTCGACGATGCGCATGGTTTTGGCGTGCTGGGCCGGCAAGGGCGCGGCAGCGTCGATCACTTCCGCCTGCCGGCCAGCCCGCGGCTGCTGTACATGGGTACGCTCGGCAAGGCCGCCGGGGTCGCCGGCGCCTTCGTCGCCGGTGAAGCAACGGTCATCGAATGGCTGGTCCAACGCGCTCGTTCGTACATTTTCACCACCGCCGGCAGCCCGATGGTCGCCTGCGCGCTGGCCGCCAGCCTGCAACGGATTGCCGACGACGAGCAACGTCGGCAACGCTTGTGGCAATTGATCGCGCAATTGCGCGACGGTCTCGCCGGCACCGGCTGGCACTTGCTGCCTTCACCGACGGCAATCCAGCCGGTGATCGTCGGCGACAACCATCGCACGCTGCAACTGGCCGAAGCGCTGCATCGACGCGGTTTGTGGGTTCCGGCGATCCGGCCGCCGACGGTTCCGGCTGGTACGGCTCGTTTGCGTATCTCGCTGACCGCCGCGCATCAACCGGCGCAGGTCGCTTGCCTGGTAGACGCCTTACGCGAACTGGCATGACCGGAAATGACGGTGCAGGACGGCCATTGTGGTTGATTCACGGTTGGGGATCGGGCCGAGCGGTCTGGCAGCCGTTCGACGGGCCTCTGGCGGCACACGGCCGACTGACGACTCTCGATCTGCCAGGGTACGGCAATTGCCCGGACGACGGGTGCGATTTTCTGCAAACCGCCCAGACTCTGGCCGAAGCACTGCCCGACGGTTGTGTTCTTGGCGGCTGGTCGCTGGGCGCGTTGCTGGCAATGCAGGTCGCATTGCTCGTTCCCAGCCGTCTGGCAGGTCTGATTCTGATCGGCGCCAGCCCCTGCTTCGTGCAGCGCAACGATTGGGCCACTGGTCAAGCCGCAGCCTTGCTCGACAGCTTCGACGCCCGTCTGAGCGCCGAACCAGCAGCGACGTTGCGCCGCTTCATCGCCCTGTTCAATCAAGGGGACGAACGCGCGCGATCGATCACACGCCAGTTGACCGCCCAGACCGCCAGTCGTCCTCCTGCACTGACCGCCCTGCGCCGGGGCCTGCAATGGTTGCGGGAGATCGATCTGCGTCAGCGACTCGCCGAGATCGACGTGCCGACGTTGCTCATACACGGCGAACACGATCTGCTCAATCCGCTGGCCGCCGCACAACATTTGGCGTTCGCCTTGCCGCAATCCCGTCTGGCAGTGGTCGCTGGCGCGGCGCACGCCCCGTTCTGGTCGAATCCCTCGCTCTGTAGCCAATGGATTGCCGATTTCCGTGATCACCCCGCTCACCGCTAAACAACGCGTCCGCGACTCCTTTGATCGCGCCGCCGCTTCATACGACTCCGCCGCCTCACTGCAGCGGCAGGTCTGCGAAGATCTGCTGGCCGGTTTTCAACCGACGGAGGCTCCCGGACAACTGCTCGACGCCGGTTGCGGTACCGGTTACGGACTGCGGCTGTTGCGGCAACGCTGGCCGCAGATACGGCTGATCGCTGTCGACTTCGCGCCGGCAATGCTGCAACTGGCCCGTGCCGACGCCGATGGCCTGATCGCCGCCGATGTCGAAGCGCTGCCTTGCGCCGACTGCAGTGTCGACGCCTGGCTGTCCAGCCTGACCGTCCAATGGTGCGACGCGGCACGAGCGCTCCGCGAAGCGGTGCGCGTCCTGCGTCCCGGCGGTCACTTGGCGGTCAGCACCCTCGGCCCCGACACCTTTGACGAATTACGCCAGGCGTTCAGCGTCATCGACGACTACCGTCACACCTTGTCATTCAACGGACCGGACGCCATCGGCAACGCTCTGCGCGATGCCGGATTCGTCGATATCGACCTGCATCGGCAAACGCGCAACATTCATTACCCCGACCTGAAAACGCTGCTCAAGGCCATCAAGGCGATCGGCGCCAATTCGGTGGGCGAAGGCGCGCGCGGCAGCTTGTTGGGGAAACGCGCCTGGCACGACGTACAGAACGCCTACGAACGTTTCCGCACGCCACACGGCCTGCCGGCGCGCTACGACGTACTGCTCGCTTACGCTCGGAAGAAACCATGACCGCCCGTCCAGCCTGGTTCGTCACCGGCACCGACACCGAAATCGGCAAGACCCACGTCGCCTGCGCGCTTCTGCACGCCCTGCATCATGCCGGCCTGCGCGCGGCGGCCATGAAGCCGGTTGCCGCCGGCACGGACGACTCCGGTTCGAACGACGACGTCGAACGCCTGCGGGCTGCTTCGTCGCTCGATCTGCCGCGCGAACTGGTCAACCCGTATTCCTTCGCCGCCGCCATCGCCCCGCACATCGCCGCCGCCGAGGAAGGTCGGCTCATCGAACTGGCACCGATCGTTACCGCCTTCCGCCGCCTGCAAACCCTGGCCGACGCGGTGATCGTCGAAGGCGTCGGAGGGTTCTGCGTCCCATTGGGCGAAAACCTCGACACCGCCGACTTGGCCGAAGCGCTGCAGTTGCCGGTGATTCTGGTCGTCGGCATGCGTCTGGGCTGCATCAATCACGCGCTGCTCACTGCCCAGGCGATCGCCGCCCGCGGATTGTCGTTCGCTGGCTGGGTGGCCAACCGCATCGACCCGGCGATGTCGCGTTTTGCCGAGAATCTCGCTACGCTGCAAAGCCGCTTGTCCGCGCCGCTCCTTGGCGTCGTCGCGCACGGCGAATCACCGGCTACCGCCGCCCAGCACCTGCAATTTTCGGCCGATCATCCGCGCTGACCGCCCCAACCGGTTTCGGTCTTGCCCAAGCGGCACATTGAAAGCCCACCCGAGAAATAGATTTAAATAGTCAAATCAATCAACTATTTTTCACAGAAGCAGAAACGGTGAGCGGCGGACCGGAGACCATCTTCGTATCAAACGGCGCTACCAGACTCAGCGTCTTTCATAAACCAGTTCGACTTTCCGCATCAATCGACGGCACGACTCGACGTCGCATTTGAGCTTGCTGCTTTCCTCGCTGCCCAACGGCATGCGACGAATTTGACTTCGTGGGACACCCAACGCCCGCAGGCGGTCACTCACGGCGTCAATACGGCGATCGGCAACGGCCAGATTGTAGGCCACGCTGCCGAGATTGTCGGTGTGCCCCACCAGGGTGACGATCAACTGCGGATCCTCCTTGAGTTTCAAGGCATTTTCCCTGAGTCGCTCGTGGCCTTCACTATCGATGGCCACCCCCGCCAGGGAAAAATAAACGGTTCGCTTTTCGACCACATCGGCAAAGGGCGTCGATTTGTCACGGCTAGCGCGACCAAGATCGCCGCGGGCCGATTTTTCAGGCGCATTCGCTTTTCCGGCACCATCGACACCAAGCGGTTTATCGCCAGTGGCGCAGGCGGATAACAACAAAGCAAAAATCAGTAGTAGACGGTAATACGGTCGGTTCAGCAACATGGGCAGCTTCCAGTAATGCGCCAATGATTAATTATATTATTTAATTTGATTCTTAGACCGACCTGTCGGCTGCGAACCCTACCCGAAAATCTGAAATGTTCAGTGACAATTTATGAAAAGGGAAATTCTTTCGGAAATGAAATCAACTGATCATGGTCGAGGCGTTCGACCGCGGCCGGCCCCAGCTCCCGGCTATGCCACGCGTAGTTGAGCCGGGCATAAACCATTGGCAAACGCTGGAACAACAATTCCTCCACAGCCGCGGGATCTTCTTCAATTTCAGCGACAGCCTCCGCCAAAGCCTCCATGGCATCACCCAAGGTGGTCAACACCCATTCCGCATCCATAACTCTCCTTGTCAATAAGCTTCCGCCATTGATCGCGATTCTTGTCGCCGTCAAACAACAGAATGACTCGCACCCGTTGAAAGCTCGCCGTAGCGCGCATTTGGTTCGGCGGTGTTTCCGGGGAGGTCGATCGTAAATCGTTGCGGCAGGATTGTGCAAATTTTGCTGCTGAGATCATGGCTGATCAGAAATGCCGGGTGTCCAGAAGGTGTCGGAAAGATCTGACGGTCAACCGGAGGCACGCCGCGCGACGCCCCGTGAGAACCATGACCTGTCGCCATGCAAGAAATTGTGGCCGAAATTTACGAAATACATCGATCAAGTGTTGATTTAGCGAGCGCTGCTTACTGACCAGCGCATACTCCGATAAATTTATTTACGCGATTTTCACAATCCCAACCTTACCCTCTGAAAATAGGACACATCATCATGCCTGCCCGTTGGTTGCGGCTACTAGTCCCGCCAATTAGACTAGCGAAAGTTTTTTAACAATCGTTTTTTCAGGTCCGTTCGCAATCTCTTTTCCAAACAGTCACAACGACTTGACCACAGGGCAAATAGTGTCAAACTACTAGGGCTCGACATCACACGGTCGAAGGATACGCGCTCCCTGCAAGCCAGCGAGACGGCAACGAATGACCTCATACGGTGTCTCGATCAGGCGCGTCATTTCTCTCCTTGAGGTTTCTGAATGAATACTTTCTTGAATCGCCGCTTCCAAGCCGGTCGCCGGGTTTTTTCAAACGGTTTGGCAGGCATTTGCCTGTTGTTGTCGGCCGTAGTCTGCGCACAGCCGGCCAACCCGCCGGGGGAAATGATCACCGTGCGCACTGGTGACACCTTTTCTTCCATTGCCGCCCGGTACACCGGAAATCCGGCGTCATGGCGACAGTTGTACAATCCTCAACGGAGTGGCTTGCGGAATCCGAATCGGCTGTCAGTCGGCATGCAACTGGAGCTGGTTTCAGATCAAGCCAATGGGCGTTATCTGCGTCTAGCCGCACCAACCACTGGAAAAAGCACGGAATCCATCGCGGCAACGACACCCCCACCCCCCGCCAAGCCGGGGAGCGTGCCAGTGGTTCCAGCGGCTGTCGCGGCGTCGAAGGACGATGCGCTGACCATCGGCATCGTTCCGAACATCAGCGCCACCGCTTTACAAGGACAGTACGAAAACCTGAAACGCTATCTTGAAAAACGCAGCAACGGACAGAAGGTGCGTCTGATCATCCCTGCCAATTTCAAATCCTTTTTCGACGCCACCATGCGCGGAGATTACGATTTGGCCGTTGCCGCGCCAAATCTGGCACGCGTCGCGCAAGTCGACCGCAATTTGATCCCGTTGGTCAGCTACGAACCACGCATTGCCGCCAATATGGTGACTTTGGCTGAAGGAAGCATCGCCACACCTCGCGACGTTCAAGGTAAACCTCTGGCTTTCGCCAATCCACAGTCACTGGTCGCAATGTACGGTCAACAATGGTTGCTGTCGGAATTCAAGTTCGAACCCGGACGTGACTATGAAGTGAAAGGTGCCCGTACCGATTTGGGTGTCGGGCGGATGATGCTGACCGGTGAAGCCGTAGCAGCAATCATGAGCCAGGGAGAACTGCGCGCCTTGCCGGCCGACGAAGCCTCGCGGATGAAAGTCGTCGAAGTGTTCGCGAAGATCCCGAACTTCATCGTCCTGGCTCATCCTCGGCTCGGACGCGAACAGACCTCGCGCTTGCGAGCACAACTGAAGGATTTTCTCGCCGACCCGACAGATGGCGCGGCTTTTATGCGTTCCAGCGGTTTGACCGGTATCGTAGATGTCGACCCGGCGGTATTGCGAGAGCTTGACCCGTACGTGGTCGGCACGCGCAAGGCAATGGGTTATTGAAAGCTATTGGGATACGTTAAGGATTGCTTTGGGCAAGGACGAAAAGGTGGCCAACATAACACCGTCTGTCGAACCAACGGCTCTTGCCTCACCCGGGCAAGAGCGTTTGGCAACCGCTCCGACCACCGAATGGTCGGGCATGGTGCATCAGGTTGTCGGCCTGGGGATCGAATCGCTTCATGCCTTGCTGATCGAACTGGGTTCTCTTGAAACGCAAGTGGTCTGGACGATCCAGGGTAACGGCGAGATTTGCCACGTTCCGGCCGAAGATGCGGCGCAGAATCAGTTCCCCGGGATGATCACCATCCTGTCGCGTATCGCCTCGGCACCGAAGGATGATCTGCTGGCTCAGTGCCGTAGTCCCCGTCATTGGGTTTTCGGCTGGCGAGTCGACGAGAAGCAGATTATCGTCATGGAAGTCAATTTTCGTCGTCAACGCAGCGATATCAGCGAGTCAGACTTGGCAACGCTACGTTTGCTGGGTGACACCAGCTTGCGCGAAAATCGAAAAGCCCCGCTCCCGCCAACCGCAGTCGAGGAAAATCCGCAACTCGACGGTGACATCGAAAGCTTCTCGACGGTGTCTGTGGCGACTGACCCGGCGCAAGCTTTTTCCGAACCGTCAGCACCTATTCTCACAGAGACCCCGATAGTCGCACCACTGCCCTCCCCCGCCGAAGTACCACCCGCACCACCAATCGATCTTCCGTTCCAAGCGCCGACCCCGGCGAAGACAGTGGACTCGTTTGTTCCTCCTCCGCCTGAACGACGGCCAACCGGATTTGGCAGGAGTACGCGAAAAACCATCGCCATTCCCGTCGGTTATCATCCGGAACCGGAAGAAGAGCGTTTCGCATCGAGAAGCGAGCAGCCTCTGAGTGAAGCCGACACATTGATCGGTATCGCCGACAGCACTCAACCGGAACCAGAGCAGAATAACGAGACGCTTGCCAATGACTCCCACCTTCTGGGACACGACACGTCAAGAACCGATGCCTCCCCATCGTTTACGCCAGATAGAGACAATGAGTTTCCCCAGGCTTATTCGGAAACCGTCGCTTGGCCACCTCTGACACCACCGGAAACGCGCAGACGGTCGCCACTGGTCTCAGCACTGGGTTTGGCGTTGGCGATTCTTTGCACACTGCTGTCGCTCTGGGTAGCGGCCATGGCAGTCCCTGAAACCGTGGCTTCGTATCAAGCCGACGCGCAAAGACGACGGACGATGAGCGATCAGACGATGATTCGCGATCTGTCGTTGGCCATGGCCAGCGGAGATTACGGAGATGTGCAAACGGTGCTGTCGTCATTTGCCTCGATGGGCTATTTCGAAAGCGCCTTGGTCAGCAACTCCCGCAACCGCGTGGTCGCGCAAGCCGGTTCGGACACCGGTATCCGAATTGGTGATGAAACCCCGCCTGACGTCAAGAAATTTGCTCGCATCATCGATTTATCGCTGGCCAACGAGCCCCAAGGGAAGCTAATGTTGCTTCATGAGGAAAACATCGAAGATCAGCAGCAATACGGGTTGTGGACCTTGCAAATCGGTGCGGTCGTTGTCGGTTTAGTGTCTTTCATTGTGACCCTGTTAATCGCTCTACGACTTTATCGGGCACCCCTGGCGCGGTTTCTGCTCCGTAATCGTTGAGATCAAGCGCGCTGCCCGCATCACATACTCATCCGCAAAGCTCGCGAGTCCACAACGGTTTAGCGCTGCACACAATCGGGGCAAAATAGCCAAACGAAGGCGTTTCGCGCTAAGCGTGAAGGCGTCACAACCGTTACGGATTGTGTAACGATGCCTTCCTCCACGCACACTGGCCGAATCTTGGCAACCGTCATGGCGTGGAGTCTCCGAACGCCTTGATGATTTCCTTGTCCTGACACCGCGCCTTCTTTGGCAGGCTCTTCGCACGCGTCGGCTTCCTCGCGCGTTCCTGTATGCGCCAAGGTGTCCGGTTGTTCACTTTCCTCAGCCATCGACATCACTCGATAGTCGATCGTCGGCATCACCGCCTCCACAGAGTCCTTCAACGCTCATACGACACAACAGCTCCCAACTGTGTGCATACGATTGAAATTCACCGACCGCCAAGTGTCCATGCGCCGTTCGCTGACGTCTCATCTTGCTCACCGATGTCATCAGGACATTTTTATATCGTCAACCGATGCCGAAAAGTTTACAAGGTGTCAAATGTAACCCGAGTAAAATCAACGCCTTCAACAACCAAGCGACCGAGAGAGACCCGCCGGACACGGTCAGTCGACAGTTCCAAGTAACGTTGCGGATGGTACCAACCCGCAGGCAGGATCAACGTTTGCTCGATGGCAAGGCTAGGAATTTCCGGCAAGACAAACGCTCTTTCGTAGTCATGCGTAGCCCCGGTCATTGATTGTTGGGCTACCGGTCTTACAGCGATTGCCTGCGGCTTTCCAGGAAATACGGCCGCACCGATTTGCAGGGCTCCACTTCTTTCTTGCATCAACCAAGCCACCTGGGCCAAAAAATATGCATCAGCGTCAGCAGGACGAATCGATAACAGTTGTCCAATTTCAAAACGTTTGGGTCTGGCTGAACGCAACAGACGTAAACCCGCAGGACTTTCGTCGATTACTTGCCAAGTTTCAAGAGCAAACCCGAGTTGCGACTGACGAAATTCGAGTTGTTGTGTCGTGTCAGTCAAGTAACGGAAAGCAAAAAGATTTTCAAAGTCCTGCCGCGAATACACGTTCGCCACTGTTGGTTGGACGAACTCTTTTCCCGAAATAAAGTAGTGTATCGCTGGAAAACCCGCGCAAACCTTGGACTGTTTCCCAGTCGTTTTGTGGCGACGGAAACTACGTGCGCCTCGCGACAGCGACCAGGACTTGACAGCGCGTTTCAATAATCGTTGACATTGTCCAACGCTACAATTTGCCCCAAGCCCCAATTCCTCCGGCGAAATTTTTCGAGACAATTGCGATCGGATCTGCCCAACCAATTCCAACAACTGTCGGGTATCCAATTTGCGCAAATTCTCGAATGCACTATGCTCGAAAGCCGTTCCTGTTGCACTGTCTTCCATCAAATCGACCAGCAGCAACGGCATCGGTGTATCCGCTTCAATCGGTCCTAATATCGCCAGCGATGACCACGACATGGACCACTGCCAAATCAAATTCATATCGCGCAAAGTCAAACCGTACGGTTCGACAAGCTCCAGCAACAAGATACCGACATACGCATCAGTACAGGACGATTGTCGCCCAGTGGAATCGACAACACCGGGAACGGCAATAGTTGCCACACCCCACTCTTCGGCACTCGCATAGTAGCCATGAAGGTCGAGCCACACACCAGCCGGCAGTTCACGACGGACTCGAAAATGCGCATACATGACCATTTCTGTCGCGTAGATACAGCGGTGCAGAATCAATGCCAACCCATCGGAGTCCGTCGCTTGGCCACCGCTCCCTTGTACTCTGGCGCAATGGGCATAGGCCCGTGCCACTTTTCGCCATGTGGTGACAGTTTGCATGAAGCGATCGTCTTCGATGGTACCCAAGGGTAGCGCTTTGTTGATATATCCTTGTGCCAAATCCTCTTCGATGAAAGAAAGAGCAGTTCTGATCTGTTCGAGCAGTTGCAAATAAATCTCCGAACTGGGAGGAGCTTGCAACAAGGCATCGAGTAATTTATTAATCTCGATTTGTGCCATTGGCGGGTTGGTCAACGGCAAGCGCGATATGTGCTGATAGCCGGTCGGCAGGTCGAAAGTGCTCATCGAATGCTTAGGTCAGGTTATCAATCAAGCTCGAACACAATGAAAATATCAAAAGGCCACGACAATCTGTTCATCTGGTCAGTCAGCGTACTTACCTGCCCCGATGAGGCGAATTGTGTTGCATCAGAGCACGCGGAACGTGTGACATCTTCGTCAAGACAGGGTCTTACGTATGGCGCAGATGATCTGATCACCGAGTTGACGGCTGTTAACCGGCAGCCGTTTCGGAGAATCGATCCGTTGCTCTGCGGTCCAGATCGAGTTCGGAAAATGCGGGTCGTCGCGCCACCGTGGAATCACATGCCAATGCACATGCGGTGTCAGATTGCCCAAACTGGCCAGGTTGATCTTGTCAGGTTGATATAGGCGACGGAGGGCGCATTCGACGGCGAAAACGACCGTCATCAACTGCATACGATCGGAGGACGACAGATCGGTCATTTCACGACGATGTGGCTGAAGAATCACTCGACAGAAACCGGGGTAATTTGGATCATCGACTCGTACGACCCGACATAGGGCGTTTTCCCAGACAATCTCGCCTCCCGATGATCGGCAAAATTCGCACTCATTCGCTACTGTCTCAACCACCTTTGAACTCCTCCAACCTATCCAACATCAATTTGTCGTCTTCCAAAGGCAAGATAACCATCCGCTACTGGAGTTGCCAGGAACTAGGTCACGAAGGAGGTGATTTAACGTTTGTTCAACACGGACAAACAGTTTCCGAACACAAGCATCGATCTATTTTTCATTGATAAATATGTATTTTTTTATTCGATCAAAAAAATTGACGTAGAAAGGGTTTGAGAAGGGGTAGCCGAAACAACCTACATAGTCGTCTTTGCAAAACCCCGAGAAACCTCACCTTGACTGAGTTCTGAGAGATTTGAGAGATACTGAAATCCCAGCAAATTAAAACAACATCCATCGAAACCTGAGGGAAATTGAGAGCGAAGAAATGGCCGCTAACGACTTTTTCCGCGCCTGACTCGACCAAAGGATTAATCCGCGCTACCCGTCGGCAGTGTTGACCAATCGTATGCCGCGCTCGCCAATTGAAGCCACACTGGCCCCTGCGTTTGCGCGTCAGGAACGAGTGGCCATGTGCTACTGCTGTTGGTGTGAATCGAGACGGGCGAGGCCAATATCGGTTTCGGCCGGCAACATGCGTTCCCAGAACGCACCCAGGCGTAGCTGCTGGAGGGGACAGCGGCAAGCGGTACGAGCCAACAGCCCGACTGTTCGAAACGGATCTGCCGACGGCGATCGGAGCGTGGTAGAAATCTGGGACCCCAAGCCCAGGTTCATTGCCATGGACGATCTGCCGAATCGGGCGCAACGCGGGACTACGGGATCCGCCGGTCCATCGAACCGATGTTCTCGGATTTCAGGCTCCTTGGCTTTCGTCTCGAAAACACCCACACCTTGACTATCTCAAACACCTCGAAGGACTGAGCCTGATTATGGTCCTGGCGATGTACGGGTGCGTCCGCACCGGCAAGGACGACGCCGGGACTCCTTCGACCGCCACCGAAAAAACCAGGAACAGATCGATCCTGCCTACAGGAACATTCGCAAGGCCTATCGTAGCGCTCTCTCCGGGTTCGAACACGGTCGGCAACTGCTCTTGCGAGGTTCGCCACCGTGCCACCTTTTCTCAGGTTCCTTGTCAGAAAGAAAACGTAGCAGGTTTTGAGCTCATCAGGGCTTGCCACCTATCAACTGAAAGATTCTGAGTCCCAGTGTTTGCCGTCTGTCTGGTTCCCAAGGTGAACCTTGGGAACCAGAAAAACCAGAAAAAATCATGATCGGTTTTGAGCTCACCAGGGATCCCGCCTTCCCTTGAGCAATTTTTTTCGCTAGCATATCAAGGCTTGTAAGACCCTAGTCACCCAAAGCTGAGGGTTTTCCATCTATCATTGCCATCAGGCAAACCAATTCAGATCCCGCATGAGGCTTATCAATGAGCGAACACATTCATCACGTTACGGATAACAGTTTTGGCGTCGACGTTCTACAGGCCGAGCAACCGGTTCTTGTCGATTATTGGGCAGAATGGTGCGGCCCATGTAAAATGATCGCTCCGTTGCTAGACGACATCGCCAATGACTATGCCGGCCGTTTGAAAGTAGTCAAGCTCAACATTGACGAGAACCAACGTACTCCGGCAAGTTATGGCATTCGTGGCATCCCGACGTTGATGCTGTTCAAGAATGGCAATGTCGAGGCCACCAAGGTTGGCGCGCTGTCGCGCTCGCAGTTGGTCGCCTTCATTGACAGCAACCTTTAAACTCGTTAACCTGCGTCTGATTTCTGGCGGCCGTTTTAATATCGAGCCGCCTTTTTATCGTCCCGGTCAGCTCAAGATTTTCAGACGCCTCCCGACTTCGCCTTCCTGCCGTTGAGCCGGCCCTCCATCTCATTATTGTGTCCGCATTTTTGCGGGTGCAGCGCTTCACTTCATTCCTCTCCGTCTCCGTTTCCAACCCATGCACCTATCCGAATTAAAGGCTTTCCATGTAAGCCAGCTTCTCGACATGGCCGTCAGCAACAATGTCGAGGGAGCCAACCGCCTTCGCAAACATGAACTGATTTTCGCGCTGCTGAAGAATCAGGCCAGGAAAGGCGAGAGCATTTTTGGCGACGGCACCTTGGAAACGCTCTCCGACGGGTTCGGTTTCCTGCGTTCGCCGGACACCTCCTACTTGGCGAGCACCGACGATATTTATGTCAGCCCCAGCCAGATTCGTCGGTTCAATCTGCACACTGGTGACACCATCGAGGGCGAAATTCGCACACCCGAGGATGGGGAACGCTATTTCGCTCTCGTCAAAGTTGACAAAATCAATGGCGAATCGCCCGAAGCATCCAAAAACAAAATTCTCTTCGAAAATCTGACCCCGCTGCATCCGTCGGAGCATCTCAGACTCGAACGCGAGATTCGAGGCGAGGAGAACATCACCAGTCGCATCGTCGACATCATTTCACCGATCGGCAAGGGGCAACGGGGACTACTGGTTTCCAGCCCGAAAAGCGGCAAAACAGTGATGATGCAGCACATCGCGCATGCCATTACCGCCAATCATCCGGATGTGACCTTGATCGTGCTGCTGATCGATGAACGTCCGGAAGAGGTAACCGAAATGACCCGTTCGGTACGCGGCGAAGTCGTAGCATCGACTTTCGACGAACCGGCGACCCGGCATGTGCAAGTAGCAGAAATGGTCATCGAGAAAGCCAAACGGCTGGTCGAACATAAACGTCATGTGGTCATTCTGCTCGACTCGATCACGCGTCTGGCCCGCGCGTATAACACTGTCCAACCCGCTTCCGGCAAGGTGCTGACCGGCGGTGTCGATGCCAATGCGCTGCAAAAGCCGAAACGCTTTTTTGGTGCAGCACGAAATATCGAAGAAGGCGGTTCATTGACGATCATCGCCACAGCGTTGATCGATACCGGCAGCCGAATGGACGATGTGATTTACGAAGAATTCAAGGGCACCGGCAACATGGAAATCCATCTGGATCGTCGGATGGCTGAAAAGCGTGTTTACCCGGCAATCAACGTCAACCGTTCTGGCACACGTCGCGAAGAATTGCTGCTCAAACCAGATGTACTGCAGAAAATGTGGGTCTTGCGTAAACTGCTTTACAACATGGACGATCTGGAAGCGATGGAATTCCTGCTCGACAAGATCAAAGCCACCAAGAACAACGGCGAATTTTTTGATTCCATGCGTCGCTGAGAGGTTGTGAAGAAATGGTCACGAGCAGGCCAAGATGCTAGGCGCGGAGTAAGCGAATGAGCAACGACACAGATGGGCCGCGCAGTAGATTTATTCACAACCTCTGAGCCAAGGCGTTGTTGACACAGCGTAGAACTCACCTGCCTTATCGGCACGACAGTACCAGACAAATATTCTTCGTGTCTTGCGAACGCACCAGAACCGAACGCACCGGTTTCAGCTTTGGATTCAAGCGAGACGCCCGCAAACACATCGTCTGACCCCAGACACCACACTTCGCATGTGGCCGCTCTTCATTCGAACGTAGCCAGCTTATGAGCAATCCCTGGCTTAAAATCCCGCTCTCCGACTACGAGTCCCATATCTCGTTGCCGACAATCGCCCAAGCCGAAATGTTTGCCTTCGAATTCTCGGAAGCGTTGCGCCGCTTCTCGCCGGAGTCGGTTGCGGTTATCGGTTGTGCCGGTGGCAACGGTTTCGACAGAGTTCCTGCAACGACAAAGCGCGTCGTCGGCGTCGATATCAACCCAGACTATATCGCCACCGCCTCTTCCCGGTATTCACAGCACATCCCCGGTCTCGAACTTCATGTTGCCGACATTCAGGCCGCCCCACCACCTTTCGCTGCAGTCGATCTGATTTTTGCAGCGCTCGTGTTCGAGTACGTCGCGCTTTCGGCCACATTGGGCAACTTGACGCAAGTATGTCGACCTGGCGGCCGTTTGGTCGCCCTCCTCCAGCAGCCATCGGCGCATGTGCATGCGGTATCACCCTCACCATTCACGAGTATTCAAACGCTTGTCCCGCTCATGCGGTTGGTACCACCATCGGAGCTAACGGAATGTGCCTCGCCATTCGGCTTCATGCTTGAATCTCAGAAAATGATAAGGCTCGAATCGGGGAAGGAGTTTGCCGTTCAGGTGTATTGTCATGCATGGGAATCCATCAAGTTGACAGATCCGTCGCTTGGAAATTCAAAACACGCTATCGAGCGCAGTAAAGCCGATCGTGAAAAACATTCAAGTCATTGATGGTGCAGTAAATTGCGTCTATGGCATATTCCAAGCTACCAACGAGGAGTTCCAGTTCATCTTCCCTGATGGACAAGGCTAGTGCAACATCTCTTCTGTAAATTTGTAGCCAGCTAGCTACAAATTTACAGAAGAGATGTTGCACTAACCAACGCGGGCGGGCGTGCAAATCAAAGCTATCCGAGCCATGTTGGAGCGGTTGGCGGCCCCACGCGAGCAATAATGCATGTACCGCCCACCAATGCCTCGAATGACTAGGGAACTACGAAGAGGACCCGGAGGAACTGCCGCGAATTTTCCCGTAAAGGAACAACAGCAGGAACGCGACGATAACCGAGGCGATGAAACCGGCCCCTTCGCCTGCTCGATACCAACCAAGAAACTGCCCGATCATCCCGGCGCCGAGCGAGCCAGCAATACCGAGCAACACAGTGGCCACAAAACCCATGTTTTCCTTACCGGGATGAATGAACTTGGCCAATACGCCAATGATAAAGCCCAGGATGATTGTCCAGATAATGCCCATTGCCGTTTCCTATCGCTGTCATGGGGCTGAAAGCAAGGGCCAACGGCTCTTTTTCCGCCGCTCTCGCCCGTTTGATTAGACGAGAACCGTCGTTCTCGTCCGTTGGTCATGACCAAGATTGGGCTGAATTGCCCTCGTCAATCAGGCCGGAATACGCAACACCTGCCCTGGGTAAATGCGGTCCGGCGAACTAAGCATCGGCTTGTTGGCCTCAAAGATCTGCATGTACATATTGGCATCGCCGTATTGTTCCTTGGCGATCTTGGACAGAGTATCGCCGGATTCGACCGTGTAAAAACTGCTTTCCGGCTCACTTTGGTCGACGCTCATCTGATCATTGACCTGGGAAACACCATTGACATTGCCGCAGCAGAGCAGCACTTTTTCTTTGGTTGCCTGATCGGCGGCGACTCCGAAAACCGTTGCGACGCCCGTGGCGCCATCGAAAGTCACCGTCAAACCGGTCACTGTCAAATCCTGACTGTTGATGTATGACTCGATGGCATCGCCGGCCTCACGATTGATTTGCGCGAGGCTGTCCTGCGCGGCTTGATCATCGGGCGCAGCGGCAGCGGCTTCCGAAGCGGCTTCGGCGTCCTTGGCACCAAAAAGTTTCTCGCCAGCCGATTTGACGAAATCAAAAAAACCCATCGTATTCTCCTGAAAAAGAGCACCACCCGGTGCAGGATATGCGAGATCAAGCTGCCAATCGGCAGGTAACGACCAGTCTAGCAGTTTATCGGCGACTGACAAGGCTGATCGCCAAATTTCCATTTGATGAGAATTGATAATCAAAAGAACGCCCATACGCCGAGTGTCGAATGACGAAACAATTCCGCAGCATCGCAACAACCAATTTCTGACCTGAGTACTGCGGGGTTGTCGACCGTAGCATCGAGCATTCCCGCATCCATTACCTATCTCCATGAAAAAAGGATCTTGTTGAAAGGACATCGGTTGGCCAACTCCATGCACAGTTCTTGCCACCATCCGAATCCACCGCATCATTCTGAGGGTCACCCGCGATCATCAGTTCAACGCCAAACCTTGCTGGCCTTCGGAATCGACCCATCATGGCGCATCGGAACCATCAGCAGACACATGAAAAACTGGTAGCATGAACCCCACCCTCTAAAGAGGGCATGCATAGAGGGCGGATTGCTTTCATCCGCCCGATTCAAGGAGTGATTACGGGGTGCAATGATGGCGATACTCAATCAATTCGAAGAACTGGTGGTTTCCGCACGCGCCGGAGAAGGCCGAACGATTCACACGGCACGTGAAGCGCACGTTCAATGCCTGGGGCCTCACGGCCTACATCGCATGGCGTACACCGAATGGGGAGATCCAACGAATCCACGAGTCTTGATTTGCGTGCATGGTCTGACACGCAACGGCCGCGATTTCGACGTGCTGGCCAATTCGTTGGCCAACGATTATCGCGTGATATGTCCGGACATCGTCGGTCGCGGCAAGAGTGATCGGCTACCGTTTGCCGACGATTACGCGATCCCGGTTTACGCCAATGACGTGATCACCCTGATTGCGCGCCTCGGTGTCGAGACGGTGCATTGGTTGGGAACATCGATGGGCGGCCTGATCGGAATGTTTA
>JAVMKC010000005.1:45025-48602 GCA_031732795.1 Accumulibacter sp. | reverse complement strand
GCAATGGGGCGCAGTATAGCAAAAAGCCCACTAATATGTTAGCGCTTATGCCCCGAGAGCCTCACCACTTATCATGACTTTTTTCTGGTTCCCAAGGTGAACCTCGGGAACCAGAGAAATGGAACACCTGAACGCCGATGCCGATTTCTTGACAACGCACACGCCAATCAGTAAATTTATTCAAATCCGTATAAATACATTTCCGTATTAATTCGCAAGGAGATTGATCATGATGCTCGGCAGCCCGGCGACCGGGGAAAATTTCTTCGGTCGCCGTCAGGAACTCGACGATCTCTGGCGCTATCTGCTCAGTGATCACATCCGCTTTCCCGGCGTACGCCGGCTGGGCAAAACCTCGATTCTCAAACGCCTGGTCGATGAGGCGCCCGCCCACGGCGTGCTGGCCCACTGGATCGACGTTTCAAACGTCCATTCCGCCGAGGAACTGATCGATCGTCTGGATCAGGCTTTTCCGGCGCAGGCCGTCACCCATTTTCTCGGCGAGCTGGGAGAAAAAGCAGCTCACGGCTGGCGGGGTCTGCGCAAGATCAGCGGCTCGCTGCCCACGGTAGTCGGCGGCGGCGGTTTCAGCGTCGACCTCGACGCCAGCGCCGCGCCAACGTGGCAGAAGCAGGCCGCCGCCTTGCAGGAGCGGCTGCAAAATCAGCCGCTGTTGATTCTCCTGGACGAGTTCCCGGTGATGCTGGACAACCTGATTCAGCAATCGCCGCTGGCCGCCCGGCAAGTGCTGGCCTGGCTGCGCATCTGGCGGCAGGCGCCGGGCGAATGCCGCTTCGTGTTCACCGGCTCGATCGGCCTGCAGTTCCTGCTCGAACGGCAGGGTCTGGCCGACCTGATGAATGATCCGTACCCCTACCCGCTCGGCCCCTTCAAGCAGGCCGAGGCGCGGCAACTGTGGCGACACTTCGCCGCAGCCGGAGAAACGCCCTGGCAAATCGACGACCCGGTCATCGACCACGCCCTGGAACGCATCGGCTGGCTGTCGCCGTTCTTCCTGTGCCTGCTGCTCGAAGGCAGCCGGCAAGCAGCGCGCGACCGCCGGCAGGAATGCCTCCCAGCGCCGAGCGACCCGCCACGCATCGAGCGTGAAGATGTCGATGCCGCTTACGAATTGCTGCTCGCCGAGCGTTCGCGCTTCCACCACTGGGAAAAACGGCTCAAGGACGCACTGCCCGACGACGATCATTCGTTCTGCCTGGCGCTGCTGACCCTGCTCTCGCGTTCCCCAAAAGGGTTGACGCTCGGCCAGTTGAGCCGCCGTCTGGCCAAGCGCGAGGCCAACGCCGAACGCCGCGCTCAGCGCATCCAGGATCTGCTGCTGCGACTGACCGACGAAGGCTACACCAGCCCGCCCGACGCCGGTTCGCGCGTCCAGTTTCTGTCCTTCCCGCTCCGCGACTGGTGGCAACGCAACCATGTCTGAATTCGCGCCCCCCCCTGCCCCGGCCGGCGGTTTCGCCGCGATCAGCAAATACAATCCGCACTTGTGGAGCGCCGAGCAGTTGCGCGCCATCTTCGTCGCCCGGCAGAACGAACTCGCCGACCTGACGCAGGCGCTGCGCGCCACCCCGCCGGAAACCGTTGGCCAGCATGTGCTGCTGGTCGGCGCGCGCGGCATGGGCAAATCGACCCTCATGCAGCGGCTGGCGCTGGCCGTCGAGGACGACGCCGGACTCGCCGCCGCCTGGCTGCCGCTGCGTTTCCCCGAAGAGCAATACACCGTCGCCACGCTGAGCCAGTTCTGGGCCAACGTCCTCGACAGCCTGGCCGACGCCCTGCAGCGCCAGGAGCAGCCGACCGCGGCGCTGGACGCCGCCGCGCAACGCATCGCCGCCCTGCCGGCCGGGGAGCAAGCCGCCGCCTGCCTGGCCGTCATCGACCAGCACGCCGCCGCGCGCGGCCAGCGGCTGCTGCTGCTGGTCGACAACACCGACTACCTGCTGCACAACCTCAAATCCGCCGACCACTGGGCCTTGCGCGCCACCCTGCAGAGCAATCCCCGGCTGCTGTGGGTCGGCGGCAGCTACCAGAGCCTGGAAGCGGACAGCCATTACCACGACGCTTTTCTCGATTTCTTCCACGTCGTCGATCTGCGCCCCCTGAAGCTGAACGAAATGGAAGACGCGCTGCTGGCGCTGGCCGAAACCTTCGGCGGTACGGCGGCGCGCGCGGCGATGCAGGCGCAGTTCGCCGCGCACCCCGAACGCCTGCCGACCCTGCGCCAGCTCTCCGGCGGCAATCCGCGGACGACGGTGATGCTCTACGAACTGTTCGCCAACGGCCGGGAAGGCAGCGTCCGCGGCGACCTCGAAGCGCTGCTCGACAACATGACCCCGGTGTACAAAGCCCGCATGGAAGCGCTGGCCGACGCGCCGCGCAAGCTCCTCGCCCACCTGCTCGAACACTGGGCGCCGATCTCGCTCGGCGAACTGGCGCGCGTCTCGCAAATCGCCAACACCAGCATCAGCCCGCAATTGCAGCGCCTGGAACTCGAGGGGCTGATCGAAAAAACCCGTCTGCACGGCACCCGCCGCGCCGGCTACCAGGCCGCCGAACGCTTCTTCAACATCTGGTATCTGATGCGCCTGTCGCCACGACGCCAGCGCAACCGGCTGATCTGGCTGGTCGAATTCATGCGCTTGTGGTTCAGCAAAAATGAGTTGTCCGCCCTGGCGCGCCAACGCCTGGGCAACGGCAGCGACTCCCGCATCGACTCGCGCCTCGACTCTCGCCTCGACTCTCGTCCCGACTCGCGCGCCCGCGCCGTGTTCGACCTGGAATTCGACCGCTCCCTGGCCGACGCGCTGCCGGCCGAGGCGCCCGAGCGCCACTCCCTGCGCTGGTCGCTGCTCAAACAACTGCGCGGAAATCCCGCCTTCGCCGGCCTGCTCGACTTCGACGGCGACGACGCCGATTTCCAGAGTGCCGCCGACTACCTGCAACGCCTGGACGCCCTGCCCGCCTTGCTGCGCGCCTGTCCGCACGCGCAGACCGAAGACGAGAAATCGGCCTGGGTAGAGGCAATGCTCGCTTCGCTCAGCCTGAGCCTGGCGGAAAAGGAGCGCGTCGCGCTAGATTCAGCGAAATTCGATCGAACACGATACGATGCCTTTAACGAATTTCTTCGCACCGAATACAGCGAATTGGCGACGGAAGTCGGCCAGGACGCCGCGCAAGTTGTCCGCGCCGCCGTGCTGCGTCGCGATTTTTTCCCGGATCTGCCCGATTCGTATCTCGCCTACCAACAGATACGCACCTGTTTCACCGACCAGCCGGACGCCCTTCGCTGGGTCGCAGCGCGGTTCTACGAAAAGCACGAAGACGAGTGGTGCCTGAAAGCACAGGAGTTCGCCGAACAGTCCCGGCCGGATGATGCCAAACTTGCCTTCAGACGCGGCTGGTTGTTGCACGCGTGCCTCAAGCGCTACGCCGACGCCGAGGACGCTTACCGCCAGGCCATCGCCCGCGACGACCAGTTCGCCTCCCCGTGGAATAACCTGGGCAACCTGCTGAAAGACCATCTCGGCCGCTACGCCGACGCCGAGGACGCCTACCG
>JAVMKC010000005.1:0-44925 GCA_031732795.1 Accumulibacter sp. | reverse complement strand
GCAACCTGCTGAAAGACCATCTCGGCCGCTACGCCGACGCCGAGGACGCCTACCGCCAAGCCATCGCCCGCGACGACCAGTTCGCCCACCCGTGGAATGGCCTGGGCAACCTGCTGCAAGACCATCTCGGCCGCTACGCCGACGCCGAGGACGCCTACCGCCAAGCCATCGCCCGCGACGACCAGTTCGCCCACCCGTGGAATGGCCTGGGCAACCTGCTGCAAGACCATCTCGGCCGCTACGCCGACGCCGAGGACGCCTACCGCCAAGCCATCGCCCGCGACGACCAGGACGCTCACCCGTGGAATAACCTGGGCAGCCTGCTGCAAGGCCATCTCGGCCGCTACGCCGACGCCGAGGACGCCTACCGCCAAGCCATCGTTCGCGACGACAGGCTCGCCACCCCGTACGCCAATCTCGCCCGGCTGCTGGTACGGCAAGGACGCCCGGCGGAAGCCGAAGCGCTCTACCGCGAAACGGCGCAACGCGCCAAACCCGACGAGCAGAACCTTCTTTTGCAGGCGCATCTTTTTCTCGGCAACCGTCAGTTGGCCGTCGATGCCTTGCAGGCGCTGGCCTTGCGCGCGCAGGTCGGCGAGCAGGGCGCTTTCTTCCGTCTCAAGGAACAGGTCTGGGAATGCCACGAAATCGGCCTGGGCGAGCGGCTGGCCGACTGGATGAGCGAGAGCGGGCCAAGCGTCTTCCTGCAGCCTTTTGCCCAGGCACTGTACGTTCTGGCCGGCGCGGAGGGCAAATTGCTCGATCTGCCGCAGGAGAGCCGGCAACTGGTCGATGAGATCGTTCGTCAGGGGCGGGCGCGGGCGGCCGGGAAGACGGAAACCATGTCGGCCGCCGTCAATTGACGCATTTCGATTTCGCGTTCGAATAAGCTTCGTCGAAGCTTGCCCCGGAATGCAAGGCGTCGAGCACGCTCAAGACGCCTGCTGGTCCGGTACACGCCAAGAAGGTTCTCATCTCGTGGCCAACGGCCGTGTAAACCACATGCAAATTGTCGGGCACATCACCTTCGGTTTCGCCATATTTCCTGACGGCGGCGCCCCAGTCGCTGAACGATTGCAGTTCGCCAAGCATCGGAACCGGCAAGCCGCGCCGTTGAATCTCACGCCAGTTGCTCTCCGAGTGGATGGGTTCATCGGCCAGCACGACGGCAACCCCTTCATCGAACCAGCGAGGAATCTTGCGGGCGTACCACCAACCGCCGGCGCGACGATAAATTTCCGCGTGCGACCACTCGTGCGCGATCAGCGGCGCGGACCAGCCCTTGGCCGAGAGCCGGATCGCCAGGTCGCCGTAGGCTGCCGCCCGCTGGCCATAGGAACCGAAACGAATGTCGCAATCGCTCGAGAGGCAGGCGACGATGTAGGGCTTCGCCGTGGCCTCACCGTAGAACGCGACAATGGACGCGCGGCCAATGTCGATCTGTCGCTGCAACGCCTGCCGTTGCTCGGTGGTCATTGACGGCTCCACGTAGAGCTGCGGGCTGACTTCGTCCATTCCCGACGCTTTTGGCAACCACATCCGCGCACTATGCACCGCGCCACAGCCAGTCAGCGCCAGCGAGCACGCCGCCAGCAACATGCCGCCGCGTCGCCAAGACATGGCGATTCGGCGCATCGGACGCGCTACTCTCTCTTTCATCCGTTTCGGAATCCTTCTTAAAAAGCCCCAGCGTCCTGTTTATGGGTGATCAGCCGCACGAAGGAGCCCGGAAGCTGGTGCTTCGACGCATGAAGTGCTCAAGGTGTTCCTCGAGAACCAGAAATAACACGCGGTTCGGGATACCCAAAAAAAGAGCCGCCCGCAGGCGGCTCTTTGCTGATCAACGCCGGAAAGCGCGTTGAACGCGCTTTGAACGCGTTGTCGGGCGCTTAGAAGCTCTGTTCGAGCATGTCGCGGATCAGCGCCAGTTTGCGCGGCATCTTGTCGCCCATCTTGTCGAACCATTCCTTGACGCCGGCCAGTTCGTTCTTCCAGACTTCGGCGTCGATCTTGGTGACGGCGTCGAATTCGTCCTTGGTAAAGTTCAGGCCGCTCCAGTCCATGTCCCCGTAGTACGGCATCCAGCCCAGCGCGGTTTCCTTGGCGGCGACCTTGCCTTCGCAACGTTCGATGATCCACTTCAGGACGCGGGCGTTGTCGCCGAAGCCCGGCCAGGCGAATTCGCCTTTTTCGTTCATCCGGAACCAGTTGACCATGAAGATCAGCGGACGCTTGTCGACCGCGCCGCCCATCTTCAGCCAGTGCGAGTAGTAGTCGGCCATGTTGTAGCCGCAGAAAGGCAGCATGGCGAACGGATCACGACGGACGACGCCTTGCGCGCCGAAGGCGGCGGCAGTGGTTTCGGAACCGAGAGTCGCCGCGGCATAGACGCCGAAGTCCCAGTTGAACGACTGGCAGACCAGCGGCACGGTCGACGCCCGGCGGCCGCCGAACAGGAACGCCGAAATCGGCACACCGGCGGGGTTTTCCCAATCGGCGTCGATGCACGGGCATTGCGAGGCTGGCGCGGTGAAGCGGGAGTTCGGGTGCGCGGCTTTGACGCCTTTTTCTTTGGCGATCGCCGGCGTCCAGTCGTTGCCCTGCCAGTCGATGGCGTGTTCGGGCGCCGGACCCATGCCTTCCCACCATACGTCACCGTCGTCGGTCAGCGCGACGTTGGTGAAGATGGTGTTCTCGGACAACGAGGCCATGGCGTTGTAATTGGTCTTGTCGTTGGTGCCGGGAGCGACGCCGAAGAAGCCGGCTTCGGGATTGATGGCGTAGAAGCGGGTGACGCCGTCCTGGTCCACGCGCGGCTTGATCCAGGCGATGTCGTCGCCGATGGTGGTGATCTTCCAGCCGTCCAGGGTCTTCGGCGGGATCAGCATGGCGAAGTTGGTCTTGCCGCAGGCCGACGGGAAGGCGGCGGCGACGTAGTGTTTCTTGCCTTCCGGCGACTCGACGCCGAGGATCAGCATGTGTTCGGCCATCCAGCCGTCATCGCGCGCCATGTTCGAGGCGATGCGCAAGGCCAGGCACTTCTTGCCGAGCAGCGCGTTGCCGCCGTAACCGGAACCGTAGGACCAGATTTCGCGGGTTTCGGGATAGTGCACGATGTATTTGGTCGTCGGGTTGCACGGCCATTTCGGGTCTTTCTGGCCGGGTTCCTTGGGTGCGCCGATGGTGTGCACGCACGGCACATAGGTGCCGTCGGTGCCGAGCACCGGGAAGACCGCCTTGCCCATGCGGGTCATGATCCGCATGTTGACCACCACGTAGGCGCTGTCGGAAATCTCGACGCCGATCTGCGCGATCGGCGAGCCGACCGGGCCCATCGAGAACGGGATGACGTACATCGTCCGGCCCTTCATGCAGCCCTTGAACAGGCCGTTGAGGGTTTCACGCATCTTGGCCGGGGCTTCCCAGTTGTTGGTCGGGCCGGCGTTTTCCTGTTTTTCCGAACAGATATAGGTGCGGTCTTCGACGCGGGCGACATCCGAGGGATCGGAGAAGGCCAGGAAGGAGTTCTTGCGCTTCTTGAGACGGATGAAGGTGCCGGCTTCGACCAGTTCATTGCACAACCGGTCATATTCCTCTTGCGAACCGTCGGCCCAGACGACATTGGCCGGTTCGGTAAGCGCGGCGATCTGAGCGACCCATTGTTTCAGGCCTTCGTGTTTGACGTAGTCAGGAGCATTGATGGATACGGTTTGGTTCATGGCGATCACTCTCGAAAGAAAGTAGAGAAGGTGAAGTTACCGCGAAACGGTGCGCGGGAAGACACTGAAGCAGGGCCCCGATCGAATGACATGGAAAAACAGGACAACCCGGTCGATGGCGGCGCGTCGGTCGCGGCAACTAGGAGACAAACCCGGTGCAGGGGGAGCAATGGCATGCTGAGCGTGGGTGCTACATGGAGGTCGACGTTTGTGTAATTATGCCACAGCTCCGGGGGGCGCCATCATCGATCGATGATTGGCCCGGTACCATTTTTTGGTCGTCGAACGGCTGCCCGGCAGCCAGCGAGACGTACCCCGGAGCCCGTCACGCCTGGCCATGCGGCCAGCCAGGCCAGCCACACCTGTCAGGAGACTACGCCATGAGCAAAGAAAAAAACCAGATGCGCACCGCGGCCTTGTTTTACCACCGCCACCCGCGCCCGGGGAAAGTGTCGATCCAGCCGACCAAGCAACTGACCAATCAATATGATTTGTCGATGGCGTATTCGCCCGGCGTCGCCGCCGCCTGCGAGGAAATCGTCGCCGTGCCCGGCGAGGCCAGCACGTTGACCTCCCGCGCCAATCTGGTCGGGGTGATCACCAACGGTACGGCCGTGCTCGGCTTGGGCGCCATCGGTCCGCTGGCCGCCAAACCGGTGATGGAAGGCAAGGCGGTGTTGTTCAAGAAGTTCGCCAACATCGATGTCTTCGATCTGGAAATCGAGGAACGCGACCCCGACCGGCTGGTCGAGATCGTCGCTTCGCTCGAGCCGACTTTCGGCGGCATCAATCTCGAGGACATCAAGGCGCCCGAATGCTTTTACGTCGAAAAGAAATTGCGCGACCGGATGAAGATTCCGGTCTTCCACGACGACCAGCACGGCACGGCGATCGTCGTCGGCGCGGCGATTCTCAATGGCCTGCTCCTGCAGGGCAAGGAACTGAAAGAGGTGAAAGTGGTTTCCTCCGGCGCCGGCGCTGCCGCGCTGGCCTGTCTAGACCTGCTGGTGATGCTCGGCATTCCGATCGCAAACATCTGGGTGACCGACATCAAGGGGCTGGTCTATGAAGGGCGCGTCGAGGAAATGGACGAGATCAAGGCGCGGTACGCCAAGAAGACCGAGGCACGCACCCTGGGCGAAGTGATCGAAGGCGCCGACGTTTTTCTTGGTTTGTCGGCCGGCGGGGTGCTGAAGCCGGAAATGGTCGCCCGGATGGCGCCGTCACCGCTGGTGATGGCCCTGGCCAATCCAACGCCCGAAATCCGGCCGGAAGAAGTCAAAGCGGTACGCGACGACGCGATCATCGCCACCGGCCGTTCGGATTATCCGAATCAGGTCAATAACGTGCTGTGTTTTCCGTTCATCTTCCGCGGCGCGCTCGATGTCGGCGCGACGACGATCACCGAAGCGATGAAACTGGCCGCCGTCAAGGCGATCGCCGAACTGGCGCGGGTCGAACAATCGGAGATGGCCGCGCGGGCCTACGGTGAGAAAGTGAGCAATTTCGGCCCGGAGTACCTGATTCCCAATCCGTTCGACCCGCGGCTGATCAGCCGCATCGCCCCGGCGGTCGCCGAAGCGGCGATGGCCTCCGGCGTCGCCACCCGGCCGATCAAGGATATCGAAGCTTATCGGCAAAGCCTGGATGAGTTCATCTACCACTTCGGCCTGATCATGAAGCCGATCTTTTCACAGGCCAAACAGGCTCCCCGGCGGGTGGTCTTTGCCGAAGGCGAAGAAGAGCGGGTATTGCGCGCGACGCAGATCGTCGTCGACGAAGGGATCGCTCAACCGATCCTGATCGGCGATCCGGACGAGATCACCGCCAAACTGGAGGCGATGAACCTGCGCATCCGGCCCGGAGTCGATTTTGAAGTGGTGTACGCCGAAAAGAACGAGTTTTACGAGCGGAATTTCGAACCTTACTGGCGCGAATACCGCCGGTTGATGGAACGCAAGGGAATTTCGGCCGATTTCGCCCGCCGGGAAGTCCGCCGCCGGGCATCGCTGTTCGGTGCGATGATGGTGCGCATGGGCGCTGCCGACGGCATGGTGTGCGGCACGCTGGGACAACACGCGGTCCATCGCGAATACGTGGAAAACGTCATCGGCCTGGCGCCCGGCGTCAAGAATCTTTACGCGATGAGCCTGTTGTTGCTGCCTGACCGGACGCTGTTCATCGCCGACACCTACATCAACTACGAACCGTCCGCCGAACAACTGGTCGACATGACCCTGTTGGCAGCCGACGAAGTGCGCCGCTTCGGCTTGACACCGCGAGTGGCCTTGCTGTCGCACTCCTCGTTCGGCTCCGAAAACACGCCGACGGCCTTGAAGATGCGCGAAGCACTACGTATGCTGAAAGAGCGTGCACCGCGCCTTGAAGTGGAAGGTGAAATGCATGGCGATGCTGCCATCGACGACGAAATCCGACAACGGGTTTTCCCCAGCGACTCCCGCTTGAAGGGAACAGCCAACCTGCTGATCATGCCGACTCTCGATGCGGCCAATATTTCTTTCAATCTGCTCAAAATTGCCTCCGGAGACAATCTGACGATCGGACCGATTCTGCTCGGCACCGCTCAGCCGGTTCATATTCTCACATCTACCGCGACGGTACGCCGGATCGCCAACATGGCCGCCTTGACCGTGGTGGACAAACTGATGAACGAACGCTGAGCAGACTCTGAAACAACCCTCGTCCCGGTTTCAACGCTTGCGCAGCCGGGACGACGCAGCAAACCGTTGATCAAGCGCAAGCGAATGATCGAGCCATGAACAGGAAGAACCGCGTTGCCCTGATTCTGAGCGGCGGCGGTGCCCGCGCCGCGTATCAGGTCGGGGTATTGCGGGCGATTCGTGAATTGCAGAGCGCCTCACAGCGCAGCCCGGCACACCGCAATCCGTTTTCGATCCTCTGCGGCACCTCGGCCGGCGCGATCAACGCCGCCACGCTGGCCTGCTACTCGAGCAATTTCGCGGGCGCCGTCGATGCCTTGAACGATGTCTGGTGCAACATGCACGCTGGGCAGATTTATCGCGCCGACCCGTGGGGCCTGGGGGTCAGTCTGAGCCGCTGGCTGGCTGGCGTCCTCTTCGGCTGGATAGTCAGAAAAAGTCCGCGTTCCTTGCTCGACAATCGGCCCTTGCGCCAATTGCTGAAAAAATTTCTTGAATTCGACAATATCCAGCGCGCGCTGGACAAAGGGTCGCTATACGCGCTGAGCATCACCGCTTCGGGCTATGCCTCGGGCGACAGCGTCAGTTTCTACCAGGCTGATCCCGAGATCCGCAGTTGGCGGCGGACACAGCGTGTCGGCTGCCGGACCATGATCTCGATCGAACATTTGCTGGCCTCGAGTGCCATTCCGTACATTTTCCCGGCAGTTCATCTCAATCGCGAATTCTTCGGCGACGGATCGATGCGCCAGCTGTCTCCTCTGTCCCCGGCGATTCACCTCGGCGCCGAAAAACTGCTGATCATCGGAGTGGCGCAAATCGAAGAACAGCCTTCCCGGCAAAGTTCGAAAACCTATCCGTCGCTGGCGCAAATCGCCAGCCATATTCTGGCGTCGATTTTTCTCGACAGCCTCGGCGCCGACGTCGAACGGATGGAACGGATCAACCGCACCTTGTCGACATTTCCCGAGGGACTGCCCGACAGCGGGCAACTCGCCCTGCGACCGATCCAGTCGTTGACCATCGCTCCCTCCGAACGCCTGGACTTCCTGGCCGCCAAACACGCGCATGCCTTGCCGTGGGCCGTACGGACGCTGCTGCGCGCTTGCGGCGCGATGAGTCCGCGCGGCAGCGCCCTGGCCAGCTATCTGCTGTTCGAAAAACCCTATACCGAAGCCTTGATCCGCCTGGGCCATAAAGACGCCATGGCCCGGCGCGACGAGCTCTGCGCCCTCCTCAATCTTTGAATCTCGCCGACCACGACAGAGCGTGTTGTCCGGCGACAGAGCGCATTTTTTGCCGTCCGACGGGCCATCCGGCGACCGGAAATCGTTCAGCCACCCAGAGTCATTCGCCGACTCTGGAACGAATTTCCCTCTATTGTTCAGAGGGCTCCGGCAGATCTAAAGCTGGACATCATATCATTCCTCTATCCTGTTATTTTTTATGATCTATTGTTCTATATTGATCGTGTGCGTTAGAATTCAGATCAACCGGATACATGAAGGAGCCCAAGTAATGCGAAACAAATTCAGGACAGCGTTGGTCCTCGGCGCTCTGGTGGGTACGGCCTTGTTCCCACCGAGCGACGCTCAAGCGGCCGCCAAGCGTCCCGGCAACGCAGTACCGCACAAAGCCAAATCGGCACCAGCCGCTCAAAAATCCTCTGCCGTCAAAACCACTGCCAAAAATAGAAGCGACCGGATCGCCCACGCTCCCAGCAAATCGAGCAGCAAAGAACCCACTCGTGTGGCAAGAAGCGAGAGCGGTGCCGCCAAACACGGAGCCAAACTCGCCAAAGCCGCCCCACTGAGCGCCAAAGCCAAAATGGCCGCCAAGACCAGCGACGCTCATCCCGTTCGGCAGGGGCGACAGGCGAAAACCGTCCACCCGGCGGTCGAAGTCCACCAACCGCATCTGGCGCAAAGAAAAAATCTGACTCGTATCCTGGCCAGCAACCTCGATATCTGGCAAGAACCCGGTCATCTGGCGGTGCACTCGGGATCGGCCCTGGTCATTGGCCAGGATAGCGGTCAGCCGATTTACGAGAAAAACGCCAACGCGGTGCTGCCGATCGCTTCGATCACCAAGTTGATGACCGCCATGGTCGTCCTGGACAGCCTGCCCAATCTCCAGGCACCGATCACCATCAGTGAAGAGGATGTCGATTATCTGCGTGGCAGCCGTTCACGATTGCACGTAGGCAGTGTCATTCCTCGCGAAACCGCCTTGTTGCTGGCCTTGATGTCTTCGGAAAACCGGGCGGCGAATGCCTTGGCTCGCCACTATCCCGGCGGTTTGCCGGCATTCGTCGCGGCGATGAACCGCAAGGCGGCGTCGCTGGAGATGACGCAAACGCATTTCGACGATCCAACCGGGCTCAACAGCACCAACGTGTCGACCGCACGCGATCTGGCAAAAATGGTCGCCGCCGCGCATCGCTACCCGTTGATCCGCGAGTTTTCGACCACCCCGGGGTCGCGCGCCGAAATCAACGGCCGGGAACTCGAATTTCACAACACCAACCAACTGGTGCATAGCCCGAACTGGGAAATCGGCCTGTCGAAAACCGGCTACATCCAGGAAGCCGGCAAATGTCTGGTGATGCAGGCGCGGGTAGCCGACAAGCCGGTGGTCATCGTCCTGCTCGATTCGATCGGCAAGCAAACCCGGATCGGCGATGCCAATCGCATCAAACGGTGGATGGAAAGCGCTTCCTTGACCGTCAAGTCCCCGGCTCCCGCCTGACCGCTCGCCGGCAATCGGCAAGCCTCTGAAAAGCCATGCCACGACGGCATGGCTTTTCAATTTCAGGACACCAGCCCTCCTCCGGCTCTGTCGCTGCGTCGTCTCGAGGGCAGCACTTCTGCGAGTCCATGCGCTGGCACCGCGATGCGCGCGCCACCGGGAATCGGCGCGCCAGACACCGATTCCCCTCACCGCTGCCCGTTCAGCACCGTCGTCCCGGAGCCTGAAAATGGATCACATTTTCACCGGCATAGTCGATCAGTCTCAAGTCTGACAAACGCTCGGCATACGCCGGACTGCCCCGTTCACCGTTTCGTCCGCCGATCACCTTACTTCAGCAGATCGTGCGCTGCGTCTGTCTGGCTGAAATCGATGCTTCGCTTTGTTGACAAAGCGTAACGACGGTCCTATTGTGCGCGAAAATTGGTCTTACCACTTGCCAGGCCACTATAACGACGGAGACAACGATGAGCGAGATGGGTGAACGCCAATATCCGGCGAAACCGAAGCAGGTTTACCTTTTCGGGACCTGTTTGATCGATATGTTCTGGCCGCAGGCGGGAATCGACGCGGTCAGTTTGCTCGAGCGGGAAGGAATCGAGGTCCATTTTCCGGCTGATCAGACCTGCTGCGGCCAGCCGGCGCACAGTAGCGGATTTCCGGATCAGGCGCGGGCGGTGGCGCGGACGCAGATGGCCTTGTTTCCCGAACCCTGGCCGATCGTCGTACCCTCGGGGTCCTGCGCCGGCACCATGCGCCATCATTACCCGACGTTGTTCGAGGACGATCCGGCGCTGCTGGCCCAGGCCAAGGCGCTGGCGGAGCGGATTTACGAACTGTCGGAGTTTCTCGCCCAGGTGGTGAAAATCAAACTCGATGATCGTGGCGCGCCGATGAAGGTCGCCTTACACACCTCCTGCGCCGCGCGGCGGGAAATGGGCACCCATGTCCATGGACGGGCCTTGCTCGATCAATTGTCAGGCGTCGAGTTGGCAATTCATGCCCATGAAGCCGAGTGTTGCGGCTTCGGCGGGACTTTTTCGATCAAACACCCGGCAATTTCTTCGGCGATGGCCGGCGACAAGGTCGATGCACTCAAGGAAACCGGCGCCGAGACTTTCATCTCCGCCGATTGCGGCTGCATGCTGAATCTGAACCACACGTTGCAGAAACGCGGCGACAGTTTCCAGGGACAGCACTTGGCGACTTTTCTTTGGCGGCGGACCAATGGAGAACGGCGATGAGCGCGCGCGACCGCATCCTGCAGCGCCTACGCGCCGCCCCAACGGGCCCGGCACCGCTTCCGCCCGATGTGGCGGCTTGCCATGCCGAACTCGCCGCCGGACGACCGGACAGTTCCCACGCCGAACGGCTGGCGTTGTTCTGCGAAAAAATGGCTTTCTGGCGTGGCGAGATCGTCCGCGTCACCGCCGCCTCCTGGCCGCAGAAACTGCGCGAGTTGTGTCTGGCCAAAGGCATTCGTTCGCTGCTTTACGGAGAAGAAGGAGTGCATGGCCGCGCCTTGCGCGAGGCCGGGATCGCCGGCCTGACGCCGTATCGCCAGCCGGCTGAAGAATGGAAACCGGAACTGTTCGCCAACATCGACGCCGGGTTCACCTCGACCCGCGGCGGCATCGCCGAAACCGGCACCTTGATCGTCTGGCCGGACGTGCATGAGCCGCGCCTGTTGTCGCTGGTACCACCGATCCATATCGCGCTGCTCGACGCCAATCAACTTTTCGATACCTTTTTCCAGGCGATGACCGCTCAGGAGTGGGGTCGGCAAATGCCGACCAACGCCTTGCTGATTTCGGGGCCATCGAAAACGGCCGACATTCAGGTCACGCTGGCCTACGGGGCCCACGGCCCGAAGGAATTGATCATCCTGCTGCTGGTCGACGAGGAAAACGAGGGAGGATTGGCATGAGCGTTCAGGCATTGAAATTTGTTCCGGCCAGCGAATTCAAGGAAAGGTCCGGCGAAGCGGTCAATGATGCGCATCTGCGCCGGAGTTTCCGCGGGGCGATGGATTTCCTGATCGGTCGGCGGGCAGCGCATTTCACCGATTTGGCGGCTTTCGAACGGCAGCGGGTATTGGCCGAGCAGATCCGCCAGTACAGTTTGGCCCGGTTGCCGGATCTCCTCGAATTGCTCGAGCGCCGGCTGACCGAAAACGGCGTGCAGGTGCATTGGGCGGAAAACGCCGAACAGGCCAACCGGATCATCGTCGGCATCGCCCAGCGGCACGCGACGCGTCTGATGGTCAAGGGCAAATCGATGGTCAGCGAGGAGGTCGAGCTGAATCACGCTCTCGCCGACGTCGGGATCGAAGCCCTGGAAAGCGACATGGGCGAGTACATCGTCCAGCTCGACGGCGAAAAACCCTCGCACATCATCATGCCGGCCATTCACAAGACCAAGGAGCAGATTGCCCGTCTGTTCGCCGAAAAGCTGCCGGGAGTGAGTTACACCGAATCGGTGGACGAATTGATCGGCATCGGGCGCAGCGTTTTGCGCGAGAAATTCATGAGCGCCGAAATCGGCCTCTCGGGAGTCAATTTCGCGGTCGCTGAAACCGGCACCTTGTGCCTGGTCGAGAACGAAGGCAACGGCCGGATGTGCACCACCGTGCCCGATGTGCATATCGCCATCACCGGAATCGAAAAAGTCGTCGAAAAACTCGAGCACGTGCCGCCGCTGTTCGGCCTGCTGACCCGCTCGGCGACCGGCCAGGCAGTCACCACGTATTTCAACATGATCACCGGGCCGCGACGCACCGGCGAAAAGGACGGCCCGCGCGAAATGCACCTGGTACTGGTCGATAACGGACGCACCCAGGCGTATCGGGATCAGCAGATGCGCGCCACCTTGCAGTGCATCCGCTGCGGCGCGTGCATGAACCATTGCCCGGTCTATACCCGGATCGGCGGCCACGCTTACGGAACCACCTACCCGGGACCGATCGGCGACATCATTTCGCCGCACATGATGGGACTCGCCGCCACGCACACGCTGCCGACGGCGTCTACGCTCTGCGGTGCCTGCGGAGAGGTCTGCCCGGTCAAGATTCCGATTCCCGAGTTGCTGATCCGCCTGCGC
The DNA here is from genome assembly GCA_031732795.1 of Accumulibacter sp. GTDB lineage: Bacteria > Pseudomonadota > Gammaproteobacteria > Burkholderiales > Rhodocyclaceae > Accumulibacter. The sequence goes on along the minus strand of JAVMKC010000005.1, from coordinate 32,678 downwards.
GTCGAAGGCCAGCACGACGCCCGTCCCGGTCGTCCGGCCCTGCTCGGCCAGGGTGCGGCGAAAAGCCGGCTGGTCGATGCCATCTGGGCCGGCTGGGCGGCGTTGTATACCCGGCCGACGCTGTACCGCGGCTTTGGCTGGCTAGCGACGCGCTTCCGCTTTCTCAGCCCACCGACGCAAGGCGGCTGGACCGCCAGCCGCACGCCGTTGAAGCCGGCGGCACAAACGCTGCATCAACTGATGGCTCAGCGATCGCGCAGGTAAGCGCCGGAGCGGCGGCCGGTTCAGCCGAGCAGCGGCTTGATCGCCAGCTTGGTCTGCGGCAGTTCGGGGTGCGGGTGGATGGTGAAACCCAAGCGCTGCAGCAGCCGCAGCATCTTTTGGTTGCTGTTCATGATGTCGCCGACCATCGCCCGGTAACCTTTGCGACGCGCGCAATCGACCAGCGCGCTGATCAGCCGGCGGCCCAGACCGCATTTCTGCCATTCGTCGGCAACGGCGATGGCGAATTCGACGGACTCGCCGTCCGGGGTCATGACGTAGCGGGCGCTGCCGATCTGCTTTTCCCGTCTGCTGTCGTCGGCAAGCGTCGCGATCAAAGCCATTTCGCGGTCGTAGTCGATCTGCGTCAATCGGACGACCATCGCCGGCGGCAGTTCGCCGATCGTTTCCATGAAGCGGAAGTAGCGTGATTCCTCGGACATTTCCTTGACGAATTCGCGCTCGAGTTCCGCATCCTCGGGGCGGACCGGGCGAATGGTCACCGTATTGCCGTCGGCCATCTGCCACTTCTGGATCAGATGCTGCGGATAGGGATGGATCGCCATGTGCGCGTAACGGTCCGCACCGCCGCCCAGGGCATGATCGATGACGATACGGGCGTCGGCGACGATGGCACCGCGATCATCGACGATCACCGGGTTGAGATCGAGCTCCTTGATCCACGGCAGGTCGCAGACCATCTCGGAAATGGCCATCAGAATTTTTTCCAGGCCGTCGCGGTTGGCCGGCGGCAGATCGTGAAACGGCTGCAGGATCCGTGCGGCGCTGTTCGAGTCGATCAGGTCACGGGCCAGAAAACGGTTCAGCGGCGGCAGTGCCAGCGATCGTTGACTGAACAGTTGGGCATCGAAACCGCCGGCACCGAAAGAGATCATCGGGCCGAACAGCGGATCGCGGAAGGCGCCGATCATCAATTCACGGCCATACGGCTTCGACAGATAGGGTTCGATCGACACGCCGTCGATGCGGACTTCGGGATGGCGCAGTTGCACGGTGTCGATGATGTCGTGATACGCGCTCCACACCGATTGCGCGTTGCCGATATTCAGCCGCACACCGCCGGCTTCCGATTTGCGCAACAAGTCCGGCGAATCGACTTTCATCGCCACCGGAAAACCAACCTGCTGCGCGACGAAGAGCGCTTCCGTAGCGTTGTGGGCGATCATCGTCTGCGCCACCGGAACGTTGTAAGCCCGCAGGACCGCTTTCGATTCCATTCCCGACAGCACCTTGCGGCGCGCGCTGAGCAGCGCTTCGATCATCATCCGGCCATCCGAATCGCCACTGCCCGCCGAGGGGCTCGCCGGACCAGGCGTTTCCAGCAACAACTTCTGGTTACGGAAATATCTGGAAATGGTGTCGAACAGTTCGATGACCGCATCCGGGGTGTGAAAAACGGGGATACCCGCTTTCTCGAGCATGTCGCGGGCCGGCGCGATCTGCCGCCCCCCCATCCAGCAACACGAGATCGAGACGCGGATTTCTTCCGATAGGTCGATGATCGCTTGCGCCACCTCTTCGGGCTCGGTCATCGCCTGCGGGGACAGCATCACCAGAATACTGTCCACGTTGGCATCCGCCGCCACCGCCAGAATTGAATCGCGGTAGGTTTGCGGGGTGGCATCGCCGCCGATATCGACTGGATTGATCGACGAACAATCGGCCGGCAGCACCTTGTGCAACGCGGCGCGGGTCTCTTCGCTCAACCGGGCCAGCGGAATGCCCAGATCGCCGGCCCGATCGGCGGCCACCGCTCCGGGACCACCGCCGTTGGTGACGATCGCCAGACGGTCGCCTTGCGGATGGAATCGGGAGGCCAGCGCCTTGGCGGCGGTGAACAACTGGCCGACATTCTGCACCCGCACCGCGCCGGTCCGACGCAAGGCGGCGTCGAAAACGGCGTCGGCGACGGCGGCGATGCCGGAATGGGCGACGGCCGCCTGAGCGCCCAGTTCGTGACGACCGGCCTTGAGAAGAATGATCGGTTTGATGCGCGCCGCCGAACGCAAGGCGCTCATGAAACGGCGGGCATCGCGGATCCCCTCGACGTACATCAGGATGTAGCGGGTTTTATCGTCGTAAATCAGATAGTCGAGAATCTCACCGAAATCGACGTCGATGTTCATTCCCGGGGAAATGACCGACGAAAAACCGATTTCGACGTTTTCAGCCCAGTCGAGCACCGCCGAGCACATCGCCCCTGATTGGGCGACCAGCGCCAGCGATCCGGAACGGGCATTGACCCGCGAAAAAGTGGCGTTGAGACCGATTTCCGGCCGCATGATACCCAGGCAATTGGGACCGAGGATGCGCACGTTGTAGGTGCGGGCGATTTCCATCACCTTGCGTTCCAGCGCCGTCCCGGCGCCCCCGGTTTCGGAAAACCCCGAGGCAATGATGATCGCCTGCTTGACGCCGCTGCGGCCACATTGCTCCATGATCCGCGCCACCGTCCGCGGCTGGGTGGCGATGATCGCCAGATCGATCCTCCCGCCGATCCGGTCGATCGATTTATAGGCCAACTGTCCCTGAATCGTCTCGTGTTTCGGATTGACCGCGTACACCTGGCCACGGTACGTGGAATTCAGAATATTTTTGAAAATCACGTTACCAACCGACTTTTCCCTGTCCGATGCGCCGATCACCGCCACCGAAGCGGGTTCGAAAAGGGGCGTCAAATAATGTTTGGACAGCATGGCGGTTCCTTGAACGAGTGATGCCGAACAGTGTGAAGAGTCGGGTGGCTATCCATTATAAGAATCGGCATGGCAATAACTTTGATCTGGACGCAGTCGACTGCACGAACCGTGACAGCTCTTCGCGGCGCTTTTCGGATTACCGGGCGGGCAGGAACCTGGAGCGCAAGAAAAACACGGTCCATGGCAAACGTCAGCGTTTTCGGGGTCTATATTGGTTAATAACGTACCAGTGCAAACCCGTCTGCCACCTCTCCAAATACCACATTTTAATCATTGTTTTTACTCGTGGAGTGCTGCCGATCATGAAAACCCGCTCGATTTTGACACCGTTGTGGTTGCTGCTTGGATCCATCGGCGTAATCGTTGCCGCGATAGTCACGTACACCTTGTTCAATCTCCAACAACTCGGCAACCATTTCGAGAACCTGATTGAAATCGATCAGGCTCGTTATTCGACGGTCCAGGAAATGTATGCGCAAGGCTTGCAATCCGGTCAAGCGCTGCGCAACGTCCTGCTCGATCCCGCCAATGAGCAAGGGCACAAGAATCTGGCCGCGGCGCATACCAAATTTGTCGACGCATCGACCCGGGCAAAACAACTGGCGAACGGTGATCCCGCGCTGCAAAAACTGAACGAACAATTGGCGGAATCCTGGCCGGCATTGGTAACGGTACGCACTCGGCTGGCCGATTTGGCGAAAACCGACAGCAGCGAGGCCATTGCCCAATTGAACCGCGATGAAACACCCGCCTGGCGGCAAATCCGCAAACAGTTGCTCGAAGAAATCGAACGCCTGGAGAAGGTGGTGACCGAGACCAAGGTGTACGCCCGGCAGCAGAGCAGTCAGTCCCAGCGCAATACATTGATAATGTTTGGGCTGACGGGTTTATTGATGGTTGCTGCGAGCTACTTTTTCGGCCGTTCCTTGCGCCAACCTCTCGGAGAATTGGAAGGCTCGATGGGGCAACTGGCGTCTGGTGAAGGCGATTTGCGGCGACGCCTGCCTGTGCAAGGCGACAATGAACTCGGCCGGATCAGCGGCAATTTCAATCGCTTCGTTGGCGATCTGGAGACGACGGTTCAGGGTTTGCACCGCTTCGTCGGACAACTCGGTCAGTCATCGTCGGCGCTCAGCGGTCAGACTGGACAACTGCTGTCGGCAACCAGCGAGCAATCGTCGGCGGCAGCGGCGATCGCCCACGAGATCGACTCGCTCAGCGCCAGTATTGCCGAGGTCGCCGACTCGGCCGACCGCGTCCGCAGCCTGTCGAACCTCAGTCTGACGGCGACCAACGACAGCGAACAACAGTTGCAACAACAGTTCCAGCAATTGGCTCGTCTCGAAGAGGCGGTGCAGCAGATCGCCGCCTCGGTGGCGGATTACATCGCCAGCACGCAAACCATCGCCCGTCTGACCGACGAGGTACGCGCCATCGCCAATCAAACCAATCTTCTGGCGCTGAATGCGGCCATCGAAGCGGCGCGGGCGGGCGAACAAGGACGCGGCTTTGCGGTAGTCGCCGACGAAGTCCGTAAATTGGCGGAAAAGTCGGCCAGTTCCGCTGACGAGATCAACGTCACCACCGCCAGCATCAACAGCAAGTCGGACACCCTGCAGACCGTGGTCCAGGAAGGGCTGAACGCACTGGTCGACAGCCGGGAATCGCTGGCGGCGGTCGAAAGGTGTCTGCAAGAGGGTCGCCGGGCGGTTTCCGAAGCCCATCAAGGGATTGACAGCATTACGGCCTCGGTCGGCATGCAAAGGAAAGCCAGTACCGATATCGTCGGCAATGTCGAACGTATCGCCCAGTTGGCCGGAGCCAACAATTCCTGCGCGCAACACACCGCGCGCTCGTCCAGTGAATTCGAGGAACTGGCCCGCGCCATCAGCCACACGGTTTCGCACTTCAAAACCACCTGACGACCAAATTCAGGGTCAGCGTCGCTCAACTTTCTGGTTCCCGAGCGCCACCTTCGGAACCAGACGGTTGATCGCCGGCAAGGAATCATCGGTGGATTGGTCGACCTGATCAGGTCGTGACGGGTAAACTGTCCACGGCTCGTTTTCGAGTCGCTGATGATCGATAATCGACATGACCCTCGTGCAATGGCCCCCAGCCTTTGATCCTTGCCGCGTCGCAACGGCGCCGGCACGGATTTGGCAGCCATGACCGATGCAGCTCCCCTCCTCCCACAGACGGTGCTGATCACCGGCGCCACCGGCGGCATTGGTGGTGCGCTGGCGGAAAATTATGCCGAAGCCGGCCGGACGTTGATTCTGCAAGGCCGCAACGCCGGACGTCTCGGAGAATTGGCCAGCCGTTGCGTAGCGCGTGGCGCCCGTGTGCTGACCGAAGTGCTCGATTTGCACGATCGGCAAGCGACCGATCAGTGGCTGCGCCGTATTTCCCGGGACGAAGCGCCGGATCTGGTGATCGTCAACGCCGGCGTGAACAACAATATCGGCCCCGACGGCGCCGGGGAACGTTGGCCGGAGATCCGTTCCGTACTCGAAGTGAATCTCATCGCGGCGCTGGCGACCATCGACGCGGTGTTGCCGGTGATGCGGGCGCGCCAGCGCGGGCAGATCGCCCTGATCAGTTCGCTGGCGGCGTACCACGGTTTGCCGATCACACCGAGCTACTGCGCCAGCAAAGCGGGATTGAAAGCCTATGGCGAGGCGCTGCGCGGTTGGCTGGCACCGGAGGGAATTAGGATCAATGTGGTGATGCCGGGTTACGTGGAGTCGAAAATGTGTCGCGAAATGCCCGGCCCGAAGCCTTTTCTGTGGTCCCCCGAGCGGGCGGCGGCGTATATCCGTCGCGGCTTGGCCCGCAACCGGGCGCGGATCAGCTTCCCGTTTCCCTTGAATTTCGGCACCTGGTGGCTGGCGGTGCTGCCGGCGGGTCTCTCCTGGCGCATCCTGCGGTTGCTGAATTACAGTGCCTGATCCAGGCGGCTGGTTGATCGCGCCGGCGGCAGGCGCTCTGCTGGCCCTGCTGTGCGAACGTCTGCTCGACCCGGCGGTCAGTTGGCCGTGGCGGCGACCGCCGGCCGCGCTGGCCTTGCACTTCGGCATCTGGTGCCTCTTCTCCGCCGCGCTGCTGGCGGTGGTACAACGCCCTTTTTTCACCGCGGCGGTCTGGCTGGCCGGCTTTCTGTTCGTGGTCCTGGTCAGCAACGCCAAGTACACGGCGTTGCGGGAGCCGTTCATCTTTCAGGATTTCGAGTATTTTGCCGATGCTTTCCGGCATCCGCGTCTTTACCTGCCGTTTCTCGGACTGGGACGCGCCCTTCTGGCCATCGCCGTGCTGATCGCCGCGATCTGGGCCGGTCTGGCCGCCGAACGCTCCTTGCTCGACGAACGGTCGGGCAGCGATTTTCAACGCATTGTGGCACTGCAGGCCGTTTTCGCCGGAATATTGATCGGGTTGGGCGCCCGTCGCCGCTTGCCGGTGAGCCTGGATCCGGTCGCCGACCTGCAGCGGCTCGGCCTGCTGGCCTCGATGTGGCGTTACGGCGAGGAGGAAGTGGCCAAGCGCGCCAACGCCTCGCGCTTCCGGCTTCCAACGGCGGACGAGCCGGTACCGGCAGCTACCGGTCACCTGGTGGTTGTGCAGAGCGAATCGTTCTTCGACGCCCGGCGTCTGGCCGCGGCCATCCGTCCGGAGGTGTTGCGCGAGTTCGACGCGCTGCGCGCCGAAGCGCAGTTCAGCGGCCGGCTGGCGGTCGCCGCCTGGGGCGCCAACACCGTGCGCACCGAATTCGCCTTTCTGTCCGGGTTGGCCAACGACGCACTCGGCATCCATCGTTTCAATCCCTACCGTCGTCTGGCCAGGCAGGGAATCGTCTCGCTGGCCGAGGTATTGCGGCGCCACGGCTACCGTACCGTCTGCGTCCACCCCTACGCATCGAGCTTCTATGGCCGGAACCAAGTGTTTCCGCACTTGGGTTTCGACGAGTTCATCGACCGTCGTCAGTTCGCCGAAACCGACCGTCACAGTCCGTACATCGGCGATCTGGCGGTGGCCGAACGGGTCTGTTCGCTGTTGCGGGAACATCCATCCCGGCCACTGTTCGTTTTCGTGATCACCATGGAAAACCATGGTCCTTTGCACCTGGAAAAAGTCGATCCCGGCGAAGTCGAGCGTTTCTACCACCTGCCGCCGCCACCCGGTTGTGAGGATCTGACGATCTATCTCCGTCATCTGGCCAACGCCGACCGGATGGCCGGCCTGCTGCGCGCAACCTTGGCCGCCTTGCCCGGCGCGGGTTGCCTGTGCTGGTATGGCGACCACGTGCCGATCATGCCGGCCGTTTACCAGCGGCTCGGCGCGCCGGATGGGCGGACCGACTACCTGATCTGGCGCCGGCAAGATGATCCGCCGGCCGCAGAACGGCTCGATCTGGCCGTCGAGGATCTCGGCGTCCGGCTGCTGCGGGAAATCGGTTTATCCGCGGCGGTGCGCTGACGGTACCGGCTGGCGACCTTTGATCCGGGCGTGAACGGACGTTGGCAAAAACGGTCAGAGATAATAAGCCGTGCGGGTCATCACTCGCGAGGCCAGACGCATCGCTTGTTTGACCGGCTCGGGAAGCTCCCGGGCACCGAGCCGGATGGCCGTTTCGGCATGTTCGATCTCGTCGCGGCGCATCTGATCGACGATGGTGCGTGATTTGACATCCTGCGGCGGCAAGTCCGTCAGATGACTGTCGAGGTGCGCCTCGACCTGACGTTCGGTTTCAGCGAGAAAACCCAGGCTCCACGGGTCACCGAGCTTGCCGGCCACGACCCCGATCGCCAGCGACCCCAGATACCACAACGGGTTGAGCACGCTTTTGCGATCGCCGAGCTCGGCCAGCCGGCGTTCGGTCCATGCCAGGTGCTCGGTTTCCTCATCGGCGGCTTTTTCGAGTGATTGCCGCAGATACGGGTCGCGACAGGTGATCGCCTGTCCCTGATAAAGCGCCTGCGCACAGATTTCGCCGACGTGATTGATACGCATCAGCGCCGCGGCGTGCCTACGCTCGGCGTCGCTGAGTTCGGCATCGGCCTGTTCGTCGCCGGGCACCGGCCGGGTGGTCGGCGCGGGAACCAGCAGCGTGCGCAAGGCTTTGTCGAATTGAACGATCAGGCGGTCGGCGATCATCGTCAATAAACTCCCGAAAGGATTTGAGGGTCAGGGTCTGTTGAAATTGCCGGAATGCCCGCCGCGGCGCAAGGCGCGGCGGAGGTTGTCGGCATCGCCGACGACGATGCCGACCGGACAGAAATACTCCAGATAAAGCGCCGCGTGGTGACGGTTCAGCGAGTTTTCGCGAATTCTGTTCCATGGCTTGCCACGTGCCGGCGCCCAGGTACCGTCGCTGCGGCCGGTGGCATAAAGCCGGCGTTCGCCGGTCGAACAGCGGATCGCCTCGTAAAAGACGTTCTCGACTCCGGCTGGCGAACGGATCACCAAAGCGTAACGGATCAGATCGTCACCATCGACGGTCAAGGAATCACCGTCAATGAAAAACTGGTTGCGGGTCGGCGCGCTGACGACGAAAGGAATCAGATTCTCGGCCTTCGGAAAAGGCGGCAAGACCACTTCCTCGCTGTCCGGAGCGACGGCGGTTTCGCGTTCGCCGTCAAACGATGTGCCTTTGCCCCTGTCAGCCGCCGTCCAACCTGACGAGGGCAAGCCGGCCAATGCCAAACAGGCCATCGTCAGCAGAACGAAACGAGGGCCTGGACGTCTGCGCGGGCTGATCGGTGAATTCATTTCTTGCCTGTCGCTTCCAGCGTCGAGAGTTGCCGGTTGCTCAAGCCGGGCTGCACCGCTCGCGGACGGCGCTGATCGGCGTGCAGGAAACGCGCCAGTTCGTTCAACGCCTGCTCATAGACACGCCGTTTGAACTCGATCACCGCGTCCAGCGACACCCAGTAGGTATTCCAGCGCCAGGCATCGAACTCCGGATGATCGCAGGCGCGCAGCGAAACATCGCAATCCCGTCCCAGCAGACGGAGAAGAAACCAGATTTGTTTCTGGCCCCGGTAGCTGCCACGCCATTCGCGGCGCACCCAGTGTGTCGGCACATCGTAACGCAACCAGTCCTTGGTCCGGCCAAGAATGACGACATGTTCGGGAAGCAAACCGATTTCTTCGTGCAATTCGCGGTACATCGCTTGTTCCGGCGTTTCGCCCCGCTTGATGCCGCCTTGCGGGAATTGCCAGGAATGCTCCCGAATGCGTTTGCCCCAAAAAACCTCGTTCTTGGCGTTGCAAAGAATGATGCCGACGTTCGGGCGATAGCCTTCACGGTCAAGCATTTCCAAAACCTGCAAATAGATTGATTAGGCGCATTTTTTCATATTTCATCCACGATGCAAAGCACGCGCTGCCGGTCAATCGCCAGCGCTGCATCGTCTGGCCAATGCCGAAACCAAACCAACCGATTGATTATCATCGACTATTCTTGGTCCATGGTGTCAACCTAGGGAAGAGGCCAGATTATCGATGATTCTTTGGCTGGCATCCCGCAAAAAAAAACAAATTAAAACAGAATTTTTTGCGGGCGAAGCGCAGCCTGGCCGTCACCGGCGGCCCGACGGACGATCGATTGCACGCTCACGCTCGGTTACAAATCCGGCTGAGCGATAAAAGCTATAATCGAGCATTCTGTCGAGGATGAATCCCATGTTCCGTAAGGTGCTCGTTGCCTCCCGCATGCGTCGCCTGGGTCGGCTGGCTGTCAGCGCACTCGCTCTGTGGCACGCTTCGGCATTCGCCGAACTGAATATCGAAATCACCGTTCCGGGTTCGAACCGCATCCCGGTGGCCATCGCCGACTTCGGCGGCGACGCGGCGTCGGCGCGCATCGTCACCTCGGTGATCCGCGCCGACCTCGAACGCAGCGGTCTGATCAAGATCGTCGACTCGGCCGGCACGACGATGACCGAAACGGCAGCACCGAGCTACGGCGAGTGGAAAAGCCGCGGCGCCGACGCGTTGGCGGCCGGCAGCCTCAGCGACGCCGGCAACGATCGCCGGGAAGCGCGCTTCCGTCTTTACGACGTCAATAAATCGAGCGTACTCACCGGTTCGGCGTTTCTCACCTCCAAAGCCATGCTGCGCGCCACCGGCCATCGCATCGCCGACATGATTTACGAAAAGCTGATCGGTGAACGCGGGGTTTTCTCGACCCGCGTATCCTATGTCGTCCGGGTCAGCCCGACGCGCTATGAATTGCAGGTCTCCGACGCCGACGGGCAGAATCCGCAAGTGGCGCTGGTCTCCAGGGAGCCGATCATTTCGCCGACCTGGTCTCCCGACGGCACGCGGATCGCCTATGTCTCGTTTGAAAACAAGAAACCGGTGGTTTATGTGCACTCGCTGGCCTCCGGCAAGCGGGTGGTGGTCGCCAATTTCAAAGGCTCGAACTCGGCGCCGGCCTGGTCGCCCGACGGCCGCAAACTGGCGGTGGTGCTCAGCAAGGACGGCGGCTCGCAGATTTTCATCGTCAACGCCGACGGCTCCGGCGCGCAACGGCTGACCACCGACAGTTCGATCAACACCGAACCGAATTTTTCTCCTGACGGACAACATGTCTATTTCACCTCCGATCGCGGCGGCAGTCCGCAGATCTATCGCAGCAGCGTCACTGGCGGTGATGCGCAGCGGGTGAGTTTCGAAGGCAGTTACAACGTGACCCCACGTCTTTCGCCCGATGGCAAGACGATGGCATTCATCAGCCGTCGCGACGGCGGTTTCCGGTTATCGGTGATGGACCTGGCCAGTCGGCAGGTCCAGGTGCTCTCCGACACGCACAAGGATGAATCGCCGAGCTTCTCGCCCAACGGACGAATGATTCTGATCGCCACCGAAGCCGGTGGGCGCGGCGTTCTCTCGGCGGTATCCGTCGATGGACGCATCAAACAGCGTCTGACGATTCCCGCCGGCGACGTACGCGAGCCGGCGTGGAGTCCGTTCAACCGATAGCTTCGAGCCTTTGTTCTCATTCCGCTCTTTCCCGCAGGAGACGCCTCATGAAACGACTGATCCTTCCGGCTGCTCTGGCTGCGCTGCTCGCCGCCTGCAGTTCGACACCCGAAACCAGTGACACCGCCGGCGCGCCGGTTGAATCGCGCGGCAGCGGCAGCAGCGTGACGACCGTCAATAGCGACGGCGTCGACGGCCGGCGGCTGCCGGCGGTATTGACCGATCCCAAGAGCGTGCTGTCGAAGCGCAGCGTGTACTTCGACTACGACAGTTATGAAGTGAAAAGCGAGTACAAGGATCTGGTGACCGCGCACGCCAAATTCCTGACCGAAAACCGCCAGTTCAAGATGTTGATCCAGGGCAATACCGACGAGCGCGGCAGCCGGGAATACAACCTGGCCTTGGGTCAAAAACGGTCGGACGCCATCAAGAAAATGCTGTTATTGCTCGGCGCCCGTGAAGACCAGCTCGAAGCGGTCAGTCTCGGCGAAGAAAAACCGAAGAACGAAGGCCACAACGAAGCGGCCTGGGCGCAGAACCGCCGCGGCGACATGCTCTACAGCGGCGAGTTCTAGGATGAAGCGCCGTTCTGCGGCCGGACCGTCCGCCAGTCCCCATCCTTGGCGCCGGTTGCCGATGGCACTGGCGGCGCTGGCTTTTTTCGGCGTTCAGCAGGCGCAGGCCGGCCTGTTCGACGACGACGAAGCTCGCCGGCAAATTCGCGAATCGTCGCTGAAAACCAACGAGCGGCTCGATACCGTGGCCAAGGGCCAAATCGAATTGGCCAACCAGATTCAGAGCCTGCGCGAGGAAAACGCCCGTTTGCGGGGCCAGGTCGAGACGCTGACCTACGAACTGGAGTCGGCGCGCAAACGGCAGCAGGATTTCTACGTCGATCTCGACGGGCGGCTGCGCAAACTCGAACCGCGTGTCGCCAGCACGGTCGAGGCCAAACCGCCGGCAAACGATGAAACCCGGCCCGCGACCGTCGAGCCGGTCAAAAAACCAGCCAGCGATCCGGCCACCGAAACCCGGGACTACGAAGCGGCGCTCAATCTGTTCCGCGCCAACAAATTCAAGGAGTCGGCCGCCGCCTTCGACGCCTTCATCAAGGCCCACCCGGAGAGCGGCATGGTGCCCAACGCGCAATACTGGCAAGGCAATGCCTATTATTCATTGCGCGATTGCCGGCGATCGATCGACAGCCACCGGCAACTGGTCGGCAAATCGCCGAACCACGCCAAAGCCCCGGATGCGCTGTTCAACATCGGCGTTTGCCAGCAACAGCTCGGCGAGAGCAAAGCGGCGCGCAGCACCTTCGAAGCGGTCCTCGCCAAATACCCGGAAAGCGCCGCCGCGGCCAGCGCCAGACAGCGCCTGAAAAAGTAGGCGGGTGAGCGAAACGACGGCGTCGCCCTCGCTGAAAGTCAGCGAGATTTTTCTGTCCTTGCAGGGCGAGAGCTCGCGCGTCGGTCTGCCGACCGTCTTCATCCGACTGACCGGCTGTCCGTTGCGCTGCCAGTGGTGCGACACCGCCTACGCCTTCAGCGGCGGACAGAGCCGCTCCTTGCCATCGATTCTCGCCGAAGTCGCCACTCATCGGGTGCGCCAGGTTTGCGTCACCGGCGGCGAACCCCTGGCGCAACCGGCCTGTCTGGTCTTGCTGAGCGCGCTGTGCGACGCCGGTTACTCCGTTTCATTGGAAACCTCCGGCGCATTGGCGATCGACACGGTCGACCCGCGGGTCACGCGGGTGATGGACCTCAAAGCACCGGGTTCGGGCGAATCCGCCCGCAATCACTGGCCGAATCTGGCTGCTTTGACGGCCAACGACGAAATCAAGTTCGTGCTCAAGGATCACGCCGATTACCAGTGGGCCGCCGACCTGATCCGCGAACGCCGCCTCGACGCCCTCTGCCCGCTGCTCTTCTCACCAGTGGCCGGCGAACTGTCAGCAGCCACCTTGGCCGACTGGATTCTCGCCGACCGTCTGCCGGTACGCCTGCAAGTGCAATTGCACAAATTGCTTTGGGGTAACATGCGCGGCAAATAGTTTTGATCAAGGAATCGCCATGAACCCGGACCGCCGCCACCACACCCGCATCGCTTTCGCCTCCCCGGCCTTTCTGCTGGCCAATGCCGAGGAGATTCCGGTGCGTCTGCTCGATATTTCGCTGAAAGGCGCGCTGGTCGAACTGCCGCCGGGCACGGCTTTGCGACGGGGAACGGCCACGCTGCTGCGCATCGACCTGGGCCAGGACGATCAGCAAATCCGCATCGAAGCCAGCATTGCGCATCTCGAGGACCAACTGGCCGGTATCGCCTGCCAGACGATGGACATCGACAGCGCCACCTTGCTGCGCCGTCTGGTCGAGCTCAATCTCGGCAATCCGGATTTGGTCGACCGCGAACTTTCCGCGCTCATTTCCTCTTGAGTCCGGCCGTCGGCAAGCTTGTTCACGCCGCTTCACCGCTTTCTATCCACTTTCAGCCAAAGGTATCGTCATGGCCTACGCCCGTCTTGCCGCTTTGCTCGGCGCTCTGCTCATCGTTCCTGGAGTCCAGGCCAGCCCCAACACCGATGCGTTGGGACGCTGCTTCACCGACAACACCAGCGGCAAGGATCGCAAAGACCTGGCCAAATGGATTTATCTGGCCATGTCGGCGCATCCCGAAATCGGCGTACTCGGAAAGGCCAGTCCCACGGATGCCGAAAACGCCCAACGCACCACCGCCAATTTATTCACCCGTTTGATTGCCGAGCAATGCCCATCGGAAATGAACGCGGTCATGCAGTCGGAAGGAATGGAAGGCGCCAAAATCGCTTTCGAATACCTCGGACGAATGGCCATGCAGGAACTGATGACCAATCCGGATGTGTCGGCTTCCCTCAGCGGTTTCACCCGTTATATCGACAAGGAGAAGATCGAGCGGGCCTTCCGTCCGAAGTGAGTGACGAAAGATTTGCCCTGAAACCACGTGATTTCCCGGCCTCCCGATGCCCTGGTGTTCCTGATTCCGGAGGCCCGCCTCGGGAACCAGGGACCGATCGGCTGGCAACGCAGGCCTCGACTCGGCAACCAGACCATCACGCCGACAAATCCCCGCGGTCAACGCCGCGCACTCCCGGCATCCGTTCGACCTATCCCGCCTCATCCGCTCATGACCCCGACTGATCGTTCATCCGCCCTGCCGCGTGCCGTCGTCCTGCTTTCCGGCGGTCTCGATTCAGCGACGACGCTGGCCATCGCTCGAGCGGCAGGTTTTGCCTGCCACTGTCTGTCGCTCGATTACGGCCAGCGCCATCGCGCCGAATTGCAGGCCGCCGACACGCTGGCGCGTGCGCTGGGCGCCCGCGAGCATCGGGTGATCCGGCTGGCGTTGAACGAGTTCGGCGGCTCGGCGCTGACCGATCCGACGATCGACGTGCCGATAGGCGGAGATCAACCGGAAAATCAAGCAGGAATTCCGGCAACCTACGTTCCGGCGCGCAATACGGTGATGCTCTCGCTGGCGCTGGCCTGGGCCGAGGTGCTGGGCAGCCGCGACATTTTCATCGGCGTCAATGCCGTCGATTACTCCGGCTACCCCGACTGCCGGCCCGATTACGTCGCCGCGTTCGAAAAAATGGCCAATCTGGCGACCCGCGCCGCGGTCCAGGGCGCGCGCCTGCGCGTGCACGCCCCGCTGATCGATTTGAGCAAAGCCGAAATCATCACCCGCGGCCAAGCGCTCGGCGTCGATTTCCGGCTCACCGTTTCGTGCTATCAAGCCACCGACGAAGGCCATGCCTGCGGGGTTTGCGACGCCTGCCGCCTGCGGCGCGCTGGTTTTCTCGCCGCCGGAACGGCCGATCCGACGCCTTACACGGCCAATCGAACAACCGACCCGGCCAGAATCACGCCATAAGCCCAGTGAACGGCAGCAATCCATCGCTCACCGTCGTCGTGCTGGCTTTCGCCATCGGCGCCGTTTTCGGCGCGCTGGCGCAGCGGACGCGCTTCTGCACCATGGGCGCCATCGCCGATATCGTCACTCTCGGCGACTGGCGGCGGATGCGGATGTGGCTGCTGGCGATCGGCATCGCCGTCATCGGCAGTTCGGCGCTGCACGCCAGCGGCCAGATCGACCTCGGCCAATCGATCTACCGCACGCCCAGCTTCGCCTGGCTCTCGTATCTGCTCGGCGGTCTCAGTTTCGGCTTCGGCATGGTCCTGGCGTCCGGTTGCGGCGCGCGGACGCTGGTCCGCCTGGGCGGCGGCAGCCTCAAGGCGCTGGTCGTCGTCCTGGTGCTCGGCATCGTGGCCTTGATCACCTTGCGCGGGATCATCGGCGTCTTCCGCGTCCGCGTCCTGGAAAGCATGACCCTCCATCTGACGGCAGGCCAGGATCTGCCAGCGCTGCTCGGCGGATTCGGCGTCTCTCCCCACGGAGCGCTGGCCGTCAGCGTGCTGCTGTTCGGCGGCGGGGCGCTGTTCCTCGCCGGCCGGGGTCGCGAGCGCCTGCCGGTCGACCAGAAGCTCGGCGGTCTGCTGATCGGCCTGCTGGTCGTCCTCGGCTGGTACGTCAGCGGCCACCTCGGCTACCTCGCCGAAGACCCCGAAACCTTGCAGGAAGCCTTCGTCGCCACCAACAGCGGGCGCATGGAATCGCTGACCTTCGTCGCCCCGGCGGCCTACACCCTGGAATGGCTGATGTGGGGCTCCGACAGCTCGCGGACGATCACCTTCGGCATCGCCAGCGGCATCGGCGTCATCGTCGGCAGCGCCTGTCAGGCGCTGCTTGCCGGCACCTTTCGTTGGGAAGGCTTCAGCAGTCTCGAAGACACCGTCAACCATCTGCTGGGCGCCGCGCTGATGGGCTTTGGCGGCGTGCTGGCGATGGGCTGCACGGTGGGCCAGGGAATCAGCGGCCTATCGACCCTTTCCCTGGGGTCCCTGCTCACTTTTCTGGCCATCATCGGCGGCGCCCGGCTGGCCCTCGCCTACCAGTATCGGCGGGCATAGAAAGAAACCCGCGCCGAGAGGAGGCACACCGCCAGCGAAGACCGCGTCCGCCGCGGCCACGCACCCATTCTTATGCCGGTCCGTTTGCAAACGGTCTACAATCATCGCATCGAAGGCGGGAACCTGTCGGGCCTGCGCGCCGTTACGGTCGACCAAGCCGCTTCAATCAAAGGGATCGGGATGAATACTCCACGTGCAATCACAAGCGTTTGCGTCAGCGCGCTGCTCTTCGGCTGCGCCATCAGAGATCACGACACGTCGGTGGCGAACGGTTTTCCGGCGGTCGAACGGTACACACTGCAATCGGCCGCCCACTGGCAAGCGGCGGCGACGCGAATGGCCAAACGACTGTCCGCCAGCCTCAAGGAAACGCGACCGCTGCATCTCCCCCCGGCACCGGGCAGGAGCACCTTCGAGCAGGTATTCATCAATCAACTGGCCGCCGCGCTGCTCGAAGAAGGATTCACCCTGCAAAAAGCCCCGGCCGGCGCGCTGACCGTCGACGTCAGCACCCAGGCCATCCGCTTTCTCGGCGAACGCCCGGCACAACACGCCGCCGACGCCGGATCGCCGGAGGCCAGGGACGCCAGACCCTCGCACACCGAAGTCGTCGTCACCGTAACGGTTACCGACGCCAACCGCGAATGGTTCAAGCACGGCGAGGTATACCCCGTCGCCGATGCCGACGGCCGGCTGTATGAAACGCTGATCTTGCGCCGGCCATCGCCGACGCGCCACATCGCGGTGGTCGGCCAATGAAAACCCTGATCACCCTACTGCTGTCCCTGACGGCGCTGCTCGGTTGCGTGACGCCGAACTATCAAGCGGCGCAAAACAGCGCGTTCACCCAGGCCAATTACTCGGCGGTCGACACCTTGATCGCCTCCCCGGCGCTGGCGCTCGACAAGGATTCACCGCTGCTGGTGGCGACCCTGGTCAACATCGACGCCATGAACCAATCCTCGCGTCTCGGGCGCCTGGTTTCCGAACAGATCGCCACCCGCTTGAGCCAGCAAGGCTACAGCGTCGTCGAAATGAAGCTGCGCAACAACGTCTACATCCGCGAAGGCGCCGGCGAACTGCTGCTCTCGCGCGACGTGCGCGACCTGTCGAAAAGCCACCACGCGCAGGCGGTGGTGGTCGGCAACTACGCCGTCGCCGCCACCTACGTCTTCCTGACCCTGAAAATCGTTTCGGTGCTCGACAACCGGGTCCTCGCCGCGACCAATTACCTGCTGCCGCTGACCGAAAACAACAAGGCGCTGCTGGCTTCTCCGTCGCGGGAAGGGTGAAGAGCCGGGAGTTTGTGGGATCATATAAAATCTGACGGTTACGCTATCCTCCTGGGGTTGGAGACTGGCGGTCAAGTCCGTGAAACGGCACTGAAATCCAGAGATACGGGAGTCCGGGCTATTGCCGGAGCCTTGCCGCTGGTTTGCTCGTTACAGTTCCAGGGGAGAGACAAATGCGCTATTGGTTCGACACCGAGTTTCATGATGACGGGACGACGATTGAACTGATCAGCATTGGCATGGTTTCGGAAGACAACCGTGCTTATTACGCCGAGTCCGCGGATTACGACCGGCAAAGAGCCACGCCATGGATTCGGGAGCATGTGTTGCCGTACCTGGACGGCAACTGCCTGCAAACACGCCGGGAAATTCGTGCCGGGATTCAGACATTTATTGATCCACCGTTGCGGTTTGGCGGCACGAGTACCACGCCGGAATTCTGGGCGTTTTGTGGCGAGTACGATTGGATCGTTCTGCGCCAGCTATTCGGGGATCTGATGGCGTGGCCGCATGCTTGGCCGATTTTCGCCATGGACATTGCGCAATGGCGGGTCCATCTGGGTTCTCCCGAATTGCCACGGCAGATCGATACCCAACACCATGCGCTGGCCGATGCACGCCATGTGCGCGCGTGCTGGTTGGCCCTTGAGGAAGTGCGCCGCGCAAACCCATAGATTTTCGCCATGCGGATGATTGCCGTCGAAGCAGCCCTCGAAGCAGCGGCTGAGCCCTTGCCCCCACATCTGGGTGGCATCCTGCACGGGTTTGTGGAACGGGCTTTGCTGAACCACGCCCATTCCTTGATGCCCGCAATCAGACCCGAGGGAAGCGACGAGTATGCCAACCTCGCGATCGAGCCACCACCCTACGGACAGCCTGTCGAGACCCGGTTTCGGTTTGGCTGCCTCTTGTTTGGCGATGCCAGCGCGAGCTGGCGATTGCTTGTACGCGCCATCCTGAAACAAGCCGGTTTCGGCCTCAACAAGCGGGCTCTGTCGATTCGACAAGTCTGGGTGTGCCAAGCCGGTGGCTTGCTGGAAGCGGTGGTGAGCGATGGACAGTTCATCGACGAGTCATGTTCCTCAGAGTCTCCCGCCTGGGTAAAACACGCAAAGCTCCGTCCGCCGGATGAGGCGAAGGCTCTTCACGCCTGTTGCCTGGAATTTCGCAGCCCGCTCTTGTTGGGCTCGCGCGGAAGGATTCGCCGTGATCGACAAGTCCCCTGGCCGACACTCAAATCAGTGCTCGACTCGATCGCCAAGCGTATGCGAGCTCTGGAGCCCGAACTGGCCAATGCTTTAGCGATTTCCTCGGACTGGTGCGCCGATGAACGTTTCGAACAAGTAGACGCATTGACGCCTGCAGCCAGCCCGGCCCAACAAGTGCAGTGGCCGTATGCGATTCACCGAGGAATCTTCAAACCGGGCATCGTCGGCAAGCTGATTTTCGTCGCACCACTCGGACCGGTCGAACTTGCGCTGCTGGAGTGGGGGCAATGGCTGGGCGTGGGCCAGCAAACCACCATGGGATGCGGGCGCTACGTTCTGCGCCCATCCTGAGTCGCATCATGTGATGCGGCAATAAAACCACCACTTCAGCAAAGGATGATAGTCATGGAATCACCACCCGGCACGCTAACGACAGACCTTCCGGCACCGATGGTGCAACGCTTGAATCATGTGCTGTGCCTGCCGCTGCAGATCGCATGCCAGGAGCAGCGGGTAACGGGGATTGACGATATCGTGGACCGGCTGACGAAAACCGTCGGCGATCAAGGCCATTGGAAGATCTCGAACGGCCCTCTGCCAGAAGGGCTCACCCCCGAACAGTGCTGGCAAGCTCAAGCGTACTTCCACCCTTTTGTACGCCGTTTCCTGTTCGATTCTCAACGTACCCGCTGGCTGCAGCGAAGCGATGTCGAGAGCCTGCAGATAAGCCTACCAAAAACGGATTCGCTCGCGGAACAGAGCGTACGGTTGGAGGTATTTCGCTGCCAATTGGCGCTCTTCCAGCCCGACATCGCCATTCTCCTGCTGGAAGTCGGCTACAACGCCACTGACGAAAGCAAAGATCAGAAGCCCCCGCTGCCGCTCCATGTGCTGCAACGTCTGCTGGATCGACTGCGCCGGGTTTATCCACCCTATTTTGATCGCGGCAAGGATGGTGTGCCATTTGGCGGTCATTGCCCCGAATCGGCCACGCTGTGCGACGCCAACGGCCAAGTCATCGGCGCAGCCGGTAGTTACAAGCCCGCCGATTACCACGAAAGCCTCCGCGGAACACGCGACGCCAATTGGACTCCGAGCTGGTCTGCACACTGGCAATCGCTGCTGGCACCGCTACTCACCAACGGAGCGCAAGACGATGGTCACCGTCTCCGCGTCCGCCAATTTGGCGATGACCGGGCGGCGATCATGAGCTATGTGGCTTTCAATGATCCAACGCTGCTCAATCCCGGCCAATGGGTACGATTATGCTTTGCCGACGATCATGGCAATGATCCATTGCCCTACTCGGAATCGTTCCTCTCCGGATTCAGCCGCGATTACTGTTACGACCGTTATTGGTACACCGGCATTCGCAACGGTGAAGTGATCGATAGCCGGGATGCGCCTTCACGGGTGCTCAACTGCGGTTATGCGTTCAGTTACGTCGGCAAGGCAGGGGATGAGTTTTTCACATGTGGCTCCAGCGGAGCGCTATTCACTTTCCGCCACCTCTACGTGACCATGGGCGTCGTCGCGCATTTCCAGCGGGCGAACCTGCTGGCCGCCTCGCACAGGCTGACCAATTTGGTCGAGCGCGGCAAGAAAGGGCCTCGATTGCCTCACGTAGATGAGGTGCGCCGTTTTTATGAGCAGTTTGTCGAATTCACTCAAACGTACTGGTTTGACGAACTGACGCCGCAGGATCAAGGCCAACAAATTTTTGCGCAATGGCAATCGCATCTGCGCACACAACGGCTTTACGACGAAGTTCGCCAGGAACTGAAGGATCTGGTCGAGTACGCCGAATTGCGTGCCAGCGGTGAACTGAATGAAAAAGTCGGCCTCTTCGGTCTCGCCGCCGTCCTGCTGGCGGTCATTTCGGCGATTGCAGGCATCCTGGGAATGAACAAACCCGCAGACTGGGAGATGTCAGGGTGGATCGGCATTTCCGGTTGGCTCGAAAAAATCTCCTGGCCCGTATCGAACCTGTCGACGATTTCCATCCCGCTGCTGCTGGCCGTGGCCGGAATCCTGCTGTGGATCAGCTTGAAAGGGCGAAAAAAATAGTCGCTTTTAGGCAGACCTTGCCGTCAGTCTTTCAAACAACCGTCTGAATTCCCATGAATCTGCTCCGTATCGAAGGCGTCAATATCGACGCCACAGTCTCCGACACCGATGATCTCTCCACTCGTCGCGGCAGCGGTCTGCTGCTGTTGCAAGCCATTGGTGACGTCGCCCAATGCTTCAGCAAAGCGCTCACCCGCATCAGCACCGGCGCTTCGGTTGGTTTGTTCCAAGTCAAACCAGATGCTCCCGCCGCTCTGGCGAATCAGGTGGAGAATTACCTGCGCACGCATGCCCTGTACCGCCACCTCACCTTCGTGGTCGATATCGGCACAGCCCCCAGCTTCCGCGCGGCGGCCGAATCCGTCATCGCTGCCAACCGTTGGCGCCAGATGCAGTCTTTTTCGACCGCGCTGTACGGCTTGGCGGAGGAGGCCACCAGCGCCTGTACGGCAAACGGCGTGCGCCCCGCCGCTCCGAATTCACCCAATAATTTCAGCGCATCCGTTTACAAGCGGCGCCTGTACGGCATCGAGCAGAAACAGGCTTTTTACCGTCGAGAACTCGAGCAACTGGCGGAGCCGGCTGCGGCCTTGCTCGAATTGCACTACGTCAACGACTTCCAGACACTCACCGACAAACTGGCCGCCGACTGGGGTTTCAACCCCAACATCCAGGGCAAGATGGGCGTTTTCTATGCCGATGGCAATCGTTTTGGTCATCATGCCGAGCAATGCGAAACGCCGGATGAATTGATGCAATGGGACCAGCACCTCAAAACGCTGCGTCGCCGCTGGTTGAAGGATCTGCTGCAAACGGCCAGCCGCCGCAGTCATTGGCGCACCCCGGAAGGCCATCTGCGTCTTGAAACACTGCTGTGGGGCGGAGACGAATTGACTCTGGTCGTTCCCGCCTGGTGTGCGCTGGAACTGGTACAGCATTTCATGCAGTGGACGGCCGATTGGCAGCATCGCAAAGCCCCGCTGACCCATGCCTGCGGTCTGGTGCTCTGCCACGCCAACGCACCGATCGGTCCCATCGTCAAGCTGGCGGAAAGTTTGGCCAAACTGGGCAAACCAGACGCGCCCCGTAACGATCAGCCGCCCGCTCCGAACAGCCTGCATTGGCTGACCTTGGAATCGTTCGACCACGCCGGCAGCGACCTGGACCATTTACTGCGCACCCGCTTCCACGACCGCCTGGCGGATTGGCAGACGCTGACCCTCGGCCCGGCCCGACTGGCAGCGTTGACCGATCATCTGCCGACGCTGAAAAACGTGTTACCGCGTTCCACACTCACCCGCGCGATGCGCTTGCTGCTGCGGGAGACGGCAGATCATGCCCTGCTGGAACGCAGCTATCTCAGCATCCACCAGGCCCTCCTCAAAAGCCAGCAAATGGATCAGTTCAACGCCTTGTGGCAATCGTTTCATGAAGGACCTTGGAGCCAAGATCTCACGGTCACCTCGGAAGCGCCGACACCCGACATCGGCCATCTTGCCGCATGGGTAACACTGCTCGAATTATGGGACTACGTGCCGCTGACCCCGGCGATACCCGATCCACCCGATCCGACTCCTCTCCAGCCCACGCTCGCGGAGACCGTATGAACAGCGCGCCTCAACCGCACCGCTTCACCATCACCCTCGATTTGCTGGCGCCTTACCTGGTGCATGGCAGCGACCCCGGACACTTCGGGCTCGAAGCCACCTTGCTGCGGGACCATCGCGGCTGCCCCATTCTCCCGGGCACCCTGCTTGCCGGCCGCATTGCCGAGATATGGTTCAACCACGGCAAACAACTCGGCTCCCCTCAGGTACGCAAATGGCTGGGCCAGCCGGGAGCCGGGGAACGCGGCATCGGCACCGACGACGGTGGCCGGCGTGCCAGACTGCAGGTCGCCGACCTGCGTCTGCAGACCATCGATGGCCGGGATTGGGAAAAGCAGGCCCAGCCATTGACGCATACGCGCATCGCCCTGGACGACGCCACGGGCAGCGTGCAGCGTGGCGCATTGCAAGTCATCGAGCAAATCGCCCCGCCCGGAGCAGTGTTGCGGTTTACGGGTCACTGGCGCGCCTGGGCCACACCCGAGGAAGCCGAGCAATTGAGCCGACAACTTCGGGCCGCGCTGTTGGCGCAAACACAGATCGGTGCCGATCGCAGCGTCGGATTGGGCGTGGTACGTGGCGCAACCGTCGACACGGCAGTCGTACCGCCACGGGAGGACGGGCAAATCCCGTCCCCTCATGGTCGATGTCTGCGTCTGACGCTGACCTTCGACGAACCTTATTGCATTACCGAACGGGTGCACAACGGCAACCTGTTCAAAGGCGGCGAGGGGATACCGGGCGGCGTGATTCTCGGCGCCTTGGCCAACAGCCTGTGCGCTGCGCACGATGTGGCCCGCGTCGCCGAATTGGATCACTGCAGCGCGCTGGCCCGCCACTTCCAAACCCTGCGTTGCACACATGCTTACCCCACCCACCAGTCCAACCCGTCGCGCCCCGTACCCCTTCCCGTTTCCTGGGTCATCGCCGACGGCACATTGCAAGACGCCTGGCGGCACAAACACCCGCCAGCCGGATTGACGAAAGCCCCGACGTTCTTGCTCGACTGGAAAAATTCGGCATTCGCCTTGGCCATGGCCGAAACCGGCTGGGCCAGCCCCCGGCGCCATTTGCGCGTGCGCACCGCCATGGAAGACGGCCGAGTGCTCGACAAAAGCCTGTTCGCCATCGAAGGCCGTTACAGCGAGACGGAGAATCCTCTGCATTGGCTGGCGGATTTCTGGCTGCCGGCCCACTTGTCGCCGGCGGAAGAAGAGCGTTTAGTCCAGGAACTGGCACGGATGACCCGCCTCGACCTGGGGCCGATCGGCAAAACCGATGCCTTCGCGCGAGTCCGCTGGACCCACTCGACGGCGACCGTGCTGGCCAGTCCTCCCGGCGAACTCCGCAAAGGCGAGACGATCGCCCTGCGCCTGAACAGCCCGGCTCTGCTGCTGGACGCGACAGCCCTGGCCGATCAGCCGATCCACACCGCTCCCCAGGCCTACGGCAGCGCCTTTGCCGATCTTTGCAAACAAGCCGGCTGCTCGGACGCGCTCGACTTCAGCCACCACTTTGCCCGTGAACGTCTGGTCGGTGGTCAGGCAACCTTTCACCGCTACCGGCTCGGTCAGGATGGTGCCCGAGATGGAGTCCAAGCGCGCCGCTACCGTCCCTTGCTGTTGACCGAAGCAGGGTCCGTCTTCGTTTTCAAGGTCAACGCCCCGGCCGACGTGGCCGAAATGCTCCAGAAATGGGCGCAAACCGGTCTGCCACTGCCGACCGATGTGGTCCACCGCTATGGCAGCACCTGGCAGGACCACCCCTACATACCCAACAACGGCTATGGCGAAATCACGCGGCATAGCGCCGACAAGCTCGCCGAACTTTCCGCTCCCGCACTGCAACAGGCCCAGACATGAACATCGATGACGATTCAGCGCCCTGCACCTCTCCGACGCAAGACCGCACCATCCCCCCAGCGATGGGAACGCGGCGCAAACGTGCCAACCTGCTGCCGTTGTGGCGTATTCAAGGCACATTCACTTTGCTCACACCGCTCGCGCTGGGCACCGGAGAAGATGAACCGAGCCAGGAACATCGCGCGCCCGACGACGAGCACCCGGCCTCATTCATTCCGGCAGTTGCCCGGGACGGCAATCACCAGCCCTACCTGCCGGCGTCCAGCATCAAGGGCGCCCTGCGGGCCATGGCCGTTCGCCTGGGTTTCGATGAACCAACCATTGCCCTGTTCGGCAGCGCCAAGCCCAACGATCTGGTCGATCCGCGTCCCTCGACCGCCGATCGCGCAACGCCTGCCCAACCGGGGGCGCTGGAAATTCGCAACGCGTACCTCTCGGACGCAGCTTTGCCGGCCAGCAGTTCGCTGCCCGATTATGCGCCAGATCGCGGCACGGCCCTGCTGCCACACGTCGTCATCGACCGCCACACCGGCACCGCGCAAGACGGACCGCTCTACCACCAACAGGTCGTCCCCGCCAAAGTATCATTTGGCATAGACATCATCGCCCGGGGACTCGACGAATCCTCGGTGCGCACCGTGCTGAGCCTGCTGCACGCCTGCAGTGATCAGGCCAGCGGGTTCAGCTTGGGCGGCAACAGTTCCCGCGGTCATGGCCGCGTCAAGTGCAAAATCGACCAGCTTCGCCAGCTGTCGGCTTTCTCGCACCTGATGCAAGAGGACACCGCCGACCTGTGGTCCGGCGCGGAAAAAGTCCAACTGCAACCCAACGCCCCGGCTCGACCACCAGAAAACAGCTTGGCTCTCGACAACATCGAACTCCGCTTCCACACCCCGTTCATGGTCCATCAGCGCATCCCCGACAGCCAACGAAACAAGGGCGACCCCACCGGCAAACCCCGCCTGACCAATCGCGGCCGCGGCATACTCCCCGCCAGCGGCCTGCATGGCGCCCTGCGCAGCCAGGCCGAACGAATCCTGCGCACGCTGGGCGCGAACAGTCCGTCGCCCCACGAAGTCGAACCCGTTTACAGCCTGGCCGAAGCCGCCGGGAAACTCGACGCGGTCGCCATCCTCTTCGGCGCCAGCGGTTGGCGCGGGGTATTGCAATGCAGCGATTTCGTCGCCGTGGACAACACCGCCAAACTGACGCACCACATGCTGGCCATCGACCGCATCACCGGCGGTGGCAAAGACAGCGCCAAGTTCAGTCTGGACGTGCTGGACTGTCCGACGCTCAAAGGCAGCCTGAGGCTGGACATCGCGCGCCTGCGCGCCGTCAGCGACGCCGCTCGACGCCAGCGCCCGGAAAGCCCCAGTCTGTTGCTGCGCGTGCTGGGCCTGTTGGCGCGGGTATTGCGCGATCTGGATGAAGGCGACATCCCACTCGGCTATGGCGCCGCCAAGGGATATGGCGCCAGCCACAGCGCGACGGAAAAAATGCTCGATGACGCGCTGGCAGCGATGGCCGCCGACAGCCCGTCCTGGCCCCGATTATCGGAGGTCCTGAAAACCTGGACAGACACATGGTCCGCCGCCGTGCAATCTCATCCCGCCAACCCGGCGCCAAAGCCCTCCCCACAGAACGTCCCGCCGCCGATCACACCGGGCGAAGCGGCAGGAGAGTTTCACAATCCCTATGCCTTTCTGCCCTTTCCGAAGCTCAGGCCGAAAGATGCCGACCTGCCATGGGCTGGATACCAGGCCACCTGCCGCGGCACCAACCACCACAGCCACGTCCGTTACGCACCAGAGACATTCAGCGGGCGCATCCTGTGCCAACTGCGCACGACGACTCCCCTGTTCATCGGCGCCGGCGATACCCCGGGCGACTCTGGAAACGCGCAGCCAAAGCCAAAACTCAACTTTCGCCTGAACGGCGAGCTTGCCCTGCCCGCCACCAGTCTGCGTGGCATGCTCAGCAGTCTGCATGAATCGATCAGTTCCTCGGCGATGCGTGTAATGGACAACCGCAGCTATTCGGTTCGGCAAGACATGGGCGGCGATGCCATCAACGCCTACGGCTCCTCGGCCATCGGCCGAATCGTCATCGGCGGCGACGGCGAGATCCGGCTCATGCCATTGACGCTGCCGACGCTTGCCGCTGCCCACCACTACAGCCTGCCCTCGGCCTTCTCCAAATGCTACCCAGCCGACGGCCACGGCGTGACCTGGGTTTTCAGCAAGGTGCTCCTGGAACCCAAAAAGTTGCGCCTCCCAGCCGGTAGCGACTATCAAAAATGTGAAAAGGCACAATTCTCGACCCCGGCGGCACGAGACTACTGGTATGTTCCCCTGGAGCCGCTATGTGTCGTCGGCCATCGACCAACAAGTGATTTTTTCCGGGAAAAGAACGGCTACGCCATCGGTCAAGTCCCTTTGCCGGTCGGCAAGTACCCGCTTTCCGCCGCCGAATATAAAAAACTGCAGCAAACCGACCCGGAACTCGCCAAAACCTATGTCCGCGGTTGGCTGCGAATCATGGGCCACCCCGATCGCGAACTGCCGCCCGGGCGAAAATTCGAGTTGTTCGTTCCGTACCCGGTGGAACTGGACGACTACGAGCCCTACACCTTGCCGGTTCTCGACAGTGCCCTGGAACGCTTTGCCCAACTGAGCGTGGAACGCTACGCCGCGCAAGAAAAAGAGCGGCCGGCAGACGTGCGCCTGCATCTCCCGTTCAGCCCGATCAATGCAGACCGAGACCCCGACCAGCCGCTCGCGCCCAAAGACGGCGATCTGGTGTACTTCAAACCCGCGTCGGATGGCGAATCGATTGCCGAAATCAGCTACTCGGCCCTCTGGCGCGGCCGCCTCGAAATCGCCAAGGACACAAGCGTCCGGGCATACAAAACCATCGATGGCCTGCCTGCAGACGACGACGGCCAGCCGAAGCAAGCCCTGGCTCCCTTGCAACCGACGGACAGGCGCACGCTGCTGTCGCCGAGCGAGATCCTGTTCGGTTTTGTCCAGGATCAGCAGAACACCAAAGAAACCTCGACACTCGCGCAACGCCGGGCGAAACCCGCCAAAATGTTCAAGAGCAAAGTGCGCATCGGCTTCGGTATCGCCGCCTCAGCCGTGGAATGGCTGCCTCCCGTCACCCTCAAAATACTCGCCTCGCCCAAACCGCCTTCCGCGTCGATGTATTTCAAATCACGCCAGCAGAAACCGGACCGCCCCATCAGCAGAGACAAACTCGCCGGCGCCCCCGATCAATACCAACTCCAGGGGCGCAAAGCCTATCCCGAAGAAATTCGGCTCCCAAACTTCTTTATTGAACCCGATCAATACCAACTCCAGGGGCGCAAAGCCTATCTGCACGCCCTGCGGACGCCAGACGGCAAAGCCGTCCAGCACCTGAGCGATCACGGCAAACCATCGACGGCCGCCAACGCCCTGCCGCCCTGGCAAACCAGGGACAAAAGAGCGCAGGAGAAGCAAAAAGCCGAGATCCGCCCCATCCGCACCCAGGACGACAACCCCTTCTTCTTCCCCATCGATTTCATCAATCTGTCGCTCGCTGAACTCCAAACCTTGTGCGCCATGCTGCTGCCGACGCCGGACTTCGAACACAAACTGGGAATGGGCAAACCCATCGGCCTCGGTTCGGTCAAGATCGAACCCGTCGGTCTGTATCTGATCGACCGCCTGCGCCGCTATACGCAGGACGGCGGCTCAGGCACCGACAGCCGCTACCACCGGGGCTGGCAAAGTCCAAGCCTGTCGCCGGAAAAACTGCCGCCGCAATGTTTAGCTCTGCCGCCAGCCGGCACCGCCGGTTTCGACGATCAATCGCTAGACCCTTCGCGTCTGGCCCAGGCGCACATGACCCGTCTGGCCCGCGACGAGCCGGCACTCTATCGGGCCATCGCCCTGCTCGGCAACCCCAAGGCGGTAAAAAAGCCGGTGCATTACCCGCAGGACGCTAATCAGCGTCTCGAAGACCAGAGTTACCAGTGGTTCGTCAACAACGGCAAAGCCGGCGCTGGCAAACAAGCACTCAGCCCATTCAATGAGACGAGCACCGCTCTACCCGGCTTGAAGCGCAGCTCATAGGATTTTGGAAATGCTCACTACAGTGGTATACCTCGTCGCCTATGACATCGCTGACCCGAAGCGGCTACGCCGTATCGAGCGGACCATCGCAGCTGTCGGTGAGCGCCTGCATAACAGTTTGTTCGTATGCGAACTGACCGAGATCGAGCGGGAACGACTGCAACGACGTGTCGCGCGACTCATTGATGCTGCAGTCGACAGCGTTCAATATGTACCATGGTGCGAGCGTGATCAACGAATGACTCGACACCTGGGTACTTCACAGGAATCGCTTTCCGCCAACACGTGGATCGTCTGACCTATGGGAACTCTTCTGCGTCAAGCCATGGCCATGACGAGTTTACGAGCGGCCTTTGATCGGGTCGCCGAGAATAGAGGGCAACCCGGAGTTGACGGAGTCTGCGTGGAGGATTTTGCTGCTCAACTGACGGAAAACCTTTATGCATTGCAACGCCAAGTCCTGGGGGGGCGATTCCAACCGGATGCGCTGCTACGGGTTTGGCTTCCACGCCCAGGGAAAACACCCCGCCCCTTGGGCATTCCCACCGTACGCGATCGCGTTTTGCATACCACACTGGCGCGAGCCATCACTCCACTCCTGGAGACCGAATTTGACGATTGTAGTTTCGCCTACCGGCAGGGCCGCTCCGTTCGCATGGCAGTGGAACGAATTACCCAGCTACAAAGGCAGGGATATCGCTGGGTAGTGGAAGCAGATATCGAACGTTTTTTTGATTGTCTTCCTCACGACCGCCTTTTGACCGAATTACGCGCAGTCGTACACGACGACAACCTGACCGAATTGATCGGGATGTGCCTGCGTGCCCCTGTTCGGGAAAAAGACAAATACGTAGAGGTTTCCATTGGAGTGCCACAGGGATCCCCCCTGTCACCCTTGCTGGCCAACCTCTATCTAGACCATCTGGACGATGCATTGCTCGACGACAATCTGGCTTTGATTCGTTACGCCGACGACTTCGTCGTTTTGACCAAAAGCCGGCAGCGAGCACAAGAAGCCATAGAACTCACGGAAACCGTGTTGAAAACCCTGGAACTCAAACTCAATCCGCTGAAAACCCGGATTGTCAACTTTGAAACAGGTTTTCAATTCCTGGGCTGGAGTTTTGTCCGTTCTTTGGCCGTACCTGTTCAAAAAATGCCCTACGCCAGCCTGCCACACGACAAACCGCCAGCCCTTGACGACAAGATCTGCCCCACCGCACCAGAAACGGAAAGCGGGACACGAGCGCCGCCCGAACCGGATCAGCAAATGCTGGAAGGTGAAATGACCACGGCTTTTGATGAAGCTTTTGCCCAATCACCCACATGGCAACCGAGGCAAAGTGCCGAAGAGGCGACTCCACCTGACACGGCGGACGTGGCAACCGTTTGGCCTGCGGGCGCACCTGACCACACGAACGACGCCGTTATGGACGAAGCCCCACCCTTGCCACCCCCCAGCCTTCAGCGAACACTTTACCTCGTCGACACGAGTGTTAGCTTGGCTACGGAGAACCGCCATCTGATCGTGCGCCGGGAAACGGAGGTACTACTCGATTTGCCAGCCGTCAATGTCGATCAAGTCATGCTATTCGGTCGCAACTCGATTACTACGGCGGCATTGATCTGCTGCGCCCAGCACGGTATCCCGATAGCCTACCTGTCACGCTTGGGAAAATTCTACGGGCGCTTTGAACCCGCTGCACAAAGCAGCGCCACTTTACTGGCCGCACAATTTTCTGCAAATACCGATGCCGACCTGAGCCTGCGCTTGTCCCGCGAATTCATCCGCGGGAAACTGGCCAACAGTGCGCTTCTGATCAGTCGATATCTTCGTCATCGCCAAGGAGAAACGGCTTCGGCCATCCACGAAATCATCGATACCCTGCGCGATCTGATGCGCCGCACCCGAAGCGCCGCCAGTCTGGAAAGCCTGCGCGGACTCGAAGGCGCCGGCGCGGCCGCTTATTTCGCCGCCTGGAGACTTTGGCTTTCCCGGAGTTGGCAGTTTGGCGCCCGACAACAACAACGGGGCGCCGACCCGATCAATGCGCTACTCGATTTCGGCTATACCCTGCTTTACCAGTCCAGCGCCGGTCTGCTGCAGGCCCGGGGGCTCAATCCATGGATCGGCCATCTGCATCGCGCCGGTTCCGGACACATGGCGCTGGCGTCCGACATCATGGAGGAATTCCGGGCGATGGTCGTCGATACGGCGGTCCTCAACCTGTGTTTGAATGATCACCTGACCCCCGATGATTTCGTAAAACAACAAGGCGCCTGCGTCTTGCGCACCGGGCCTGCCAAACGCTTCGTCCGCGAGATCGAGTTACGTCTGAACAGCGAGCGACAACACCCGCGCACCGGCGAACGACTTGACCTGCGCCGGATCATGGACGGGCAGATTCGCGCCCTGACCGCCTGCTACCGGCAACGCGACGCCAAACGGTACGAAGCGTGCATCTTCCGCTAGAGAGAGGCTCATGAAATCACCGCGCTTCTGGTATGCCAGTTATGACATTGCCGAACCTGGACGACTTCGCCGGATCGCCAAGTTGCTGTTGCAGCACGGCGTGAGAGTACAGAAGAGTTTATACCTGTGCGCGGTGAGCGCCGAACAAATCGAGATCCTGTACGCGACGCTGGCGCGATTACACCATGCCGAGGAAGATCGTCTGATGCTCAGCCCTTTGTGCCGTCGCTGCCGGACCCTAACGCGCACTCAGGGCATGGGCGGGCACCCGGACTATCGGGAACCATTTTGGATTTTTTGAAATTTCAAGAACAATCAGATAATTAAAACACATTCGATGCTCAGCGAATGAATTATAAAGCGCAGAAAATTGATTTTTCATTATTTTTTGACCAACGGCCACCCTTGGATCATGCCCGCCTGCGCCATCCCCTTCGTGGCGCCGTTTTTGATGTTGCAGCCGGCGCCATGACTGGGTATAAAGTGTGGCTGTCACGCGGCTGCCCATTTCGGCAGTCGGTTCAGACTCCCGTTGCATGGTCGAGCACGAACGAATCATTCGGTCACGCGGCTGCCCATTTCGGCAGTCGGTTCAGACTCGTCTCTTATCCAGGTAACCCTCTCGCCCGTAGCGTCACGCGGCTGCCCATTTCGGCAGTCGGTTCAGACCGGCAAAGCCGAGCAACGCTGCAAAACAAAAGTCACGCGGCTGCCCATTTCGGCAGTCGGTTCAGACTATGACGGCGTTTATTACGATGTGCCTCCTTGTTGGGTCACGCGGCTGCCCATTTCGGCAGTCGGTTCAGACCGAATCCTTGCACGGCAAACATCGCTTGTTTGAAAGTCACGCGGCTGCCCATTTCGGCAGTCGGTTCAGACACCGCGAGACCGTGCTCCGATGCGAACTTGTCCAGTCACGCGGCTGCCCATTTCGGCAGTCGGTTCAGACGAGGTCGAGATCATATCGACATTGTCCACATTGTCGTCACGCGGCTGCCCATTTCGGCAGTCGGTTCAGACTATCGGTTCCCCGTCCAAAATAATACCGACGGAGTCACGCGGCTGCCCATTTCGGCAGTCGGTTCAGACGGTTCGGGGTGGGTTAGGGCGATACTGCCCATGTCACGCGGCTGCCCATTTCGGCAGTCGGTTCAGACCTTTTTCGTATTCATCGATCGAGATGAAGACTGTGGTCACGCGGCTGCCCATTTCGGCAGTCGGTTCAGACTTCTCCTCGCAGAACTGGTCATACGCGATGTTCAGTCACGCGGCTGCCCATTTCGGCAGTCGGTTCAGACGTAGCCGCTACAGCAACCGTCTGGATCGCTGGGTTCGGTTAGTCATGAGCTACAATGTGGCTCAATCAGTGGAGAAATAGATCATGCCTACGAATGCTGTTGTGCGCGCCCGCATCGAGGAAGAGGCATCGGCGGTGCTGCCGGCAATGGGCCTTACGGTATCCGATGCTTTCCACATCATGCTCACCCGCGTTGCCCGCGAAAAGGCTCTGTCTTTCGAGCCTTTGATTCCGAACGAAACCACTATTGCCGCCATGCGCGAGGCTCGCGGGCAACCTGAAGCGATTCGGCAGCGCTGAGGCGCTGATGGCGGACCTGCATGCGGAGGATTGAACCGACCGGGCTGTTCAGGCGCGACGACAATCCGTTCACATTTTGATGAAACCATCTCATTTCAAAAAATCAAATCAAACTATTAATTGGCGCCGAATCTTCTTCGCCCTATTGATTTGTTTGTGTTATTTTGGTTTGACAATGACTCAAAAAGATGCATTGGTCGAACATAAACTATATTTTACTGAAACCCGCAAGGGGATATCCTTTCAGCTTTCTGAGATGTCGGAAGAATGGACGCCGAAAATGCTACGCGACAGGTTTTCTGACTACCCGGTGAATTGCCAGCCAAATCCAGGAATAATGTTGGGTGATTTGAGTTGCGTCGTGGATGCCAAATCGTTTAACGGTGTTCCTGTATTATTCATATCGTTTTTCTTCTCTTCCGGACGCCTTCGGCAGTGCAACTTTCTTTCTGTAAATATTCCGAGGTGATGTCATCGGGATGAT
>JAVMKC010000004.1:0-49271 GCA_031732795.1 Accumulibacter sp. | reverse complement strand
AGGATTCGAACCTTCGAATGCCGGAATCAAAATCCGGTGCCTTAACCAACTTGGCGACTCCCCAGCAGTCGCTTGCAAGCGTCCGCCTGGACAGCGAACGAGGCGCGGATTATAGCGAGGATTGGTCGGAAAAAAAAGAGTCGCCAACGCCAACGGATGTTTGGATTGGCGTGAAAGAACGACTCCTCAAGACGAGAAAGCTCTTGGCCGGGGAAGGACGTGCCGGGAAGGCTTATGACGATCAGGCGTTGGCTGAAGAGACGAAGCCGAACGAGGTCGGTGAATCGATCCAACGAGGAGCGTTATGTTGAACGGCAAGTGCTTCATCGTCGGTGGTGGAATCCCGGTAATGTTCGCGTCGTTTGAGCCTGATGAAGAGGGGTCGGAGAATCTTGTGGTCGATGGCGATGAGGATGCGTTTGAATCCGCCGAACTGTCGTCGCTCGATACGTGTGCGGCCATCGGCTTCCTCGATCACCGCCCGATGACTGTCGAATCCGATGACGCGTTTGTACAGTGCTGCTCGTTCCATGCCACATTCTGTCGATTTACACTCGAGGTTGGACGATGGCGGGGGCTGGGACTGAAATGTGCCTGAAGAAGGCGGCAAGTTGCCGACGGCCTGTTGGTCGTGCGCGCTCCATGGAAGCCATCCGGGGAGCGAGTCAGTCCGACAGGTCAAGTTAAGAACGGAGTCCAGCTGCCAAAAACTTTCGCGACCGCTACTCGATACCTTACGCCTCAAAGTTTCTTTCATCTGCAGAGGTGGTGCCAAACACGATGATCTTTAGAATCAGGTATCTTTTTGACCTGTTTGGATTTTCTTGGTCAACATTCTCGCCCCGCTTCTTGCCAAGCCTTCTGAACGGGAGACAGCAAATACTCAAGTACGGTACGTTGTCCCTGATGGATTTCTACGATGAACTGCATGCTTGGCGTCAGTCGCAAGTGCTTGCCATCAGCTTCAAGATGTTGAGTATCTAGTTGAATCAGCGCTTTATAGCGTAGGCTGGAGACGCCATCGGGCGGACCACTTCCTGATTTTCCCGACGCACCCGGTTGATCTGCGGCATCTGGTCCAACATGAAGCACTGTGCCATCGATCATGCCGTATTTCTGGAAGGCATAGGACGCTAATTTGAGGTTGACGCGTTGGCAAGCTCGGTTGGCGTGGTCAAGTCCGAAACTTTACGAATATTGTCGAACAGTGAGTCGTTACGGTTGGCGTGAGCATGACTATTTCCATTCTTCCGGTTTCTTGAGCAGGCTTTCCAGTTGGACGATTCGGACACATTCGATGCCTTGAATGATCAGCGAGAAGTGCGGCTTGATTTTGGATGGGTTATCGCCGACAAAGTGATACTTGAGCCAGACGCTGGATTCGACGCCAGGCCACGCTGGCCTGGGCTGCGGGTCGTTGTCTGGTCCGGGCGAGAACAAGATCAGACGTCTGACATAGGGTTTGCCGATGTACTCCAGGACTTGGGGAAGATGGGCGCAGACCCGGTGAGTGTCGAAAACTATACGGAGCTCGGCCTCCAGGCTGTTGGCAAACGTCGAGCCCAACTCGTATTTCCCGCTTAGATGCGGGGGGAGACCGGTCAGCTCAAACCGTGCATAGGCCTTGGACGCCCGCCGATTGACCATGGCGATACGCAATGTCTCCTCGATTCCCCGTTGGTCGAACATCAAGGTGTCGGAATGCTGGATGGCGATGAACCCGTCAAGCAGTTCTTTGATCTCCTTGCTCAAGACGGGAGGCTTCTCCTCGTTTCGTATTTGCGTGGAGTCGGCAGCACTCGGAAGCACATCGCCGGCCGTCGCCAAGCGGGCCACCGCGAGACAAAGCAGCGCCAGCCGTGTGATGCGCAGGCCACTTAGACGGCGCATGGCGTTCTCTCCCTTCTCTCCCCATTCCACGCCGTCCGACACGCGTCGAGGGTTCCTGTGCGGGTTTGGAGCATGTCAGCGCACACTGCATCGTCTGCGCAGTTCGCCTCCGGCAGGAAATGAACCAAGCTGCTGGCTTCCAGGTGGTCCGTGCCGTGGCGGAAATGGGTCACGCCGGTCAACGTCGGTTGCCGCCCAGGGAAAGCGCACGGCGTGTCGTTGGCGCCAGTTTCGGGGCGAAATTCGGTGTCGCGGATGGTCAGGAGGTAGCGCTTTTCTACGGTGTCGTACATTACGGCCGCCTAAAATCCATATGCATCAATTGGTTGTGCGGCGACAAGATCAAACCGCTCAACAAACGCGGCCGCTTCCGACGGCGTCAGCGCCGTGCTGCCATGCAGCCAGGCAACGTCCGTCCGATGAGCCTCTCGGTAGGTTTCGAATGCCTCTTGCGTGTCCGGCAGCCCCAACTCCGCCGCGCGCTGTGAAAAGCGGGTTCGCAGAGCATCGTTGCTTAGGTTGCCTTGAATCAAGGCATCTGCAACGGCTTTCTTCAGTTGGATATCCGTGCCTTGAAACGTTCTCGGGTTGGGCAAGAATGCCTGGCTCGCCGCCATGATCCGGTAATCAGTCAGCACCTTGTCGGTCAGATTGGCCGGCAAGAGAGGAAAGGGAGCCGTATTGGACATCGGATATGTTCCTTATCGCGTGGTATTTTTGGAGCGGTTCGATTCGAGTTTTGCTGCCTCCAACTCGTCGGGTGTCGGTACGGTCCGTAGGTCAATGCCACGTGCCTTGATCGGGTCGAGAGGAACCAGTACGTCCGGCAACATCAGATGGATATTGCCCTTGCAGGACTTTGCCCAAGTCCAATCGAGCTTTTCATCACGACTAGGTTTGCCTCCCGACATGCGGACGAATTCTCGGCGCAGTGCCAGTAGCTCATTGGTCTTGAGATCGACGATATACTCCTCGCCCCCACCGATTCCCAAGGGGCGGTCATAGGGCGTACGTTCTATCCCGCGCCAAAAAAAGCCATAGCGGCTTTGAATGGTGTTGGTTGGCTCGGGCTGTGGGTTACGGATTCGTTCACTTTTTTCGTTGGGCGCAGAGTAAACGATAACCTGTCCGGGGCGTCGAGCACTTTTCGGCCGTTCTCCTGAGATCGACGGCTGTGATCGACCATACCATGGTTCCTTATAGTCGGACCCATAGGAAGGTTCGATCGGCCACAGGCGGTTGAAACGCAGGTATTTATAGCCGGGATATTTTCTTGCTTCCGTCGGCAATATCGGACGTTCGTAAAATTCGTACCCCTGAGTCGCATCATAGGGTTCGTACCCCACGGGAGCACCTCGCCTTGAAGCGAGAGGCATCAAAAACCATCGTTCTCCTTGAGTTTGCTGCGCTTCCGTTATTTCGATTTCCCCCCACGGGTCCTCCATGTAGTAGCGGTCCCAGCGCTCCCATTGTCCGGGGTACCCGTAATTGGGCCGATTGCGCATGGCAAATACGCCGTCCACGTTGTGAACGACCCGGTAAATCCAGGTGCCGGCTTCGTTCTCGCACAGCCATTTGAAGTAGGCCTCGGCCACCTCGACATCGAGCCGGCTCAGATCGAGGCCATGGGTCTGCGGTTGGGCTTCGGGGTAACGGAAAGGCGGCGCCTTCGGGTTGGTGAACACCGGCGGCGGTACCTTCTCGCGGCACGTCGGGCTTTGCAGAGGGACATAGCCACTTTCAAGGCCACGTTTGGGGTCGATTTCGCAGCCCGGTTGATGGCTGATCAGAATGTCAAACCACATGCCACGCATTTTGTGGCTCCGGTAGCGTGCGCCCTCGTGCTCGTACTCCTTGCCTTCCTGGGTGAAACGATCGGGTGGCAACTCGGCCGCCGCGGGAGTGAAGCACCCCGCGACAAGAACCATTGCCATCAATCGCTGAATCCGGAAACGGTACCAGATTGATTCCATTTGCCCTGAGAGATGATCCCCGAGTCGTTGTTTGAGCAGAAGCGGAAGATTCGATACAAAAATGGCATACGAGTCAACTCAGACGAGTACCATGGAATATTGAGCATGGTTTCATCTCAATGATCATCCCACGCGGTTCACTCTCGACGTGCAAGAAATGCTTTCGAAAACGATTAGGCCCATACCCTTATGCACAAGTCTGAACTGTATCAACCATCAAGCGTACGGTTTTTTAAGTGCTTGATTTTCTGAAAGCGTATTCGACGGAGAATCGCTGATCGGACGAATGGGCGGAATTTGCCGGGGATTACCGGGTCAATGCCTCGCCAGTTCGTGCCAATTCGTGCAAGGGGTGTTCGGACAGCCCGACGGCGATCCAGCTTTGCCATGTCGTCGGCAGTTTCTGGCGACAGGTCTCGGCGTCGGCGCGGCTGGCGAATTCCGCGAAAATGCATGCGCCGGAGCCGGTCATTCGTGCCGGGACGATGGCCGATAAATGGTCGAGATACTCGCCGATCACCGGAAAGCGCGCCACGGCCACCGGTTGCAGATCGTTGCCACCGAATCCGGGCTGCCACTGCGCGGCGGCGATCGGCGGTGTGTCGCGCCGCAATTCGGCCGCGGTGAAGATCGTTTTGGTCTCTACCGCGACGGGCGGTTCAACGACCAGGTAATAACCAGTGGGCAGGTCTATCGTCTGCAGATTCTCGCCAACGCCTTCGGCGAACGCATTCCGGCCAAAAATAAAGAACGGCACGTCGGCGCCGAGTCGCAAACCGATTGCTTGCAATTCGTTTCGGGAGAGGCCGAGACACCAGAGATGGTTGAGCGCCAGCAGCACCGTCGCCGCATCCGAACTGCCGCCACCCAACCCGCCGCCCAATGGTAAGCGCTTGGTCAGCACGATATCGACACCGTGTCGGTAGCCGGCCGCGGTTTGCAGCAATCGCGCTGCGCGTACCGTCAGATCGTCTTCCGGACTGACGCCGGGCAGTGGTGTCGCCAGCCCGATGTTCGCGTCGTCACGTGGCCGAAAGCGGAGGGTGTCGCCGTGATCGACGAGTCTGAACAAGGTCTGCAGCAGGTGATAGCCGTCGGCGCGGCGGCCGACGACATGGAGGAACAGGTTCAGCTTGGCCGGGGCCGGGTAGGTGCTGTCCCAGGTCCAAATCGGTTTTGCAGTCGCGCGGCGGTCGTTCATGGCCCGACAGGCCGCGAGGGCGGAGTTTCCCATTGTTCGATGCGCAGACGCAGGCGCAAGCCGTCGGCCCGGTCGATGAACAGTCGGGCGGGCAGGGACTGCGCATGGTCGTCATCGTACTCATAGTCGATTCGCCAGGCTTGATCTTGTCGACTCAGTACGCGGCCCGAGGCATCGTAGGTCAGGGCGTCTCCAGAACGATTTATGCCGCGATTGACGCCGCGTAACCAGACGACCAGTTTGTCGAGGGGGAGCGGGTAACCGAGAAGGGTTTCCAATAGTTGTTCCGCATTGTCGGCGACGAGAACGTGACCGTCGGCCTGGGTCATGCGGGCACCGCTCGGACCGCTGACGACTTCGGCCAGCGCCTGACCCAGCGGAGACGAAAGAATCAAAACGTCATGCGGACCGTCATGCCGCCAGTTTACCCGGCCGACATGATTTTTACCCTCGTGGGTCAAAGAAAAACGCCCGTAAATGGTGAATCCATCGAGATGTTCAGGCGCTGCCAAGGCCGTCGTTCCCCGGTTCTCTGCTGGTGGAAGCGTGCTGCATGCGTTCAGCAGCAAGGCGAACGCAATTACCGCTAGCCGCAGAATTTTCAGCAGCGATCCGGATGGGTGAGAGGGATGTGCAGACAACGAAGGGGCAAGTGAAGCGACCGTCAAGGTGCGAATTTCCTGGCGGCTTCGTTCAGCACTTCATTGTCCGGATCTTTTTTCAAGGCTTCGCGAAAAGTGCGTTGCGCATCGGCATGGCGCCCCAAACGGAACTGGACCTCGCCGATGTGCGCGGCAATTTCCGGATCGGGCCGTTTGGCGTGGGCTTGTTCGAGTTTGGCCAGCGCGCCTTCGAGATCGCCCTGGCGGTACATGACCCAACCGAGGCTGTCGAGAATGAACGGATCGTCTGGCGCCAGTTGCAAGGCTTTTTCGATCAATTGCCGGGCTTCCGGCAAGTTGATGTTGCGATCGGCGTAGGAGTAACCGAGAGCGTTATAGGCGTGCGCATTCTCTGGTTGCAGGGTCAGCAGTTTTCGCAGCCGGGTTTCGGAAACGGTCTGTCGCCCCAGCCTTTCGGCCAGCAAGGCCGATTCGTACAGCAGGTCGGGTTGGTCCGGGTCGGCGGCCAAGCCCTGATCGAGGACGTCCATCGCCGCGGTCAGTTGCTTGGCTTCACGTAGCAAGGCGGCTTCGCCGATTACGAACTGGGCGCGTTGGGCGGGGTTTTTTTCCGCCGCACCGCGCAACTGACGGCGAGCGAGATCGAGTTGGCCGCCATCGGCCAGCAGTTTGCCGATCCGCAATTGCGCGGGGAGGAATTGTTCGCCTGCCGTTACTTGCCGATAAAAATACAGGGCTTCGTCGATTTGCCGGTCCTCTTCGGCGAGTTGACCAAGATAGAAATTGGGGGCATTTTTGTCGTTGACGTTCAAAGTCAGCAGATGCTTGAGCTGAGTGCGCGCGGTTGGCCGATCCTTCTCCTGCAAAGCCAGGATGGCGACCGGATAGACGATGTCCGGATTGTCCGGATAGGTGGCCAATAACTGTTCGAAATGGTGTTTGGCTTCCGGATAACGTTTTTCTCCGACCAGTAGGCGGGCCAGATAGAGTTGAGCCTCGCGTGCCTGCGGGTGGCGGGATAGAAACCGCTGCAGTGCCTCGATGCCGAGATTAGGCGATTGCTGGCTGAGAAGCTGCGCTTCGAGCAGCGCCGCGGTTTCCCAATTCGGCCGCATCGCCAGAGCCTTGCGGGCTTCGGTGAGAGCCTGCTCCTGATCGTTGGCCGAAGCGGCGGCTACGGCAATGGCGTAGTGGGCTTCGGGCTGGGCGGCATAGGGCGTGCACACCGTGCGGATCAATTGCAAGACGGCAGCCTTATCCGGGCTGCGGGCGAACAGCCGGTTCAGCGTCAAAAGATTTGCCGGTAACGCGTCCTTGTCTGCTTCAAGCAGACGGATCAATAACGGAGCCAAACCATCGAACTGGTTGGTCATCGCCATCACGCTGGTCAACACCTGTTGTGCACGCTTCGAATCGGGTTCGACTTGCACCCAGAGTCTGGCCAGTTCGTTGACGCGCTCTAAGCGCCGGGCATGACCGGCGATTTCAATGGCGCGCGCGATGATGCCAGGATCATTGGTGCGAATCGCCAATTCGTAATAGCCTTGACTGGCCAAGTCCGCACGCCCGCGCTGTAAAGCCATCTCGGCGAACAGGACCTGGTAAAGAATCTGGCCGGTCAGTTCCCCGGGTTTTTTCTCTTCCATCCGCGCCATTACGGGTTCGTTGGCTGGTCGCCGTGTGTCGCGTTCCCCGGCTTTGCTACCGGTTTTTCCGGTGCCGGCTTCTTCAGCCGGAGCCGAAAAAGCCATGGCTAATGCCAGTGAGAGAAAAATGTATTTCATCGGTTTCATGTGTTCCTTGAATCGCACTGTTTTGAAACGTCAATCGACGACGACGTTTGCGCCATAATTCGTTTCTT
This sequence comes from Accumulibacter sp., assembly GCA_031732795.1. Lineage (GTDB taxonomy): Bacteria > Pseudomonadota > Gammaproteobacteria > Burkholderiales > Rhodocyclaceae > Accumulibacter. The sequence goes on along the minus strand of JAVMKC010000004.1, from coordinate 41,723 downwards.
CCATGTTATGGACTTTTGGTGGTAGCGGCAATGCCGGAACTCCCGGAAATCGAAGTCAGTCGTCAGGGTTTGCTTCCCTATCTGTCCGGGCAACGGATCGTTGGGGCCATTGCCCGCGTGGCCAAACTTCGCCATCCCATCCCTGACGGACTCGATCAGCGGCTGAAGGGGCTGGAAATCGACACTATCCGGCGCCGTGGCAAATACTTGCTGATCGATTGTGCCAGTACTCGTGGCGGCGGCTGGTTGATACTCCATTTGGGCATGTCGGGCAGCTTACGCTTGGTGCCGCCCGGGTCACCGGCACAAAAGCACGATCATTTCGACTTGTTGGTGGAAAAAAATGTCCTGCGTTTGCGTGACCCGCGTCGTTTCGGAGCCTTGCTGTGGCATGAAGGACAATTGATCGACGACCATCCCCTGTTGGCTCCACTGGGTGTCGAACCCTTATCCGACACCTTTGACGGGGAGTGCCTGTTGACGCTGACCCGTCACCGTCGGCTACCGATCAAGCCCTTGCTGATGGATAATCGTCTGCTGGTTGGCGTCGGCAACATTTACGCCTCCGAAAGCTTGTTTCACGCGGGAATTTCTCCTTTGCGCCCAGCCGGGCGGATCGATCGACACGGCTGCCAAGCGCTGGCTGAGGCAATCCGCAACACCTTGCGAGCGTCGATCGCTGCGGGAGGGAGCAGTGTTCGCGATTACGTGCACAGTGACGGAGGGGCCGGTTGTTATCAGCTCTCCTGTGCGGTTTATGATCGACAGGGACAACCGTGCCGCACATGCGGTACGCCGATCAGTTTCATCCGACAGGCCGGCCGATCAAGCTATTACTGCCCGACGTGCCAATCCTGATGACTTTCGGCAAGAAGGTTATGTACTTTGCTGCAAATTTATTTATCCTCAAATCAAGGTCAGGTGTTGACGTGTCGGGTAATAAGCGAGTCGTGCCGCTCGAAATTGAATGGTTGGGAGGCGCTTTCGCTTCAATCGCTCAAATCGACTTCCCACTGGTCTCATGAGTTGAAAAAGTTGCCAATCTGATATATTTTCGAATTAAATCAAAATTTTTTTAAATTTGTGGTTGATCAGCAAGAGTCGCGGTCTGCGACTTGGCTTTCTCCAGGTTATGCACGATATGCTAAAGTGAAATACTGACCACTGCACCGGAACGATCGATGACGCTTGCTCAAAATTTCGCTGCCTACAGTGAATGGCGTACCCAGATTTCGGCAATGCTGGAGAGTTTTGGCCGCTGGCTGGCCGAAAACGAATTATCCGACGCGCAGACCGACAGACGGGTTACGCAATTGCTCGACAAACTGCGGGAAGACCGTCTCAATGTCGCGTTTGTCGCCGAATTTTCCAGGGGCAAATCCGAACTAATCAATGCGATTTTCTTTGCCGAGTATGGCAATCGCATTCTGCCTTCGACTGCCGGTCGGACGACCATGTGTCCAACCGAATTGATGTTCGATAAACGCAAACCGCCGTGCATCGAATTGCTGCCGATCCAGACACGGGAGTCGAACGCCAGCATCAGCGAATACAAGCGGTTTCCTGATGAATGGACAAAGGTTCCGTTGCTCATCGATTCGGCGGAAGCCATGCAGGACGCCTTGCGACATGTCAGCGATGTCATTCGTGTCGATCGGGACACCGCCGAAATGTTGGGTTTTCCGATCGAGGATGGCCAATCCTCAGGCACCGATGCGGGAACCGTCGAATTGCCGCGCTGGCGCCATGCGATCATCAATTTCCCGCACCCGCTGCTCGAACAAGGGCTGGTGATTCTCGATACCCCGGGCCTCAACGCCATCGGCACCGAGCCGGAACTGACCTTGTCGTTGTTGCCCAACGCCCATGCCGTGTTGTTCATCCTGGCGGCCGACACCGGTGTGACGCAGTCCGATCTGACGGTGTGGCGGGAGCATATCGGCACGCCCAGTGGCCGCAAGCGGGGGCAAATCGTCGTCCTCAACAAAATCGACAGCTTATGGGATGAACTCAAAAGCTCTGCCGAAATCGATGCGGAAATCGCCAAGCAATCGACGCTTTGCGCGCAAATCCTCGACGTGCCGGCACAGCAAGTCTTTCCGGTATCCGCACAAAAAGCGCTGGTGGCCAAGATCAATTCCGATGACCAGCTCCTTGCGCGCAGCCGTTTGCGCGTTCTCGAATTCGCCTTGTCCGAAGAACTGATTCCGGCAAAGCAGGAAATCGTCAAGGAAAATACGGAAAGCGAATTTTCCGACTGTCATCATCGCACCCGTAGCCTTCTTGAAGCGCGGCTCTCCGATTTGCGCGAGCAGAAAACCGAATTGGGCGAGTTGCGCGGCAAAAACAAGGGCGTTGTCGAATACATGATGGGCAAGGTCCGGCATGAAAAGACAGAGTTCGAATCCGGGCTGCAACGTTACTACGCTGTGCGCAGTGTCTTTTCACGCCTCACCAACAATCTGTTCTCGCATTTGGGGTTGGATTCATTGCGCTGGTTGAGCACCTCCACTCGTGAAGCGATGCTCCATGCCGCATTTTCCAAAAATCTTTCCGCGGCGATGACTCAGTTTCTGGATACGGCGCGAGGAAACCTGCGGCGATCCGAAGGTGAAGTCAGTGAAATCCTGGCGATGTTGGAAGCGATCTACAAGAAATTTTCCGTCGAGCATGGACTCAAGCTCGGTACGCCGATTTCCTTCTCGTTGCTATCCTACGAAAAGGAAATCGACCGCCTCGCGTTATGGTGCGACACGCACATCAATTCGGCGTTGCAGTTGCTGACCCACGAAAAGAGTCAGGTCACGCAACGTTTTTTTGACGAGGTGGCGGTGCAAACCCGAAAAACATTCGAACGGGCCAACCAGGAAGTCGAATCCTGGTTGAAAGCGGTGATGGCGCCGATGGAAATCCAGATCCGCGAACATCAGATCCATCTGCAACGTCGGCTGGAAAGCATCAAACGGATTCATCAAGCCACCGACACCCTTGAAGAACGGATCGCCGAACTGGAAGACTTCGAACGCAAACTGCTGGCTCAAATCACCGTGCTGGATGAGATTGGCGAAAATATCCGTGTCGGTTTGCAAAGAAAAGTCAGTGACGCACCCGTGCTCGTCGCGGCGTGAAACAAGAGCGACGAGAACGGCTGTTCTTTCTCTGTTCCCGTATTACCAGACCTTCGTCACGTCTTCTTGGACGGACGAAGGTTCGGCATTTGCCTGATGAAAGCGCGCGTTAACGGTTGTTGACGGTCAACAGGCTGTCGTCCCACTTGACGTGTTTATCGAATCCCAACAGGTTGGCGATCGTCGCCGCGATGTTCGATAACCCGGCCTCGGGAGTCTGTCGCAAACCCAGTTTGCCGCCGCTGGCATTGTCGTAGAGGATCAACGGCACCGGGTTGAGCGTGTGCGAAGTTTTGGCCTTGAACGAACCGTCCGGATTTTTGGCCGGCTGTTTGGACTTTTTGTCGATTTCGTACATTTCATCGGCGTTGCCATGGTCGGCGGTGATCAGTGCGACGCCGCCCAGGGCGTCGATCACCGGCAGGATGCGTGCCAATTGCAGGTCGACTGCTTCGATGGCCATCGTTGCCGCGCGGAAACTGCCGGTATGACCGACCATGTCGCCGTTGGCGAAGTTGCAGCGCAAGGTCCGGTACTCGCCGCTTTTCAGTGCCGCGATCATCGCGTCGGCGATTTCAGCCGCTTTCATCCACGGACGCTGTTCGAAAGGAACGACGTCGCTCGGTACTTCCAGATAGGTTTCCCCGTCGAATTTATTGGAACGGTTGCCGTTCCAGAAATAAGTGACATGGCCGAATTTCTGGGTTTCAGAGCAGGCGAACTGGCGGATGCCGGCCTTGGCGAACCATTCGCCCATCGTGTCGAGTATCGCTGGCGGGTCGACCAGGAAGCGTTTGGGTAGCTTCAAATCACCGTCATACTGCAACATGCCGGCGTAAGTCACTTTCGGCACTCGCAGCCGATCGAAGACCTTGAAATCGGCGTCTTCAAAAGCGCGGGTGATCTCGATCGAGCGATCGCCGCGGAAATTGAAAAAGACCACCGCATCCCCGTCTTCGATGGTGCCTACGGCTTTGCCGTCACTGGCGATGACGAAGGGGGGCAGATCCTGGTCGATGGTGCCGGGGAATTGCTGGCGCAGGGACTCGACGGCGGCGGTGGCACTGGCGAACTGCGGACCTTGGCCGAGCACATGCGTTTGCCAGCCTTTATCGACCATGTTCCAGTTCGCTTCGTAGCGGTCCATGGTGATGTTCATTCGCCCACCGCCGGAAGCGATACGGGCGTCGAAACCGCCCTGGCTCAATTCGCTCAGAAAAGTCTCGAAAGGAATGACGTAATCGAGCGCGCTGGTTTCGGGAACGTCGCGCCCGTCGAGAAGAATGTGCACCCGTACCGCGGAAACACCTTCGGTTTTGGCGCGGACGATCATCGCCCGTAGGTGATCGATGTGGCTATGGACGTTACCGTCGGAGAACAGACCGATGAAGTGAATGACGCCCCGTCCGGCTTTGGCGCCGCCGACGATTTCTTGCCAAGCCTGACCTTGCCAGATCGAACCGCTGGCAATGGCATCGGCGACCAGCGCCGCGCCTTGGCTGTAGACCTGGCCGGCGCCAATGGCGTTATGGCCGACTTCGGAATTACCCATGTCGTCGTCGGAGGGCATGCCGACCGCCGTGCCGTGTGCGCGCAGAGTGATGTTCGGATAATCGGCGAACAGCCGGTCGAGGGTCGGTTTGCGAGCAGCGGCGATGGCACTGCCCAACTCCGATTTGGCGATGCCATAGCCGTCCATGACGATGGTGACGATAGGTCCCTGAATACCAGGGAAGGTGGCTGATTTCTGCAGCATGATGGATTCCTGGGGAATGAAGGGGAACGCGACAGGACCGCCTACGAGTTGAACAGGCGGCAACTGGCGCAGTATACCGTAAGCCGTGCAAGTCGCCCAAGCAAACAATTTTGTTGTTAAAACAATAAATTAAATTTTTTATGTGCATGCGTTCGGCTTGGTGCCGCGGCTGGTCGTCTGAAGCTTCGGCCATCGAACAACTGACGGAGCAACTGACCGTCAGTTCCGGCCAAATTTCGCAGAGCGCGCACGACGCGGAATCGGATTCCAAATCGTCCATGCAACTCGCCAGTGCCGGTGTTGCGCATGTCGCTCAAACGGCAACGACCATCAATCGTATCGCCAACACGGTCACGCAGGCCTCTGAACGGATTCACGCGCTCAATGAACGGGCGCGGCAGGTGTCGACGATTGCTAATGTCATCAAGGATATTGCCGGGCAGACCAATCTGTTGGCGTTGAACGCGGCCATCGAGGCGGCACGTGCCGGTGAACAAGGACGAGGTTTCGCCATGGCCGCCGATGAAGTGCGCAAATTGGCTGAAAGAACCTCGCAGGCGACCACGGAAATCGAGCAAATCATCGATGGAATTCAAGGGGACACGGTTGGCGCGGTAGAGGCAATGAATTCCGCCCTACCCGAAGTGCAGCAAGGTGTCAACTTGACCAACGGCACCGCCGAATCCCTACGCACCATCGAAGAGGGTACCAGCCGGATTCTGTCCCGCGTGGTCGAAGTTGCTCATGCCACGCAGGAACAAAGTGCCGCCAGTGTCGCGATCAGCAAGAAAGTCGAACAAATCGCGGCCATGGTGGAGGAAACAACGCTCACCGTACGTGGCACGACAGCGGCGGCAGCCGAACTGGAGTCGATTGCCGGGAATCTGAAATCGCAAATCGGCAAGTTTCGCCTGTAAGTCGGATGGTACGTTCCTGTTTGAGGTGGTTGCGATTTGCCCAGGTTCGCGATTACCGGCAACAAGTGTTGGGGAAGTGTTTCTTCCAATGTTGGCGGCAAGCCAAGCTGCGCCACCGGCGTTGTCCAACAGTGCGCCGCCACCCTCCTGGCCGTGGCGCGATTTTCAATCCGTGCTCAGTATCTGCGCCTGAAAACCGGTTATCGGTCGGCTTCGACCTGCCTGAAAGTCATCCGCGACTGACGGGAAGCAACAGCGGCCGATTTCTGGTCATTCTGCGCGAATGAGCAGAGACCTGATTCGCTTGGCGCGAAGCAGAATCCTGCGTCGGTCGCGGGCATTCGCGCTGAAATCCCAGTAAGAAATATTATCCAGCGCATTGTCAGCGCGTGGAAAACCGGAGCCATCTTTGGGTGACCGTCTTTCCGCGGCCAAGCCGCGTACGGTTGCATGCACAGACGACAGGCGCGGTTTCCCAGACATCGTCGTCCGACCCGTAATCTCAGAATTTTTGCTCAACGTCCAGACTTAATGACGGGATCTCGGCGAAAATTCTGTCTGCCGGGGCGTACGGCGCCTTTCGGCGCAAGCCTGTCACTTTTATACCCCGATCGACCGATCAGCCACTACAATTCGTGAAATTAAACGGGTAGGCTCGGCCAGACATCATTTGAAAAGTACCGGACAAGTTGTCAACGAGTCGAATTGATTGGAAAATTTAATGGTTTCACCATTCGAAAACATCTCCGGGTAAGGAAAGGTGATCAAAGTCCTTTTTGTTTGCATGGGCAATATCTGCCGATCGCCAACGGCCGAGGGGGTGTTGCGTCAATTCGTTCGCGAAAAAGGTCTGGAAGACAGGATCGAGGTCGATTCGGCGGGGACGCACGGCTATCACGTCGGCGAAGCTCCGGATCAACGGACTCAGCGTGCGGCGGCCAGCCGTCATTACGATTTGTCCGAAATGCGAGCCCGCAAAGTGGCGGCTCAGGATCTCGGTTATTTCGATCTGATCCTGGCGATGGACCGGAACAATCTGGACGTTCTGAAACGTATTTGTCCGGCGGACAAGCATCATCGCCTCGGACTGCTCATGAAATATTCGCGCAATTTCGATGATGACGAAGTCCCTGATCCGTATTACGGCCTCGGACATGGCTTCGATCTGGTCCTGGACATGATCGAGGATGCGGCGAAGGGGTTGCTCGATCACCTCGAGCAACAGTTGGCGGCAAATCACCCGCACGAATAAGGCGACAGTTCCCAGCGAAGTTTGCCAATCGGCCGTCCGTCGGAATTCGCACGGATTCGCCGCGCAACGTCGGCAACGTCGTTGACGCGCGGCGTCCGGTCCGGCTTGGCCGCCGATCCCCGGATCGACCGGATCAAGCCGACGGCGGTTCGCCTCCCAGCGCAGCGACCAGATCGTCGAGCAGTTTTGCCGCTTCGCCGGTCATCAACGTGAAATCGAGATCGAAGCGTTCGTCGGCATTTTCGCTTTGATTGTCCGACTGCTCCTTGAGGATGTCGAGAAATTCGAGCCGTTTGACTTGCAGCAAGTCGTTTAAAATGAAGGAGATTTTGTCGTCCCAGGTCATGGCCAGCCGAGTAACCGTCTTGCCGTCGGCGATATGCTGGCGGATTTCCTCGCCTTCCAGCGAATGGTTGACGTAACGCACCGCGGCTTTGTCGACCGAGCGCAATTCGAGGTCCTGGTCGATGCTGAAACCGGCGGGGCTTTCTCCTGCGGCTACCCAGGCGGACATCGCCACCGCTGGCGAAAGATTGACCTTGAGAATTTTGGCCGGCAAATTTTCGAGGGTCTTGCGCAGATGTTCGAGAAACTCCTCGGCTCTGGCCGGTGAAGCGGCGTCGATTACCAGCCAACCGTTGCCGCGATCGATCCAGCCTTGGGTACTGCGGAAGCGGGTGAAAGCGCGCGGCAGCAGTTCGAGAGTCATTTGCTCGATCAACTCGCGCATCTCGCGTCGTCCGACACGCCGGCCCTCGTTTTCTTCGATCTCTTTGGCCCTGTCATTGGCGAAACGTTTGACGATCGAAGCCGGCAGCAATTTTTCTTCGCAGCCGAGCCGCAACAGCCATTGGTGGTTGACGTTATGGATCAACGTGCCGCTGCCGCCGTCGCGCACGGGTACCCAGCCTATGCTGTGTGGTGCGGTGGCGCTGCATTCCTGCAACACCATCCGCGCAAGTTGTTCTTCGACGTGCTCGAGTTCGACGTTCCAGTTCTTGGGTAAGCGATAGACTTGAAGGTTCTTGAACCACATGGCAGCGCTCGGCAAAAGGCTGCGATTATAGGCCGATCCGTTGTTTGCCATCGGTGGAATCCATCAGCGGCGTTGTGGCCGCGCATCGCTGGCAGGGCATCGATCGCGCCGGCTCGTCTTCCCGATACGGTCGAACGGTTTCTGGGCCGTAGATGAGATCATCCCTCACCCCTGTTCACAAAAAACGAGATAACCCGTCTGTCCTGAAAGGTCCGTCATGTCCTTGCCGATCCAGGCGATCATTTTCGATCTCGACCATTGCCTGCTCGATCCCCGTGTCCTGGGCGACGCATTCGTCGAGCCTGTCTGTTCGGCACTCCGCGCGACCAATGCCGGTACCTTGAGCGAGAGGCAGTTGCTCGCGGCTTGCGCGGATCTGTGGCGGCATCCGTTCGATGCGGTAGCCGATGAGTACGGTTTCTCCGTTGCCATGCGTGTCGCTGGTTGCCGAGCCTATGCCGCCCTGGAAGTGAGTTTCGCGCTGCGCGGCTATGCCGATCTGGCGGCTCTCGGCCAATTGCCGGCGATGAAATTTCTGGTTACCACGGGGTATCGTCGCCTGCAACAGAGCAAAATCGCCGCGCTGGGTTTCGGTGAGATCTTCGAGGAAATTCATATCGATGCTCTCGAGGAGCCGGGCCGGCTGGGGAAAGAGGGCTTGTTTGCCCAGATCGTCCAGCGTCGGCGATTCACTCCGCGACAGGTGCTGATCGTCGGCGACAATGGCGCGTCGGAAATCGCCGCCGGTAATCGATTGCGAATGCCGACGGTTCAACTGCTGCGTCCGGGTGTGGCGCGGGCGCCCAATGCCGACTTTCATGTTGATGATTTATGGCAATTGGCAGCGTTATTGGCCCGCTAGGATGGAACGGCGAGACAGGAAAATCCCGCTGCCTGACCGTCGGCGGTGCCAAACGGCTTTCCCACGGTGAACTCCGCGGGTAAACTGGCCGTACGGATCGCCCCTGACATCGGGCGGCGCTGGCTCGGTAAGCCGGCTGGCGCCCCGTTTCAGGCAATGCCGTTTGGTCTGATTGAGAGGCGGCAGACCAAGATGCCAGGCGCGGGCGGGTGGGCGGGTGAACGACGAGACCTATCGGATGGATAGGCGAGGAGTGAGCAACGCCGCAGATGGCCGCGCAGTAATTGATTCACGACCTCTGAGCCGACACCGTGAGCAGTCGTGGTGCGGTATGAGAACCGTCGCTAATTGCGGTAACGAACCGTTATGGAGGATCGACGATGTCCATCATCACCGCCGATAGCGGTGTTGCGTCTGAACCGCTGGTGGTCCCGGGTTTGAGCCCGCTGCCGGCCGATCGCCATGGCGCCGCCGCGGCATTGACCATCGGCCATTGCCGACAGGTGTTCCGTTGGATCGCGCCGGGCCGCTTCATGATGGGTTCGCCGCTCGACGAGGCAGAACGAGGTGCCGGGGAGAAACTGCACGAAGTCACTCTGACTCGCGGTTTCTGGCTCGCCGACACTGCCTGCACGCAAGCCTTCTGGCTGGCGGTGTGGCCGGTCAACCCGAGCCATTTCCAGGATCATCCGGAAAATCCGGTCGAAAATGTCAGTTGGCACGACACGCAAGGTTTTCTCGCCGAATTGAACCGGCGCCTGCCCGGGCTGGCGGCGCGCCTGCCGAGCGAGGCGGAATGGGAATACGCTTGCCGCGCGGGATCGGCTTCCGCGTACGCCTTCGGCGAGACGATCGACACCGAACAAGCCAATTTCAACGGAGAGTATCCGTGTGCCGGCGCTGAAAAGGGACGGTATCGACAGCGCACGGTACCGGTTCACGCCTTGCCGGCCAACGCCTGGGGGCTGTATCAGATGCACGGCAACGTTTGGGAATGGTGCGCCGACTGGTTTGCCGACTACCCGAGTGCTGCGCAACATGATCCTCGCGGGCCGTCCTTCGGCAAGATGCGGGTCTTGCGCGGTGGGACCTGGGGCGACCCGGCGCGGTATCTGCGTTCGGCGACCCGCAGCCGTATCGAACCGGCGTACCGGCCGCGCAGCAGCGGTTTTCGCATCGCCTTGGGCAGCGTTTGAAGTCCTTGCGCCGGACTCCATTCCGTCCCGGCCAAGCCTCCGACAGAGAAGCGCTTGAGGTTTACGAATCCGGCCAATCCTTTACCGATTCAGAAAAACCGACCGTTCGGCCGACAGGGCCCGCGCGATGGCCGATTTTCAAGTGGACTCCACCAAACCAATCCCTATGCTTGGCTAAACTGGTGGTAGTCTTTCGGATCAGAAACCACGTTACTCTACAGGCAAAAGCATTTTCCACCGGCTCACTGCGCTGCAAGTGGGCCACTTTGGGCGACCGTTCTGAAACGGCGTCGGTTTGATCGGATCATCGACTGGAACATGGTCAACGAAGAAGAACCTCGAAAAAAACGCGCTGCACCACGTCAAAACCGGGCCGGTAACAAATCGCTTTCCTCCTCCGACGATTCCCGTCCGGAAGAGCGTCCATTCATCGTCGGCATCGGCGCCTCGGCCGGCGGCCTGGAAGCCTTGAGCCTGCTGTTGCCGAACCTGCCGAAAAATCTTGGTCTGTGCTACGTCGTCGTCCAACATCTGTCGCCGACCTATCGCAGCATGATGTCGCAGTTGCTCGGGCGCGAAACGACGATGCCGGTCAAGGACATCGAAGACGGCGTGGCGCCGCAGCCGAACACGGTGTATATCACGCCGCCGAATCGGAATCTGACCTTGACCGGCGGGTTGTTCCGGCTGGTCGAGCCGGCACGTGAGTCATTGCCCAAACCATCGGTCAATCGCTTCTTCGCCTCGCTGGCCGAGGAAATCGGCGAATCGACGATCGGTATCATCCTCTCCGGCACCGGTTCCGACGGCGCCGCCGGCACACACGCCATCAAGGCCGCCGGCGGTTTCACTTTCGCGCAGGATCCGGCGACGGCCAAATATACCGGCATGCCGCAGTCGGCGATCGACACCGGTAGCGTGGACTGGATTCTGCCGCCGGAGAACATGGGCGCCGAAATCAGCCTGATCGTCCTGAACCGCGGGCTGATTCCGGTGGCGACGCAGGCGGCCAGCGCGCCGGCGACGTTGAAGACCCTGCTCGGCAAGGTGCGGGCGCGCACTAAGGTCGATTTCTCGCAGTACAAGGAACCGACGCTCTGGCGCCGCATCGAGCGGCGGATGGCCGCCAATCACGTCAGCACCTTGCAGGATTATCTGCAGGTGGTCGACCGCACACCGGCTGAACTCGACAAACTGTGCAAAGACATCCTGATTTCGGTCACCGCTTTTTTTCGCGACAGCGAAGCTTTTGCCCGTCTCGACCGGGTGGTGGCCGACATCCTGGCCAACAAGCAGCCGGGCGACGACATTCGCGTCTGGGTGGCGGGCTGCGCCACCGGCGAGGAAGCCTACTCACTGGCCATCCTGTTCGCCGAACGGCTCGGCGCGGCGTTCGACCAGTACCGTCTGCAGATCTTCGCCACCGACATTGATCTCGACGCCATGGCCCTCGCCCGGCGTGGCGTGTTTGCCGCCTCCAATCTGGCGCACATCGACCGCGCGCGAATCCGCGCCCATTTCACGCCGCATGGCGACCGCTACGAAATCAACAAAAACCTGCGCGACGTGGTGATCTTCGCCCGCCAGGATCTGGTGCAGGACCCGCCCTTTCTGCGCCTGGACCTGATCAGTTGTCGCAATGTATTGATTTATTTTCAAAGTGAGTTGCAGGTTCGCCTGCTGTCGGTATTCCACTACGCCCTGAATCCTGGAGCCTTCCTGTTCCTCGGCAAATCGGAGGGGATCTTCCATCAGGAAAATCTGTTCAGCGTCGTCGACAAGGAAGGCCGCTTGTACCGTCGTCACGGCAGCATCGCCCGGCTGCCGCTGATGCGCTCGGAAATCCAATTGCCGGCGGCCGGTCTCAACCAATACCAGCGACCCAGCAAATCGGCGACGCCGCTCGGCTACGAAAACATTCTCATCGAAGCGGCGGGGCGCCACTTCATCCCGACCAGCATCCTGATCAACAGCAAATTCGAGATTCGTCACATTCACGGCGACGCCAGCAAACTGCTCAACGTCGCACCGGGCAAACCGGCATTCGATCTGATTTCGCTGGCTCGCCGCGAATTGCGTACTGAAATGCAGGTTCTGCTGCGTCAGGCCCAGGTCAAGCAGAGCGTGGTTATCGGGCGTCCACGCCATATCAAGGCGCTGGACTCGAACCGCGGGTTGCGCCTGTCGGTGCATCCGGTGCTCGACAGCGGCATCGAAGCGCTGTTCATGGTCTGCATCGAGTGGCTGCCGCCCAGTTCCGGCAAGAGCGCCAACGAGGACGACAGCACCACGGCCAAGGAACTCGAAGACGAACTGTCGGCGACACGCGAGCACCTGCAGACGCTGGTCGAGGAACTCGAAACCTCCAACGAGGAAATGCAGGCCCTCAACGAAGAAATCCAGGCCTCCAACGAAGAGATGCAGGCCTCGAACGAAGAACTCGAAGCGTCGAACGAAGAGCTGCAATCGACCAACGAGGAACTGGCGACGGTCAACGAAGAACTGCAGATCAAGACCGTCGAAACGCAGGAGTTGAACACCGAACTCGAATGCATCCAGAACAGTGTCGACTATCCCTTGCTGGTTCTCGACGGCAACGCCTGTCTGCAGCGCTTCAACAGCGCGGCCGCACGGCTGTTCAAACTCTCCAACTCGCAGATCGGCCGCCATCTGCGCGACCTGATCCTGCCGGCGGGCATGCCCGATCTGCTCGCCGACAGTCAGCAGGTGATCCAGACACAGAATGCCGTTGACCGCCAGATCGTCAATGCCTACCACCGGCACTACGCCTTGCATCTGGCGCCCTTGCTGCACGACACGCAGAAAACCGCCGGGGTGATCCTGCTCTTCGCCGACAACACCAATTACTACGAGGTCGAACGTTCAGCGCGCGAAATGCAGGTCCGGCTGCTGGCGGTGATGAACAATTCGGTGTCGCTGATGGCCGTCAAGGACGCATCCGGACGTTACCAGTTCGTCAATCCCCGTTTCGAACAGACCTTCGGTTTCGAACCGGGCCAAGCCATCGGCAAAACCGACCTGCAGATTTTTCCCGAAGCGGTGGCCAACGTCTGCCGCGAAAGCGAACTGGAAGCGATCCGCCTGCGTAAAGCGATCGAACGCGAAGAAACCCTGCCGCTCAAGAAAGGCAAACGCCATTTCCTGGCCATCCGCTTTCCGTTGTTCGACGACGACGGCGCGATCACCGGCATCTGCTTCCAGGCGATCGACATCACCGCCCGGCGGGATGCCGAAGACCGCTTGCGACTGGCGGCGATGGTCTTCGAACGCGCCTCCGAAGGCGTGGTGGTCACTGACGCCGAAGAGATCATCCTGACGGTGAATGACGCCTTCTCCGCGCTGACCGGTTATCTGCGCGAAGAAGTGATCGGCAAGAAGCCCAGTCTGCTGCGCTCGGACAAAACCTCCCCCGAACTGTACGTGGAAATGTGGGAAAAGGTGCAGAGCAGCGGCATGTGGGCCGGGCAAATCTGGAATCGCCGTAAAAACGGCGACGTCTACCTCGAATGGCTGACCATCAACGCCGTCAAAGACGAGCAGGGCCAGATCGTCAACTACGTCGGCATGTTCAGCGACATCACCGCCGCCCGCGCTTCCCAGCAACGCATCGAATATCTGGCCACCCATGACGAACTGACCGGACTGCCCAACCGCACCCTGTTCAACGACCGCCTGCAACTGGCGCTGGCCCGCGCGCAACGCTCGCAGGAGAGCATCGGCGTGGTGTTCATCGACCTCGACAACTTCAAGGTGGTCAACGACACCCTCGGCCACGACACCGGCGACCAGTTGCTGTGTCAGGCGGCCAAACGGCTGCTGGCCTGCGTGCGCAGCGAAGACACCGTCGCCCGTCTCGGTGGCGACGAATTCGTCGTCCTGCTCGAGAATACCGACCGGCAGCACGCCTCGCAGACCGCCGAAAGACTGCTCAAAACCCTGAGCGGCAGCTATCACTTCAACGACGAGGAATGCTTCATCAGCGGCAGCATCGGCGTCAGCATCTTCCCCGACGACGCCGAAGACGCCAGCGCCCTGATGCGCAACGCCGACTCGGCGATGTACCGGGCCAAGGACCACGGCAAAAACACCTTCCACTTCTTCACCGCCGACCTCAGCGCACAGGCCAACCGTCGCCTGCTCCTCGAAATGGGCTTGCGCCGGGCGATCGCCAACGACGAACTGTTCCTCAACTACCAGCCTCAGGTCAATCTCGAAACGCGGGCGGTGGTTGGTGCCGAAGCGCTGGTCCGCTGGCGCTGCAACGGCGAAATCATCGAACCGACCGACTTCATTCCCATCGCCGAGCAGAGTCAGATGATTTTCGCCGTCGACGAATGGGTGCTCGGCGAAGCCTGCCGGCAGATCGACGAATGGGATCAGGCCGGGCTGCCGCCGATCCGCATGAGCGTGAACATCTCGGCACGTCATTTCCGCAAGGAAGGCATGGCCGGCGATCTGATCCGCATCATCGACGCACAGCGCGTCGACCCGCGGCGGCTGTGCCTGGAAATCACCGAAAGCGTGCTGATGGACATCGAGCATGCCCAGAAAATGCTCGCCGAACTGGTCGCCTTCGGCCTGACGATCAGCATCGACGATTTCGGCACCGGCTTCTCGTCGCTGTCCTACCTCAAGCGCTTCCCGATCCACGAATTGAAGATCGCCCGCAGTTTCGTCGACGGCGTTTCGATCGACGCCGACGACCGCGCCATCGGCTCAGCGATCATTGCCATGGCCCGGCATCTCGGCATGAGCGTCGTCGCCGAAGGCGTCGAACTGCTGGCCCAGGCCAGCGAATTGAACACCTCCGGCTGCCACAACGGCCAAGGCTTCCTCTATGCCCGCCCGCTGTCGCCGGAAGACTTCGCCGACTGGCTGCGTGAGCACTCGGACGCCCTCGGCCCGCCCGGTCAAGTGGTTGAACCGGTGACTAGTGCGCCGACGCCGGACGGCGACAAAGCGTAAAGCGGTACCGCGAAGTGCTCTCCCGCCCATTCCTCGACAAGCCCTGCGCCAAGACCGGCTTCGTCGCCGGCACCCTGATCTGGACCGACAAAGGGCTGGTGCCGATCGAGCAGATTCGGGTCGGCGATCGGGTGTTGTCGAAACCGGAAACCAACGATGGGCCGCAGGCGTACCAGCGGGTGCTGAAGACCTTCCATTTCGATGACCAGGAGGTCGAATTCGTCGAGGTGGCGCGCGGCCATCGCGGCATGGGACCGGGCTTCGGCTGTACGGCGATCGTCGTGACCGGCGATCACCCGGTGTGGGCGAAAAAGGGGAGCGAATCCGAGTGGCGCTGGCAGCCAGTACTTCCAGTGGGAAGCACGAGCCAGGTTGAGTTGCAGGATGGCGGTGTGTGTGACGTGATCGTCAATGAAGCTGTCTTGCTGTGCGAGACGCCAGAGGGGGCGCGGATAGAAGGGATCGGGTATGTGCCGGTAGCCAGTGATTCTGGGGCATCCATTGATTTTCGGAGTGGAACCCCAGTATGCCAATTGAGCGACTCTGGAACGACGACGTCGGGTGATTACTCTCGTGATCGCTACCTGACCCGCGTCTACAACTTCACCGTCGAGGACTCTCACACTTACTACGTCGGCGAATGGGGCTTCTGGGTTCACAACGCGAATGGCCTGGAGCTGGGCGCGACAATCAAGAACGCCCGGGGCAGTATCCCGGCAATCTGCTTTGGCGGGTGGCGTTTACGCCGCAGGTCTGCAACGATTGGCCATAGCGGTCCGCCAATCGCCAAGCGTGGCGGGTAGCGAGATACTGCCGTAACCCCTGCTGTGCTTGCCCGTGAGCGGTGGCGACACGATAGCCGCCCGCGACAGTGAGGCGCTGTTTTTGCCGCATATCCAGACGGGTCCAGCCGTTACGCGCAAACTTTCGGGTGATCGTACTGCGCTGCTCAAACCCCCACTGAGTCGTCGTGCGTTCCTGACACTGATATGTTCGTAGTTCGTTCCCTTCGCAACACATTATCTCCTGGCATGCGTTGCGCTTCATATTTGAGACCGGCCTGATAATTCCGATATTTTCCGCATTGAATTTATTTATTTTTTATAAGATTCATGCGATTGCCTCGGGTTCGGTCGGCGGTGGCGGCGACCCGGCGTGTTAGACTGTCGTCCTGACAGTTTATTTCGCCGGTTCTGCTCCATGCGCTATCTCTCCACCCGCGGCGACGCGGCTGTCCAGAGTCATTCTGGTCCTACTTTTTCCGAGATTCTGCTGGCTGGTCTGGCGCCGGACGGTGGACTTTATCTGCCGGAAGATTATCCGCGGATCAGCGTTGGCGAACTCGATGATTGGCGTTCGCTTTCTTATGCTGAACTGGCTTTTCAGGTGCTCCGCCGATTCATCGACGACATCCCCGATGACGATTTGAAGCGGTTGCTGGCCGGCACCTACACCGCCGAAGTCTATTGCCATGGGCGTGATCCGGCCCGGGCGGCCGAGATTACCCCGCTGCAGTGGTTGGAGCGTCCTGACGTGGCGCGCAATGAGGGTGGTTTGGCGATCCTCGAATTGTCGAATGGACCGACGCTGGCGTTCAAGGACATGGCCATGCAGTTACTCGGTCAGCTCTTTGAATACACCCTGGCCAAGCGTGGGGAGGATCTGAACATTCTTGGCGCCACTTCCGGGGACACCGGTTCATCGGCCGAATATGCCATGCGCGGCCGGGCTGGCGTACGGGTGTTCATGCTTTCACCATACCAGCGGATGAGCGCCTTTCAACGCGCGCAGATGTACTCGTTGCCTGACGCCAATATCCACAATATCGCCGTGCGCGGGATGTTCGACGACGCGCAGGATATCGTCAAGGCGGTGTCGAACGATCATGCCTTCAAAGCCCGCTACCGGATCGGAGCGGTCAATTCGATCAACTGGGCACGCGTCGCTGCGCAGGTGGTTTACTACTTCAAAGGGTACTTGGCGGCTACCGGTGGTGAACACGGACGCAGTGATCGTCCGGTGGCTTTCGCGGTGCCCTCTGGAAACTTCGGTAACATCTGTGCCGGACACATCGCCCGGATGATGGGCTTGCCGATAGGCCGGCTGGTGCTGGCGACCAACGAAAACGACGTCCTCGACGAGTTTTTCCGGACAGGCATTTACCGTCCGCGGGCAACGGCGGAAACTTTCGCCACTTCCAGCCCGTCGATGGATATTTCCAAGGCCTCGAATTTCGAGCGTTTTGTTTTCGATCTCGTTGGGCGCGACCCGGCCATCGTCCGTGAGTTGTGGGCCAGCGTCGACGGTGGCGGTGCTTTTGATCTTTCCGGAACATCGCATTGGGCGCGGCTACCGGCTTTCGGTTTTGCTTCTGGTGCCAGTTCGCATGCCGACCGTCTGGCAACGATTCGGAAGACGTACGACCGCTACGGGCTGATCATCGACCCGCATACCGCCGACGCCTTGAAGGTGGCCTTGGAATTGCGAAACTCCGAGATGCCGATGGTGGTTCTGGAAACGGCTTTGCCGGTGAAGTTCGAGGAAACGATCGTCGAAGCCTTGGGCCGCCGGCCCGAACGGCCATCCGCCTTGCAGGGCATGGAAGACCTGCCGCAGCGCGTCGAAGTCATGGATGTGGATGTTGCTGCCGTCAAGCGGTTCATCGAAAGCCACGCGCGCTGAACTCTTGGTGGGGCCAAAAAAAGCCCGGCACAGTGAACTCTCTGGCCGGGCATAAGTACTAAACAAGTGCTCATCGTGGGGGACATCAAGCACTCGTCGCCATCTTCACCTGAAACGGCCGTGGCGCGCGTGTAGGAAATCACGATTGGACTGCATTTCTCGAAGGTGCCGGTGCCGCGTTGGCGCGATCGGCAGTGATGTCGATCTTTTCCCGATTTTTCCTGGTGAGAGCTGTACCGGCCGGCGGGTAAACGCCTGGGCTTTCGCGCTACAATGCGCCTGTTCACCGTTGAACAGTCCAACACACGGGTTGCCAGAGGCAACATCATCATGTACGTCATCGCTCCGAGCATCCTCTCGGCCAATTTCGCCCGCCTGGGCGAAGAAGTGGTCAATGTCATTGCCGCAGGCGCCGATTGGATTCATTTTGACGTCATGGACAACCATTACGTCCCGAATCTGACCATCGGTCCGCTGGTCTGTGCCGCGATCCGCCCCTTGACCACGGCGCCGATCGATGTCCATCTGATGGTCAAGCCGGTTGATCGGCTCGTTCCGGAATTTGCCCGGGCCGGTGCCGATCTGATCACTTTTCATCCGGAGGCTTCCGAACATATCGACCGCACCTTGTCGTTGATTCGCGAGCATGATTGTCAGGCTGGGCTGGTGTTCAACCCGGCGACGCCGCTGACCTATCTCGATCATGTGCTGGATAAGCTCGATCTGATCTTGCTGATGAGCGTCAATCCGGGGTTCGGCGGCCAACAATTCATTCCATCGACGCTGGACAAGCTGGTGCAGGCGCGTGCGCGACTCGATGCCTATGAACGCGACACCGGCCGCCGGATTCGTCTGGAAATCGATGGTGGTGTCAAAATCGACAATATCGCTGCCATTGCCCGTGCTGGCGCGGATGCTTTTGTCGCCGGTTCGGCGGTTTTCGGCGCGGCTCGCGATGAAGATAGGCATCGTTACGATACGGTGATCGCCGCGTTACGTCACCAACTGGCTACCCTCTGAAAATTCATGACGGTTCCGCTTACCATCCGCGCTGTTCTTTTCGATCTCGACGGCACTTTGCTCGATACCGTTCTCGATCTGCATGCTGCGGCTGTTGGCATGCAGAGCGATCTGGGAGGCACGGCGCCGACCATAGACGCCATCCGCAGCTATGTTGGCCGCGGTATCCCCAATCTGGTCAAGCGCGTTCTGGCCGGGACGATGGTCGCCGCTGAGGATCCGTCACCGCCGCCTGCCGAGGCGCTGGCCAGTTTCCGTCGGCATTATGCTGAAGCCAATGGACGGCATGCGGCACTTTTTCCCGGCGTCCTTGACGGATTGCGCTCGTTCCAGGCGCTTGGCCTGCCGATGGGCGTAATTACCAACAAGGCAGAAGCCTTTACCTTGCCGTTGTTGCGACATACCGGGCTGCAGCCTTTTTTTGAGGTCGTGGTCAGCGGCGATGTTCTGCCGCGGCCGAAACCCGATCCGATGCCGTTGCTGTGGGCCTGTGGGCGTCTGGCGGTTTCGCCGGCGCAAACCCTGATGATCGGTGACTCCCGTCACGATTTTCAGGCCGCCCGGGCGGCCGGGTGTCCTGTTTTCCTGGTGCCGTACGGCTACAACGAGGGGCAGGACGTCCGGGAATTAGCCTGCGATGCTATAGTCGAAACCCTCGCCGACGCTGCTCGAATCATTACCCGCGCATGAAAAACCTTCTCCACTTCTCCTGCTGGCTTACCGGATGGCCGGAGGCTTGGCCCTGGTGCCGCTAGCCTGCTCCGTGTAACCCTGACCGTTGGCGCCGTCCATCGCTGAAGCGCCACAGTCGTTGCCGATTGCTCGTATGTATCCTGGTGGAGAACCCCATGACCGAAGCCTATTTCAATCGTTTGGCCGCTGAGGGCTATAACCGCATTCCCGTCACCCTCGAAACCTTTGCCGATCTCGATACGCCGTTATCGATCTATCTCAAGCTGGCCAATGGACCTTACACCTATCTCCTTGAATCGGTTCAGGGTGGTGAACGATTCGGCCGTTATTCGATCATCGGCCTGACCAGTCCGACACGGATCGTCGTCACCGGCCATCAGGTGCTGGTGCTCAACGGCAACCGCATCGCCGAACGCGAGGACGATACCAATCCGCTGACATTCATCGGCAACTATCTGCAGCGCTTTCGTGCCGCGCCGGCTTCCGGACTGCCCCGTTTTTGTGGCGGGCTTGTCGGCTGTTTTGGTTACGATACGGTACGCTATATCGAAACTCGTCTGACGCGCACCCAAAAAACCGACGATCTCGGCATTCCCGATATCGTCCTCTTGCTCTCGGAAGAGATTGCCGTCGTCGATAATCTCTCGGGCAAGCTGACGATGGTCGTCTATGCCGAACCCGGTGTTCCCGGCGCCTACCAGAAAGCGCAGGCCCGGCTGAGAACCTTGCTCGCTCGCTTGCGCGAACCGGTGGCGATTCCGCCGGAAACCCCGCAACCTTCATCGCCGGCGAGTTCGCTGTTTGGTGAAGGGCCGTTCAAAAAAGCGGTGCTGAAAGCCAAGCGCTACATCACCGAGGGCGACATCATGCAAGTGGTTCTCTCACAGCGGATGAGCAAGCCCTTGGCTGCCAGCCCGATGGCCTTGTATCGTTCGTTGCGGTCGCTCAATCCCTCGCCGTACATGTTTTATTTCGACCTGGAAGACTTCCATGTCGTCGGCGCTTCACCTGAAATTCTCGTTCGTCTCGAAGGCGATACCGTCACTGTGCGGCCGATTGCCGGCACGCGTCGTCGTGGCGTTTCGTTCGAAGAGGATCAACAACTCGCCGCCGAACTGCTGGCTGATGAAAAAGAACGTGCCGAACATGTTCAACTGCTCGACCTCGGACGTAACGATGCCGGCCGTGTCGCCCGAATCGGCTCGATCCGGATCACCGAAAAGATGATCGTCGAACGCTATTCGCACGTGATGCACATCGTTTCGAATGTCGAAGGGCGGCTGAAGGCCGAGTTGAACGCTCTCGATGTGCTGATGGCCACTTTTCCAGCCGGCACGGTTTCCGGTGCGCCGAAAGTGCGGGCGATGGAAATCATCGATGAACTCGAACCGGTCAAGCGCGGTCTGTATGCCGGCGCGGTGGGCTATCTGGGTTTCAACGGCGACATGGATTTGGCGATCGCCATTCGCACGGCGATCGTCAAGGATGGCCAATTGCACGTCCAGGCCGGCGCCGGCATTGTCGCCGATTCCGATCCGGCACTCGAATGGCAGGAAACCCAGAACAAGGCTCGTGCCTTGTTGCGTGCCGCCGAACTGGCGGAGAACGGTCTGGACACCCGGATTTGATCCCCGCAGACAACGACTCTAGGAGAACATTTCATGAGGAATTATTTCAAACATCACGTTTTTTTCTGCTGTAATCAGCGCCTGGAGGGCGAAAGCTGCTGCAACAATCATGGGGCGACAGAAGCGCAGACCTACGCCAAGGATCGTATCGCTGCGCTGAAGATGAAAGGTCCCGGCAAGGTGCGGATCAACAAGGCTGGTTGCCTGGACCGCTGCGATGATGGCCCGGTGATGGTCGTCTATCCGGAAGGCGTCTGGTACACCTATGTGGATAACGAAGACGTTGAAGAAATCATCCAGGAGCACCTGATTAACGGCCGGGTCGTTGATCGGCTGCGCCTCTGATCGGCAGGGAAACAAAAGTCAGACGGGGCAGGGCCTTTGCCAACGGCCCTGTCGGGTAACGAGGGAGGCCGGACGCTCGCTCCCCCGGGTCTTTTTGAATACGTTTGGCACCGTTCAGCGCAAAAGCTGCGGACGGTGCTTGGCGCTGGGCAAAATGAGATTCCTCCCGGAATTTCGTCTTCCAAGGGTGACGTAAGATGACGTCACATTGGAAGGGCGAAGAATGAAGATGCCGAAACAGGCGTGCACACTGGAATTCAAGAAGTTGGCGACCAAGCGGGTGAAGGACGGACAGGCTCTTTTGGCGGTGACGAAGGAACTGGGGGGACTGGTCGAGCAGACCTTGCGAAACTGGGTCAAGGCGGCCGCAGTGGGCAAGCTCCGTGACGCCGAAAGAGATGGCGCTTCCCCGGCGGCGGGCCGAGAACCTGAGGCTCGAGCGGGCGCTGGAAATCATAAAATGCGGCGACGTACTTCGCGAAGAATGCTTTGTGAGGTACGTCTGGATTGACGCGCATCGACAGGCGTTTGCCCTGACGGACCTGTGCTCTCCCGAAAGTCAGCGTAAGCGGTTACCGCTCCTGAAAGCGGGGCGGCACCACCGGATCGGCAGCCACTGACGGATGCTGAGAGCGGGTTCGACAGCTTCAAGACCGAGCGAATGCATAGTATGCGCCATGCCATCCATACCGACATGAAAGCGGCTGGTTTCGAGTACATCGGGGTCTTCTATAACCGGAGACGGTAGCACTCGACTCCCGGCTACCGCTCACTCGTTCGATTCCTGGCGTATTCGATCAGCTGGTGGCGCCAAGGTTATTTAAAAAAAATTAAATCAATTTATTAAAAGACGAAAAGCAGAGGAAGGCTCATCCTGTGCGCGGGCGTGTACCGCGATTAAATTTGGATTTCAAAGATCATATGCAATTTCACGTCTCACCCGGCCATGTCAAAAAGCAGCACAGAGAATCCGTACTCTTCGCCCTGTTCTTGCTGGTTTTGTCAGCGGCTTGCCTTGCCTTTTCGTGGCAGGCAAAATCTGTTTCCGATCTTGTTTATCCGGTGTGCGGCCTTGTTTTTTTCGTTCTCGCAATAATCAGGATCGTCAAGCGCATCAGGGAAGGTGCTCGAGCCTATCCAATAATCGATCTCGATGAAGCCGCCGGCAAGATTGCGGTGAGCTACAAGGACGTTGCCGTAACCGTTGATATCCAGCAAATCAAGAACCTTCGACTGCAGTACAAATCCAGACGTTTGATTTCCGTGATCGTGACCGCGTCTTCAGGTACGGTTTTGCGTTTCGAGGGCTATGAAAACCGCGAAACGCTGGCCGTCGGTTTGAAACGTTTCACGCCCAATGAACGAACCACAAATGCCAAGTTCTATCATCGTTGATCCGGTAGTCGAGACGACCGATACAAAGGCGGCGCGGTGGTGTTTTCCCCGCGCTCCGGCTGCTTCTTGCTTCCGCACGATTCATGTCTCAGCCGCCACTTGAACGCTGGGAGAAACTCGAGCGTATCGTCCTGTCGATCACGGCAGCCTTGCTGATTGGCGTTCCGCTGGTTCGTTTTTCGTTGGGCTACGGCACGCTTGTCCAGTTGGTCTGTATTCCTTTCGGAGTTTGGTGTATTTGGCAAGCCTTCTTCGAAGATCGATTGGACGGTGACCAACCTCCGTCGCGCGTCGAAAAGGGTTTTGCGGTCGTGTGGCTATGGCTTCGCCGGCTGGTCGTCGGGACGGTCGCTTTCGTATTTCTCGGATTGGCGATTCATGGGGCTCAGAGTTTCAAGTCCGGCGACCTTCCGGGAATTCTCATCGCGGCGGTGCTCGGACTTTTTGCGTTATCGATCGCTCTATTCGGTGGCGGGCGAAGCCGGTCCGTGTCTGACGATCTGGACATTTACCGGAAGCGTCGTGATCGATACAAGTGATCATGTCGACGTGTTCCAAGTATCCTGCGCATTGGCGTTGCCAACAGAAGGCGTGGAACATCGTGCTTTTTCCTCTACTGACCCGGCCCTGAACAGGTTATCTTATTCCTTTGATGGCATCTTCCTGACTCGCAAAACGGACATCGAGACCCGGGCAAGCAGTCGGTAACGGCTTGGCACAATTTCACTACTCACGGCTATGAAATGAACGAATCGGTTTCTCCTGGTGGCTTGCCGCCGGCTTTGCTGTTGCAGCGCTTTTTGGGACTGATCCTGCTGTTGCTGGGATCGGCACTGCTGTGGGTTTACCCGGTCGCTTCCAACGGGCTGCTTTTTCTGGCGCTGATTCTGGTCGTCGCGCAATGGCGATACCGGTACGCCTGGTTGGTGGCTTTGCCGGTGTTGCTGGCCTGCGTCGATCTCGGAGCCTGGTCGGGCTGGCTTTTGCTCGACGAGTGCGATGGTCTGCTGGCGGTTTTGGCCGGAACGGCGCTGGCGGCCGGCCACTACGCTGGCAGCGCAGCGCTGTCGCGGCGCGGAATGTTCTGGCTGTGGTTGTGGGCGCTGGTGTTGGCGATCGGTTTGCAACGGGGGCTTTTCCCGCTGCCGCCGCTGGATGCCAACGCTTGGTTCGGCTATCTGACCCAGTGGAACGCGATACGGATTTTTCGGGGCGGGTTCTGGGCGCTGCTCTTTGCTCCGTTGCTGCTGTCGCAATTGACGCAAGATCGTCAAACCGCCGAGAGTCGTCTAGCGATGGGCTTGACTCTGGCGATGATCGGTTTCGGTGCTTATGTGTTGTGGCAACGCGGTCTGCTGATCGATCTGATGACCGCCAAGGATCGCTGGGGATTGTTTGCCACGTGGTTGAATCTGTCCGGTAAGTACAGGATCACCGGCACTTTTTCCCAGATGCATTTCGGCGGTGAGGCGGTCGACGCCTTTTTGATTCTGGTCTGGCCTTTTGCGTTCTGGCTGTTGTTGAACGCCAGGCGCTGGTCGATGGCCGCAGTGGCTGGTTTGGCCTTGGCGCTGGCCGCGTACTCGATCATGGTGACCATTACTCGTACCACTTATCTGGCCGCCGGTCTTGCCTTCCTGGTTTACGTGTTTCTGTTGTTCAATCGACCTGTTCGTTCATCGCGTGGCTGGATATTGGCCAGCGGTGGCGTGGTGGTGCTTTGCGCTTTTCTGACTTGGTTTGGTTTTCGCTATGGCGGGAGCGTGCTGTTGGCCAGTTATGTCGTGGTTCTTGTCGGCTGCTTTGTTGCAGGTTTTTTCCGGGAACGGTTGCCGAAACTGTCGTTGCCGGTTGGCGTGGCGTCACTGCTGGCCATCGGCTTGGCACTGGCCGTGCGCGCAATGCTCAGCAGCCGGTGGGCGGATACTGGTTGGGGAATGGCGCTGGCCATCGCCGTGCCTTCGATCCTGATCATTGGCCTGGGTGGTCTGGCGGTCGGGCGTTGGCTGAGCGCGCATCTCGCTACGCGTGAGGCGCTGACGTCGCTGGCGATCGTGACGATCCTGTTGCCGATCGGCGTCGTTGCTCTGTCCGGTTATCAGATGCAGTCACGGGCGAATACTGTCAGCGCCGACTGGCAAACGCGAATGGAGCACTGGCAAAAAACCGTCTCTCTCATGCCTGGCGACCTGATTTCCCAACTATTTGGCCGCGGCCTGGGGGTTTTCCCGCGCGCGAACCTGGTCGAGGGCTCATCGCAAGAAGCGGGGTGGTTCTTTTTGCCGCAAGGAATGGGGCAGGTGGTGCGTATAGTTGGCAACAGCAGCCTGACCGTAGGGCAACGACTGATGTCACCGGTTCCTGGCAGGTACACTTTTGCGGCTCAGGTGCGGAATCCCAGCCGCACCTCTGCTTCACTGGAAGTAAGGCTTGAACCGCGACGTGTTCTGGAAATGGGTGGTGAGTCGAACATCAAAGTGCTGACGTTCTCCGTCAAACCGAGTTCGGCGTTCACCAAGGTCGAAAAGGTGATCGATATCGACCCTGACGCTATTCCGCGCTGGTTTGACTCACGATCATTGGTATTTTCGGTAAGCAACCAGGGGCATCCAGGAAGCGCCCTCGACTTGGCTGACATCCAACTCAATGATGCGCAGGGGAAAAACGTTCTGTTGAATGGCAATTTCGCTGCTGGTGGCGTTTTCTGGTTGGCCTATAGCGATTTTCATCACCTCGACTGGCACATGAAGAGTCTTTACGTGGCGACGTTTTTTGAAAGTGGTTTTTTCGGCCTGGCAGTATTGTTGATTTTGATTGCCGCGGCGGTATGGCGTGGCTGGGAGCACAGCCGTCAAGGCCGGACTTTCGCGGCAGCTCTGGTCGCTGCCATTGCCGGTTTCCTGGTTTTGGGAATTGCCGGCACACTGTCCGACGTGCCTCGGGTGATGACCTTGTTCCTGCTGTTGTGCACAGCGGCACTTTGGCGCCAGCCTCGATGATCGTGCCTGTGCATCGGGTAAACGGTTTGTCGATCGCTGGCGGGAACATTTCGATTCTCCGCATCGGACCGGTAGGGAAAGATGATCGATTCAGGGAAAAACGATGTGGAAATCGGTAGTTGCCATTTCGCTTGGTGCCGCGCTCGGCGCGCTACTGCGCTGGCAGCTCGGTTTGAAGCTGAATGAGGTATTTCCGACGCTTCCTCCGGGAACGCTGGTTGCCAATTTGTTCGGCGCCTATGTCATCGGCGTGGCCATTGCCTTTTTTGCGGCGGCTACGGATTTGTCACCCGAGTGGCGGTTGTTGATCGTTACCGGCTTTTGCGGCGGGCTGACGACTTTTTCGACTTTTTCGGCCGAGCTCGCCAGTCTGTTGCAGCAGGCACGGTTTTCCTGGGCTTTGGCGTTGATCGCGGCACACGTCGTCGGTTCTTTAGTCATGACTCTGGCCGGCATGGCGACCGTGATCTGGCTGCGCGGCCAGGGTTGACTGTCCTTATTGTCACGAGCCGTCAGGAACGGGTGCTCGGCGATAAGGAGACCCGGCAGGCTCAACGCTTACGGAAAGCGCGGACGCCAAGCAGTACTCCGCCAATCAGCAAGACGATGCCGAGCAGAATCCGCGCATCGGGCAAGGTGCCGCGCCAGATGAAGGCGTAAGCCAGCGCGGCCAGGGTTTCGAAAACGATTAACTGGCCGACCAAGGCGGCGGGCAGCAACTGGCTGGCGCGATTCCAGAGCAAGGTGCCGAGCCAGGAGGCGCAAAAGCCGAGCAGCAGCATCAAGCCGAGATAGCGCAGCGGTTGCGGCCCCCACGGGTAGTCGAAAGTGGTGTCGCCACGGAAATGAAGGCTCAACGCGGCCACGCCGAGCACAGCCAGCGGCAGTGTCGCCAGTCCTTGGGCAAGCGCCCAGGTTGCCGGCGACAAGCCTGGCCGTTGCCGCAACCAACTGCTGTTGCGGATCGGGTACCAGGTCCAGGCCAGCACCGCGCCGATGGCCAGGATGACGCCCAAATAGTGTGCGCGCAGATTGAGCGTGGTGGTCAGCCGGGTCGTTTCTTGATGATTGACCAGGGCGATGCCGAGAGCGATGACCAGCAGGGAAGGGAACAGGCGGCGCCAGGGTAACGCTTCGGCACCAAAATTGCTGACCAGAGCGATGACGATCGGCAAGGTGCCGATCAATAGCGTCGGCACCGGCGCTCCGGCCAGTTGGATGGCGGCTGCCAGACAGAGGTAGTAGAGCAGATTGCCGACCAGAGCCAATTCGGCGGCCCGCCACCAGTCCTGGCGCTGCAGGTGCTGCAAGCGTCGACGGTCGGAGAAGGCCAGGGGCAGGACGATGACGCCAAAAGCCAGATAACGGCCGACTGCAAGCATCGTCGGCGGATAGTCGGGTAAACACAGCGGTACGATGAACACCAGCCCCCACAGCATTCCGGCGCCGAGCGAGCAGGCAATGCCGGTGGTCAAGGCGCGTTGCCCGGGGTGTTGCTGGGCAGAGACATCGTCGGTGGAGGCTGGCGGACGATCGGACACGGTCTCAAGGTCGAAAAAATGGCGGACCGATCTTCTTCGATGCCGTTGGCCATTTGGCGGAGTCGGCCATTTCGCTGTTCTTGAAATCGAGCCGACGGTGGTGAGCAATCGGTTGGTGACGATTGGCACACAAAGTGCGGTTCAACGGATGCTGCCGAAAAATGACTTGATCGCGCGAAATGTCAAAACTGATGCAGGCGCGCCGGTTCTGAAAGACTCGTCGTCCCCGCAAATTCAGGCGAACGGTTGATCTCCACCGAAACATGCGCCAATTCCTCATGAACACCGAGCGCCTGACGGACCGCGTCGGGCGTTACGGTAGGATGATCGGTCAGCAAACCGATGATGACCGCAAATTTGTTTCGGCCAACGCGCCAGACGTGCAGATCGACCACCCGCGACGTGCCGAGTGACGGATCGTCACGGAGCACTTGGCGAATCTCCTCGACCACCGGATGATCCATTTCCCGGTCCAACAACACTTGCGCGGTGTCGAGAAGCAGACCGTAAGCCCAGCGGGCGACGAGAATCGCGCCGACCAGACCCATGACCGGGTCGAGCCAATTCCAGCCTTGAAACATGCCGCCAAGCAGCGCGAGGATCGCCAGAACCGAGGTCGCCGCATCGGCGACGACATGCAGGTAGGCTGATCGCAGGTTGAGGTCGTGGCTGTGATGGTGAGTGGCACGATCCGCTGGATGGTCGTGATGATGATCGTGGTGGTCGTGATAGCCATGGCCATCATGATCACCATGCCCATGCCCATGCCCATGGTGATGGTGGCCGTGATCATGCGCTCCGGCGAGGATCAGCGCACAGACGATGTTCACCACCAAGCCGACCACCGCCACGGCGATGGCTTCCTGGTAGTGGATCGGCCCTGGCGAGAACAGCCGTTCAATCGAGGCGCTGATCATCAGCACTGCCACGCCGAAGAGAAAAATGGCGCTGGCAAATCCGGCGAGTATTTCGATCTTCCAGGTACCAAAAGCGAAGCGCGAATCGTGGGCGAAACGTCGGGCCGCCGCATACGCGAACGCCGACAGGCCGATAGCCAGGGCGTGCGAACTCATGTGCCAGCCGTCGGCCAGCAAAGCCATGGAATTGAACCACCAACCGGCGGTGATTTCGATCACCATCATCGCCAAGGTGATCAACATCACCAGTCGAGTGCCTTTTTCGCCGGCGAGATTACCCTCGTCGAAAATATGCGGATGGGTGCGTTCGGAGAACGAGGAATCGTCAGACACAGTTCATTTCCCGAGAGAAATCAGAGATATTTGGTGAGTTCCTTGAACTCGCGGATGGTGGCTTCCGGATGTTGCGCAGCGTCATGGACGGCCCGGCTGAGACACTGGTCGATATGGTCATGAACCAGAGTCTTCTTGGCATTGGCAATGGCTTTTTCGACGGCCTGCAACTGCTGTGCGATCGCCAGGCAATCCCGGCCTTCCTCGAGCATGGTGATGATGCCGCGCAGATGGCCTTCGGCACGCTTGAGCCGTGTGATGATTTCGGGATGAGAGGTATGGATACTCATCGCCACATTCTATCCCCCTGGATAGTATTGTGCAAGCGCCAGGGCGTTGTTGATGATGGTCGAGCCTGATCTCGACTGAAACTCGCCCGGGACGGCTTTTGTGGGCTGGTCTCACCGGTGGGATCGGTCCGGCTCGAAATGAACCTTTGTGGTACAGAATTCAGATCTTCGGCCGATGGGCTGAGTGTATACAATGAGATAATGCGGACGTTCATCGCGGATGACTGAGAATATGGGGCGGCATAGGCATCGATGCCTTACGGATGATCGATTCGCGGACGAAAGGAGCATTTGAGCGATGGCACGTCGAAAGTATCGCGAAGAGACCGATAACCACGAACGCTGGCTGGTGTCGTACGCTGATTTCATCACCCTGCTGTTTGCTTTTTTCGTCGTCATGTATGCGCTGTCGACGGTCAACGAAGGCAAATACCGGATTTTGAGCAATTCCATCGTCCAGGCTTTTCGTAACGTTCAGGTCAATGCCGCCGCTCAGATGCCGGCACTCCTTCCGTCGCCGCTACCGAAAACGAATTCGACCAACAAGACTCAGGAAGCGTTCAAGCAGAAACAGCGCGAAAAAATGCGCAATGTGGCCAAGGAAATCATCGCGGTGATGGCGCCGCTGATCGAACAAGGCAAGGTGCGGGTGCTTGAAACCAGTCGTGGTGTAAGCATCGAAATCAACGACAGCGTGCTCTTCTCTCCCGGTCAGGCAGTTTTGCAACCATCGTTGGCGAAAGCGATGAAGTCGGT
This sequence comes from Accumulibacter sp., assembly GCA_031732795.1. GTDB lineage: Bacteria > Pseudomonadota > Gammaproteobacteria > Burkholderiales > Rhodocyclaceae > Accumulibacter. The sequence goes on along the minus strand of JAVMKC010000004.1, from coordinate 11,991 downwards.
GGCTGACGTGCTGGTACCGGCGGAATTTCCGGTAACCATCGAAGGGCACACCGACAATACGCCGATCAACAATGCCGCTTTCCCTTCGAATTGGGAACTGTCGGCGATACGTGCCACCACTGTACTGCGTCTGTTCGCCGACGCCGGTGTCGCCGCTGAACGTCTGACGGCCATTGGCTATGCCGACACGCGTCCCGTCGAAACCAATACGTTGCTCGAGGGGAGGGCGCGTAACCGGCGGGTGACGATTCTAATCGATTCGAATCTGCCCGAAAAACGCACCGAGCTTGAATTGAATTCGCCGGGAGAGAACAACAGAGCGGGCGCTGCCGCCGGAGACGGTCAGGTCGTACGCTGAGCCACCGTATCCGGCCGCCACTGGGATGACTGGTCAAAAGAGTATCAGCTGACGATCTCCAGTTCGAAACCGCAGGTTTTGTTTCCCAGGCCGCCGATGCACGACACTTCATGCGCCTGCACGTGCTTGCCGAGAATTCCTTCGATGACGCCGGCGATCAGTCCGCCTTCGAAATGACACAAGGTGCGTCCCACCGGCGACAACCCTGAGCAGGTCACGCATTCATGGACATCGACATGAATCTTTTCCTCAGTCATCACCGGCACTTCGATCTGGCCGATTTTCAGTTCGTCGCAAAGTGCCAGGAATTCCTCGAGTTTCTTGAGATGCAATTCCTTGCCCATCTTCTTGCCGGCGTAATAGCTGATCGCCGACGCGCCGGTTCCGAGGATGTCTTCCATGGCCACCAGTCGGAGCAGACGGTACAAACCGACACCGACCAGTTGTCCCGTTTCCGGGCGGTGAATTTGCAAGGCATTGGACAATTCAACGGGTTTCATCGCTTATTCCAGAAGGAAGACAGTTTTATGGATATCCCTCAGAGCTGTCTTGAAGATTTTTGGGAATGGATCCTATTTAACGCTCGAAGTGTAGTGCGCAACCAGGGGGCGGCAGGTTGACCCACATCAATGGATCAGAGCGTGCGACGCCCGTGTCCGCTATGAATCGTCCGCTTTGCTGAGGAAGGCTGTCCGTCGTCGGCGGTGCTTGCCAACCGCTTGCAATGATGGCGCTGCTCAAAAATACGCGCCATCCGTGACCGATTTCCTGCACGACGGGAATCCGCAGTAATCATCGTCTTGACTTGACGGATTGCATTCGGTCTAATCCCAACCCTGTCGTTCGTTTTTTCACTGGCTTGTTTCGATACTGATGCGCACCCCGAAATCGTCGAATGAATCGTTGGCTACCGAATCTCTTGCTCTTGCTGTTGGGCAAGTAGTGGTACCGTTCCTGGTGGTCGTAGGCATTGTACGGTGCCTACCGGCCCGGGGCGAACGAAGCTGAAGTCGACAAGTCTATAAACCATCGTCACAGACGTATTCCCAACCCCCGCCGGTGCCAGCCGAGCGGGGGTTTGTCGTTTTTGATGATCCACCCCGTCAAGGCTGAAAACGGTCTTGTTCGTTGAAGGAGAAAATGGTGTCTGAACATTCCCCCGAGTTTTTTACTGGCGCACAAATCGTCGTTCGGCTGCTCGAAAGACAAGGCGTGCGAATCGTCGCCGGAATTCCCGGCGGTGCGATCCTGCCGATTTACGACGCGCTGTCCGAATCATCGACGATTCATCATGTGCTGGTTCGCCACGAGCAGGGCGGCGGCTTCATCGCGCAAGGCATGGCGCGAGCCACCGGGCGGCCGGCGGTGTGCATGGCGTCCTCTGGACCCGGCGCGACCAATCTGTTGACCGCTGTTGCCGATGCCAAACTCGATTCGATTCCATTGGTGGCGATCACCGGTCAGGTGCCGCGGGCATTGATCGGTACCGACGCTTTTCAGGAAGTCGATACGTACGGTTTGAGCTTGCCGATCACCAAGCACAACTTTCTGGTGAATTCGGCGGAGGAGTTGCTGACGGTCATTCCACAGGCCTTCCGTATCGCCGCTTCCGGTCGTCCGGGTCCGGTATTGGTCGATATTCCGAAAGATGTGCAGACGCAGCGGATCGAAGTTGCCGCATGGCCGCAACCGGGTATTGCCGAACAAGCCCCCGCTCCGGACGATCGGCTGTTGACACGCGCAGCGGCGATGATCGATCGTGCGATGCGACCGATTCTGTATCTGGGGGGCGGCGTGGTGCATTCCGGCGCCTCGGAAACCGCGCTGGCTCTGGCGGAAAAAGCCGGCCTGCCGACGGTAATGACCTTGATGGCGTTGGGAACGATGCCGGTCGATCATCGCTTGTCGTTGGGCATGTTGGGCATGCACGGCGCGCGGTGCACCAATCTGGCGCTTGACGAATGCGATCTGCTGATCGCCGCCGGAGCGCGATTCGACGATCGGGCCACCGGCAAAGTGGCCAGTTTCTGTCCACAGGCCGAAATCGTCCATATCGACATCGATCCTTCTGAACTGGACAAGATCAAGACCGCGCACGTCGGGATCACCGGTGATGTCGAGGCGGTGTTGGAACGTCTATTGCCGATGGTGGCCGCTCAGGAACGGCGGGGCTGGCTGTCACGGGTGGATGAGTTGAAGGCCGCCCATTCTCTGCGCATGCCGGGAGTCGACGACCCGCGAACGCCTTACGGGCTGATACGCGCGGTTGCCGATTGTCTGGACGATCAGGCGACGATCGCCACCGATGTCGGACAGCATCAGATGTGGGTGGCGCAAGCGTATCCCTTGCGCCGACCGCGTCAGTGGCTGACCTCGGGCGGGCTGGGCACGATGGGCTTCGGTATGCCGGCGGCGATTGGCGCCGCCCTGGCCGAACCGCAACGCACGGTCGTCTGCTTCACCGGTGATGGCAGCATTCTGATGAACGTTCAGGAACTGGTCACCGCGGCCGAAGAGGCGGTCAACGTCAAAATCGTGCTGATGAACAATGCCTCGCTCGGTTTGGTTTTCCAGCAGCAAACGCTTTTCTACGGCGAGCGGATTTACGCTTCGCAGTTCAAAGGCATGCCCGATTTCATCCGGGTTGCTCAGGGATTCGGCATCGATGCGGTCGATCTCGACCAGGAAAGTGACCCTCGCGCGGCGTTGGCCGCCGCCTTGCGGCGTCGCGGTCCGACGTTGATCCACGCCAGTATTGCCGCGCAGGAGCAGGTTCTGCCGATGGTGCCGCCCGGTGCCGCCAACAAAGAAATGATCGGAGGTTGATGATGAACTTGATGACGATCAACGATTGCCAGCCGGCACGCACGGTTCTGGAACTGGAGGTCAATAATCATCCCGGGGTGATGTCGCATGTGGTCGGCCTGTTCTCGCGACGCGCCTACAACGTCGAAGGCATCGTCTGCATGCCTGTCGGCGGTGGCGAGACCAGCCGGGTCTGGCTGCAAGTCAACGAGGATCAGCGCCTGGAGCAGATGATCAAACAGATCGACAAACTTGAAGACGTGCTGAGTGTTCGACGCCACGGCGCCGAACACGCCGTTTTCGAGGGCTTGGCGGAGTTTTTCCGGTAGCCGCTCCTGCGCGACATTTGTCGGCGCTGGGACCGCTGGGACAAGTGTTCGACGGTGCTGGCTCAGCGCAGGCGCTGTTTGGGATCGAAGCGGACGATCGAGCGTCCATCGACAGTTTTTTTCGCGGCAGCTTTCCAGGCATGGCCGTAGACTACTTCGATGGTGGCCGGCCAGCGTCCGTCGTGCGCCAATCGGCCATACGCCTGCCGTGCTTTTGCCCAGGCGTCTTTGCCGGTCAATCCGCGCTGTCGTTGGTGCATCGCGCAAGCCGAGCCGCTGCGGCGCAGGTCGGTGAGCATGGCGTCGAACCCGGGGTAGGTCAGGGTGACCATCTCGGCGTCCATCACCGGGTCGGCAAAGCCGCAATCGACCAACATGTCGCCGTAATCGTGCATGTCGATGAAACGCTGTACATGCACCTGACCATCGGAGAAACTGTCGCGCAGTTCCTTCAGCGTATCCGGACCAACGGTCGAGAACATCAGCAAACCGTCGATTTCCAGTACCCGGTGCACTTCGCGGAATATCGCCAACGGGTCGTCGACCCAGGGCAACAGCAGATTGGACCACGCCAAGCCGACCGAACGTGAACCCAGAGGAAGTGCGGCGGCGTCGGCTGCCAACAGTTCGGCGCCGCCACCGCGCAGGAACGGCAACAACCAGCGCAACCGCGAACTCTTGGCTCGGTTGACGCGCAGCATCGTCTCGCTGAAGTCGATGCCGAGCAGAGCCGCTTGCGGATAGCGTTCGCGCAGGGCGTTGAGACTGGCGCCGGTTCCGCAACCGAGATCGATCACCCGCGACGGGTCGAGGCGGACATAATCGAGCCGCTCCAGCAGCCGCGAGCCGATTTCACGCTGCAGTACCGCCACTTCGTCGTAGGTCTTGGCGGCCCGGGAGAAATTGCGCCGAACCTGACGCTGGTCGACGAAATTCTCCGTCGCCGCCATCAGCGATCAGATCGGCCGCAGCCCCAGTTTGGCGAACAAGGCTTCGTCACGATCGGCTTCTGGATTGTCGGTGGTCAGCAGTTTGTCGCCGTAGAAAATCGAGTTGGCGCCGGCGAGGTAGCACAGCGCCTGCATTTCGTCGGACATCGCTTGCCGGCCGGCGGACAGACGCACGAAACTGGTCGGCATGGTGATCCGCGCGGCGGCGATGGTGCGAACGAATTCGAAATTGTCGATCGGGGCGACATGGGCTAGCGGCGTGCCGGGGATGGCCACCAGATTGTTGATCGGTACCGATTCCGGTGGCGGGTTGAGATTGGCCAGCTGAACGATCAGCGCAGCCCGGTTGCGGCGCGATTCGCCCATGCCGATGATGCCGCCGGAGCAGACTTTGATCCCCGCTTCCCGAACCTGATCGAGGGTGTCCAGACGGTCGGCATGCCGGTGGGTGGTGATCACTTGACCATAAAACGAGGCGTCGGTGTCGAGATTGTGGTTGTAGTAATCGAGCCCGGCGTCCTTCAGTTGCTCGGCCTGGCCATCCTTGAGCATGCCCAGGGTAACGCAGGTTTGCAGACCGAGATCCTTGACGGCGCGGATCATTTCGGTGACTTTCGCCAGATCCTTGTCCTTCGGCCCCCGCCAGGCGGCGCCCATGCAGAAACGTGACGCCCCTTTGTCCTTGGCCGCCTGCGCTGCGGCCAGCACTTCGTCGAGCGGCAGCAAGGCTTCTCGGCCGGTTTCGGTGTCGTATCGGGCGGACTGCGAGCAGTAACCGCAGTCCTCGGAACAACCTCCGGTCTTGACCGAGAGCAAGGTCGAGCGTTGAATCTCATTGGCGTCGAAATGTTGACGGTGCACTTGCTGGGCACGGAAGAGCAAATCCATCAACGGGAGTTGATAAAGTGCTTCGACCTCGGCGACCGTCCAGCGCGGCCGAACCGGAACGATGGTGTCCGAATGAGGGAGAGTGGCGGCTTGAGTGATGGCATTCATATCTGTGGCGAGACCTATGCGGAAGGTGATCTGCGGCCGGCGGCAAAACGATGGCGGGCCTTGAAAGGATAACAATCTTAACGCAAAGTGCCCGCTTGGTCCGCAGAACCTTCGCCGGGCTATGGGCGCAGGATTGCCTGCTTTGTGGCGGACCTGCTGCCGATCGTCCGTTGTGCACCGCCTGTGAGGACGATTTGCCACGTTTGCCGAGCCCGCGCTGCGCTCGTTGCGGCTTGCCGATACCAGGCGACGGGCTTTGTGGCCGGTGCTTGGTCAAAGCGCCGAATTTCGACTCCACGCATGCCGCGTATGTTTATGATTTTCCGGTCGATCGGCTGGTGCAGTCTTTCAAGTACGGCCATCGATTGATGCTGGGAAAATACTTTGGCCGGCAGCTCGTCGAGCTGGCCTCTGGATTGACCTTCGAGCGCATCATTCCGTTGCCCTTGCATCCGCTGCGTCTTCGCCAGCGCGGCTTCAACCAGGCCCTGGAACTGGCGCGGCCGATCAGCCGGGCCAGCGGTGTGCCGCTCGATACCCGCAGCTGCCAGCGCAGCCGGGCCACGGTTGCACAGGCCGAATTGCCGTGGCGGGAACGCGCTAGAAACGTGCGCGGCGCCTTCGCCTGCACCACTGATTTGACTGGTCAGCGCGTGCTGTTGGTTGATGACGTGATGACGACCGGAGCCTCTGTCGATGAATTGGCGCGAACCGTCAAATTGCACGGTGCCAGCGAAGTGACAGTGCTGGTGTTGGCGCGCGCCTTGCCCCGGTGACTGCCAGTCAGAGGTTGTGAACAAATCTGCTGCGCGGCCCATCTGCGGCGCCGCTTACTCGCTCACTCCTCGCCTATCCATTTGATAAGTCTCGTCGTTCGCTCGCGCCTGGCATTTCGGCCTGCGCGTGACCGTTTCTTTACAAGCGCTCAGGCGACGCGACTGGCGCAGTCGCCAATTCCTCAAAGAAGCTCGAACTCGACGATATTGGCGGTGGTGCGGTTGGCCGATCCGGCGAAGGCGATGAGACCGCTGCCGCGGAGTATGAATTCCTCACGCTTGAGCAACAGTTCGGGCTCTCCTTTGAGAGTGACGAAAGTGCCGTTGGTGCTCAGGTCGCAGAGTACGAAATAACCGCTGATCCGGTCGATGCGCGCGTGTTGTCGTGAGACGCGCCGGTCGGGAACGGTGATGTCGCAGACCTGATCGCGGCCGATGACGACAGTCGATCTGTGCTGATCGAGAATGGCGGTTTGCTGACCATAACGGACAAGCAACTGCGGCTGTTTCGTTTGTTGCGCTGGCGGCTCGTTGGCGCTGCTGAGTGCAGAGTGACGGGATTCCGACCAGATCAGTTCATAGACCGATTGCTCGGCACCGACACTCGGCAGCCAGACTTTGTCCAGACCGTGCGTTGCCAATTTCAATGCCGGAGACAACAGTTCCCGGACTTCGCCACTGACCAATACTTGGCCGGCGATGGCCAGACCGGATAACGCCTCGGCAATGGCGATGCAATGTCCAGTCAAATCATCATGCTCCTCGATTGCCGGTCCGTGGTGGACGCCGGCGCGGATCGCGAGTTTGATCCCGGCTACGGGCGGCAGATCGGCGATCCGTCTTTGCATGGCTATCGCCGCCTGGCAGGCCTCATCCGGATGTTCGAAAGCGGCGATGATTTCGTCGTTGGTGGTGCGCACGATGCGGCCACGGAAGCCGTCGATGCCGCGGATCATCCGTTTCTGGCAGCGGTCCACCGCATACAGTGCCTCCGCGCCGGTCAGCTTGTCGAACAAACGCGAGCTACCGGAAATCGCGGCCACTATCACCGATAAAATTTTTTCTTCACCACTCATTTTTACAGTTCCCCTGTCTGTTCGGTGGTTACCAATCGTCTCTTGCCAGCCGATACTGGGTTTCCCATGGGCAGCAGATAAGCAAGCGACGAATCCGTTGCCAACCATGATGGCGGATCGAAGAGTGTATCGCCACTGTCGATTGACTCTGGCGCCGCACCGGCACGCAGGTTTCGAAAATCAAATTGTCTATTATCGGCCAAATGCGAAGGTACGAGGTTTTGCAGCGCTGAAAAAACTGCTTCACTGCGTCCAGGAAAGCGGCCATCCCAATCGGCCATCATCTCGCGGATTTTTTGGCGTTGCAGATTGTCCTGTGTTCCGCAGAGATTGCAAGGAATGATCGGAAAAGCCATGCCGCGCGCAAAGCGGGCAATGTCCTTTTCCGAACAATACGCCAGTGGCCGAATGACGATATGTGCTCCATCGTCGGTGAGCAGCTTCGGTGGCATCGCTTTCAGCTTGCCACCAAAAAACAAGTTCAGAAACAAGGTATGCACGATGTCGTCACGATGATGGCCGAGCGCGATCTTGTTGGCGCCAATCTCCTTGGCCGTTCGATAAATGACCCCGCGTCGCAGACGTGAACACAATGAACAGGTGGTTTTTCCGGCCGGAATCTTGGCTTTGACGACCGAATAGGTGTCCTGCTCGACGATGCGGAAGTCCACGCCCAGCTTCGACAGGTAGCCGGGCAAGATGTCAGCCGGAAAACCGGGCTGATTTTGATCGAGATTCATGGCCACCAGACGAAAATCGACCGGCGCCCGCTCGCGTAATGCCATCAGCACCGAAAGCAGAGTATAGGAATCCTTGCCGCCCGAAAGACAGACCAGCACGGTATCGCCGTTTTCAATCATCTGATAATCGGCAATGGCCCGGCCAGTATTTTTTTCAAGACGCTGCTTGATGCGGAGCAGGGTGTTCGATGGTTCCAACGAGGCTTCTCTCCAACGCGAGGGAACGGAAAACGAGTCCGAAGATAACTCTAAAAGGCGCGGATTCTACAGGTGCGCGGTACGTCCGCCATCGACATTGATCACTTGGCCGGTCATATAGTCGGCGCAATCGACCAGATAGCGGACAGCACGGGCGATGTCGCGCGGATGACCGGCGCGTTGCAGTAAAGTATGGTCGACAATTTCCCTTTGCATCGCACTATCAAAAATTTCGCTTTCCGGCCACAGAATTGCCCCCGGGGCGATGGCATTGACCCGCACCTCCGGCGCCAGTTCGATGGCCAGTGCGCGAGTCAGCCCGAGTAAACCGGCCTTGGCCGTGCAATATAGCGGGTAGCCCGCCAACGGCCGTTCAGCGTGAATGTCGGTGATATTGATCACGCAGCCTCGGCTGGCGGTCAAATGCGGCGCGGCAGCCTGCGTCAAAAAAAGCGGCGCCCTGAGGTTGCTGCCGATCAGATCGTCCCATGCGCCCTGATCGACGGTGGCGAATGGTGTCGGATAAAAACTCGAGGCATTGTTGATCAAGACATCGAGTCGGCCGAACTGGTCGATGGTGCCGTCGACCAGCGTCTGCAAAGTGTCGATACGTAGCAGGTCGGCCTGCAGACAAGCTGCCGAGCGCGGCCTGTCCGCGTTCAGTTCGGCGACCAGCGCGTTTGCTTCGGCGGCGGCCTGACGATAATGAACCATTACATTGGCCCCGCTGGCGTGCAGTTCGCGGGTGATGGCCTCACCCAAACGACGGGCGGCACCGGTGATCAATACCGTCTTCACATTCATGGTCGAGTTTTTCCCTGGTGAGCTACCCATTCTAGCGAATTCCGCTGTTCAAACCTCCAAAACCCCGGTCGGTCATCAGTGTGCGCGCTACACTATTAAACACAATCTATATGGAGTTAAACATGCTCAACCAGGATCCACCGCTCGATGCCGACGATTTGGCGATTTTTGCCGATCGTATCGAAGCCTTGCCGCCCGAAACCGCCGAGTGGGTGGCGCGGTTGTGGCGGGAAGTGCTGCGTCTGCGAACACTCGAGACCGACATGTCGATCCGGTCCGTCGATCAAACGGATACCGAACAGGTGAACGACGACGATCTCGACGAACACGTGGCGCAGGTCGCTCTCGACACCGCCGAGTGGTTGAAAACTTTGTGGAATGTCGGTTACATGGGGGCCGGCCGATTCCGGGCCGAACCGCAGTCGACCTTTCCGACCATCGACCTCGAAGATGTCCGCCGATCGTCATTGTTCGCTCGTATCCGTCAAGGCAAACACGTGTTGCCGTTTCCACCGCCGACACGCCAGGGATTGCCATGGCATGAACTGGTCGAAGCCCCTGCCGTCGCACTTCAAGTCAATGCTGAAATCATTCGTGACGAAAACGGCGCGCCTTTTGGAGCAATTATCGAAGGATGCGCCGATTGGGAAATTCTTGCCGAGGAAAAGGCGCATTGCGAGTTCATCGTCCAGCATCAGGGCAAAGGGCCGAAATACCGCCTGCTGATCACCGAATCCTCGCAAGCCACGCTGTGTCGCGAACCGCCGCAAGCGTTATGCACGATACATCTGCACAACCACGGCGGCTTGACCAGCTATACCCTGGAATGGGTGGCAAAAGACCACAAAGGTCGCCAGATGATTCCCTTGCGCGCGGCCACTTGGGCGCGTGCCACTGCTGAAGCCGATTATTGGTTGGCGATGAACCACCCGGAAATGTATGGTCAGGTTTGTTTCGAGAAACATGTAATCGTCAAGACTTGATCCAGCGCTCTTTTATCACCGGTCACGTTTCCTTTTTACCCAAGTACCTGGGAGAAGTAGCGTGGCGCCGAATCTCTCAAGAGCAGTCGCAGACCGCGTTTGAGCCGGGAGAGGGCTCTGCGGTAGGCTTTACGGACGCTCCAACGGGCGGGATCGGCCTATTTCCGGCTCACCACTATCATGAATTTGTCTGGTTCCCAAGGGCCACCTTGGGAACCAGACAAAGAGCCCAGAGTTACATGATCCAGGGCAGGGCTCGATGTGTATGTGTCCAGGCTCATCTCATTCCGATCGCTGTTGGAGACCTGCTGCAAACAGCAGGGCCTTCAGCGCATACCGCTCATTGCCACTCGTTGCCAACTTTCTCGTGATGGCGATGTTGGCACAATTGACATCGACCGCCGGATGACCTCTCAACGGCAGTCGACACGACCAGTCTGCCGCGATCAGCCACCCGAACAAGGCCACCGGCGGGACGAGCCCGACAAAAATACAGCTTGAAAATTTCAGTTAAGCCAATCGATTGCTTGTGAAGTCCCCGTGCCGCAGCCACCAGCGTCGCCGACGTACTCAGCCCGCGTCCCGACGCGCTCCCCACCCACCGCTCACCTACAACCAATTCCCCATCAACACATACGGCGCCCAGAAATACGGATGGCGCAGGTCGGTGGCGGGAGCGTTCGGGTTCAGCCGGCCGCTGAGCATCGCGTGTTGCGCCTGGCGCAGCGCTTCGGCCTTGCTCATCGCCTGCCGTTCGCCGCGCTGACGGTAAAACTCGACCATCAGCGGCGCGGCGCCGACATCGGCCACCGGCCACAGCGTCGCCAGCACCGCCTTGGCGCCTTGCGAGCGGAACATGCCGCCCAGCGATTCGATCGCGGCGGAGCCGACGGCCGAGTCGCAGGCCGACAGGGCGATCAGATCATATTGCCCGAGGCGCGGCGTCCAGGCGACGATGTCGGCGGCGCGCAGCTTGCTGCCGTCGCCGAGCAACAGCTTCGATTGCCCGGCGTTGAAGTGAGTGGCGATGTGCAGCACGCTGCTGCCGCTACCGCCGCCGGGGCTCATCAGACGGCGCAAGACGTCCGGGGTGAAGCCGGCGCCGAGATAGCGCCGGCCGGCGACCACCCCTTCATCAGCGCGGCAGCGCCCGCCGGCGCCCGGGCCCGACGCTCCACCCGACGCCTGACCGAACTCCCGGCCCGGCAACTCGCGAACGACGCCGCACACCTCGCGCAGCGCACCGGGCAGCGGGACATTGCCGAAGTCCGGGTCGGGTTGCGAGGCGCCGAGCGCGACGCCCTGCCAGTGCGTCCGGGGCAGCGTCTCCAGCCCGTCGAAACCGCCGCTGCCGTCGGCGGTCAGCGTCGCCAGCGCGTACTTCTCGATCAAATGCCGGCCGTCGGCCGGATCGACCAGCGCCGCGAAAGGCAGCTCGCGCAGGCCGCCGTAAGGAACGATCACCCATTGCCCGATCGCCGCCTGCGGGCCGAGTTGCGCCTCGGCCGGCGCGATCAACCGACTGTAGGGCTTGTTGAGAATCAACATTCAACTGTGTTCCAATAGGGCTATGGAAGAAAGAGCGTTGAATGACAGGCAGTGGGCGTTGATGGCGCCGCATTGCCTTGGAAAGCCCGGTGATGCGGGACGAAGGGGTGCGGACAACCGTTTGTTTGTTGAAGCAGTGCTGTGGATTGTGCGCACTGGCAGCCCCTGGCGCGACTTGCCCGCTGAGTTTGGCAAGTGGAACACGGTGTTTAAGCGCTTTCGCGATTGGGTCAAGGCCGATGTGTTTCACAAGCTTTTTGAAGCTGTCAGTCAGGAGCCGGACATGGAGTATGCGATGGTGGATGCCACGATCGTGAAGGTTCACCGTCACGGACAGGGCGCAAAAGGGGGACTGAAAGTCAGGGGTAATCCCCATAAGCGCTAACATATTAGTGGGCTTTTTGCTATACTGCGCCCCATTGCCGATC
>JAVMKC010000003.1:0-9671 GCA_031732795.1 Accumulibacter sp. | reverse complement strand
GCGTTATCAATGTGAGACGATGATGTCATCAATGTAAAGTTAGCGCTTATGCCCCGGCGGGAGAGGCGCTGACTTTCGTCCCCGGCCGTCATCGCCGGATCAATCAGGCGCTGGCCGAGCGCACCCGCTGCGACGGCGATCATGCCTTGTGGGATCACCTGTTCGAAGCCGGTCCGCTGAACACCCCCGCCGATCTGGACGAACTGGAAGCCCGCCTGGGCGTCTATTTCCATGAGCTGCGCGGCGATCCGGCCGACAACGGCAGCCCACAGGATGCCGTCCGCGAGTATGGCATGGCGAGCTGGCTGGCCTGGGCCGTCGCCCGTTTTCCCGGGCGGGCGATCGTTCTGGTCTGCGGCGGCTGGCACAAGCGCGCCATCGAAGCACTGTGGCCGGACCTCCGCGTCGACGAGGAGCCGCGTGCCGACGTGCCGACCGATGCGCAGATGGGAGGGGCTTACCTCGTCCCCTATGAAACCAGGCAACTGGAAGCGCTCACCGGCTACGCGGCCGGAATGCAATCGCCACGCTATTACGAATGGCTGGCCGAACACGGCCCGGCCGGCGCCGCCGAACGCGCCGCGCGCGCCATCGTCGAACGTCTGCGCCGCCATGCGGTCGCCGTGTCTACGGCAGACTGCATCGTCTTCCACGACACCCTCGTCGGGTTGGCCCGGCTGCGCGGCCATCCGGCTCCGCTACGCAACGATGTGCTCGATGCGGCGCAAAGCGCCTTCATCAAGGAGGCGCTGAATGCCCCCGCGCCCTGGAGTCACGATGGACTGCTCGGCCCCCGGGATCACCCGGTCTTGCATGAAGTCTTGCTGGCGCTGACCGGCGAGGGCGCCGGCGAACTGGCCGCGGACACCCCGTTGCCGCCGCTGGTGGGAGACGTCGAACGTTGCCTGGCGCAATGCGCCATCACGCTGACCGCCAGCACGCAACACCGCATTCTCGACCGTCGTCGACCCAACGATGTTCTCGAAGCGCAAACCCTCTGGCGACTTCGTCTGATCGACGCCGACGGCATCGAACTCAAGGAAATGCGCGCCCCGCTGGCTGCCCGCCGCCTGGCCGCCACGCTGGCTTTCGAAGAACACTGGCAGCTCGTCCGCCGCTCACGCTGGCTGCCCTGCCTGATCGAAGCCGCCGCCTTTGGCGGCACGCTTGATGCCGCCGCCCGTTCCCGCCTGCTGGCGCGCCTGGAAAACGAGAACGGGGCGCAGGAGATCGCCCGCGGCCTGACCGACGCCGTGCGCGCCGGCTTTTTCGATCTCGGCGACGAACTCGTCGCCGTCCTCCGGCAACGCATCGCCAGCAGTCACGACCACGGCGAACTCGCCCGGGCCGGGTTATCGCTGCTCGACGTCGCGCTGGCCGGCTTCTGGGGGCAGGATGTCCGGCCTCTGATGCAGGGTGCGCTGGTCGTCATCGGCGAACGCTTGCTATGGCTGCTCGACGGTCTCGAACTGCCCTCCGGAGCGATGAATGATCAGGAAGCCGGCACCGGCGATGCCGAGATTGCCGCCGTTCGCGTTCTGGCCGGTCTGCTGCGTCTCCATCACCACCAGCCTCTGCCGGAATTCGACGCCACCTTCACCCTGACCAGCCTGCTCCGCTTCGCCCGCACCACCGGCAAACCGCCGACTCTGCGCGGCGCCGCTGCCGGTCTGGTGCAGTCGATCGGACACCAATATCGGCCCGAAAGCGGTTTGACCGACGACGAACTCATCCGTCTGACCCGTGCCATACCGCCACGCAGCCATCTGGGCGACTACCTCTACGGCCTGTTCGCCCTCACCCGTGCCGTGATCGACGAGCAGCCCGAATTGGTGCGAGCCATTCATGCCACGCTGGTCGAGCTCGGCGACGAGGATTTCCTCGTCGTGCTGCCGGCGCTGCGCGCCGCCTTCGGCTGGTTTCCACCGCGCGAACGCGGCGACATCGCCGTCCAGGTCGCCCGCCTGCTCGGCCTCTCCACCCCCGAATGCGCCCGCCTCACGCAACTGCCGCAGGGCGAAGCGAGCTATCTCGCCGCCCGGCGTAGCGAAGCTCTCGCGCTCGCCTGGGCCGCGGAATATGGATTCAACCACTGACCCATTCAGGAAAATACCATGGTCAAAACCGATCCGTTCTTTGCCCGCCCCGATGGCCGCCGCGTCAAATCGGCGTGGCTGACCAAGCTGCAAGCCAAATCTCAGGAGCACATGAAAGAAATTGCGAGTCTTTCTTATATCAATCTTTCCGCGACGAATACCTTGGCCGCGAACAGCGAAGTGGTACACACGAGGGCAAAGTACATGGGATGCAACCGGCCCGAGGTGGCACTGGATTGTGAATGCCTGATCCAGTGGCATGGTCCGGACGCGCTGGAGCATCTGGCCAGCTGTATGTCGAACAAACTGGTCGCCCAGATCGTGCACAGCTTCCATACCGACAGCGCGCAGGCGCTTCTGCTTGCCAACCTGAACCACCCCGAAGCCCGCGCGGCAGTGGCCAATCGTGCCGAACGCTGGCCTCTGTACACCCTGCGGGGGCTGCTTGCACTGAATCCCAATCGCGACCAAGCTGCGGCCCAACTTCTGCAGCGTCTCCTCCACGCACATCCCGAATGGTTGCCGCCGTTGCAGACCACGCTGGCGGAAGAGGGCGACGAGGGACAAAGCCGAACTTTGGCGCGCGTGCTCACTCCCACCGAGAAAATCACCGAAGCCAGCCCTGATGAACTGCCCTCTCTTTTGCGCGAACCGCCCTGGCGGGCCACGGGGACGCGCGCCGAACTGCCGGTCCTGAATCTCGCTCCCCGACAGGCTCCGGCAGTCGTCGATTGGTCGCGCTGGCGAGGTGGCTCGGTGGAACCCCGACCACAAATCCAGTCCAACTGGGTTTGCGGTCTCCATAGCATCCGCTTCGATGACGTCGATCTGCTGCATGCTTTTCTGGCGTCGGAAAGGCTGCTTAGCCCAGAGGGTTTACTGAATTGGTCCGAGCAAGCCCGACAAGACAAAGACATACGTGCTACAAGTTATGATGTAGCGAGCATGAAAAAAGACACGGATGCCTTTGCGACAGTGGCACGATTCCTGCACTCGACGGGCCGGCTATCGGACGACGATTTTCTGGCGCTCTGGAAATGGAACGACCTCCATTGCTCCGTCGAAATGAAACGCTTGCGCATCGATCGCATCTACTTTGAGGTCGAAAAGGAGTTCGTAGACTACCTAGGCAGCGACCAGAAGACTGATGTGATGGGGAGTGACGACCGTGCCGAATTGCAGCGGCATTTCGAGACCGACTGGGATCGGCGGGCGCTGACCCTGTTTCTGTGGGGAGTGAAGCCTGATCATATCGCCACCGTGTTGGCGAACAGCGTCGTCGGGCAGAGTGATCTGCGCAAACCTCTCAAAGCGAGCGGCAGCCTATTGAACCACTTGGGCCATCTCGACGATGCCTTGGCGCTGTCTCTCCTGCGCCAGCTAGCACTTACCCACGTCACCGTCACACCGCAATATGAATTCGGGAGGAAACCCGACACCTGCAGCAACCCGGCGGCGCGCCTGCTCAAGCGTTTCGGCGCTGAACACATCGAAGCGATTCTCACCGTAACCCCCTCGGTTGCCACAAAAGAGGGGCAGATGATCATGGAAATCGTCGACTCGGACGGACTGGCGCTCCACCTCTCACAGTACGCCTTTAGCACGCGCAAACAGATACGGACGTTTGCGGACAATTGGCTGCTGGCGCACTCGCGAACCACCGCCCGGGCACTGATTCCGGCCGCCTTTTCCGCCGAAGCCGAGAGTGCCGCCCATGCCCGGCGTTACCTTTACCTGCTGGCCCGTGAAGGACACGGTGCGGTATTGCGCGCAGAAGCGCAGGCTTACGGCGAGCAGGCGCTCGCCGCCGTCGAGATCCTGCTGGCGACACCGCCGGAAGCGCTGCTGCCGGCGCAATTGCCGAAACTGCCCGCCTGGCTGGCTCTGCCGGCCTTGCCGCGCCTGCTGTTGGCCGCCAGCGGGAAAGCCGTGCCGGTTTCAAACCTGCCCGACGTCCTGTTGCCATTGGCTTTGAGCAAGGGCAACGTAGCCTACGCAGGACTGGACATGTTGCAAGCCGCCGTCACGCCCGAGTCGCTGGCGCGCCTGATGCTCGGTTTGTTCGAGCAGTGGCTGGAAAACGGCACACCGCCGAAGGATCGCTGGATTTTCGAATTGCAGGGCCGTCTGGGCGACGATGCCAACGCCCGTGCGCTGGCGCCGCGTATCCGGGAATGGCGCAGCCGCCTCGACCGTGTGCGCAGCTACGAAGGCTTGGAAATGCTGGCCCAGATCGGCAGTGACACCGCCCTGATGCTGCTGTCGACCTTCCGCGAGCAGAAACGCTATGGCGACCTCCAGGATCGCGCCGCCAAGGCGTTGGAGCGGATCGCCGAAGAACGTGGTCTGACGCTCGAGCAACTGGCCGACCGTACCGTGCCGACGCTGGGCCTCGACGAGCGCGGCCGTCTGCTGCTGGACTTCGGGCCGCGGCAATTCACCGCCAGCCTGACTCCCGAGTTGTTACCGCAAGTTCACGACGCGGCCGGCGTGCGTTTGAAAGACCTGCCCAAGCCCGGTGTCAAGGATGATGCGGCACTGGCCAAATATGCCGTAACCGACTGGAAGGAGTTCAAGAAGCAGGCCAAGCTGGTCGCCAGCACGCAGGGCGTGCGAATGGAAGCGGCGATGTGCGGGCAGCGCCGCTGGCCAGCCGCGGATTTCCTGTTCATCGTTGCGCGGCACCCGGTATTGCGTACCCTGTGTCAACGGCTGGTATGGGCGACGTTCGACGCCGAAGCGAGCATGCTTGCCACCTTTCGCCTCTGCGAAGATCTCAGCCTCGCCGACGTCGACGATGTGTCTTGCGAAATCGACCCTGCTGGTAGCGTCGGCCTGCCGCATGCGCTGGAATTGACCGAGGAACTGCGCAAGCGCTGGCTGGCCCTCCTGGCTGATTACGAGATTCTCCAGCCCTTCGAGCAACTGGCCCGTGCCACCTACGCCATGACCGCCGAGGAAATGCGGCTCAGCGTCCTGCCGCGCTACGAGAAGCGCAGACTCAGCACCGGCAGCCTGCTCGGACTGGAGCAACGCGGCTGGAAACGCTGCGTGGGGGACGGTGGAATGATCGACAGCCTGGAAAAGCTGCTCGGCGACAAGCACGCGGTGACCATGTCTTTCGAACCCGGCTGGTTCGTCGGCGAGGCTCCAAGCATCGACGAAGAACAAGAAATCGATAAGCTCATTCTTCTGCCCATCCCATTCGTTTACACTGCCAGCGGCGCCGCGCCAGCACCGCCGACCTGGGGCGAGCTGTCGGCGATCTTCCGCAGCGAGATGCTGCGTGATCTGGAACGACTGGCCTGGCACACGCAGGTTTGAGCGTGACCGAATCCACTGGCGCCATTTCGCTGACGCCCGCCGAACGCTGGCGCCTGCTGCTCGGCGAGGCCGCCCAGCCCAGCCTGCAAAGCGCCTTGCCCGCAACGGGCGGGTCAGTCATGGCGATGGATCAGGCCCTGACCTGGCTTTATGGGCGGGATGGCGGGGCACTCGGCACCGACGCGCTGGGGCGACACGGCGGCAGTGAAGCCTCGCGTCTGAGCGTGCCGGAATGGATCAACCGGATTCACGAACTCTTTCCCAAAGAAACCATCGAGCGTCTGGAACGCGACGCCATCGAGCGTTACGCTATCGACGAGGTGGTCACCAACCTGGAGGTTCTCGAACGCGTCGAACCGAACCCGACCTTGTTGGCCGCCGTCATGCGCACCAAGCACCTGATGAACCCAGCGGTGCTGGCCATGGCCAGAACGCTGGTCGCCAAAGTGGTTGGCGAACTGATCGAAAAGCTCGCCCGGGACATCGAACGCTCTTTTTCCGGTCGTCGCCATCGCCAGAGCCTTTCCCGTCACGGTGCCGCCAACCAGTTCGCCGCTAGGGAAACCGTGCGGCGCAACCTCACGCACTATGATCCACAACGTCGGCAACTCATCGTCCGACAACCGTTGTTCTTCAGCCAGACCCGCAAGCGCCTGCAACCTTGGCAGATCTTTCTCCTCGTCGACCAGAGCGGCAGCATGGTCGGCAGCGTCATTCACGCGGCGGTGACGGCAGCCTGCCTGTGGAATCTGCCCGGCGTCCGGACGCATCTGATCACTTTCGACACCCAAATCGTCGATCTCAGCGACGAGGTCCACGACCCCGTGGCGACACTGATGCAGGTGCAGCTCGGTGGCGGCACCGATATCGGCCAGGCCATCGCCTACGCCGCCCAGAACATCGACGTACCCAAGCGGGCGATCGTCGTCGCCATCAGCGATTTCTTCGAGGGCGCAAACCCGCAGGTGCTGCTCGACCAGGTTGCCTCGCTGCTCGGGCAGGGCACCCAGGTGCTCGGCCTGGCCGCGCTCGACGAGGTGGCCAGGCCGGTGTTCGACCGGGAACTGGCCAGCCGGCTGGCCGATCTCGGCGCCCATGTCGGCGCCATGACCCCCGGCCAACTGGCCGGCTGGCTGGCTGAAAAGCTGCGCTGACGAAATGGCGCGTCCATGCGTCCCGACCTTTTACACCTTTCGCCGGAAGCTCTCGCCCAACTGACCAACGCCGGGCTGGTCAAACGCGCCCTGCGCGAGCACGAAGCGGGTTACGTGCCGGCGATCTCACTCGATGAAGACGCCACGCTGGTGGCGGAATTTCCGGACGGCGTGGTCACTCGCTGGCCGGCAGGAAAGCTGCTCGCGCAGGCGCACTGCAGTTGTCCGGCGACGGGAATTTGCCGCCACCGGCTGATCGCCGCCCTGCAGTTTCGCGCCGAGGCTGGCGCGGCCGGAGCGCCGTCGGCCGGCCCGTCCGCTCCTCCGGTTTCACCGGTTTCACCGGGCGCCGCTTCCGACACCGCGCTGGCCACCTTGCTGGCCGCATCCGTCCTGGCGCGGGCGGTCAAGGAACGCGACGCCGGACTGACCGTGCTCGTCCGCCGCCGGGCCGCCGGCGAGCCCTGCGACACGGCGCGGCTGCCCGCCGCCACCGTGCGCTTCTGGGCCGGCGCGGCCATCGAGGCGGCACGCTGCGACTGCATCCAGCAAGCGGCCTGCGAACACGTCGCGCTGGGGGTCTGGGCATTCCGCCAGGCCGATGCGGAATCGCCGGCGGCGGCCGGGGTGGACGTTCATTTTGGCGCACCGGCCACCGACGTCAGACTCGACCCCGGGCCGTACTTCGATTATCTCTGCGCCTTGCTCGATCATGGCGTCGTTGGCGGCCCGGCCGGCAACGCCCAGCCGCTGAGTCTGGCGCGGGTCGCCGCGGCCGATGCCGGCGCCGAATGGATCGTCGCCGTTCTCACCGACCTGGAAGACTGGAGCGCCGCCTGGGCCGCCCGCAGTGTCCGTTATGCCGCCGAAAACGGTGTCGATCGGCTCACCGAACTCTTCCTCCGGCTCGAGCTGGGCGCCGCTCCCGCGCGAGCCCGGGAGGTGCTCGGCATCGGCCAGCCACATGAAGTGACGCTGGACCGCCTGCGTCTCGTCTGTCTCGGCGCCCGTACGGAACGCGACGGCCACATGCGCCGTACCCGACTGGTGCTGGCCGATCTGGATACCGGCACCCCGATGGTTCTGGCGCATGACTGGCACGTTTTACCGCCTGCGGACTCGCCGGTCGCCGCGAACCCCGAGGAAAGCGCCCGCCACGAAGCGCAGCGACGCGCCAGCGAACGTGTGGCGCCCGGCGTCAAACTCGACGCCTTGCTCACAGGCCAACTGCTGTCGCAAAAAGCACGTCGTTTTGCCGATGGGCGGATCGCGCTGGCCCGCGCTCGCAGCTCACAAAATAGCTTGCTTCCGCAATCCGGCGATTGGGACGTCCTGACACCACCCGTGCGCTACACCCGTGTCGCCGACCTCGTTCGTACGCGGCCTCGCCATCCGCTGGTGCAGGCTCGTCAAGCCGCGGGCTCTTTCATCGTCTTCAGCCCGGTTGAGATCACCGATGCCCTCTATGATCCTCAATTGCAAACCGTGCAGTGCGCGGCGCTCGATCCAGACGGAAACTCCGTGCTGATTTCACGCCGTCACGCCGCCCATCCCCGTCAAGCACTGGAGCAGTTTGTCGCGGCCATCGACGGTCGTCAGGGTCGATGTCGTCATATCGGAGGCTTGCTCTCCTGGCAAGGCGAGCTCCCGACGCTGGAACCGTGGAGCCTGGTCTGCGACCACGTGCTGTCGCTCGATTCGACAGCAACGGCTTCCGGCTGCGCCGACGCCTTGGCCGCCCTGCCTCTGGGGCGGGCCAGGGCGGCGGAGAGCGATCCGCTGGCGGTCGCGCTGAACGAGATCAAGAACCTGCTGGCCGCGCTGTTGCACCATGGTCTCCGCGCCTTGCCGCCGTCTTGGCTGGCGGATAGTCGCGCGGCCGTTACCCGTTTGCGGCACCTCGGCTGGCCGGCGTTGGCCGCGGCGCTGACCGCGCTGGTCGATACGCTTCTGGAGCCGCAGGCGCCAGATCATCCCCGGCGCCTGGCGCGAGAATTTTCCTCCCTCCTGATCCTGCGTCAGCTACATGAAGATGCCTTGGCACAAGTGGAATAGGCAAACAGGCATCCTGGGGTTGATGCCGAAACGCGGGCGATTCGGGCCATAGCAACGTGGGCGGCGCGTCCATGCCGCCCGAGTGGCTGGGGCAGATACCGCCCGATGAACGCATTGCCCGCGTCAGCGCAGACGGCGCGGACGACACCAAGTCGTGATTCTTGCTTCTTTTTTCTGGTTCCCAAGGCCCACCTTGGGAACCCCGTTTTTTGAAATTCCCGCTTGCAGACCGCGGCTTCGCACATTAGATCAGGCCGGGAAAGGAAGCTGGAGCTTCCCAGAGTGGGTCCCCAATGTGGACCTTGGGAACCAGGCAATGCAAGACCTGACCCCGATGGTGATGGCGACAGGGGTGCTGTAGTAAGAGAGTAATTGGCCCGCGAGAGCAGATGTTGGGTTACTGCTCATCGAGTCTTCTCCGTATAACTTTTGCATACCACAATGCAAGGATTAAAAAACATCCCATTGAAATAGAGACGAACCAGGGGATGCGCTGTTTGTTTTTTCCGGTTAGCCGCAAGGTTTTTTCGTAAGTTCTTTTTTCTTCGCCGGCGACAACCAGGCGCAGCACTCGCTTGTTGCGCACGAAGGGATACACCGACTGTTCGAACCACCAGACCGTCACCGCTTTCCCGATCAGGCTGTCGTCGGGGCGTACGCCGGTACACGCCGGGTGGCTCCACAAGCCTATTCCGCAGGTAAAGATCTGTGTCCCCGCGTCATTGCGCACGCCGGTCAAATAATCGCCGCGCATTACCAATCCTTTGATAAAACAGCGTACCGCTAGTCACTTCCGCTTCGTCCAGCGGTGGAATTTCCGTGAACCATTCGTACGCCGAGGGCAAGAAGAAGCAGTAATCCAACATCTGCAACGGTCGATAAATAAATGCCCAAAACAAATAAATGAGCGCGGCCCTTTTACTACTAAAAAATTAATATAGTTGAGACATATTATGCATTTTATTGTATAATTGTGCTCATGAATACAAACAACATTGAAACCGCCAACAAAATCTCCCGGCGAGCCGAACAGCAAATGCAT
>JAVMKC010000002.1:0-9752 GCA_031732795.1 Accumulibacter sp. | reverse complement strand
TCTTCCATGGCCATCCCCATCGATCGGCAATGGGGCGCAGTATAGCAAAAAGCCCGCTAATATGTTAGCGCTTATGCCCCGGACGGGAGACCTGGACCGTCTTTTGCGAAAGATGGTGACCGGACCCCATGGTGATACGCACTGCCGTCCTGTCGGATGATGATGACGCGATCGAAAACAGGTGCTCAGCTCGCGCGAGATGTTTGCGCCCAGCCAGAAAATCCCGGTCCGACAATCCGGTTTAATAAGTGATATAACGACAGCGCCGATGTGCGGTGTTCACCGGGTGCGGCGGTCGGGGACGAATGCCGCTTATGGGATTCAGGATTCAAGCGACGCCTCGTTCAGGGGCGGAGCAACGTCAACTCCACTTGGTCAATCCATGCATAACCTGGCTTCCTCCGATCTCAAAACCATTCTTCATTCGAAGCGTGCCAACCTCTACTATCTGCAACACTGCCGGGTTCTGGTCAATGGCGGTCGCGTGGAGTATGTCACCGAAGAAGGTGAGCAATCACTGTACTGGAATATCCCCATTGCCAATACGACTGTGCTCCTGCTCGGTACTGGCACGTCGATCACGCAAGCCGCCATGCGTGAACTGGCTAAAGCGGGTGTGCTGGTCGGTTTTTCCGGCGGTGGCGGGACGCCGCTCTACAGCGCCAACGAGAGTGATGTCGAGGTGGCCTGGTTCTCGCCCCAGAGTGAATATCGTCCCACCGAATATTTACAACATTGGGTGCGCTTTTGGTTCGACGACGACTCAAGATTGGCGGCCGCCAAAGCGATCCAACTGGCTCGACTCACGTTTCTTGAAAATCACTGGCTGGGTCGCCGGGAGCTTGCCGATGCGGGATTCGCGGCACCAGAGACGCGACTGCGGTCGATGTTGGCCCAGTCGCGTCAGGCGGTGGAGTTGGCGACTGACGGCACGGCATTGCTTACCGAAGAGGCTCGACTGACCAAGACACTCTTCAAACTGGCCTGCGACATCACCGATTATGGTGACTTCGTCAGAGCCAAGAACGGCAGCGGTCACGATCCGGCCAACCGTTTTCTTGATCATGGCAACTACCTGGCTTATGGACTCGGTGCCACGGCTGCCTGGGTGCTGGGTTTGCCACATGGTCTTGCCGTGCTGCATGGCAAGACGCGACGTGGTGGCTTGGTGTTCGATATCGCTGATCTGGTCAAAGACGCACTGATTCTGCCACAGGCTTTTCTGTCGGCGATGCGGGGCGGCGACGAGCAAGCTTTCCGGGACGCCTGTATCGCCAGCCTGCTACGTGCCGAAGCCTTGGACTTCATGATCGATACGGTCAAAGCCGTTGCCCATGATCTTGGGCGACGGGCCTGATGAACATCCTGTTGGTTTCCCAATGCACCAA
Source organism: Accumulibacter sp. (assembly GCA_031732795.1). Lineage (GTDB taxonomy): Bacteria > Pseudomonadota > Gammaproteobacteria > Burkholderiales > Rhodocyclaceae > Accumulibacter. The sequence continues at coordinate 8,364 of JAVMKC010000002.1, read as the reverse complement.
GAACGCGCTTGCCGAAAGTCGACGCATTCTCGATCAGTTCGCCGAGCGGCGGGGGGATCGCACTTGGCAGACCGCCATCACGCAAGCCGGGGCCGCCACCCTCTACCGCCTGCTCCGCAAGACGGCGCGGAAAAATACGGCGGTGGCCTGCCATTGGGTTCGTGGCAAGGACCATAGCGAACTGCTGTGGGTGGTGGGCGATTCGCGTCGTTTTGACCCCCGGGGTATGGCTCCGACCAATGTCACCCGCCGGGACGTGCTGCGCAGCGGCGATGAGAACGATTGGCTCTGCGGCGAGGATATGCGTCTGGTGGCGACATTGGCGGCGTTGTTTCATGATCTGGGCAAAGCCAACGAAATTTTTCAAGGCAAACTCCTGCAAGACCTGCCAAAAGCCGATCCATATCGGCACGAGTGGGTCTCATTGCGCTTGTTTGAAGCCTTTGTCGGCCCGGCGTGCCGGGACGATCGCGACTGGCTGGAACGCCTGGCTCGGCTGGCTCAAGGGAACGAAGCCGAAACACCGATGCTCCTCGCCCGATTGATCAAGGAGGATGCCAGTAAATCCGGTGCGCCCTTTTCGAATCTGCGCACCCCGTTGGCACGGGCGGTCGGCTGGCTGATCGTCAGTCATCATCGGCTGCCAACACCCGATACGGAGAGGGAACGTGATCGCCTGTCCGATCGTCGCCGCCTCGAATTACTGCCTGCCGGAATCAATCACGATTGGTGCGGGAGCCGGCCGCAAGAAGACAACAAACGCCGCGAAGCCTGCTGGCGTTTCAAGAGCTTGCCTTTCGACAGCGTGCACTGGCGTCAACATGCCGGGAAGGTGGCCGCCGCCATTCTCGAGCGTCCCGGTCTGTCGCAAGCGGCGGTCGACGGTCTGCTGGTCAGCCCCTATGTGCTGCATCTCTCACGTCTGGCCTTGATGTTGGCCGATCACTATTATTCCTCGCTCAGCAGCCAAGCCCGCTATGGCGACCCGGTGACGCCTGGCAAGACCTTGTACGCCAACTCGCGCCGGGATAAGGACGATCGGGGTAAACACCAAAAACCCCAGTACAACCAGCGTTTGGACGAGCATCTTATCGGCGTTGGTGTCAATGTCTCGCGGTTGATGCGCAGCTTGCCGCGCCTAGCGGAAAGCCTGCCGCGCCTCGCCCGACACAAGGGATTGCGCGAACGCGGCAGCGGAGCCTACCGCTGGCAGAACGCCGCCTTCGATCTGGCCGAAGGTTTGCGCAGCGAGGCGGCCGAGTACGGTTTCTTTGGTGTGAACATGGCGTCCACGGGTTGTGGCAAGACGTTTGCCAATGCCCGCATCATGTACGCTTTGGCCGATCCGCGATTGGGAGCACGTTTCAGTGTCGCCCTCGGACTACGTACCCTGACTCTGCAAACCGGCGAGGCGTATCGGGAGCGCCTGAATCTTGGTCCAGAAGATCTGGCGGTGCTCGCCGGCGGCACCGCCAATCGGACGCTTCAGGAGCACTATGCGGCTCAAAGACGCGACCACGGCAACCCGGGAAGCGAGTCGGCGGATGAACTGCTGCCGGATTACCACCATGTCCACTTCGAGGGGGCGCTGGCGGATGGACCCTTGCGCCGCTGGCTCGACGCCGGTCAACGGGGCAGGGGGGGCCGGGGGATGCAGTCCCGCCGCCTGCTCGATGCGCCGGTGCTGGTGAGCACCATCGATCACCTGATGCCTGCTTCCGAAAGCACCCGCGGCGGCCACCAGATCCTGCCCATGCTTAGACTGATGACTGCCGATCTGGTGCTTGACGAACCGGACGACTTCGATGTGGCCGATCTGCCCGCCTTGTGCCGCCTGGTCCATTGGGCTGGCATGCTGGGTTCCCGTGTCCTGCTCTCTTCCGCCACCTTGCCGCCGGCTTTGGTGCAAGGACTTTTTCGGGCCTACTGTGCGGGTCGGGCCGAGTTCCAGCGGTACCGCGGCCGGCCGGGCCGGCGGCTCGATGTCTGCTGCGCCTGGTTTGACGAATTTGGCGTGCACGACACCCGGCCGGGCGCGGATCACCAAGGAACGGTTTTCGCCGCTCACCACGAAGCGTTTGTAACCAAGCGGGTGGCCCGCCTGGCGGCAGCCAAACCGGTGCGTAGACGAGCGGACCTCGTGGATCTGGATTTTCCCTTGCCGACCAGCGGCGACCGGGCGCAGCGCCTGACGTCGATCGCCAGACAGCTTGCCGGACTGGTGATGCACGAGGCCGAGAAACTGCATGCCTGGCATGGTGAAGTCGATCCTCTTTCTGGCAAGCGGGTCAGCTTCGGCTTGGTGAGGATGGCTCATATCGATCCGCTGTTCGAAGTGGCGAAGGCGCTCTTTGCCGGCGAGGCGCCCGCAGGTTTTCGTATTCACCTCTGTCCGTACCATTCTCGTCATCCTCTGCTGATCCGGGCGCGGATCGAGCAGGTGCTGGATGCGGCGCTCAAACGCCATCAGCCAGAGTCCGTCTTCCACTTGCCGGAGGTTCGCGCCGCTCTCGACGGCAGCGAGGAGACGGATCATCTGTTCATCGTCCTGGCCACCAGCGTCGCCGAAGTCGGCCGGGATCACTCCTATCACTGGGCGATCGTCGAGCCTTCGTCGATGCGCTCCCTGGTTCAGTTGGCGGGGCGGGTGCGCCGGCACCAGGAATTCGATTGCCCCGAGGAGCACCCCAATATCCTGTGTCTGGATACCAACCTCAAAAGTCTTCGGCAGGGCGGCCAAGGGGTGGCGTTTTGCCATCCGGGCTTCGAGAGTGAAGCGTTTCGTTTGCGCACCCATTCCTTGCGCAAGCTGTTGCGGCCCGAAGAATGGCCGCGCATCGACGCCCGTGCCCGCATTCGGGCCCATCCACAGCCTGATCCGGCCAACCGGCTCGTCGACCTGGAGCATGCCCGCCTGGCGGACGTGATGTTGGGTGCCGTCGATGGCGAGCTGCAACGGGAAGTTCCCGCTCCCTGGTGGTGGACCACTCCGGTTCACCTCACGGGCCATATGCAGGCGTGTACGCCATTTCGTGCCGATCCATTGGGTCACCAGACCTTCTATTTGCAGCCCGACGAAGATTGCACACGCACCGCGCTGATTTTGCTGGCGGACAATGGCCAGGAAGCGGAGATGGAAACGAGTCTGCTCACCCGGCTTGCCGATCCCGATGTGCTGGTCAGCCAGCGAATACGTCCCTGGGCGGTTCCGGACTACCTCGCCGAATTGCAAGCTTTGGCGGAGGCGTTCGGGCTGGCTCCGGAAGACTGCGCACGTCGCTTCGGCACGGTCGATTTGCCGGGGCGTGACGTGCGTCGATGGCGTTATCACCCGACGCTGGGATTCAGCCGAGCGTAGAAGAGTGCTGCAAGCTGCCTGTCCGGCAGTAAAGGGAAACAGCACCTTCGCTAGCTACTATTTCTGAGCTGCTTTCCGCAGTCGCAAGGGCTTGCCGCGATCACTGGCGCATCAAGAGAGTAAATTAAACAAGCGGTTTACTTGCTTTATTGCTCAGGCTTGATTTACCATGCGCTAAATTTACATCAAACCTTAACAAGTTACTAGGTAAATTATTTTTCGGTAAATCATTTTCGGCGGTGTGGCGTCTGCTGGTTTGATGCACTCACCTTCATGCGAGAGGCGCGGCTTTTTTCTCGCTCCGAATCGGCAACCAGGAGACTCGCCTTGGCCACTCATGGAAATTCGCCGCAAACCGTGGCGGCATTGAAGGTCGCAATCGCCGGATTTCTGGCGGAACGCCTGCAAGCGAAGCTCGACAAGCTCAAACCCGAGGCGCACGACGCCCGTCAACGGCTTGTCGACGAACACCGGCCCGAGATCTGGATTGCCGACGCCGCCCGACGGGTCGGGCAAATCCAGCAGGTGACGCACGCGGTGAAATTCACCCATCCGTCTGCGGAAGGCACCAGCCTGTCCAGCCCGGGAAACCCGGCGGAGGGTGAGTGCGTCGTCGGCACCCACGTCCTCGGCGCGAAGAGTGCCAGCGACGTGGTGGGCAACGCCGCGGCACTGGACGTGTATAAATTCCTCCGAATCGAAGTGGACGGAACGACGCTGCTGGAGCGAGTGATGGCGGGAGACGGAGCGCTTGCCGAGGCGTTGTCGGATGATGCCGCCGAAGCCGCCTGTTGGCTGGCGGCCTTCGCGCGACTCCCTGAACCCAAGAGTGGCGCGAACTCCCACAAATTGGCCAAGCAAGTCTTCTGGCCCGTGGGTGACGGTGGCTACCACCTGCTGTCGCCGCTGTTTTCGTCACCGCTAGCGCATGCCGTGCATCGGCGAATCACTGACGACCGTTTTTCGGAGCCGGCCAAAGCCGCCCGTGCGGCCCACAAAAGCCGGCGAGCCCATCCTCACGGCTATCGGGACTATCCCGATGTGGTCATTCAGCGTTTCGGTGGATCGCAACCGCAGAATATCAGCCAGTTGAACAGCGAACGGCGGGGAGAGAATTACTTGCTGCCGTCCTTGCCGCCGCGGTGGGAGGAGCCGCCGCTCCGTGCGCCCCGTTACTGTGCAACCGTCTTCGGCCGATATTTCGAGCGCCGTGACGGCGTGCGTCGCCAGGCCGCCGAATTGCGCAATTTCCTGCGCAGCGTGGCGCGGGCGACCAGCACCATGCGCATCCGCGACACCCGCGCCGAGATGGTCATCACCCTGTGCAACGAACTCCTGCAAATGGCTGCCGAAGTCCGTCACGGCATGGCACCCGGGTGGACCGCAAGCGAGGAGTGCCGCCTCGACCGGGCCGAGCAATACTGGCTCGACCCATGGCGAGCCGATTTGGACCCCGCTTTCGCCAGCGACCGCCAGCGCGGCGACTGGCAGGATGAGGTCTGCCAACGATTCGCGGTCTGGTTGAACAACCGGCTCAGGACGGATTTGACCTTGTTTGGCGACCCGGAAGCCCAGGCTTGGCGAAGTGTCCTGGCTCAGGAACTCCGGCTGGTGCGTGAGGAATTGCCCCATGACTGACCCCTTTGCCCGACTCGATGCCATGCTGGTCTTGCGCTTGCGGGTACAGAACGCCAACGCGGTATCCAGCCCCCTGACCTGGGGATTTCCGGCGCCATCGGCGTTTCTGGGCTTCGTGCATGCCCTGGAGCGCCGTCTGGCCCGGTCCCATGCAGTGAGTTTCCCCGGCGTAGGTATCGTCTGCCATGCTTTCGAAGCGCAGACCTTTCGCCCCAACCGTCGCCAGCATCGTATATTCACCCAGACTCGCAACCCGGTTTTTCTCAAACGCGAAGCCAGCAAATTCATTGCGCAGGGAACGCCTGCCGCCATCGTCGAAGAAGGTCGGGCGCATCTCGATGTCAGCCTGGTGATTGCCGTCAAGGCCTTCCTGGAGGATACGGCGCAGGAAGACGCCCTCGCCGAGGCGGCGCTCGAACTGGCGCTGAGCATGCGTCTGGCCGGAGGAAGCATCTTCCCTGCGCAGAGCAGGAACGCCGCCGCCAGATGGATCTCACTGCCTGGCGGAGCGGAGGTCCGGCGTCGTGAAGCCTGGTTGCGTTTCCGCTACCGTCTGTTGCCAGGTTTTGCCCTGGTGCATCGACCGGATTTGTTGGCCGAGGAACTGCTCCGACGGCGCGTCGGCGATGGCGAGGTCAACGCCAGCACCGAGGCCAACGCCAACGTGCTGGATGCCTTGCTCGATATCGCCAGCCTGCATCATTTACCGCCGGCGGGGGAGGGCGCTGACGGCCCGGCGGACTGGCATCTGCAACAACGCAACGGCTGGCTGGTCCCGCTGCCCATCGGCTACGCCGGCCTCTCCCCGCTGTACGAGCCGGGGGAAGTGGCCGGCGCACGCGACCCGACGGTCCCCTTCCGTTTCGTCGAAAGTCTGTACTCGCTCGGCCAATGGGTGGCACCTCACCGCGTACAGCGGCTGGAACAATTGTTCTGGTGCAGCTCGGCCGATCCGCAGCAAGGTCTCTATCGTTGCGACAACCGCTACGCTGAGCTCAATGAACCCCTTTCGAGTCCTGAATTCCCATCTCTCCAAGGAGTCTGATCATGGCCACCCCCGAACTTGCCACTGCCTCCGTGCTCGCCTTCGAGCGCAAACTCGACCCCTCCGACGGGCTGTTCAGCGCCGGTCGCTGGGACCAGCAAACCGATGGCGCCCAATGGAAACCGGTGGAACTGCACGAAAAATCGGTACGCGGCACCCTCTCGAATCGCCTCAAAACCAAGGATCCAGATCCGGCCAAGCTGGATGCGTCCATCCAGTCGCCCAATCTGCAAACCGTGGACGTGGCGACCCTGCCCAACGATGCCGATACCTTGCGGCTCCGCTTCACCTTGCGGGTGTTGGGCGGTGCCGGCGAACCGGCGGCCTGCAACAATGCCCTTTATCAAGCCAGACTCGGCAGCCTGGTCAAAAATTACCGGGATGAAATCGGCTTTGCCGAGCTCGCCCGCCGCTACGCCATCAACCTGGCCAACGGCCGCTTCCTGTGGCGCAACCGAATGGGTGCCGAACAGATCGTCGTACACATCCATCATCTGGAAAAAGGAGAAATCCGCTCCCGGTGGCGGTTCAACGCCCTGGATTTCTCGTTGCGGACTTTCGATGTCCCCGACGCCGCGCAAGCGGACCTGCAAGCGGTGGCTGAGCTCATCGAACGTGGCCTGGCCGGCCAGGAGTACGTGCTGCTCGAGATCGTCGCCTACGCCCGGATCGGCGATGGTCAGGAGGTCTACCCCTCGCAGGAATTGATTCTCGACAAGGGAGACAAGCGCGGGCAAAAGAGCAAGACCCTCTACGCGGTCAATGGCGTCGCCGCTCTGCACAGCCAGAAAATCGGCAACGCCTTGCGCACCATCGATACCTGGTATCCGCGGCAAGACGATGAAATCATCGGCCCGATCGCCGTCGAACCTTACGGATCGGTCACCACGCAAGCCCGGGCCTATCGTCAGCCCAAGGCCAAGGCCGATTTCTATTCCTTGCTCGATGCCTGGGCGTTGAAAAACAAGCCGCCGGCAACAGGCGATCAGCACTTCGTGATGGCCACCTTCATCCGTGGCGGCGTGTTCGGCGACAGCGAAAAAGAATGAGGTCCGCACCATGGATGCCTACGCCGACCTCCGTTTGATGCCGGACCCGGAGTTTCCCGCCACACTGCTGATGAATGCGCTTTTCAGCAAATTGCATCGAGGTCTTTGCGAGTGGGGAACGGGGGAAATCGGTGTCAGTTTCCCCGCGGCCGAACACGCCAGCCCAGGGCTGGGACCCGTCCTCCGTATTCACGCCGGCGAAATCGTGCTGCAGAAATTCATGAACTCCGGCTGGCTGAGCGGGATGCGCGACCACCTGCAGATCGTCGGCCCGCGCCCCATTCCGGCCCAAGTTCACCATCGTGTCGTCCGCCGGGTACAGTCCCACAGCAGCCCCGAACGGGAGCGGCGGCGGCTGATGGCGCGCAAAGGTCTGAGTGCCGAAGAAGCGTTGCGACGCATTCCGGACAGCCGAATCCGTTTGCTCGATCTGCCCTACGTGGCTCTTGCCAGCCGCAGCACCGGTCAACAGTTCAAGCTTTTCATTGAACAAGGACCGCTGATGACCGACCCATCGCCAGGGCGGTTTTCCGCCTACGGTCTTGGCACGACCGCGACCATTCCTTGGTTCTGATCACCCTTTTTTTTGACGCCTTCACAAGTGGTTGATCTTTAGCCAATTTTATTTGGCGCCTGATTTTGGGTCGAAGGCGCCAAAAAGGAATTTGTTCATTAACAATCAGGAACAAGTCTCGCGAAAAATCTACTTCACTGCCGGGTAGGCAGCTCAGAAACGCACCAGCATGCTTGACGACGACGATGACCACTTCACTGCCGGGTAGGCAGCTCAGAAAGTGCAGTATGTCCGCGTGACGCGGATCATCTCCTTCACTGCCGGGTAGGCAGCTCAGAAATCTGTCGGCTTGGCGCGGTTATACGTCGTGTGCTTCACTGCCGGGTAGGCAGCTCAGAAATACAAAGCCATTTCCTCATCCGCAGACTTTGTCTTCACTGCCGGGTAGGCAGCTCAGAAAATCGCACAGACCAGCAATACCACAGCCGACGCCTTCACTGCCGGGTAGGCAGCTCAGAAAAGAATAAGCTATCCTGTCATAACTGCGCCAAACTTCACTGCCGGGTAGGCAGCTCAGAAAATCTGGGGCAATCGCAAGGGCCGTAGCGCCTTCTTCACTGCCGGGTAGGCAGCTCAGAAATTGCTGGACTTTTGTCTGAGGTTTCATCGCGCCTTCACTGCCGGGTAGGCAGCTCAGAAATTGGCGACGAATTCTTCGTTGTGTTGGCCGAACTTCACTGCCGGGTAGGCAGCTCAGAAA
>JAVMKC010000001.1:0-10198 GCA_031732795.1 Accumulibacter sp. | reverse complement strand
CTTCTTTATCGCGTTGATTACTGCATTCGTGTCGCTGCACAGAGCGAATTGCTCTATGGGCGAATCAATTTCGCGTTGTCAGCATTTCGTCCAAGAATATGGTCGGCTGCCGGCTTTGTCTCTTGACATTTTGCGCGCTGACAAGGCTTGGTGCAGTGTCGTGTGTCACACGTTGCCGAGTAATTGACGGGTGAACGCGCTTGCGTGGTTCAGCGGCTACGAGCAAACGGGTACAGCGAGGTTTCTCTTTACTCTTTGTATTGACTGTAGACTATCTTCGCTGATCTGCCATCAAGCGCAAACCTGCCGGCAGGGCTTCACCGAACGCCCGGCGTTCATCAGCCTTGTCGAGTTCGACGACCGTGCGGATCTGCTCGCGCCAATGAGGGGCGGCACCGACCGCCTGCAGCCGACGCAGGACCGTTTCGCGCACGGCTTCCGGCAAGTCTCTGGCCCGGTCGCCGGTCAGGCGGGCGATCTGTGTGGCGGCGAAAGCCGCCGGTTCGACTTTCTTCCAGTCGAGGGCGAGGATCGTCGCCAGCCATTGGCCGGCCACCTCGGCGGGAACGGTCTGGTGCGCGCTGCCGTAGAGTGTCTGCCGCGCGCCCAGCCGCCCCAGCGCCCACCAGCCGAGCGGTTTTTCGTTGGGTTTGCGCAAGCGCGCCAGCAGCGCGTGGCCGATCTTGATCTTCGATTCCACCGGCAACCGTTCCAGCGAAGCGGCCAGACGGATGATGTCGTCGTGGCTGCCGGCGATCGCCGGCTGGCTGCGTGCTCGGCTGCGCTCGCCGTGCAGCCAAGGCAGGAGATCGACATACAGCGTTTCCTGGACCGTGGTCGGCAAACCGCCGGCGGCGCGACGCCACAAGGTCCACCATTCCGACCAGTTCTGACTTTCGTTGTTGAAATGTACGCCTTGTGGCAACAATTGGACCAACTGGTCGATCCGCCAGTCGTCCACCGGGTCGCCGAGCCCGGGGCGCAAACAGTAGCCGGCCAGATTGAGCCACAAACGTTCGTGCTCGGCCGAACGTCGCCGCCGTCGCGCACGTTGCAGCAACGCGTCGAACAAGGCGCGCAGCAGGGGCAAATCCCAGTCCTCGCGCTTGCCGAGCCATTGTTCGAGCTGGCTGCGCAATCGTCGCACGTCCTTGCTGTCCACCGCTTGGGCGCTGGCGCCGAAAATACGTTCGATGGCCTGCACGGCGTCGGCAAAACGGGCCGGCAGATCGCCTGCGGCCCCTTCTGGCAAGCCGCTTTCGCGGCGCAGTTGGAATTCGAGTAGCCAGCGGCGCGTCGGGTCGTCGTTCTGGACGCAGTGCAGCGCCAGAGTGCCGACTTCGGTCATCGTGCTGATCAGTTCCACCGGCACCTCGCGCAGCGTGCTGCCGGGCAGCGCCTGGACGACCGTGGCGATCGGCGGCAGACGGACGAAATCCTCGTCCAGATCGGTGATCTCACCGGCCTGGTACGCGGTGTCGGCAACCGATGAGGCGAGGTGGAAACGTACCGGTTGGCCGAGTCGCAGACTGAAAATCCGTTCCGGCAAGCGGATTTCCTGACCTTCCTCACTGCCGCGCGGCAGCAGGCAGACGCCGCGCGTCGGTCCGCTCTTGTGGTCGAGCAGTAAAAAATAGCTGCGCGCCGATCCGCCGCCGATCCGCCGCCCGAAGCCCTGGCGGACCAGGGCATAAGCGACCGCACCACGGGCCACGGCCAGATCCGGCTGAGCGTTGTCGAGGATCTGCAGCGGTGCCCCGCGCCATTCGGCCAAGGTCTGCTGCAGGCGAGCGGCGAGTAACGGGGCTTGGAAAACGCCACCGTTGACCAACAAGGTGTCGGGTATCGGCAAGACTTCTCGATCAGCCGGCTCCCCGCCGGTCAGCGCCTGCTGCGAGACGCTGCGGTGGCGCTCGAGGAAGGCGGCGAGATGTCGGCTGATCGCCGGATCGGCGGGATACGGCAGGCCGAATTCGACGATCGCCGCCCGTCGTTGCTGCAAGGGTTCGTCGAGCGCTACCCGCGGGAAGAAACCGTCGATCAGCAATCGTCCGACTTCCTCGCGACCCAACTCGACCGTGCGCGCGCCGCCGATCAGCCGGCTTCCCCCGCCGAGCAGCGTCAAAGTCGTCGTCGTTGGCGCGTCGTGGCCCAACAGTTGCTCCTTGGCGATCCGGCAGCGGGCAACGAGTTGCGAAAAACGTGCCGCCGACAAGCGTCCCGCGTCGGCCGGCAAGCGGCTTTCGACCAGATGCGCCAGCGCCAGATCCATGTTGTCGCCGCCGAGCATCAGATGATCGCCGACACCGATGCGCGTCAGTTGCGGTTCGCCGTCGCGCATCGCCACTCGGATCAAGGTCAGATCGGTAGTGCCGCCGCCGATATCGCAGACCAGCAACAGGCGGGTTGCCGCCAGATCGGCGGTCAAGGTATCCTGATGCCGGAACAGCCAATCGTAAAAAGCGGCTTGCGGTTCTTCGAGCAGGCGCAGGTTCGGCAGGCCGGCTTGCTGCGCCGCCGCCAGGGTCAAGGCGCGGGCACCGTCGTCGAACGACGCCGGCACGGTGAGGATCAGCTGCTGTTCTTCGAGCGGCGCCTGGGGAAAGTGGTACCGCCAGGCGGCGCGGACGTGTGCCAGATAGCTGGCACTGGCCTCGACCGGCGAGACTTTGGCGATCCCCTCGTCGGTACCCCAAGGCAGGATCGGCGCGGTCCGGTCGACCGCCGCGTGCGACAGCCAGCTCTTGGCGCTGCTCACCAGCCGTCCCGGCACCTGTCCACCGAGGTCGAGAGCCAGTTTGCCGGTCAGCGTCACCGTGCCGCCGTCGTCGGTCGGCCAGGGCAACTGACGGTCGGCCGTGCTGATTTCGCCATCGGCCGCCTGGTAGCGTACCGACGGCAGCAACGGCCGGGCGGCCACCTGTCCGAGCCCAACCAGTTGGTCGATCTCGAACAGTTCGATCCGTTTTTTGCCGGGCGCGCAGTAGGCGACCACGGTATTGCTGGTGCCGAGATCGATGCCGACGATGTAGGGCTTGAGGTTTTTCTTCATGGCCGTGCCGATGCACTGAAACAGGGCGCAGTATACGCGGCTTGGCCATTCCCTCCGACGCGCGACCAGGCCGACGGATCACTGGCGTCGGCGCGGGTCGTCCGCTGGCCTTACTCCCGAGCGGCGGCGTCCATGCCGTCACGCCAGCCGCCACCGAGGGCTTTCACCAGCTCGATCAAGGCAAAACGCCGGTCACGGGCGGCGAGGATGTGCTGGCTTTGCGCCTGCAGCAGTTGGCGTTGCGCGTCGAGAACTTCGAGGTAGCCGGAATAGCCGGCGCGATAACGCAATTCGGCCAATTCGAGCGCGCTCTTGAGTTTGGCCTGGCGTTCGCTTTGCGCGGCGAGCGCTTCGCGGGCCTGGCGGTGGGCAATCAACGCGTCGCGTATTTCGCGGAAAGCGGTTTGCACGGTCTGGGTGTACGTGAGCAGCGCGGCTTCACGACGGGCGGTTTCGGCCTGGACATTGGCGTCGATCGCCTTCAGCCCGATCAGGGGCTGCAGCAGCGAGGCGCCGACTCCCCAGATCAACGCCGGCGTCGAAAACAGTTTCGATAACGCTGCCGATTCCGAGCCGTAGGACGCGGTCAGCGACAGCGACGGAAAGTATTGCGCGCGCGCGGCGTCGATGCGCAGGCTGGCGGCGGCGAGCTGCGCTTCGGCCTGCTTGACATCCGGACGACGTTCGAGCAGGTCCGACGGCAGGTCGGCGGGGATTTCCGGCGCCGTCAGCAGACGCGCCGGCGAGGCATCGCGGGCGATGCGGGCCTGGTACACCTCGCGCGGCGAACGTCCGACGATCGCTGCCAACGCCGTTTCGTACTGGCCGACCGTGCGTTCGGCGGCGGCGAGGTTGGCGAGCACCGCGGCACGCTCGGCCTGGGCGCGCTGCAGGTCGAAGTCGCCGATCACGCCGGCCTGCTGCAAGCGGTTTTGCAAGGCCAGGGTCTGTTCGCGCGCCTGCAGCGTTTCGCGTTGCAGAGCGCGTTCGGCGTCGGCGGCAAGCAATCCGAAATACGCGCGGGCGGTTTCGGCGACGATGGCGACACGCACCGTTTCACGCGCGTACGCGGTGGACAGCAAATCCTGGCGGGCGGCGGCGGTCCCGTTGGCGTAACGTCCCCAGAGATCGACCTCGTACGAGGCTCTGAGCGCCACCAGATAGTCGTTGTGCACCGGGTTGAATCCAGCCGGCAGCGGTTGCCAGCCGGCCAGCGTGCTACGACCGCGACTGGGGTCGACCGTCAGATTGAGGCTGGGAAAAAGACTGGATTGCGCCAGCAGAACATTGGCCCGTGCCAGATCGACGCGCACCATCGCCGAGCGCAAGTCGAGGTTGCTGGCCAGTGCTTCGTCGATCAAGGCGTTCAGCGTCGGATCGTCGAATTGCTGCCACCAGTGGGCGAGTGCAGGCGCGGTGGCGTCCGATGTCGGCAGATCGAGCGTCGGCGGCGCCACCGGCGTGCTCTGACACGCGACGATCGCCAGGGACAGGAGCGCCCACAGCGGGCGGAAACGGCGGCGTTCACGGCGGCGTTCAGACATCGTCGCCCCCCTTGGCCACCGGCATTGACGATGAAACCACCGCTGCGCTGACCTGCGGCAGATGCTTTGATTCCTGCAACAGTTGATCGTGGGTTCGCGTTTCGCGCACCCGTCGGTCGTAAAGCACTTTGAAAAACAGCGGCACGTGGAAGACGGCGAGCAAGGTGGCGGCGATCATGCCGCCCATCACGCCGGTGCCGACCGAGTGCCGTGCGCCGGCGCCGGCACCGCTGGAAATGGCCAGTGGCAGCACGCCGAGGATGAACGCCAGCGAAGTCATCAGGATCGGCCTGAAGCGCAGCCGCGCCGCCTCGATCGCCGCCGCCGACGCCGAGAGGCCTTCGTCGTGTTTGAGCACCGCGTATTCGACGATCAGGATGGCGTTTTTCGCCGCCAGACCGAGCAGCGTCACCAGGCCGATCTGGAAATAGACGTCGTTGGTCAATGGCGCGGCGTGGAACAGCGGTCCGAGCAGGTTCTTGCCCCAGATCGCCAGCAAGGCGCCGAAAGTGCCGAAGGGCAGCGCCAGCAGCACACACAGCGGCAAGGCCCATTTTTCGTATTGCGCGGCGAGAATCAGGAACACCATCACCACCGCCAGCCCGAGTGCGAACCCCGAAGCGCCGCTCGATTTTTTCTCCTGGTACGACGAGCCACCCCAGTCGAAGGAAAAGTCCGGCGGCAGCACTTCGCGGGCGATCTGTTCGACACGGGCGATGCCCTGGCCGGAACTGATGCCGGGTGCGGTCTGGCCGATCACTTTCACCGCCGGCAGGTTGTTGAAACGGTCGAGCGAGTCGGGGCCGGAGGAATACTGGACATTGACCAGCGCGGCGAGCGGCACCATCGCACCCTGGCGGGAACGCACGTAAAGCCCCTGAATATCTTCCGGACGACGCCGGAAATCAGGATCGGCGGACATCAGTACCTGCCAGGTGCGGCCGTATTTATTGAAATCATTGACGTAATACGTACCGAGGGTTCCCGACAGCGCCGCGAAAATCTCTTCGACGGCGACGCCGGCCTGCTTGGCTTTCTCACGATCGACATCGACGAAAATCTGCGGCACGCTCGCCCGCCACAACGTCTGCGCACCGCCGAGCTGCGGGTCGCTGTTGGCGCGGGCCAGGAACTGCTGCAGCACTTCCTGGAGCCGCTTCGGTCCGCCGTCGCCACGGTTCTGGATGAAGAATTCGTAACCGCCAGCGGTGCCGAGGCCGAAAATCGCCGGCGGGTTGAACGCCAGGATCAGTGCCTCCTTGATCGCGCCGGTCTTCATGAAAAACTCGCCGACCAGTTGCTGCGAGGTCACCTGCCGTTCGTGCCACGGCTTCTGGGTGACGAACAACGTCGCGGCGTTGTTGCGGAAACCGCCGCCGATGAAATCGAAGCCGGCGAAAGCGACGACATCCTGATTGGCGTCGTTGCTCTTCACAGCGGCTTCGACCTGCTCGACGACCTGGGTGGTGCGCTGCAGCGTCGCGCCGTCGGGCAGGATCACCGCACCGATGTAGAAGCCCTGATCTTCGTCGGGAACCAGACTGCCGGGAGTCGTTTTCCACAGCACGCCGGTGATCAACACCATGCCGATGAACAGCGTCAGGACGATCGCCGCCCGGCGGATGACCCAGATCACCCCGTCGATGTAGCGGCCGGTGAGACGGGCGAACCAGGCGTTGAAAGCGCGGAAGAAGCGATTGGGCGTCGGTTGCCCGTGCTTGAGCATCAACACGCACAGCGACGGCGACAGGGTCAGGGCGACGATGCCCGAGAGCACGACGGCAATCGAAATGGTCACCGCGAATTGCCGGTACAGTTCGCCGGTCAGCCCGCCGAGGAAGGCGATCGGCACGAATACCGCGGTCAGGGTCAGGACGATGGCGACGATCGGCCCGGTCACTTCGTGCATCGCCTGTATCGCCGCCTGCCGGGGCGGCAGTCCCTCCTCGCGGATGATCCGTTCGACGTTCTCCAGCACGACGATCGCGTCATCGACGACGATGCCGATCGCCAGCACCATCCCGAACAGCGTCAAGGTATTGATCGAATAGCCGAGCAGATAGATGCCGGCGAAGGTGCCGATCAGCGACACCGGCACCGCGGCGAAAGGGATGATCGCCGCCCGCCAGCTCTGCAGAAACAGGTAGACCACCAGGAAGACCAGCACCATCGCTTCGCTGAGCGTCTTCAGCACCTCTTCGATCGAAACGCGGACGAAGCGGGTGGTGTCGTAGGGGATGGCGTAGGCCAGGCCGTCGGGAAAACGCTGCTGCAGTTCATCGACGGTTTTTTTGACGCTCTCGGCGACGTCGAGAGCGTTGGCCCCCGGTGAGAGGAAGATGCCGACCAGCGTCGCCGGCTTGCCGTTGTAACGGCCGTTGAATTCATAATCGCGCGAACCGAGCTCGACACGGGCGACGTCGGCCAGGCGGACCATCGAACCGTCGGGATTGGCGCGGACGATGATCGCCTCGAATTGTCCGACCTCGGCCAGCCGGCCTTTGGAGGTAATGGTATACACCAGGTCCTGGCCGGTGCCGATCGGCGATTGGCCGACCTTGCCGGCGGCGAACTGCGCGTTCTGCTCGTCGATCGCCGTCGCCACGTCGCCCGGCGTCAGCTTGAGCTGTGCCAGACGGTCCGGCTTCAGCCAGATGCGCATCGCGTAATCCTTGGCGCCGAAAATCTGCACGTTGGTCGTTCCCGGCAGACGCTTCAGCCGATCGAGAACATTCAGGGTCACGTAATTGGAGATGAACAGATCGTCGTAACGTCCGTTCGGCGAATGGAACGCCAGCACCTGCAGGAACGCCGACGATCCCGGTTCGACGGTGACGCCTTGCCGGCGGACCTCCTGCGGCAGGCGTGACTCGACCTGCTTGACCCGGTTATTGACATTCACCGCCGCCAGATCGACGTTGGTGCCGATCTCGAAGGTCACTTGAATCTGGGCGACGCCGTTCGAAGACGAATTCGACGACATGTAGATCATCCGCGGCACGCCGTTGATTGCGTTCTCCAGCGGCGCGGCGACCGTCGATTCGAGCACCTGCGCCGATGCGCCGGGATAGACCGCCTGCACGGTGACCACCGGTGGCGCGATTTCCGGGTACTGCGCGATCGGCAACGCACGCATCGCCGCCAGTCCGGCCAGCACCAGGAACAACGAGATCACCGCGGCGAAGATCGGGCGATCGATGAAAAATTTGGCGAACATGGACGGCTCGTCTCAGGCTGAAAAATGCCGCGCGAAGCTGCGGGAAAGACGGCTGCACTGACGCCGGACAAAGCCCGCGCCGGCCATCGGGCTCACGGTTTGGCCGCCGGGGTCGGAGCCGGTGCCGGTGCGGCGGCCGGCGCACCCGGCGGAACGACCTGAACCGGGCTGTTCGGCATCATGATTCGGGCAATGCCGTCAACGATCACCTCGTCGCCGGCGGTCAATCCGGATTCGATCAGCCAGACATTGACGCCCTGGTGGGTCGACCAGTCGCCGACCACCACCGGTCGGGCAACGGCGATGGTCTTGGCGTCTTTGGTGTCGTTTTTTTCCTTGCCGACCAGATAGACGAATTTGCCTTGCGGACCTTCCAACACCGCCACTTGCGGCACGGCCAGCGCGCCGGTACGTTGAGCGCCCTTCAAAGCGACCCGAACGAACTGACCGGGTTTCAGCGCCGAGTCGCCGTTGCTGATCTCGGCGCGCATTTCGTAGGTTCCGGTCTGCGGGTTGACTCGCGAATCGGCGAAGTTGATCCGCCCGCTCCGCGGAAAAGTCGAGCCGTCGGCCAGTTTCACCGTCACTTCGAAAGCGTTTTGACGGGGCAAGGTCAGCCGCCCCTCGGCAATAGCCTTGTTCAGTCGCAGTTTTTCATTGTCGGAAACGCTGAACGACACCCAGATCGGATCGATCTGCGACACGGTGGTCAGCAAGGTGGTGTTGGCGTTGGCCAAGCTGCCTTCGGATTGCTGCGCCCGGCTGGACAAGCCGCCGATCGGCGCCGTCACCCGGGTATAGGACAGATTGAGCCGCGCTTCGGCCAGCTTGGCTTGCGCGGCTTTGACCGCCGCGCCGGCGAAATCGGCCGCGGAAGCCGCGTCATCGGCCTCCTTCTGACCGATCGCCTTGGCCACCGCCAACGGCCGCAGACGCGCCGCTTCGCGATCCGCCTGCGCTTTCTGCGCCTTGGCACGCAACATTTCGGCCTCGGCGGCGGCGAGCTGCGCCTCGTACGGTTTGGCGTCGATCTGGAACAACACCTGCCCGGCGCGAACCGGCGTGCCTTCCTGGTACAGGCGTTTTTCGACGATGCCGGTCACCCGCGGGCGCACTTCCGCCTCCTTCGAGCCGACCGTCTGGCCGACATACTCGAAAACCACCGGCAACGAGGTCGGCTGGACGACGGTGGTCGTCACCTGCGGCGGCGGGAAACCGGCCATGCCACCCGACGGCGGTTGACCGCAACCGACCAGCGTCGAGACGATCACCACTGAAGCGGCCCAGCACCGCAAAGTCGGCAACGGGCTCCGCAACGAAAACGCCGTCGGCGTCACGGACGAACAGCGGGCAGCGGAACGGCAAACGGGAATCGTCATGAAATTTCCTCGCCGACGAACGGCACGACTTGCAGGATGATTCAATATTACCTACATTCGAGAATGTTTGTAAATGTGACGCCCGCAGCCCGATCGGCCGGCGTGGAGTGAACGACAATGATGGTCAGACGCAAAAAAGAAGAGGCTTTGGCAACGCGCGAAGCACTGCTCGACGCCGCCGAACAGATTTTTCGCGAACACGGCGTCACCCGGGCGACGCTGGGCGCGGTGGCCGGCGCCGCCAGAGTCACCCGCGGCGCACTGTACTGGCACTTTCGGGACAAGGACGAACTGTTCGCGGCGATGTGCAAGCGAGCGACGCTGCCGATGCAAAGCCGACTTGAACAAGCGGCGGCCAGCGATGGTGACGATGCGATGCTCACCTTGCGCAACGTAGCGGTGCAAGGCTTACGTGAGATCGCCGCCAATCCACGTACCCGCGCCGTTCTCGAAATCGTCCTCTGCAAATCCGAACAACCCCCGGAAGACGAAGGCGCGCCGCAAGCCGAGGCCATGGATCGGGAATGCGCGCAATCGACGCGCCGGATCATCTCCCGCGCCGTGGCGCAGGGCCGCCTGCCGGCCGATACCGACTGCACTCTTGCCGCGTATGCCCTGCAAGCCTATTTCCG
The DNA here is from genome assembly GCA_031732795.1 of Accumulibacter sp. GTDB lineage: Bacteria > Pseudomonadota > Gammaproteobacteria > Burkholderiales > Rhodocyclaceae > Accumulibacter. Next base: position 374 of record JAVMKC010000001.1, on the reverse strand, counting down.
CGGCATCACCCAGCTCTGGCTGACGCAACCGACGGCCTTCGATCTCACCGCCGCCGCCGAACCGATGATCGACGCGATGATCGCCGGTTTGCTGGCGGCACCACCGCGACGACGTTGATCGACGGGCCGCTTGGGTCGCTTGGCACGCTTTGCGCGCATCGGCGATTGCGCGCACCGACCGTCGATCGCCTTTTTCTCACCGCCTTCCTTCATCTCAGCGTGCAGAGCGACGCCGAACGATCGGCACGACGAGGGATGAATCGACCCATCAATCCCCTGTTATCCGCACCTTTCGTTACCACGATGTTGGCAACGAATAGAACTGTCCGGTTCTGTAGCACATGACTTGTCCGTTTTGACCGTGCTGGGGAAAG